>NZ_LUAW01000001.1 GCF_001605895.1 Acinetobacter pragensis
TTTTATGTGCAGGAAAAGGGAAAATAAAAGAAGGAATACTCCCAATCACGAAGGAAATAGAAACAAATAAAGGCTTAATTCAATGCTTAAATAGGATTCAGCTGTCTGCGTGCATGCTTAAGGGCAGTGCGAAGGCCTTCTTCTAAGGTTGGATGATAGAACGGTTTAGTCAGGGCATCATCAATGGTGAGTTCTTCTGAAATTATCCAAGCCAGCAAATGCGCGAGATGTTCTGCTGATTCTATAAAAAAGTTTAGACCTTAAATTAGTCTTATTGCTGGAATAATAATTCTTAAAAAGAATATGTGAAAAGTAAATGGATTTAAGTGCGTTAATACGCTGTAATTTGCCGAATTTACCAATAAAAAAAGAACCAGATTGGCTGGTTCTTTTTTATTGCTTCGCTATGTTAAGCAAATATATTGCAGGCGGCAGAGGCAAGTACCCATAAAATAGCTAGAGCAATAACAGGTTCAACTATTTTTGACCATACTGGAATAGCTGGAGCTGCATCTTCCTGTTCTTGATGTGTATGTTGGCTTACCATTTGATTAAACTCCTTCATTGATTCTTCTAATGATAGCTCATCTTGAGGGATGGTTTTGGAGCCTTTTAATTCCGAAAGTTTATTTGTTGACCAAACCCAATCATTCGCTTGGCCTGATAAATGTTCTATTTGACCAATGAGCAACTCATTGATGCTCTGCAGCGAGTGATTGCCGGTATCATGCAGCTGTTTTAATTCTGTCAGCTGCAAGCGAAAAATTTCCGCAGTGACGGCTTCCAATTCAGGCCGAGCAAGGCTGGACAAGTTTTCTTTAGAGGTGGTTAGATGCCTTGCAACTTCTTGGATATAGAGTTCATCCGGTGAGGTAATTTCCTGATAGACTTTCTTATCATTTGAGCGCCATTGGCTGATCAGTTCACCCAGTGTTAATGCATTGATTTCTGAAATATGGCGGCGTTTATCTTCTGTGGAGTGCTGAGGAAGAAGCTCAGGCTTTTGAGTTTCTATTTGTTCTGCAAAGTACTGTACTAAGTCAAAAGCCATGCTGCTGCTCCATATTTATTAATCTAATAGCCTTAAGCTCGGTTTTTTCTTCGGCTGTTCATTTTTTTGTTCAGTGTCTGATTTTAAAGCATCTTCGGTGTTTTGGATATGCTGATATTCATCTGGATCGAAGAATAAGCCTTGGCCGTTCTCGCGCGCATACAGCCCAAGCACTGCTGAAAAAGGCACGTATAAATCACGTGAAACACCGCCAAAGCGTGCGGAGAATGTAATCGCGTCATTGCTCATGTTTAGGCCGTGCACAGCATGCGGCACAATATTCAATGTGATTTGCCCATCCTGAATGAACTGCTCAGGAACCATTGTATTCGGCTGTGTGGCGTCAACTAAGAGATAAGGAGTGAGCTGGTTATCACAAATCCATTCATATATCGCGCGGGCCATGTAGGGGCGTGTTGGGCTAAGATTTAATTCTTGTTCAGACATAAAAAACTCAATTAATTCGACAATAACGCACTGTAGCGGTTTTTTTCCTGCAATGTCATGGATTTTACAAAAGCAGGACGGTTAAAAATACGTTGACAATATAAGTGTATAGGACGGCAATGCTGCGGCGGCAAATGAATGCCCATCGACGGCAACCTAAGAAAAACCGGTGCCAGCATACAGTCTAAAATACTGAAATGCTCTGACATGAAAAATGGAAAATGCTGGAACAGCGGCGTTAATGAAACCAGTGTGTCCTGCAGTTTTATTTGGGCTTTTTTTTGCGCAGCTTTATTCAGGGTATCTGAATCGCGCAGCATAATATCTGCAAGTTCCAGCCAATCCTGTTCAAACCGCCAAATATATTGACGCTGTTCTGCCCTTGGGGCCGGCGCATCGGCATACAGTTTATTTTGCCGGTAACGGTCATCGACATATTCTGAAATAATGCTGGTTTTAAACAGTTTCAAATCATTTTCTACCAGCATCGGAAGCTGGTTGTATGGATTTAAGCTGGCTAAGTCTTCGTCGTCTTCATCGGTCAAAATCAAAGTGTATTTGATTTGCTTTTCTGCAAGTACATAACGGATCCAATGCGACCGAAAATCATCTGCATGGCTATACAGCGTGATTCCTTGAGGAGGTGCGGGTTCGACTGACATAAATCCTGAACAACGTCTTTAGAATAAGATAGGATACTAAAATTAGAGGATAAAATCACGGATCCGTTTGGGAAATTCGAAAAATGGCTGATTTTTGTCATAGTGAATGCTGATTGCGCTATTCGGAGTGCTATTTTTGGATTATCACAGGTATTTTTACATTGAGAGGGATGTGATTTTGCAAAATTACCGCGGACATTTTTAGAGTGATGCTGTATACCGCAATTCATGCTGGCTGATAGGTTTTTATATTTTTATATAGCAGATTGAATTGAAAGCGTTTGGCTAAAATAAAACGGCCAGGCATAAAAAAGCCTTGGATAAACCAAGGCTTTTTGTCCGATTCGGTAAACGGATTAACGTTTAGAGAATTGAGGACGTTTACGAGCTTTACGTAAACCAAGTTTCTTACGTTCAACTTCACGAGCATCACGAGTAACGAAACCAGCTTGACGAAGAGCAGGTTTTAAAGTTTCGTCAGAAGCGATCAACGCACGAGTAATACCGTGACGGATAGCGCCAGCTTGACCGCCGATACCACCACCAGCAACAGTGATGTAAAGGTCATATTTTTCAGTAGCTTCTAAAAGCTCTAAAGGTTGATTTACAACCATACGAGCAGTTTCACGACCGAAATATTGTTCAAGTGTACGGTTGTTGATTACGAGTTTGCCTGTACCAGCTGACAAGAAAACACGTGCAGTTGCGGTCTTACGGCGACCTGTACCATAATTAGTAGCCATGTGCTGTTATCCCTTAGATGTCCAAAACTTGTGGCTGTTGAGCAGCGTGTGGATGCTCTGTACCTGCATACACTTTCATTTTCTTGATCATTGCATAACCAAGAGGACCTTTAGGTAACATACCTTTAACAGCTTTTTCTAAAACTGCTTCTGGTTTGTGAGCGATTAACTTTTCAAAGTTAGTCTCACGGATACCACCAGGGAAACCAGTGTGGCGATAGTATTTCTTATCGTGAGCTTTTTTACCAGTCACAGTAATTTCTTCAGCGTTAATAACAACGATGTAATCGCCAGTGTCAACGTGAGGAGTATAAGAAGTCTTGTGCTTACCGCGTAAACGACGAGCGATTTCAGTCGCAAGGCGACCTAAAGTTTTGCCAGAAGCATCAACAACGTACCAGTCGTGTTGAACTTCAGCTGGCTTAGCGCTGAGAGTTTTCATTAAACCACTACCTATTATAGTTGGTTTGGACTATGGAATCTGTCCAAACAAAAGGAGACGCGATTCTAAACGAAAACGTGAAGAATCACAAATGAAAATATTAAATTTCAAGCGCTGTATTATAAGGCGCTGTCTAATATTTGACTAGTGTTTTTTATAGAAATCTCGATCTTCTTTCATTTACGAATATTCGTCATTTAAATTCACCAGATCTTGCTGAAATTAAAAAAAAATGGCGCGTACTCAAAAAATGCAGCTAGGCGGTTTTTTGAGTTTTTTTACTTCTATTATTAAAGTCTAACCGCAGGAATATTCCTTGGTATGCCTGCTTGTCCAGTCAAATTCAGCTATTTGGAACCTCTTTATGTTTTAGCGGCTATGTCATGGGCGCTGGCATTTATTTTAATTTTCACCGTTGATCTTTCGATGAGCTTTAATTCTCTGCTGCATTCATAATCGTTCTGCCGGTTTTGATTGCCTAGTTTTGTGGCATGCGGGTTCTGTTCTCACAAGATTAAAAATATAAAAATCAACGGTAATTATTTTATAGATTCAGTAAAATAATCACACTGAAATTAATCCTTCAAGGTCAGCCATGCTTCCTTTATATATTACCAGCGGTGAACCGGCGGGTATTGGTCCGGATATTTGCCTGAGTTTAGCCGACCGTATTGATGAGCGCCCGGTTGTGGTGCTGATTGATAAGCAGATGCTGCAGAAGCGGGCTGAAATTTTAGGACAGCCGATTGAGCTGGTTGAGTATACCGGACAGCAGGCCTCATGCGCTAAAGGGCAGCTGTATGTCGAGCATGTGCCTTTGGCTGCTGATGTTGTTTTGGGACAGTTGGATGTCAACAATGCGGCCTATGTGTTAGAGCAGCTCCGCCGTTCGGCAGAGTACGCCATGACAGGACGGAGTGCCGGTGTTGCGACAGCGCCGGTTCAGAAGTCCATTATCAATGAGGCCGGGATTCATTTCAGCGGCCACACTGAATATTACCAAGAGTTTGCCGGTGTGCCGCGTGTGGTGATGATGCTGGCAACCAAAACGCTGCGTGTTGCGCTGGCAACAACACATTTGCCCTTGCGTGAAGTTCCGGACGCTATTACGGCAGAGCGCCTGCATCAAGTTATTGATATTTTAATTCATGATCTGAAAACCAAGTTTAAAATTGAGCAGCCGCGTATTTTGGTTTGCGGCCTGAATCCGCATGCAGGGGAAGATGGCTATTTGGGCATGGAAGAAATTGAGGTGATTAATCCTGTGCTGGAAAGCTACCGCGCAAAAGGGGTGAAGATGAGCTTGAGCCTGCCTGCTGATACCTTATTTACTCCAGAAAACTTAAAAGATGCCGATGCGGTTTTGGCGATGTATCACGATCAGGGTTTACCTGTGTTAAAATCTCAAGGATTTGGTGAAGCCATCAATATTACGCTTGGCTTGCCGTTTATCCGTACCTCTGTTGATCATGGCACAGCACTCTCCCTTGCCGGCACTGGACTGGCAAAAAGTTCAAGCTTGCATGTCGCTGTCGATTTAGCGCTTGTCCTTGCGCGCCATTGATTCACTCATTCAGTTTCACGTTGGAATTCTTTTATGTATCAAATTAATGCCTTAAACCCAAAAGATGAAGGGCATCACACGCGTAAGCGTTTTGGTCAAAACTTTTTGCATGACCAACGTGTAATTGCCAAAATTGTCCGTTCTGTAAATCCGCGCCCAGGCGACAACGTGGTTGAAATTGGCCCTGGCTTGGCGGCTTTAACATCGCCTTTAATTGGTGAATGCGATGCTTTGACGGTAGTCGAGCTGGACCGTGATTTGGCGGCTGGCCTGCCGGGCCGGGTGCCGCATCCTGAACGCTTAACCATTATTGAAGCGGATGCCTTGAAATTTGATTTTATGTCATTGTTTCACGAAGACCGCCCGCTGCGTGTAGTTGGCAACTTGCCTTATAATATTTCCACACCTTTGCTTTTCCATCTTTTGGAATTTGGCGCTAAAGTCAAAGACATGCACTTTATGCTGCAAAAAGAGGTGGTGGACCGTATTACAGCATCTCCGAATACTAAAGAATATGGCCGTTTGTCGGTCATGATTCAATATTACTGTAAACCGACCTTCCTGTTTGAAGTGCCGCCAGGCTCATTTAACCCGCCGCCAAAAGTGACATCGGCGGTATTCCGTTTAGAGCCTTATGCGGTTAAACCGATTATTGCTAAAAATGAAAAAGCGCTGGCGCGTTTGGTTTCACATGTCTTTACACAGCGCCGCAAAACGCTGCGCAACAGCTTAAAAGGCATGCTGGCTGACGAAGGTTTTGAAAATGCTGGGGTAGACCCGATGGCGCGCCCAGAAACGTTAAGCCTTGCTCAGTTCGTCGCTTTAGCCGATCAAATGGTGGATGCATAACATGGCGCGCGAAAATATCCGATATAACTATGTTATTGGTGATGTGCAGGGCTGTTTTGAAGCTTTGAAACTGCTGCTGAAACACATTCAGTTTGATGCAGATCAGGATTTTATCTGGTTTGCCGGTGATTTAGTCGCGCGCGGTGAAAACTCGATTGGCGCACTGCGCTTTATCAAAAAGCTGGTAGACCGCAATGCCGCGGCTACCGTGCTGGGCAATCATGATCTGAATTTACTGGCGGTTGCCCGCGGCATTAAAGAGCTGAAAGAGCAGGATAATACTGCTGATGTCATTCATGCATTGGAAAGTGACGACCTGATTGATTGGCTGCGCAAACAGCCGCTGTGCCTTTTTCCTAATGCACAAACGGTGCTGACCCATGCGGGCATTCCATGCAATTGGACGGCCGAGCAGGCTGGAGCGCTAGCCCAAGAAGTGGAAGCGGTAATTGGCCATGAAGACTTTGCTGTTCTCGATGATTTTTTAAGTGAGATGTACGGCAAAAAACCAGCGCTTTGGTCTGATGATTTGCAGGGCAATGAGCGTCTGCGGTGCATTACAAATTATTTAACCCGCATGCGTTTAACCGATGCTGCAGGCCGGATGGAATTCAGCTTTAAAGATGCATTGGATGAACCCATGCCCGAAGGTTTTCTGCCGTGGTTTGAATTTGAATCGCAGGCGGCGAAAACCCATCAGATTTTCTTCGGCCATTGGGCGGCTTTGCAAGGCAAAACCATTTCTGAACGCATTCAAAATGTAGATGGCGGCTGTGTATGGGGCAATCAGCTGATTGCTTACCGTTTAGAAGATCAAGAAATTTTCCGTGTGGACAATCCTGTGTTTTAAGCAGAGCCGCGGGGATAACATCATGAGCAATAAAAAAGCCGCAATATTTTGCGGCTTTTTTCTGAAAAAGGATTAATCAAGGCGCAGCCAAGTTTGATTGCGGCCTAAGGTTGAAACCCCCATATAAGCGCGCATAGTTAGGCGTTTGCCTGTTGCGTTCAATTTGACTTTTGCATCATAGACTTTACCTGCAAGCGGATCGATAACACGGCCCTTTTCATAGTTGCTGGTGCCATCTACATGCTTTAAGCCTTTTAAAATTTCCATTCCTAAAATAGGCTGGTTTTTATAAGGCGCAGGGCAATCATTGCAGGTTTTTTGCGGTGTATAGCCAGGGCGCGGCGTAATTTTGACAATTTTACCGGTATATGTGCCATTGTTTTCTTTCTGAATTTCAATAATGGCTTTGGGTGAACCTGTTTTATCATCTATAGATTGCCATGTGCCAGTTAAATCCTGTGCCAGCACTGAACCGCTGAACACTGCGCCAAGCAAAAGGAGCCCCAATTTAAAATTACGCTTCATAAAATTCCTAAATGATTCGTCACAAAATAAACATGCAATGACATCAAAGCCTTAATCTTGGCGAATCCACGTTTGTGTGCGGCCAATAGCTGAAATGCCGATATATCCCCTCAAAAGCAAGCGTTTGCCATTGGCTGACTGCTTGCCTTTCAAATTGTAGATTTTACCTGTAAGCGGATCAAGGATTTTACCGCCTGAGTACAGATTTTCACCTTCAAATTTCAAGTTTTTAAATACATCCAGACCGAGAATCGGCTGATTGGTATATGGCGCTGGGCAATCCACGCATTTTTCACGCGGGGTATAGCCGGGGCGCGGGGTAATTTTGGTGATTTTGCCAGTAAATGTACCAGCCGGTTCTTTGCGTATTTCAATCAGTGCTTTAGGGGATCCGGTTTTATCATCAATTTGCTGCCAAGTTCCCGTAAGGTCTTGAGCATAAAGCGTCGAGCTGAGTGAAAGTAAGCCTGCGAATGATGCCCATATCATATTTTTCTGCATTTTTATTCTTCCTTTTATCGCCTTCAATTCAATTGCTGAATCTGATTTTATGGTATGCAAGATCAACATGTTGCGCAACTGCATTTTATCAAAAGATTTTTAAAACCTGATTTGAATAAAAAGCAGCTGCGGGATTACAGTTAATCGTGACGTATCCAGGTCTGGCTGCGGCCCAATGCCGAAACACCGACATAGCCGCGCAAAGTAATACGCTTGCCGTTCGGGCTTAATTTGGCTTTGGTGCTGTAAATTTTGCCTGAAAGCGGATCAAGGATTTTCCCGCCGGAATAGTTGTTTTCCCCAGTTTCTTTTAACCCCGTCAGTACATCTAAGCCGAGAATCGGCTTATTGGTATAAGGCGCAGGGCAGCTCACACAGGTTTCTTTAGGCGTGTAGCCTGGGCGCGGCGTGACTTTGATAATTTTAGCCGTATAGCTGCCATTTGATTCTTGACGGATTTCCAATACAGCTTTTGAAGAGCCTGTTTTGTCATCAATATTTTTCCACAGCCCCGTAATATCATCGGCCCAAAGCATGCTTGAAAAACTGCTGAGCAATACTGTCGCGGCCAATTTAAATTTTCCCATCAAAATCATCCTTTTTTAATATGAAAAACGTTCATTGATCATATGCTGAATTTTTATGCAAAACAATTATTTAAAAATGATTGCTCAGTCACATTTTTTGCAGGAAAAAGATAAATGACGGCAGCCAAATGGCTGTGAAGACGGCATTCACCGCCATGCCAAAGGCAGCGTAGCGTCCTGCAATACTGCCGCGCTGCCATGCCTGAGCGGTGCCAATAGCATGCGCAGCCAGCCCTAAGGCTAAGCCGGATGCCCGTTCATCATTGATGTGGCGCAGGATTAATGGTGAGAAAGCGGCGCCAATCACACCGGACAGGATCACAATTAAGATGACCAAAGGCACCGGCGAATGCAGCAGCGTCGCTATATTGATGGCGATAGGGGTGGTGACGGCTCTGGTTGCGAAGGCCATAATGGTCGGATCGGAGAGGTGAAGCAGGTATGCCAGCCCCATTGGTAAAGCCACAGCGCTGATGCTGGCAAAGACTAAAATACCGCCCACCGCTTTTAAGGGCAAATCATCATAGCGCATTGCCGCTAAGGGAATAGCTAAGGCCACAGTGACATAACCCAGTAAATTGTTGAATAGCGGGTTCACTTGCGCCATATAGCTTTCATAAGGAATGCCGAACAGATACAGCATGCCGATCACAAAAAACATGCCGATGACAATGATCGGGATTTGCGGCAATTTTTTATTGATTGGCTTTGCCACAAGATAGGCGATCAGCGTGATGAAGAATCCGGAAAATATTGCAAGCATGTTGATTCTCCTACAGCCACTTCTTGGACATTTTTGCGTAAACCCAGAGCGGGATGAGGGTGCTGATGAACAGGACAACTAAGAACATCGGAATTTCATCGCCCAAATGCATCAGCATCAGCAGAGAACCGGCGCTGATCGGTAAAAATGCAAAAGCGCTTTCTTTCATGATTTTGTTGTTGGTATCGACTAAGCGCGCTGGAATTTTTTTGAATTTTCTCCAAAGTGAAAGCACGATCAGCAGGCTGATGAGTCCTGCTAGATTGCCCAGTTCCGGATGGCTGAATTGCTTCATGACCCAGACGGCACCTTCACGGAAGATAATAATTAAGGCGATTGTGCCTATCCATGCTTTCCAGTCGACGCGCTTGATCCAGTCCATTTTTGATCTTTCATTAAAATTTTACTAATCACGTTTTAACCGATTTAGTCCTTGATTTCAAATTCTTCAAGCGGTTTTTGAAATAGACTGGCGCGTTCACCTAAAATTTCCGCCATAGGCAAGTGCGCTTGTTTGATCAGCTGTTCCAGTTTATGCGGCGCCATAATCACATGCAGATGCAGGTTGCCTTGATCATCATAATTTTCAGATTGAATCACATTCAACTCGTACAGCTGGTTGCGCAGCTTGCCATATGCCGGTTTTAAATTCAGATCAAAACTTTGAATATTGCCCATCAACAGTTCATGCACGGCCTGCTTAAGCAGGTCTAAGCCTTGCTGTGTATGGGCAGAAACATAGACGCGGTCGGGCTGGTGCGGGGCTTTATAAATAATTTTGGCCTGTTCGCCACTGACATCAATTTTATTGTATACCCGCAATACCGGTACATCGGCGCCAATTTCTTTGAGCACTTTCTCTACGGCTTCAATCTGCTCCAGCATATCCGGGCTGCTGGAATCAATTACATGCAGCAGCAAGGTCGCTTCCACAGTTTCTTCCAGCGTCGCTTTAAATGACTCAACCAGTGAATGCGATAAGTTGCGGACAAAGCCGACGGTATCTGCGAGCACCAAATTGCCGATGCCGTCCCAGTTTAAGCGGCGTAAGGTTGGGTCAAGCGTGGCAAACAGTTGGTCGGCGGCGTAAACATTGCTGTCTGCAAGCATGTTGAATAGCGTTGACTTGCCTGCATTGGTATAGCCGACTAAAGACACTGTTGGAACAGCGGCTTTTTGGCGGGCCAAACGGCCTTGCATACGGGTTTGTTTAACTTTTTCAATTTTAGCGTTCAGCTGCCCCATGCGGATCCGCAATAGGCGGCGGTCAGTTTCCAGCACAGTTTCACCCGGGCCGCGCAAGCCGATGCCGCCTTTTTGGCTGTCCATATCACCGCGGCTGCGGATTAGCCGGGATGACAGATGTTGCAGCTGCGCCAGTTCAACTTGCAGCTTGCCTTCGTAAGTGCGCGCGCGCTGGGCAAAAATATCAAGAATCAGTTCGGTGCGGTCAACCACACGGCAATGGATAATTTTTTCTAAATTACGCGCCTGAGCTGGGGTCAGCGCATGGTCAAAAATTACCAAATCTACTTCGCACTGTTCTGCCAGCGCTGCAATTTCTTCAGCTTTGCCAGAACCGATAAACAGCTTGGCATCCGGCTTGATGCGCTGTGCATGAATATGTTCTAAAATTTCAGCGCCTGCAGATTGCGCCAGCAAATGAAATTCTTCGGCATCTAAATCTTCCAGCATTTGTACTGAAACACTGACTAAGATGACCCGTTCATGGCTGTGCTGCTTTAAATGATCCAATCTGCAAAAACTCCTGCTTAAAACGCTATTCTAGGCGAAAATCAGCCGGAGCGGTGTATCGCATCATTTAAATTGTGCTGTAGAAAGCATGCGCAAACAGCACCATCAATCCGCAATATAAAATGGATGAGCCGGCGATGAACTTTAGAGCGGTCCAATAAGGCATCTGCATTTCATTGCTGTTCTGATTGTTCATGGATTTATTCATCTGTATATTCGATAGAAATATTATTATTGATTTTTATATTCGATGAAAATGGGAAATGATAATCGTCAGCTTCGGTTTTTATGATCAATGCAAAGTCATGCGCTTCAGTATAGTATGTTAAAAAAACTGTGATTAAAAATTTAGCCGTTTTGTGACTAGTGATAACTGTATGAATCAATCCGCTGCACCGACATCTTCAAATTTAAAAGGTTTTGCCCGTTTTTCTCTGTATGTGCGCAAGGTCATTGCATCTATTGGCGCGGTCATCGAAGGCTTTTATCTGGTGTATTACTACCAGCTGTATAAAAACCCGAATAATCCAGAAAATACCCGCTATGTGCAGTATTTTTGCCGAAAACTGTGCAAAGTCTTCAACATTGAAGTGCAAGTGCATGGCGAGATTCCCCGTCATCCCGCATTATGGGTCAGTAATCATATTTCTTGGCTGGATGTAGCTGTGCTGGGCTCAGGCGCGCGGGTGTTTTTTTTAGCCAAAGCAGAAATTGAAACATGGCCTTTGCTGGGCAAACTGGCAAAAGGCGGCGGAACTTTATTTATTAAGCGCGGTTCAGGGGATTCAGTCAAAATCCGTGAGCAAATAACTGACTTTTTAAAGCAGGACAGTCCGGTCCTATTTTTTCCTGAAGCGACCACCTCGGACGGCACACGGATTAAAAAAGTTCATGGACGCCTGCTGGGCGCGGCTATTGAAGCGCAGCGGCCGGTACAAATCTGCCTGATCTGCTATGTGAATCAGCAGGGCGAGCTGGACATGGTAGCGCCGTTTATTGGCGAAATTACTTTTGCCAAGCATGTGCAGAATGTGCTGGAAATGCCAAAAGTAACTGCGCATCTGATGGCGCTGCCTGCAATTGAGACTGCAGGGCATACGGTAGACAGCTTGACGCAGGAAGTGCAGTCAAAAATGACTGAAGGGCTGGTTCAGTTGCAGAAGAAGGCATTATCCAATTCATCCGCAGACTAAGCTTTAGCCAAGCATTGACGCGCTTGGCGAATTCAGCGCTTTATTTTACATAAAGCCTTCAGCGGGAAACCATGAGATGATTTTGATACCGGCGCGCTGCCACCATTTCATTTTAGGCTCTTTGTAGTAAGTTCGGGTCTGTCCATTTTCCAGTTTAATTTTCCAGTTAATGCGCTGATTTGCGCCTAAAACCAGCTTATAGGCATATTTGCTGAGATTTTCATCCATGGTGGTGTGTACGGCCCGCGCTAAAGAGGGGCTGTTCAGCAGTACGCCAATTTCGGTATTTAAATAGGCGGAACGCGGATCAAAATTGAAGGAACCGATAAAGACTTGTTTTTCATCCAGCGCCATGAGTTTTGCATGCAGGCTGGAACGGCTGAGTCCGGTTATGCTGACTTTGGCTTTGCTGGCCAGTTCATCTGTATTGATATTTAAATTTTCAGCATTTGGATTGGCCAAAAACTCATACAGCTGCACATCATTTTCCAATAAATCCTGCCGGTATTTTTGATAAAACGCATGCACCAGCGGCACATCATTGGCCTTATAGGAATTGGTCAAGACCCGAACCTGCACGCCACTGCTGCTTAAATCCTGCAGTCGTTTCGCGCCGTGTTTTTCCGGAACAAAATAAGCCGATACAATATCAACACTTTGTTCCGGCTTGCTTAAATGGTTCAGCAGCTGAAAATTAAGATGTTCTTCTTTTTTTGCTTTGGCTTTAATTTTACTTGGCGAGTCTTTGACAACTTCCGCTTTTACCCAGTCAAATTGAATTTGATTGTTCAGCCATTTGTCAAAAGAATGGGAACGGTTGGCCAAATCGAGATAGTTCTGTACGGAAATTTCTTGGTTGAATTCATCCAGCTGCTGTTTCAGCCCTTCAAAACGCAGGGTGTAGTGGCGCGGATTGACCAGCTGCTTAACCGGGAAGGCATAGTCATCATTCCAGTATTCATCAAAAGAATGAATGATTTCATCGGAAGCGGAGCCGACCAGCATGACATCGACATCTGAAAATTGATAATTGTCGCTGAAGTTATAATATTGATTGCTCATATTGCGCCCGCCAATCAGCGCAATCTGATTGTCGGCAATAAAGCTTTTATTGTGCATGCGGCGGTTGATGCGCTTGAGGTTCAGCAGCATGTCCATGGCGCGGTAATGCCTGAACCGGTAAGGGTTGTAAAGCTTGACTTCAATATTGGCATGCTGATCCAGCGCCAGATAAATGCCTTCCATTTTTTTTGAATTATTGTCATCAATCAGCAGGCGGACTTTTACCCCCCGGTCCGCAGCCTGAATAATGGAATGCAGCGCCATGGAACCGATTTTGTCATTGTCCCAAATGTAATACTGCAAATCTAAAGATTTTTCTGCCTTATTGATGAGTTGCATACGGGCTGCCAGCGCTTCCAGCGGATCATACAGCACGTGGTAACCGGTCAAGCCTGGGTTTGCATTGCGCAACGGCAAAACAATTTTTGCCAATTGCGTTTCTTCAGTCGGCGTACTGAACGCATATTCCATAGGCTGTTCTGTTTGCTTGGGCAGCGTAGAGCAGGCTGGGAGTCCCAAAATCACACTGCAGCTCAGCGCAATAACTGCCGGTTTAAAAAAAATCAGCGGTTTTGCAGCGCCAGCAATTTCATTGGCGTTATGGGGGGGATTTGTCATGCGGGCAGAAAATCAAAAAATTAGAATTGAGTATAATTGCCAGCTATGAAAAGATAAATATGAGGCCGGTGAATTCCGACTGATCAATTTGTTGAGTATTCGTATGTGGGATCAAAATTCCGTTGTGATTTATTTTTATATTGGCATGGGACTGCTGGCGCTTTGGGGGATTTCTCAGGCTTGGCTAAGCCAATCGCGCACGGAAACCATCCATCCTTTTAAAGCTTTTGTGCATTTGCTGGCATTCTATTTGTCTTATTTGCTCATTCCGCTGTTTTTTTTCAGTATTTATGCCGGCTGGAGCGGGTACTATTTTCCGCATGAAGCGATTTTCGTATTTTTGGTCAGTGGCATATTCTGCTATGCGCGCTTTATTGAACCGCATTTCATTCAGCTGAAAACGACGCGCTATCAGCTGAATGACGATAAAAAGTTGCTGAAGCCCGTAAAAATCGCTTTGGTTGCCGATTTGCATATCGGGCTTTTTTCGGGACATGAGCGTCAGTTAAAGCTGATTGTCAAAAAACTGAATAAGGCCCAGCCGGATTTAGTGGTGGTGGCAGGGGATTGGACGTATGAACCTGAAAATAAATTGGCGGAAGAGCTGGCGGTTTTAAAAGAGATTCAGGCGCCCGTATATTCGGTCAACGGCAATCACGATGAGCAGTACCCTGGACCGCCTATTCAAACGCTGCTGCGGCATGCGCTGCAGAGCAATAATGTGATGGATATTGAAGGGCAGGTAGTCGAATTCAATGAATTCAGACTGATTGGCATTGGCGATTTATGGGCAGGCAAGGCGGATATGCGCTTTATGCCGGAATTGCCGCAGGATAAGCCCTGGATTATTTTATCGCATAACCCAGATACCGTAGACATGGTGCCGGTATTGCCGAGCCGGCCGTTAATGCTGTCAGGACATACGCATGGCGGGCAGGTTGAATTGCCGTGGCTGACGGATTATGTGATGAAAAAAGTCTCCATTTTAGGCCATAAAAAAGGCCTGTATCAGCATGAACATGCCGATGTCTTTGTGACGGTCGGCACGGGCATGGTGGGCGTGCCTTTCCGCTTTAGGGTGCCGCCGACAATTGATATTATTGAATTAATTTGATTTTATTGCTTGTTTTGCAGACTTATTTCACATTATATTAAAGTGGTTAAACGCAAAGTTTAAATGAAGCGGCGGCGTCATATTTTTACAGGGTGTGAACATCTGCTGCTTCTAAACATCAGGCTTTGACACAAAGCATTGTGAAGAATAAGAGTAGAACAATATGTCAGAATTTCATAAGGAAGTTGGAACGTTATTCGGGCTCTCTGAGCAGCAGGCTGCACAGCTGGAGCAGGGGTTAAATCAGCTGGCGCAAGACTTTTCTGCAGCTGCTCAAGTCGATGATCAGGCTTTTTCTGCTGATTTTTATCAAAAATTTAAAAAGCTGGCCTTGCAAAATGGCCTGCTTGACAGTGATTTAGAATCTTTGGTCGGTGTTCTGTATTTCACCGAAGATCATCAGCAAGTGACTACATTCATTGTGCCCAGCTATTATAATGCTGGCGGTGATCGTGATGTGTTTTCAGATACTTATCAGCTGATGATGGATGACTTAAAGAAAGCGATTTAAGCGCGTTTAATAATTTTTGCCCTCAAAGCGACATAAAAAAGCCGGATTTATATTCCGGCTTTTTTATGTGCATGATGATCTTAGATTTGATTGTTGACATCATCATTTTTAGTTTCACGGATTGCGAGGAACGCAAGCAATGAAAGAATTGACGCAGCTGTCAGGTAGTAGCCTACAGCATATAAGCCATAGGTTGTCGCCAGTTTAGTGGCGATTAACGGCGCAAAAGACGCACCGAAAATGCCGGCTAAGTTAAAGGTCAATGCAGAGCCTGTATAGCGTACAGATGTCGGGAAGATTTCAGACAGTACAGTCCCGATCGGGCCGTAGGTTAAGCCCATGATTGCCAATCCGGTACATAAGAACAGGAACACCACAAGGGTGCTGCCGGATTCAAGCATTGAAGAAAATACTAAGCCAAAGAGCGCAGATACAATGCAAACGGCGATGGATGTTGCTTTACGGCCAAATTTTTCAGCAAAGATTGCAGAAAGCGGAATAAAGGCGGCAAAACAAAAGGTCGCAATCAATTGCAGTTTCAAGAACTCTTCACGGGTATAGCCCAGTTTTGAGGTTCCCCATTGCAGTGCAAATACAGTGGTTAAGTAGAACACCACGAATGTACAGATAGCTGCAATGGTGCCAAGAATCAGCATGCCCCAATGTTTGGTCATGACTTCTTTAAATGGAACATTCACTTCTTTTTGCTTATTCAGCACTTTTTGGAACGCAGGGGTTTCATGCAGTTTCAAACGGATCCACAAACCCATAATCACCAGCAGGGCGCTGGAAATAAATGGAATGCGCCAGCCCCACTGCATGAACTCAGCTTCAGACATGAAGTGGCCAAGTGTCAGAAATGAACCGGTTGCCAGAATAAAGCCGATAGGCGCGCCCAATTGCGGGAACATGCCGTACCACGCACGTTTGCCTTCAGGTGCATTTTCTGTAGCAAGCAGCACAGCGCCAGACCATTCACCGCCTAAGCCTAAACCTTGCCCTAAACGGCACAGCGCCAGCAATAATGGCGCGGCAATGCCAATTTGCGCATAAGTCGGCAATAGGCCGATACATACGGTAGAAACACCCATGGTCAGCAACGCAGCCACCAAGGTCGCTTTACGTCCAATACGGTCGCCTAAATGGCCAAATAATGCAGCGCCAATCGGGCGGGCAATGAAGGCAATGGCGAAGGTCGCTAAAGACTGAATGGTGGCCGTAGTTGGATCTGTACTGGCAGGAAAGAACAGATGCGGAAAAATAATTACGGCAGCAGTGGCGTAAATATAGAAATCGAAGAATTCGATTGTTGTACCTACAAGGCTGGCTGTAAGTACGCGGAATTTTGAGTTGGCCGCCGGCTCTTGAGCTGCAGCAATATTTGTTGACGCCATAATAGACCTTACACTTACTAAAAATAAAAAAAACTTAGTTTTAAAAGCGCAATCTTTTTAAAAAAGGCGTAATTTCTTAAAAAAACAACAGCAATCTTCTCAATTCGACTCGCTCAGGGTCACTGAAATAAAGAATGAGATGATTAAATCACGTAAAGATAGATAGACAGGAAGTGTGATCCTGCTCCTATCAGTACAAAAATGTGCCAGATAGCGTGCGTATATCTTACTCTTTTTAGTGCATAAAACAATGCGCCAATTGTGTATGAAAGGCCGCCAATGATCAGGTAGGTTAAAGCTTGAGCACTGAGGAAGCGCTGCATGTCATCAATGACCAGCAGGGCAAGCCATCCCATCACCAAATATGCAATTAAAGAAATTTTCTGGAAGGAGTTAATGAATATTAACTTGAATAGTGTTCCAATGATGGCAATAACCCATAAAGCAATCAGCAAGTAATGCGCTTTAGGGGTTGGAATGGCAATGGCCAAAAAAGGCGTATAGGTTCCCGCAATTAAATAATAGATGGCCGTATGATCGAGCTTTTTATAAAAATAGCGCCGGTCTGCGGTGACAGACATGTGGTAAAGCGTAGATGCTGAGAATAATAAAATCATGCTCAGCGCATAGACCCAAAGTCCGAACCATTGACCTGCGGGAAGATATGAACCTTTAATAATTAGAAAAATGCCTGCAATTACGGCGAGTACCGCACCCGCGCCATGACTGAGAAAATTCATCCGCTCTTCAAACGGATCGTAATCTGGAACCAACGGAGCGTTGTTGTTCATTTAATGGCGCTCAATTAAAAATACAAGTGTATAGTAATTCAATTTTGCTTTTAGCGTAAGAAGATTTAAACTTTAGCTGCAATTCTACTCAGGTTCTATATATGTCTGCTTCGGCTTCGTTCTTTCCACAGGAACAGCAATTTCTAGATGCGTTTCAGCAAGCCGTTGAGACACAGCGTTTTGAGCGTCTTATCCTTAGCCAATATAAGGGTGAGCTCGAACAATTGGAAAAAATAACCTTAAGAACCATTTCACTGCAGAATGAAACTGTTCTCAGCTGTTTATACCGCTATAAGACTCAAGATGTCACCAAGAATTATCCATTAAAAGAAGCGCCTGCGCTGGTATCCGAGCTTTTGCAGTGCTGCCGGCAAGCCAATTTATTTACTCTGGATGACGAGCTGCAGCTGAAGAAAAATAAGAAAAAAGCCATGCTGAATATCAGTAAAAACCAATCAGCATCTAAAAAGCAGGCAGAACAGCAAGAGCATGACCGCGCCAAGCGTCGTTACGTCGATCAGAACAGTCCCTTTTTACAGTCTTTAGGGATTACTGATGCCAAAGCGCAGATTGTTCCCAGCATGGCGCGGAAGTGGAAGCAGATTAATAAATTTGTAGAAATCTGTGCGGGCGCGCTGGAGCAGATTCAGCATGAAAATCAGCCTTTATACGTGGTGGATTTCGGTTCGGGCAAAGGATATTTGACCTTTGCGCTGTATGATTATTTGGCGAAACATGTGCAAGCGCCATTTGTGACAGGTGTAGAGCTTAATCCTAAAATGGTGGAGTTTTGCCGGCAAATGGCGGCAGAAGCGGATTTCAATCAGCTGGACTTCTTTCAAGGCGATGTGCGCACTTATGCGCCCAAGCAGCTGGATGTGATGATTGCGCTGCATGCCTGCGATGTTGCGACTGATTTTGCCATTCATACCGGTATTCGATTAAATGCGCAGATGATTATGTGCGCGCCATGCTGCCACAAAGAACTGCGCCCGCAGCTGCAAAGCCCGAAAGTGCTCGCGCCGATGCTGCAATTCGGCATTCATGCCGGCCAGCAGGCTGAAATGCTGACGGATACTATTCGCGCATTGCTGCTCAAAGCATACGGTTATGACACTAAAGTTTTTGAGTTTGTGGCGCTGGAGCATACCAGTAAAAATAAAATGATTTTGGCGGTGAAACGCAAAGATTACCAAGGCCCGGATCAGGAGATTTTGGCGCAGATTCAAGCCTTAAAAGAGATGTACGGTATTCAAAAACATTCTTTGGAGTTGCTGCTGAACAATCAATGGGATCAGCAGGATATAGGCTGTAAGTGCTGATGGAGAGACGTATGCAGCAGTTTCAAATTCTTTCAGGGAATTGGGCGCAATTTGAGCAAGCCGCGAAATTGATTCGTGAACAGGTGTTTATTCAAGAACAGCACATCGCTCCAGAAGATGAGTGGGATGCAGAGGATGCTGCATCACTGCATTTTATTGTCTATGATCAAGCTCAGCCGATTGCTACAGCACGCCTGATGAACAGCAATAGCATTGGCCGTGTGGCCGTGCTGAAAGCCTATCGCGGCAAAGGCATTGGCAAATTGCTGATGGAGGCGGTGATTTCACAGGCACGGATAGAGCGCCGTGAATTTTTAAAGCTGTCATCGCAAGTGCATGCCATCTCATTTTATGCAGGATTGGGGTTTGCAGCGGAAGGCGGGGAATATCTGGATTGCGGTATTGCGCATATTGATATGCGCATGAAGCTCTAATCAAACATACGTTAGGGTAAAGCATGCCTGGCAGATTGCCATATAAATCAGCATAGGCTTTTGATTATCTAGCCGTTTAAAAGGTTGTTTTTATTAGTCCAAGCATGATGCAGCACAAAGCATAAAAATGCGCTGAATAATCAGCGCATTTTTTATATGTATTCGTCAGCGGTTCTGAGATTAGTGATTCGCCGCAGGTTCATGCTGCATATCGTTCATATGCGCATGCTCGTCATTGGACATGTGCATATCAGATGCTGAAGGATTCTTTGCCGCGTCGCGCGCTTCTTTTTGCTTTTGCGCCTCAGCTAAATCTTCTTGAGACATGGCAGGCGCATTTTTAAATGCATGCTGCTGGGTATTTTCTTTTTTCTGCTGGCTTGGCATGTAATCGGGTTCATTGCTGACAGCAAGCCAGAAGAAGCCCATGAATAACGCGCCCAAAATACAGAAGATAATTAATGCTTTCCAGCCCCAAGGTGATTTTTCAGGAGATGAATGGTCTGTCATAACAGCATACTCAATCGGATAAAAAGAATTCACAAATATTGTTACTTTATAACATGAATTAGCGCGTGATGGGGAAATTATCAGATAGTCATGATTTTTTTATGGTTTTATCTATTCCTAGAAAAAAGGCGGAAAATTTTACTTAGCGGATGAGGCGGACAATTTCTAAATAAATGGTACTGCAGGCAAACCCAGCCATCATGATTGCGGTTGCTCTGAGCAGCATGCTCAGAGCGCTTGGACTGCTGAGTAAATGTTTTATTTTGACTGCGCTGAAGATATACAGGCTGCCGGCAGCCAGTAAGGTCACAATGGTCAGCAGCACAACTGAGATGAGTACCTCAGGATGCAGTGCCGCCGTGCCTAAAATAGACGGAACCAGCGCCAAGTAAAAAGAGATGGTTTTAGGGTTGGCCAGTGTGATCAGCAAGCCTTCTTTATAGCTGGATGAGGTGCTCGAGGTATCCTTGGACAAATTGAAGGACAGCGCAGAACTCCAAAAACGGCAAGCCAAATACAGCAGATAGGCGCATGCACAGAGAATCAGTGCAGCTGCAAATGTGCTGCTTAACGCATGTCCAAGCCAGCTGAGCCCAGATAAAACCAGTATGAGGTAAAGCAGGTCTCCAGTCACCAGTCCGGCCAGCATTTTAAGGCCATGGCTTGAACCGTGGCTGAGGGTTTTAAACAGCAGCCCGGTCATGCCGGGCCCTGGAATGAGCGCTGCAAGCATTAAAGTAAAAGTATAACTGCCGAGCAGCGTGAGTAGATTCATCGGTTATCGTCCATTGTGCAAACAGCAATATTGTTCGGTAAATAGAAAGGTGAAATTGATCTATTTATTTTAAAAATTCATATTTTTAGGGTATAAATTCTTTATTAAATGAATAAAAAAGGCAGATTATCCCCTAAATGAAAATAGACCGCAGCGATGAAAAAATACTGAGCCTGTTGCAGCAGGATTCCCGCACCAGCAATCAACAGCTATCTGAACAAATCGGCATGTCAGCGTCTCCGTGCTGGCGCAGAGTGAAACGGCTAGAAGATGCAGGTGTGATCCGCGGGTATGGTGTGCTGCTTGACCGTAAGAAACTAGGCTTGGGCGTGATGGTTTTTATCCGCGTCAGCATTGACAGCCACAGTGAGGCTGAAGCGCGGAAGTTTGAAGAAAAAGTCGCGGAACTGGACAATGTCGTGGCTTGCTACAGTGTGGGAGGGGATGCTGATTTTTTACTGCAGGTGGTTTCACCGGATTTGGATACTTATGCTGAGTTTTCCATGTCGGTGATTCGGCGTTTGCCGGGCATTAAGGAAATGCAAAGCATGTTTATTTTAAAAGAATTGAAACCCTTTACAGGATTTCCTGTTCGGCAAAATGGCTGATCGCTGAAGGTGTATGAAAATGGATCGAGCGCTGAATGGGCGGGCTTTGATTCAATTTATAGATGATTGCTAAAAACTTTGTACATAAAGAAAAGGAGCGCAATGCTCCTTTTCTTTTGGGTGCTTTTTATAATGGCCTAAATTAATTCATCTTTGGCTATTTTATCTTTCAGCATTTGCGGCGCTTTAAAGCGCTCGCCGTATTTGACTTCTAAGGTATTGGCACGAACCAAAGCTTTTTCTAAACCATATTGATTTAAGAACTGCAAAGCTCCGCCGGTCCAAGGGGCAAACCCGATGCCGAAGATGGAACCGACATTGCCATCAATTGCGGACTCTAAAACGCCTTCTTCCAAGCAGCGCAAGGTATCCAGCGACTGTACGAATAGGAAGCGGTCAATCATTTCCTGCTCAGTCATCGCCGTGTCTTGCTGCCATTTGCTTAAGCCATCCCAAAGATGTTTCTTTCCGCCTTCAGGATATTCATAAAAACCGGCGCCGGCAGCTTTACCTTTACGCCCAAACTCATGAATCATGCTTTGAATGATGTCATCTGCCCCTGAGCGCGGCAAGTCTTTGCCTTCAGCTTGCAGCGCTTTACGGGTCTCCGCAGCAACGTGCTCAGAAAGGGTGAGGGAAACTTCATCCTGAATGGCCAGAGGGCCAACCGGCATACCCGCTTTCAGCGCGGCCATTTCTATACGCGCTGGGTGAATACCTTCTGCCAGCAATCGCAAGCCTTCCTGAACAAAAGTGCCGAATACGCGGCTGGTAAAGAACCCGCGGCTGTCATTGACTACAATTGGTGTTTTTCCGATTTGCTGTACATAGTCATAGGCCTTGGCCAGTGTCTCGGCAGAAGTGTTTTGACCTTTGATGATTTCAACCAGCTGCATTTTATCAACAGGACTGAAGAAGTGCAGGCCGATAAATTTCGCTTGGTCTTTAGAAGCCTGCGCCAAACCAGAAATGGGCAAGGTTGAGGTATTGGAGGCCATAACGCCGCCTGAGGTGAGGTACTGCTCTGCTTCCTGTGTCACTTTGGCTTTCAGTTCTGGATTTTCAAAGACCGCTTCAATAATCAGGTCGCAGCCTTGCAGGTCAGCCGCATCTGCTGTGACCTGAATCAGGCCTAAAACTTGATCGCGCTTTTCTGCGCTTAAACGGCCTTGAGAAACTTTTTTGTCCAGCAGTTTTTGGCTGTAGGCTTTGCCTTTTTCAGCGGCTTCTGCTGTTACATCTTTCAGTACGACTGCAATGCCTTTGGATGCCGTTGCATAGGCAATGCCAGCACCCATCATGCCTGCGCCTAAAATACCGACTTTGGCTGCTTTCCATTTTGTGACATCTTTTGGACGGCTGGCGCCGGCTTTAATGGCATTCAGGCCATGCCAAAATGTACCGATCATATTTTTAGAAATTTGACCGGTTGCCAAATAAGTGAAGTAGCGGGATTCTACGGTCAGCGCGGTGTCTACGTCCACTTGAGCGCCTTCGACGGCTGCCGCCATAATCGCTTCAGGTGCAGGATAGCAGCCTTTGGTTTTATCGCGCAGCATGGCTGGCGCAATGGCAAGCATCTGCGCCACTTGCGGTGAGGCTGGGCTGCCCCCAGGAAGCTTATAGCCCTTAATATCAAAAGGCTGTGCCGATTTTGGATTGGCTTTGACCCATGCTGTCGCTTTGTCTAAAAGCTCTTGTTCAGATTCTGCCGTATCGTGAATCAGGCCCAGTGATTTGGCTTTGTCGACACCAAACTGTTTGCCTTCCATCAAGAATGGAAATACGTTTTGCAGGCCCAGCAGGCGCACCATGCGTACAATGCCGCCGCCGCCCGGCAACAGGCCTAAGGTCACTTCAGGTAAACCGAATTTGGCTTTGTGATCATTCAGCGCCACACGGTAATGACAGCCGAGCGCCAGTTCCCAGCCACCGCCCAATGCCGTGCCGTTTATTGCCGCCGCGACAGGAATCCCGCGGGTTTCGATATAGCGCAGTTTGGCCTTCATGCCTTCGACCATGTGGAAGAATTCTGCGGCATGTTCTGGCGCGGCTTGAATCAGCTCATCCAAATCTCCGCCTGCAAAAAAAGTTTTCTTGGCTGAACGGAAGATGATGCCTGCAATGTTTTCATCGGCTTGCAATTTTTCGACCGTTTCAGTGAGCGCATCACGGAAATCAGCATTCATGGTGTTGGCGGACTGGTTTGGAGAGTCCAGCGTTAGAATAACGATGTTGTCGGCATTTTTTTCAAATTGAATTGCAGTCATTTGTATTCTCCTTATACCAATTCAATAATGGTTGCGATACCCATGCCGCCGCCAACGCAGAGCGTTGCTAAGCCGCGCTTTTTGCCTTGGCGCTCCAGCTCATCCAGCAGCGTGCCTAAAATCATTGCGCCTGTTGCGCCAAGCGGATGCCCCATAGCAATTGCGCCGCCATTGACATTTACTTTTGCAGGATCAACTTTGAGTTCTGTAATAAAACGCATGACGACCGCGGCAAAGGCTTCATTGACTTCAAACAGATCAATGTCCTCAATGTTCAAGCCAGCCTTTGCGAGCGCTTTGCGGGTAGCAGGTGCGGGGCCGGTCAGCATAATGGTCGGGTCAGCGCCCACCAATGCTGTCGCCAAGACTTTGGCGCGCGGTTTTAAGCCCTGTTCTTTGACTGCTTTTTCAGACGCCAGCAGCACTACGGCAGCGCCGTCCACAATGCCTGATGAGTTGCCTGCATGATGGACATGGTTTACAGCGCCGACTTCAGGGTATTTTTGCAATGCAATGGCATCGAAGCCCATCTGTCCCATCATGGCAAAGCTCGGATTCAATTTGCCCAAGCTTTCAGCCGTGGTTGCAGGTTTAATAAATTCATCTTGCGCTAAAATGGTCACGCCGGCCTTGTCTTTAACAGGCATGACAGATTTGTCAAAATAGCCCTTGGCTTGGGCAGCAGCGGCTTTCTTTTGCGAGTCTGCTGCAAAGGTATCGACATCGGCGCGCGTATAGCCGTCAATCGTCGCAATTAAATCTGCGCCAATGCCTTGCGGAATAAAATCGCAGGCCATATTGGTTTCTGGGTCCAGCGCCCAAGGGCCGCCGTCTGAACCCATAGGCACACGAGACATGGACTCTACACCGCCTGCAACCACTAAATCTTCCCAGCCTGAGCGGACTTTTTGCGCGGCTAAATTGACGGCTTCCAGTCCCGAAGCGCAGAAACGGTTAATTTGAACGCCTGCAACATCATTGTCCCAGCCCGCAGCAATGGCAGCGGTTTTGGCAATATCTGCACCTTGGTCGCCAATTGGCGTAACGCACCCCAGCACGATGTCATCGACCGCGGCCGTGTCAAATTGATGGCGGTCTTTGAGTTCATTCAGCAAGCCTGTCAGTAAGCTGATTGGCTTCACTTCATGCAATGAACCGTCTTTTTTCCCTTTGCCGCGCGGCGTGCGGATGGCATCAATGATGTAAGCCTCGCTCATAATTTATCCTTCAAATGGTGCATTAAAATTGTTATGTGCTTTCGAGTGTAATGATTAATCAATGAAGTGCAATGACGAGAACGGATCAGATCATTTGAGATTTTTTGCCAGTTTTATTTTGAGTCATGGGTGAAATGGATGCATTGGGATTGACCCTGTGAGTGAATTTTGATGCTTTTGTTCTGAGGGCATTATGTACTTGAAAAATATTTTCAGTTTTGATGGGCAGCAAGGGCATGAGATTGTATTTGTACATTCAGCCAAGTTTTCTGATCAGCGTGCTTATGCACAGCGCGGGATGACGGGAGTTGAAGCGCTGTTATTTCAGTATTTGTCTAAAGAGCTATAAAAATCGTTTGAACTGGCCTATTTGACTGCAAAAAAAGCCCAAGCGTTAAGCTTGGGCTAGAATCATTTTTTAAGAATGATTGAACTGTGGGTAAGTCAAAAATTATCCACAGTTTGGCTTAATGATAACCGTGCAATTGACGGTATAGGCCTGGTGTTACACCTGTCCATTTTTTAAATGCGCGGTGGAACGTACTGGTTTCACTGAAGCCGACTTGCTGCGCAACATCTTCCAGTGTCAGCTCTGGATTTAACAGCAAGTGAATGGCGGCATCGCGGCGCAGCGCATCTTTAACACCTTGGTAGCTTTTGCCTTCAGCCGCTAAGCGGCGGCGCAGGGTTTGCGGTGAAAGATACAGCATTGAAGCGACATCATTGAGTGTCGGCATTTCTTCGCCAATTTGGCTTTTCAATACTTCGCGGATACGTGACGTTAGTGAATTGGTATTTTTGAATTTTACCAGCAATTGCGCAGGCGCTGCTTTTAAGAATTCTTCCAGCGACTCTTCATTTTGACGGATTGGCAAATCCAGATAATCGGCGGCAAAGGTGATTTCTGTACGCGGCGCATCAAACTGCATTACAGGCGCAAAGAACAGCGCATCATATTCATCGGCATGCTCTGGGCGGCTGTAGCCGAAATGTACACGCTCTAAAGGCAGGCGGCGTTCAATCAGCCAAGATGCCAAGCCATGCCAAATCATCAGCATGCTTTCTGTAATGAAATGGTCGGGGTCCATGGTTTTTGGAATCAGCGGCACCAAACGCGCTTCATGTTTATCGCGTTCCAGTGAAACAGACCATTCCTCGCCAAATAATTTATAAAACTGCGAGGAAAGCTCCAGCGCATCACCTAATGTTTTTGCATGAATAATCAACTGGCACATAATGGCAAAAGTGCCCAAACGGCGCGGCTGAATATCAAATCCGACGTGTTCATCCTGTGTCACCATCCACAGCATTTTAACAAAGCGGGTGTATTGTTCAGGTGAAATACGCGCTTTAGGCTGACGCAGAAGCTCTGCCTCAATGCCTACGTGAGACAATAAAGTTTCGACATCCATGCCCAGTCGTTTTACACCGGATAAGGCTGCGTTGACGAAATGGATACTGATCGTATCGCGACTCATGTTAATTCCTTCAGTCTCTTTAATGTTCACAAATGCTTGACCTAAATGACGCTAAAAAATGTATGGATGGCAATTTACAACAGTAATTTTACCATTTTTACATGTTAAATTGCCGAAACTATCAAGGTAAATGGCTGAACATGACATTGTGTTGAATCTTTTATATTTCTAATATGCCTGAAAATGCAACATAAATAGAGTAAAAACTCCAATGAATTATCCGCTAAACGGTTTGAAAGTCCTTGATTTTTCCACCCTGCTGCCCGGTCCATTCGCCACAATGTATTTGGCGGATATGGGGGCCGAAGTTGTGCATATTGAATCACCTGTGCGTCCTGATCTGGTTCGGCTGATGCCGCCTTATTCAAATGGGCAAGCCGCAGCGCACAATTACTTGAACCGGAATAAGCAGTCTGTGGCTTTGGATTTAAAAAATCCAGAAAGCATTGCATTGATAAAATCCAGGATTTTAGATTACGACATTGTTATCGAGCAATTCAGGCCAGGCGTCATGCAGCGTCTGGGCTTAGATTATCAAACCCTTGCAGAAATTCATCCTAAATTAATTTACTGCTCAGTTACTGGTTATGGGCAAACGGGAAGCTATAAAGACCGGGCAGGGCATGACATTAATTATTTGGCCCTATCCGGCATTGCCGGGCACAGCGGCCGTCAGGACAGCGGCCCGCCGCCGCTGGGCATTCAGGTCGCAGATGTTGCAGGCGGATCGCTGCATGCCGTCATTGCTATTTTAAGTGCTGTGATTGAGCGGACACAAAGCGGCTTAGGTCAGTTTATCGATATTTCAATGACGGATTGCGCCGTGACTTTGAATAATATGGCTGCGGCCGCTGAAATTGCAGGAAATGAACGGCAGCAGCCGGAACATGCGCATTTAAATGGCGGGACATTTTATGATTATTACAAAACGCAGGACGGGCGCTATTTATCAATCGGGAGTTTAGAGCCGCAATTCATGCTGGGATTGGCGCAAATTTTAGAGCTGCCGATTGTGGCGGAAAAAGGCGCTTCTTTTGCCGCTGAAGACCGTCAGGCAGTCAAGCAGGCTATACAGGCCAAAATTTTGACCCAAGATTTTGCTGCATGGAATGCCGTATTTAAAGCGCAGGATGTTTGCGTAGAGCCTGTTTTAAATTTAAATGAAGCGTTGCATTCACCGCTGGCAGCAGAACGCGGCTGGCTGGTGGACGTGCCGCTGACGCAGGGCGGTACAAAAAGCGAACAACAATTAGCTTGTCCGATTAAGTTTTCACGATCCAAAATGAGGTATGAATATATAGGAAAATCATTGGGTCATGATTTGCTTTAAATATCTCATGGTGATAATTCAAACAGATTTTTAGCAAAAATATAACAAAAAAATGGGTTTTTTATACAAATCAAGCGTACCATACACATTAGTAAAATTTTGTAAATAAGGTCACCAATTATGAATAAACTTAGAAGCGGTTGGTGTGTAAATCTTGGGTTATGCGTCTTAAGTGCAGGAATTCAAAGTGTTTCTGCTGCGGATGCATTCAGCGCTGAAAGCCCGTGGATGCTGGGAGATTGGAACGGTCAGCGGACTGAACTGCAGCAAAAAGGCTATGATTTCAGTTTTGGCTATACCGGTGAAATGGCGACGCTGCTGGATGCCAAGCATTCGTCTGGCCATGATACTGAGTATGCCGACCAGTTTGCCTTCGGCGCGCATTTAGATTTAGAAAAAATTCTGGGCTGGCGAGACACAGAAGCGCAAATTACCGTAACAGAACGTAATGGCCATTCCTTATCACAAACTTCTGAAGCGTTGGATGGACATTTAAGTTCAGCTCAAGAAGTATGGGGCCGGGGCCAAACTTGGCGTTTGACTGATTTTTGGATCAAGAAAAAATTCTTAGACCAAAAATTAGATGTGAAAGCCGGACGTTTTGGTGAAGGCGAAGACTTCAACAGTTTTGATTGTGATTTTCAAAATTTGGCGCTGTGCGGTTCGCAGGTCGGCAACTGGGTAGGCGACCAATGGTACAACTGGCCGGTCAGCCAGTGGGCGGCGCGGGTAAAATACAATATCCGTCCAGATTTATTTGCGCAAATCGGCGCCTATGAATACAACCCCGAAAATCTTGAGCGCGGCAAAGGCTGGAATTTGAGCACTGACGGCTCGCATGGCGCAATCATTCCTGCCGAAGTCGTCTGGTCTCCGAAAGTGGGCGCGAACAAACTGCCGGGCGAATACCGCGCAGGCTACTACTACAGTACTGCGGATGCGGATGTTATCGGCAGCGCATCAAATGAAAAAGATCATCATCAAGGCGGCTGGCTGGTTGCCAAGCAGCAGCTGACTGCGCATCAAGGTGACGCTTCACGCGGCTTGAGCGGTTTCGTGAATGTTACTGTTCATGACTCAGAGACCAACAGCGTCAGTGATATGCAAAATATCGGCTTGGTGTATAAAGGCGCGTTTGATGCCCGCCCGCAGGATGAAATTGCCATCGGTCTTGGACGCATCAATATTAATGATGATGTCAATGACGCCAATATTGCCAATGGCGCAGTTGATGCCCGCGGCTTGCAAAGCGAAGAGTACGATGCCGAAATTTATTATGGCATCCATGCTGCCAACTGGCTGACAGTCCGTCCAAATATTCAATATATCCGCCATGTCGGCGCATATAAAAATGGTGAGAATGCATGGGTCGGCGGAATTAAATTCCAGACTGCATTCTAGTTTTTAGATCCATAAGTATTTGCCAGCAGCCGTTGGGTATTTTGATGCAAAAATTTCTGCATGTCCTGTGCAGGGCAGATACTTAGAATCTAAAAACTGTCAAAACAGGCGCTCAGAGGATGTTGCATCCTCAGAGCTTTCAACAGAATCTTAGAAATAGGTGGTCAATATGAGTACTCCATCTTCAGGTTCAGCACTGAAAACCATTGCCGCAGTGATTGCCGCAATTTTTGGTTTGGTGCTGCTGATTGGAGGGATTTATCTTGCAGTTCTTGGTGGGTCTTGGTACTACATCATTGCAGGTTTATTCTTCATTGCTACTGCAGTTTTACTGCAAAAATTAAAAAGCACGGCTTTAATTGTTTATGCTGCCTTAGTTTTAGGCACAGTGGTTTGGGGATTGTGGGAAGTTGGATCAGACTTCTTTGCACTTGCACCCCGCTTAGATATTCTGGGCCTTTTCGGCCTGTTCTTATTAATTCCTGCAGTAACCCGCGGTTTTGATAATTCTAAAGGCGCGAAAGTTGTGTTGACCGGTTCGCTGGCCATCACCATCGCTGTCATGATTTATGCTGTATTCAATGATCCGCAGGAAATCCGCGGTGAGCTGAGCACGAAGCAGCCTGCAGTGTCACAAGCGATTCCGGGTGTGGCTGATGAAGACTGGCCAGCGTATGGCCGTACGCAGTCAGGTTTGCGTTATTCGCCGTTAAAGCAGATTAACTCAGAAAACGTCAAAGACCTTGAAGTGGCTTGGGAATATCATACTGGTGAATCTAAAACCGATAATGACTCTGGTGAAACCACCAACCAAGTGACGCCGATTAAAGTGGGCAACAATATGTACATCTGTACAACCCACCAAAAATTGACAGCGCTTGATCCGGTTACGGGCAAAGCGAAATGGACATTTGATCCGAAGCTAAAAGCGGATAACACTTATCAGCATTTAACTTGCCGCGGTGTTTCTTACTATGACGCAAATAATACTGCCGGTTTTGAAGCAAGCTTAGCGGCGAAAAAAACCGCGTCTGCTGAATGTCCGCAGAAAGTCATTCTTCCTGTGAATGATGGCCGTCTGGTTGCGGTGAATCCGACTACGGGTAAACCATGTTCTGACTTTGGCCATAATGGCGAAGTTGATCTGCAAAAAGATATGCCATTCCCTTATCCAGGCGGATATGTTCCAACATCGCCACCGGTGATTACAGGAACAACCATTATCATTGGCGGTTCTACTACGGATAACTATTCAACTGAAGAGCCTTCAGGCGTGATCCGCGGCTATGACGTGAATACAGGCGCGCTTCTTTGGGTATTTGATACCGGTGCAGAAGATCCGAATGCAATTCCGGCACCTGGTCAAAAATTTGTCCATAACTCTCCAAATGCATGGGCGCCGCTTGCCTATGATGCGAAATTGGATATTGTATATGTGCCGACCGGTGTGGGTACGCCAGATATTTGGGGCGGCAACCGTACAGAGCTGGATGAGCGCTATGCAAACTCTATGCTTGCACTGAATGCATCGACTGGTAAATTGATTTGGAACTTCCAAACCACCCATCATGACTTGTGGGATATGGATGTGCCATCTCAGCCTACATTGGCGGATATTAAAGATAAAACAGGACAAACAGTTCCTGCCATCTATGTCTTGACTAAAACAGGCAACGCCTTTGTTTTAGACCGCCGTACCGGTAAAGCGATTGTGCCTATTACAGAAAAGCCAGTTCCTCAGTCTGTAAAACGCGGTCCTCAAACCAAAGGCGAACGCTATTCTCCAACACAGCCATTCTCTGATTTTGATATGGCGCCAAAAGATAAATTGACAGACAAGCAAATGTGGGGCGCAACCATGTTTGACCAATTGGTCTGCCGTGTGTCTTTCCATAAATTGAACTATGACGGCATTTATACTCCGCCTTCTGAAAATGGAACACTCGTTTTCCCTGGCAACTTGGGTGTATTTGAATGGGGCGGCATGTCTGTCAACCCAGACCGTCAAATTGCGGTGATGAATCCGATTGGCTTGCCATTTGTCACTAAGCTGATTCCTGCAGATCCGAACCGTAAGCAAACAGCGAAAGGCGCGGGTACAGAAGCCGGTGTACAGCCGATGTATGGCGTACCTTACGGTGTTGAAATCAGCGCGTTCCTATCGCCATTTGGCTTGCCATGCAAACAGCCGGCATGGGGCTATGTTGCCGGTGTTGACTTGAATACGCATGAAACTGCATGGAAACGCCGTATCGGTACGATCCGTGACAGTATGCCGGGCATTCCATTGCCTCCATTTAAAATGGGCGTGCCAATGCTGGGCGGTTCAATCTCTACTGCGGGTAACGTGATGTTTATTGGCGCAACTCAGGATGATTACATCCGCGCCATCAACGTAACCAATGGCGATGAGCTTTGGAAAGGCCGTTTACCGGCTGGCGGTCAAGCCACTCCAATGACTTATGAAGCCAATGGTAAACAGTATGTGGTGATTATGGCCGGCGGTCATGGTTCATTCGGCACAAAAATGGGTGACTCATTGGTTGCCTACGCACTGCCAGATAAGAAATAATGAACTGAGATAACGCATAAGAAAAAAGCCTGATTCGTCAGGCTTTTTTTGTTATTCAAATAAATGCTAAAGAATGAAGAAAATGATCAATATCGATAAAAATAAAATGAAAAGGGCTGAAAAGCGTTATATCAGCGAAATCTCTATAGCCTTATCAATAAAACCGCTATGAAATATGTAAAAAACGCATTTTCTTGATAGATGAAATCTCGCTATGCTGTGCGCCGTTATAATAGAAATTACTAGCTGTACGCCATGTATTTATATACTGATTTTGACCAGCAACTGGTTAATGAACGTGTTGCACAGTTCCGCGATCAAACGGAACGTTATTTAGCAGGCAAATTGACGGAAGATGAATACCGTCCGCTTCGCCTTCAAAATGGTTTGTATGTTCAGCGCTATGCACCGATGCTGCGTATTGCAGTGCCTTATGGCCTGATGAACTCCAATCAGCTCCGTAAAATTTCGGATTTGGCGCAAGAATATGACCGCGGCTATGCGCACGTATCAACACGTCAAAATATTCAGTTTAACTGGCCTGCATTGGAAAATGTGCCTGATATGCTGCAGGAACTTGCATCTGTGCAAATGCATGCGATTCAAACTTCAGGCAACTGTATCCGCAACACCACAACCGACCAGTATGCGGGCGTGGTTGCCGGTGAGATTGCGGATCCGCGTCCAACCTGCGAATTGATCCGCCAATGGTCGACATTCCATCCTGAATTCGCTTTCTTGCCGCGTAAATTTAAAATCGCAGTATCTGCACTGGAAGATATTGACCGCGCTGCAACTTCATTCCACGATATCGGTGTGTATATTGTGAAAAATGAAGCGGGCGAAATTGGCTACAAAATTAAAGTGGGCGGCGGTTTAGGCCGTACACCTGTGATCGGCAGCTTCATCCGTGATTTCCTGCCGCGTGAAGATTTGATCGCGTATCTGGAAGCGGTGCTTCGTGTATATAACCTGCATGGCCGCCGTGACAACAAATATAAAGCGCGTATTAAAATTTTAGTGAAGGCGTTAACGCCTGCAGTATTTGCTGAAAAAGTCGAAGCTGAATTTGCGCATACTATCAAAACTTTAAAAATTGATGCAGATACGCTGAAAAAAATGGATGAAAACTTTACGCCATTTGATTATCAGCATTATGCCGATGAAGATTTCGCTGCGCAGTTCGCCGCTGAGCCGAAATTCAAGCAATGGTTCAATATCAATACCAATGCGCATAAAGTTTCAGGCTACCGTATCGTTACGATTTCATTGAAGCGTGCAGGTGTTGCGCCTGGGGACATGACTGTTGAAGAAATGAACCTGATCGCGGATCTTGCAGATAAATACACCTTTGGTGAGCTGCGCACAACGCACGAGCAAAATATTTCGCTGGTCGATGTGCCGCAAAAAGATTTGTTTGAATTGTGGCAAACACTGGATCAGCATAACTTGGCGCGTGCGCATATCGGGTTTATTACCGATATTATCTGCTGCCCAGGCGGGGACTTCTGTTCATTGGCCAATGCGAAATCTATTCCAATTTCGGAAGCGATTTCACGCCGTTTTGATGACTTGGATACCGTATACAACCTTGGCCACATTGACCTGAATATTTCAGGCTGTATGAATGCCTGCGGACATCACCATGTCGGCAATATCGGTATCTTGGGTGTAGACAAAAAAGGCGCGGAGTTTTACCAAATCACTTTGGGCGGCAACGCAGACCATGATGCCTCTATCGGTGACATTCTTGGGCCATCATTCGCCGCTGACGTGGTTCCGGACATCATTGAAGAAATCCTGAATACGTATTTAGATTTACGTACAGAAGGCGAAGAGTTCATCGAAACTTACCGCCGTGTCGGCATTCAGCCATTTAAGGAGCGCGCATATGCTTAATACAGCACTTCAAGTTCTCTCTAAAGATGGCTCTGTAGCCGGAAATACTTATCAATTGATTGGTGAAGATGGTGTTTTGCCGCAAGGTGACGTGGTTTTGACGGTAGAGCAATTGGATCAATTGGCTAATGTGTCTGGTAAAAAAGGCCTGTTTGTGACAGTTGATGCTTCTCCTGAAGATCATCAGTTCCCGCTGGATCAATTGGATACGATCTTCATAGATTTTGCCGGCTTTAACGATGGCCGCGGCTATTCATTTGCCGCGCTGCTGCGCCGTCAAGGCTATCAAGGTGAGCTTCGTGCAACTGGAGATGTTTTCAAGGATGTCTTGAACTACATGAAACGCTCTGGCTTTGATTCTTTTGTGGTGAAAGAAGGCAAAGACATTCAGGAAGCCGCTGCTGGTTTAGGTGATTTTACCAACCCTTATCAGGCGTCGACTGCTGTGCCGAAAGCGCATTATCAAACGGGTGCTTAATGCATTCTGATTGAAGAAAAAGCCTGCTTATGCAGGCTTTTTTTATTGGGTGAAATCAGCTGTTTTCAAGCTGGCAATTAATCATCCATTTAATGCCGAACTGATCTGTAAAGGCGCCGTACAGCGCGCCCCAAAAAGTTTTATCCAGAGGCATTTCAATTGAACCATTGGCAGAAAGCGCATCAAACAGCGGTTTAGCTTTCGCTTGTTCACTGCTGTCTAAATTGATCGAAATATAGTGATTGGTTCCTACTGTAAAGGGCTGATTGGTTTGCGCGCAGAACTGTTCATTCACATCAGAGGCCATGAGAACCGTAGATTCATTAATCGGCAGGGAAATGTGCATGATTTTTTGTTTATCTGCATCTGAAAGCGTCACGCCGTCTTGAGCTGGCATGTCGCCGTAGCGCATCAAGGGAGAGAATTCACCGCCAAAGACAGATTTGTAGAAATTGAAGGCGGCTTCGGTATTGCCATGAAAATTGAGGTAGTGATTGAGCTGCATTTTAGATGTCCATTTTTGTTATGTATAACTTTAGATATTAGGACACTTTCCTTAACTTTAAATGGTGCATCTATTAAAAAATGTAAGCATAAAAAATCCTCCGAATATGGAGGATTTTTTATGCTTACTTATTTGGAGTGAGAGAGTTGGGCTTTTCTTCCTCTCTCTAGCGCTCTCTCAAAGGGAGACAGGACTTTATAGAATTTCAATCGCTACAGCAGTTGCCTCACCGCCGCCAATGCACAGGGCTGCAATACCACGTTTGCCACCAGTGCGTTTAAGTGCGTGAATCAGTGTCAAAATAATACGTGAACCTGTCGAACCTACTGGGTGGCCTAATGCGCATGCGCCACCATGAATATTAACTTTCTCGGCATCCAGCTTAAATTCATCCATTGGACATATGGTGACCATGGCAAAAGCTTCGTTAATTTCCCAAAGATCGACATCTTGTGCATCCCAGCCAGTTTTATTCAGCACTTTTTGAATTGCGCCCACTGGGGCAATGGTAAATTCAGAAGGATGCTGAGAGTTTGATGCATAAGCCACAATTTTCGCTAAAGGCGCTAAACCTTTGGCTACAGCATTTTCAGCAGAAGTTAAGACTAGAGCTGATGCGCCATCAGAAATCGAGCTGGCATTGGCTGCTGTAATTGTACCGTCTTTTGCAAAAGCAGGGCGCAGGCTTGAAATTTTGTCAATATTGGCATTGAATGGCTGTTCATCTTTATCAATGATGACATCGCCTTTACGGGATGAAATGGTTACAGGAGTAATTTCATCTGCAAAATACCCTTCAGTAATTGCTGTTTGAGCGCGCTTGAGTGAGCGGATGGCAAAATCATCCATTTGTTGACGGGTATAGCCTTTGGTATTTGCCATATCTTGCGCAAATGAACCCATTAAACGCCCGGTTTCAGCATCTTCTAGGCCATCTAGGAACATATGGTCTTTTACTTCGCCATGGCCCATACGGTAGCCTGCACGCGCTTTCGTCAGCACATAAGGCGCATTGGTCATTGATTCCATGCCGCCTGCTACCGCTATTTCTGCAGAACCGGCTTTAATCATGTCTGCTGCCTGCATGACTGCTTTCATGCCTGAGCCGCAAAGCTTATTGATGGTCACTGCGCCTGTAGAATCTGGCAGACCTGCAAGGCGCATCGCCTGACGTGCTGGACCCTGTTTTAAGCCAGCAGGAAGGACACAGCCCATAATGACTTCTTCAACATCGTTGGGCTGCAAGCCTGCACGTGAAATGGCTTCTTTAATCGCAGCTGCGCCTAATTGAGGCGCGGTTAAACCAGAAAGGCTGCCTTGAAAGCCGCCCATAGCCGTACGTGCGCCATTTACAATTACGATGTCCGTCATTGTTATTTCTCCTAAATTTTTTAATTAAAAAATATCCTAACCCGAGCAGTATATTGAAAAATCTCACAGAATAAAGCGCAATTGCTGTGCAGAACGAAACCCGTGAGTTCTAGCAGACGCTTATATTTTCAACGCGAGTATGGCCCATTTTGCTGAGATTAAGCTTTTGATGAGGCAGCTGCGTAAAGGAACAATAGTAAAACCCGCCATTGGAACCAATCGGCAAGCCTGAGATTCCTTGGAATGTGATGCTGGGTATTCCTAGTGTGCCTTTCCAGTTCAAGCTGCCATACTTTAGATCAAGCGCTTCTTTCTGCAGCACTGGTTCTGCTGGGTCCACCTGCCTGTTTTTATTTAAATCGATAAATACAATAAAGCCGCTGTTCCATTTTAATGCCTCACATTGGGTAAATGAGCCGCTTGGGCAAATCACAGTATTTGCATGATGCAATAAAGCTAAATTCTTGGCGGATTGACTGACACTCATCAATTTGGCGACGGTGGACTTTAATTCCTGTTTGGCCATGTAGTATTGAAATGAGGGCAGGGCGATTGTGGCAATGATTGCGATAACGGCAATTACGATAATGAGTTCAATCAGCGTGAAGCCATTTTTTGTTATAGAAAACATGAAATTAGACCTATTGTTATATGTTTTTTTATAAAAATCGTGTTATTGGTAGTGCGTTTTAATGCTTTCTTATACTGAGCAGTTAATTTTATTACTCAAGTTTTGATAAAACTGCTAAAATAAAGGCAAGTGACAATAGGCTATTCACAAGAATAAATTGAGTAAAAAATTACCGAATTACAACGGAAATTGTAAGTAATTTTGTCAATAATTTACTTGATTAAATTAATCAAGCACTTGGAAAAATAAGAAAGTGTTTGTATGATTCAACGTGAATAGCTTAAAAATAAAACTGGGGTATTAGAAAGCCTATCTCAGGATAGCCAAATTTAGGCTTAAGCTTGAACAACAATTTTTATCTCTGGAGGATAAATCCATGAAAATGAGTCGTATTGCATTAGCAATGCTCGTAGCTGCTCCTTTAGCGGCTGCAAACGCAGGCGTAACTGTTACTCCATTAATGCTTGGTTACACTTTCCAAGATTCATCACACAATAACAGCAATGGTAACCTTACTCACGGTCCTGAGCTTCAAGACGATTTATTCGTTGGCGCTGCGCTTGGTGTTGAATTAACTCCGTGGTTAGGCTTCGAAGCTGAATACAATCAAGTGAAAGGTGATGTAGACGTTCAACAGGGCGAATACAAACAAACTCAAATCAATGGTAACTTCTATGCTACTTCTGATTTGATCACTAAAAACTACGACAGCAAAATCAAGCCATATGTATTGTTAGGTGCTGGTCACTACAAATATGAATTTGATACAGCTTCAGCTCGTGGTCTCAATGGTGCTTACCGCGGTACTGAAGAAGAAGGTACTTTGGGTAACGCTGGTCTAGGTGCTTTCTGGCGCTTAAACGATGCTCTATCTCTACGTACAGAAGCTCGTGCGACTTATAACATTGATGAAGATTTCTGGAACTACACAGCTTTGGCTGGCCTTAACGTAGTTCTTGGCGGTCACTTGAAACCAGCTGCGCCAGTTGTTGAAGTTGCTCCTGTAGCTCCAGCGCCTGTAGCTCCAGCTCCACAAGAGTTGACTGAAGATCTGAACATGGAACTTCGTGTGTTCTTTGATACAAACAAATCAAACATCAAAGATCAATACAAACCAGAAATCGCTAAAGTTGCTGAGAAGTTAGTTGAATATCCAAACGCTACTGCTCGCATCGAAGGTCACACAGATAACACTGGTCCACGTGCATTGAACGAACGTTTATCATTGGCTCGTGCTAACTCTGTTAAATCTTCACTTGTAAATGAATACAATGTAGATCCAGCTCGTTTGTCTACTCAAGGTTTCGCTTGGGATCAACCGATTGCTGACAACAACACTAAAGAAGGCCGTGCTATGAACCGTCGTGTATTCGCGACTATTTCTGGCAGCCGTACAGTTGTTGTAGAAGGTGAACAAGCTCAATAATTTATTATTGAACTGATCTGAAAAAGCAGCCGTCAGGCTGCTTTTTTTATTGCTGAGTTTTATCCGTTCGCGTTTTCCCGCAGTTCTAACTCAGATATCAGATTAAATATTTGAATAAGGCCTCTTATGGATTCTGATGTTCCTGAATAGGGGGATTTAGAGTTTAATGCTGATGGTGCGAAGTCTAGAGTATTTTTAGCCTGATAGCGTCAGCGGCCATACTGTGATGTGATCAGGCTGATTTGAGTAATGCACTAGTCTAGCGTGTGCGCAACATTAAGATAGTTTGAATTAATAGCCTCATAAAGAAGGAAAGGTGAGTGTGCGGAATGTTCCTATCCAGTCTGCTTTGGATAATGCCGCGTTAAGATGGAAATTTGATGCTGATAATTTTATTTTAATTTTCATAGCGCTTCGAAGGATATTGTAGTGAATCCGAGATACATCGCATAAATGCACAGGGCAGTGATTTCTTTGCTGGTTTTGTGATGTTGCGCCTGTAACACGTTTCTGAATGGCAGTGCGGAGCTGAATATCGTAGCAGATCGATCCAAACAGTCAGTGTTCAAAGCTTTCGCAATCATGGCAGTTCAACCATGTGCACATGAAGCACAGACAAATTTTTTCAGCCTGAAGATTGCACTCTTGCAAAAAAAACAGCCCGAAGGCTGTTTTAAAAATTGGCGTTATTCTCGATCAATGTTCATGGGACGAACATCCATTTCGCTGTAAGGCACCAGCTTGGTTTTAAACTTCCATTTATAGCCGAGCCATATGATTAAGAATAAGAAAATACCGATATAGGTTGAAATGACCGCCAGTATGTCGCCGTCAAGGACAGCCTGATAGTTTTGTCCTAAAACCACGATGGCGCATAAAATAAAGGCAAACCAAGGGGCAAAAGGGAAAAATTTTGCACGGTATGCAAGATCTTCGAGTTTATGCCCTTGCGCTATATAGCCCTTGCGGAAGCGGTAATGCGAAATCGCAATTCCCAGCCAAACAATAAAACCGCACATGCCGGACATGTTTAAAAGCCAGTTAAATACTTGTTCTTCGCCAATGAAAGTGGTTAAGAAGCACAGCGCAGCAATTGCAGTCGTTGCATACAGAGCATTCATCGGCACGCCGCGCGCATCGAGTTTACTGAAAAATTTAGGCGCGCTGCCATTTTTCGCCATATCAAACAGCATGCGGGTAGAAGAATACATGCCCGAGTTACCGGCTGAAAGAATCGCAGTTAAAATAACTGCATTCATCACACCGGCGGCAAAGGCAAAACCTGCTTTTTCATACAGCAGCGTAAACGGAGAAAGCGCAATATTTTCGCTTGATGCGGCTTGCAGCAGGCGCGGATCATCATATGAAATTAAGGTGCCGATAATGAAAATGCACACCACATAGAATAATAAAATCCGCCAGAAGATCTGTTTAATGGCAATCGGGATGGTCTTTTGAGGGTCTTTAGATTCACCGGCGGCGACACCGACCATCTCTGTGCCTTGAAAGGAGAATCCGGCGATCATGGCAACACCGATCAAAGCTGAAAGCCCGCCGACAAATGGCGCTTCACCTTTCGTCCAGTTGGAAAAAGCGGCGGCACCCGGCGTCATCATGATTTTAACAATCATGAACATACCAATGGCAATAAAGATGATGATGGCTAAAACTTTCACTAAAGAGAAGAGGAACTCACTCTCACCGAAGCCTCTGACAGATAAGGCATTGATGCCGAATACAACGGCAAGGAAGATTGCGCTCCAGTAAAAGCCGGGAATATCGGGAAACCAAAACTTCATGATGAACTGGACGGCAACCAATTCAAAGGCAACGGTAATGGCCCAGTTGTACCAGTAGTTCCAGCCCAGCGCAAAACCAAAGCCACCTTCGACGTATTTCGTGCCGTAGGTAAAGAAAGCGCCTGATGTCGGGTTGTGCGTTGCAAGTTCGCCCAGACTGGTCATGAGGAAGTAGATCATCACACCAATCAGGCAGTAAGCCAATAAAGCGCCGCCAGGGCCAGCATTTGCAATGGTTGCGCCTGAGGCCAGAAATAAACCTGTACCGATAGAACCGCCGATTGCGATCATATTCAGATGGCGGGCGCCAAGCCTACGCTTGAGTTGCGCCGGTTGAGTTGTTTCGCTCATCGTTGTTCCTTAAGATTTTTTTGAGTGCTGGCGAAGAGCACTTTGAAGCCTTGCTGATCAGCTTTTGTTGAGCACTGACCAAAACTTTGCTCAATTAAAATGGGGTAATTTAAAAAACGGTTCGCAACAATCCACAGTTCACCGCCCGATTTGAGATGGCGGCGAGAAGTTTTGCATAAATTTTCGCTGGCATTGTAATCGGTATGGATACCTTGATGGAATGGGGGATTGCTGACTATGGCATGCAAAAATAGCGGTGCATCTTCTATGCCGCTGACCGCTTTGATTTCAAGCTGTTCGGGCAGCAGGTTATTTTTCTCAAAAGTCAGCTGTGTTGATGCCAAAGCAAAGGCGTCGACATCTAATGAAAAGATGCGGTTTTTGGGATTCAGTTTGGCCAAATAAGCACTGATAACGCCTGCGCCGCAGCCAAAGTCTGCAATTTTTCCTGAAGTGACCTGAGATAGGTACGGCAATAAAACCGCAGTGCCCACATCTAATTTATTTTGGCTGAAGACACCCGGCAAAGCGCAAATGCTCAGGTCGCCTTTCGGCGTGCTGACACTGTATTCTTGAACCCAGCTTTCTAGAGGCTTAAGCTCAGGCTGGAGGATGCTGATGAGCTGCCACATTTGGCAGTGGCGTGCGCTATCCAGCTTGATTGTGCTGCCATATGGCTGCAATTGCTTGGCTGCGCGTTCTACGCCGCCTTTTTTCTCGCCAACCAAAAAGATTGAAGCACCGGGTTTTAACCGGCTGAGTACATTATGCAAAACATAATTCAGCAATTCTTTTGATTTCGGAACAAAAATAACGGCTTGTTCAAACTCACTTTCAGGCAGCTGCGTGCCGAAATGTATGTGCGTATTTTGATTTTGGAAATACAGAAATTCATTGTAATTCCACGTCCAAAATTGTGCATTGATTTGAGGCGGCAATTCTGTGTGCAGTTCATCGCAAGGCGCATTGACAAAAAGCACAGCGCCTGTCAGATAGTCCTGCTGCCGAAGAACAACTTCACTTCGTGGATCCATATTTGTTGCTCCTAAGTAAAAACGAAGCCCAGGCAATGCTGGGCAGCGTACATACTGAAATGAAATTATTTCTTCGTTTCAGGAAGAATAATGTTTAATAACAAGGCCGCAATACCGCCTGTAGCAACGCCAGAGCTGAAGATGTTGCGGAATAGTTCAGGCAAGTGTTCAAGGATTTGAGGCACTTGCGCAACGCCTAAGCCCAAAGCCAGTGAAATTGCAATGATCAGCAATGCGCGGCGGTCTAAGTGTACACCTGAAAGAATATTAATGCCTGAAGCAGCCACTGCGCCAAACATCACCATCACTGCACCGCCTAGAACCGCTTGCGGAACAGCTTGGATCACGCCTGCAACCGCAGGCACTAAACCTAAAATGACCAAAAGCGCAGCAATCCAAATGCCGACATAACGGCTGGCAACACCTGTCAGTTGAATCACGCCATTATTTTGCGCAAATACAGAACTTGGGAAGGTGTTGAACAAACCGGCCAATAATGAGTTTGCGCCGTTAACCAATACACCGCCTTTAATGCGCTGCATCCATTCAGGGCCATCGACAGGCTGGTTAGACAGCTTAGATGTCGCGGTAATATCACCGATGGCTTCCAATGAAGTGACTAAATAGATAAATGCCATTGGAATAAATAAGCTCCAAGAAAAGCTTAAACCAAAGTGCATAGGGGTAGGAACCTGTATCAACGGTGCATCTTTCAAGCCTGAAAAATCCAGATGCCCCATAAAGCCAGCCAAAACGTAGCCGCTCACCAATGCAATTAAAATGGCGGAACTTTTAATCCATGTTACGCGTACGCGGTTCAGGATGATGATTAAGGCTAAAACAGTACATGACATGATCAGGTTGTCTGCATTGGCAAAGGTTTTATCCCCCATGGCTTGATAGCCGCCGCCCATGCTGATCAGGCCTTCTTTAATTAAGGTTAAGCCAATAAGCAGTACCACGATGCCTGTAACTAAAGGGGTAATGAGTTTTTTGATCCAAGGCAGAATGCGTGAAACGCCCATTTCAATAAAAGAACCCGCAATTACGACACCAAAGATGGATGCCATAACGGCTTCTACAGGTGTGCCAGCAGCCACCATGGCAGAACCAATCCCAATGATGGGACCAATAAAGTTAAAGCTGGTGCCTTGAACAATCAGCAGCCCAGCGCCGAACGGCCCCACTTTTTTACATTGTAAAAAAGTGGCAATCCCCGAGATCACCAATGACATTGAAAGAATCATATTGGTGTCTTCTTTAGACACGCCTAACGCTAAGCAGATCAGCAGGCCGGGTGTAACAATAGGCACAATAATCGCTAATAAATGCTGAAATGCAGCAAGAAATGCAACAAGAGGTTTCGGGCGGTCATTCAGTCCATAGACTAAATCAAGTTGATCTTTGGGACTGGGAGATTGATTTAAATCAGACATGTTCAAGGCAAATAAAGGCTAGGTGGCGCTATTCTAATCTGATTACACGGCTTTACAAAACCAAAAAAACTGCTGTTGTTCAAAAAAATCGGTATTGTCAATAAACTGTCACTATAAAAACTTCGGATTTTTCTGTATAATTTGCCCTCAAATTATATACGTATCGAATTTTTACATGTCAGATATTAAAACTCTCCGTAACATTGCCATTATTGCGCACGTCGATCATGGTAAAACGACTCTAGTCGACAAACTTTTACAGCAATCTGGTGCTCTCGGTGATCGCGCGGGTGAGATCGAACGTGTGATGGATTCGGGCGCTATTGAAAGCGAACGCGGTATTACCATTCTTGCAAAAAACACTGCAATCAAATGGACTGATGCCCGCACGGATACAGAATACCGCATCAACATCGTGGACACCCCGGGACACGCCGACTTCGGTGGCGAAGTTGAACGTGTAATGTCGATGGTTGACTGCGTATTGCTTCTTGTCGATTCTCAAGAAGGCCCAATGCCGCAAACTCGTTTCGTAACGCAAAAAGCGTTCGCGCGCGGTTTGAAGCCAATCGTAATCATTAACAAAGTTGACAAGCCAAGCGCGCGTCCAGACTGGGTTATTGACCAAGTATTCGATTTGTTTGACAACCTTGGCGGTACTGACGAACAGTTGGACTTCCCAATCGTTTACGCTTCAGGCCTTCGCGGTGTTGCTGGTCCTTCTCCAGAAGAACTTGCTGACGATATGACACCATTGTTCCAAACAATCGTAGACATCGTTGAACCGCCAGCAGTTGATGTTGATGGTCCATTCCAAATGCAAGTGTCTTCACTTGACTATAACAGCTTCGTAGGTGTAATCGGTGTAGGCCGTATCCAGCGCGGTTCTGTTAAGTTGAACACACCTGTAACTGTGATCGACAAAGAAGGCAAAACACGTAACGGCCGTATCTTAAAAATCATGGGTTACCACGGTTTAGAGCGTATTGATGTTGAATCTGCTCAAGCAGGCGATATCGTTTGTGTAACGGGTATCGATGCATTGCATATTTCTGACACAATTTGTGATCCGAAAGCAGTTGAAGCGCTTCCTCCTCTTTCTGTAGACGAACCTACAGTAACCATGACTTTCCAAGTAAACAACTCACCGTTTGCTGGTAAAGAAGGTAAATTCGTAACTTCACGTAATATCCGTGAACGTCTAGACCGCGAATTGATCCACAACGTAGCATTGCGTGTTGAAGACACTGACAGTCCAGACCGTTTCAAAGTATCTGGCCGTGGTGAACTTCACCTTTCAGTTCTGATTGAAAACATGCGCCGCGAAGGCTTCGAAATGGGCGTATCTCGTCCGCAAGTAATCTTGAAAGAAGTTGACGGCGAAAAACAAGAACCGTACGAAAACGTGACTTTTGACGTTGAAGAACAGCACCAAGGCGCTGTTATGGAACAAATGGGTCACCGTAAAGGCGAAATGACCAATATGGAAGTTGACGGCAAAGGCCGTATCCGTATTGAAGCGACTGTTCCTTCACGCGGCTTGATCGGTTTCCGTTCTGAATTCCTGACCATGACTTCTGGTACAGGCATCATGACGTCAAGCTTCTCGCATTACGGTCCAATGAAACAAGGTACTGTTGCGAAACGTCAAAACGGTGTGTTGATTTCTATGGTTCAAGGCGTTTGCTTGGGCTATGCGCTGTTCACTCTTCAAGACCGCGGCCGTTTATTCGCTAAACCTCAGCTCGAAGTTTACGAAGGCATGATCATTGGTATTAACTCTCGTTCAGACGACATGACAGTTAACCCAACGAAAGCGAAACAGTTAACAAACGTACGTGCATCTGGTACTGATGAAGCGTTGACTCTGGTTCCAGCTGTTGAATACACACTTGAACAAGCACTTGAATTCATTGAAGATGATGAATTAGTTGAAGTAACACCGAAGTCAATCCGTATCCGTAAGCGTTACTTGACTGAAAACGAACGTAAACGTAACCGTTCTGGTAAATAAGATTTAGAAATGATGCTGTTCCTATGCGGGTAGCGTCATTGAAAATGCCATCAAGCTATTGGTGGCATTTTTTTTGTTTAAAATTAGCAAACTCGTGTATGAACACAGGTGTTTTCCGAGTAAATTACAAGGAATTCATCAGGCTTATACATTATAATTTGTGATGTAGGTCACTTAAAAAATTTAATAAAGAATAGTAGCGGACATTGGCTGGAGATAAAGATGAGTATTGTTCAAGAATTTAAAGAATTTGCTGTAAAAGGCAACGTGATGGATTTGGCTGTCGGTGTGATCATTGGCGGCGCGTTCGGTAAGATTATTGATTCAATGGTGAAAGACATCATCATGCCTGTGATCTCTTGGATCCTAGGCGGCGATGTTGATTATTCAAACTGGTTCTTGGTGTTGGGCGATAATCCCAACAACCTGAATACATTAAAAGCGGCGCAAGATGCTGGCTTGAATGTTTTAGCCTACGGTAATTTCTTGACCATCTTAATCAACTTCCTGCTTTTGGCTTGGGTCGTGTTCTTGCTGGTGAAAATCATGAACAAAATGCGTCGCAAGCAGGAAGAAGAAGCGCCGGCACCAGAACCTACACCGGAAGATATCGAATTGCTTCGAGAAATCCGTGATGAGCTGAAAAAACGCCCGCAAGCGTAATGCTGATTTAGACATAAAAAACGGCGCTCAATGCGCCGTTTTTTTTGGAAATTTTTTCCTCTTTTTTAGAAAGGGCAGGCAGGAAGCCGGCTCTGGCTGGGAGAGGACGTTAAAGGGTTTTCTTGGACAATATGATCAATCTTCAGCTCAGCTTTTCTTCTGGCAGCAGAAGGTCTGTTAATCCATCCGAAACTTAATTTCCAGTAAATGCCAGCCAAACTGGCTTTTGATTGGGCCATGCAGTTCGCGCTCAGGCAAAGTAAACACGGCTTTATCAATCGGGCCAACCAGCTGGCCTTTTTTAATGTCGCCGAGTTCACCGCCTTTTTTTCCTGAAGGGCACGTTGAATGCTGTTTGGCTATTTTGGCAAAATCAGCGCCAGCTTTAATTTTCTTCTTCAGCTGTTCAGCTGTTTCTTTGTCTTTGACTAAAATATGCCGAACGATAGCGGATTTCATGCTTTGTTTCCTTTCAGGGCTTTCTTACTGCTTATTTTAACCTTTTTGATAGGCTGGCATTCAGGGCAGAATACACTTGCGCGCTGACCCAGTTTCAAATTTTCTAAAGTCGTTTCACAGTTGACGCACATTTCACCGGCGCGGCCATAAGCCAGCAAAGTCTGCTGAAAATAACCGTTCTCACCCATAGCATTGCTGTAATCTCGCAAAGTAGAGCCGCCCAGATCAATGGCTTGCTTGAGAATGCGCTTGATTTCAGCCACCATCTTTTCAACTTGCGCAAAGCTGAGGGTCGATGCGGGCTGTGCCGGATGAATGCCTAAGTTGAACAGGCTTTCAGTGGCATAAATATTGCCGACCCCGACCACAATATGATTATCCATCATGGCCACTTTAATTGCGGTATTCTTGGTTTTGAATTTATTGAACAGATACTCTGCATTGAATGATTCACTCAGCGGCTCCGGCCCCAGCGTATCAATCAATTTAGCCTGAGAGCTTTCATCCAGCCAAAGAATACAGCCAAAACGGCGCGGGTCGTGGTAGCGCAGCTGTACATCATCAAATTGAATAATCAGATGGTCATGCTTGCGCAATTCTTCATGCCCATCGCAAATTCTGAAGCTGCCGGACATGCCTAAATGCCACAGCATAGTGTCATGTTCAAATTGCGCCAAAATATATTTAGAACGGCGCGTCAGCTGCAGCAGGCGCTGTCCAGCAAGCTTTTGCAAATCATGGGGAATAGGCCAGCGCAGGCTAGGCTGGCGCACCTCAACCCGCAATACATGCTGATCAATTAATGGCAACAGGCTGGTTTTGGTGGTTTCGACTTCTGGTAATTCAGGCATGCTGTATCTGGTTAAAACAGGATGCCGTTAATATTGGGTTAAATTGGCGGTATTGCAAGCGCAAATAAAAAAGCTGAAAGGCCAATAGCAGATTTTACGGTTAAAAATATTGTCAGGCTTCTACCTACGCGTCATTTATATTAAAAAATCAAAGCCTCAAATGCTTGAGCCTATTTGAGACATGGCTAACAGCTTATGCTTTTGATATTCATTGAAAATTTATTTTTCCGGCTAATGGTTATTTATTTAGTTGTTTATCATAAATAAAAGTTTAATAAATGATAAAAATTTTGCAGAGATAGATATTAATTAATTATGTAATTATTCACGCAAAAGTTTTCAATCAAATGCACTGAGAACTGCAACATTCTTAAATTCAGGTTTTTCCTATGAAAAAGTTCAGTCTAGCTTTTATGCCAGTTTGTCTGATGGCTGCCATGACATCTGTTCACGCCTCCGAACAGCCCTTTGATGTTCAAGGCCAGTATTTGCTGGGAGATTGGAACGGTCAGCGAACCGAATTGGCGCAGCAAGGCATAAAGTTTGATGCGACTGTTGCAACAGATGGCTCGTATCTGGCGCATGGCGGCTATGATGCGCATCAATCGCCGACGTTCGGCACGCAGTTTGGTGTAGGCACAACCTTGGATCTGGAGAAGCTGGCAGGCTGGGAAGGCGTAATTTTCCGCGCTTTGGTCACAGCGCGCCAAGGACAAAGCACTTCGCTGGAAGGCATTCAGGATCCATCAGCACCGCAATGGGCCAATTCACAGGCGAACTGGGGGCGCGGTAATTCGGGAAGCCGTTTAAGTGAATTTTATATTGATAAGGCCTTTAAAGACCAAGGCATCAGCGTTCGATTGGGCCGCATGGGCTTAGGTACTGAATTCAATACCATGGCCTGTGACTTTCAAGGCAATGCTTTTTGCGCTGCCCAAATGGGCAAGTGGCAGGGCAAGCTGTGGTACAACACGCCCGTTTCCCAGTGGGGCGGCCGGGTAAAATACCAAATTAATCCAGAGCTGTTTGCGCAAGTGGGGGTATTTGAATATAACCCTGAAAATGCATTGGAACGTCAAGGCTGGAATTTGGATACCAAGAATGCCGATGGCGTGAATATTTTAAGTGAAGCGGTTTGGTCTCCGAAAAAAGGGCTGAATGACCTGCCGGGCAGTTACCGTTTCGGTGTTCTGTACAACACGGCGGATGATGCCAAAAATCAGTATGATGTGGCCTATAAAGCCGGTACAGCTGGGGAAGACAGAAGCTACGGCGGCTGGATTTCCTTTGAGCAGCAATTAACGTCTGCAGGAGAAGGGCGCCGCGGATTGCACAGTTTCGGGAATTTCACTTTCCATGACCGCACCACGACTCAAGTGGACAATTCACAGCAAATTGGCTTGAAATACATTGGCGCTTTTGAAGGCCATCCGAATGATATTTTAGGCTTAGGGGTAAACCGCGTACATGTGAATGACCGCTTCAGAGCTACCAAAGAAATTTTGAATGAAGAAGCAGAATATAATATTGAATTAAATTATTCTTATTACCCATTGAAATCATTCATGTTGCGTCCGTTATTGCAATATGTGGTCAACCCAGGCGCGACAAACAAAGTTGATGATGCCTTTGTAATTGGTTTAAGCTCTAAAGTAATATTCTAATGAGCTGAAAACAGGTGTACTTGATGATAAGTAAAGCGTTGAATCTTCCTATACAAATGACTTTACTTGGACTGACGGCAAGCATCTGCCAAAGCCTATATGCAGAAACAGGTTCTTCGGAACCTGTTTTACTTCCGGTCATAAAAATAGAAGCAGCGCGTACCGATACGGCTTGGCTCAATACGCCAGCATCGGTATACCGTGTAGAGCAGGACTTAAATCGCAATGATTTGGGTGTGAATCTGACTGAAACCCTGAAAGGCGTTCCGGGACTGCAGCTCAATAACCGTGAAAATTATGCGCAGGATCTGCAGCTGTCTATGCGCGGTTTTGGCGCGCGTTCAACTTTTGGCGTGCGCGGCATCCGGCTGTATGTGGATGGCATTCCAGCGACCATGCCGGATGGGCAGGGGCAGACATCAAATATCGATTTAAGCAGTCTGGATCACATTGAAGTTCTGGGCGGGCCATTTTCATCGCTTTACGGCAACTCTTCCGGCGGCGCGATTTTAACCTCAACCAAAGAAGGTTCAGGCAAAGATTCGATTGAATTGGGCTATTCGGGCGGCAGCCACAATAAAAGCCGCGCTGATGTTGTGCTGCAGGGCGGAGCTGACAAAGCGGGTGAGCCAAGCTATGTGGTGAGCTCATCTTATTTTGATACGGACGGCTACCGAGAGCATAGCGCGGCTCAAAAAGTGCTGAGCAATGCCAAACTCACTTGGGATTTAGAAGACGGTTCCAAAGTGAACTGGATTGTCAATCATGTCGACATTAATGCCGATGATCCGCAAGGTTTGACCCGTGCGCAATGGAAGGCCGACCCGAAGCAGCAGGTACCTTTTTTAAAGCAGTTTGATGTCAGAAAAGACATTAATCAAACACAAACGGGGCTCACTTGGAGCAAGCCGCTGAATGATCAGCAAGAGCTGTATGCAATGGCCTATGCAGGACAGCGTGACGTGGTGCAGTATCAGTCTATTCCGAGCAGTACTCAGCTCAACCCGCGCCATGCAGGCGGCGTGATTGATTTTAGCCGGGACTATTATGGAACAGATATTCGCTGGATAGGCAAAGACCTTTTGCCGAATACCCGTTTTACTGCTGGTTTGGCATTTGACTATATGGATGAAGACCGTAAAGGCTATGAAAATTTTGATGCCAATGGCAATTATGGGGTAAAAGGCAATTTACGCCGCGATGAAAATAACACCTTATGGAATTTAGATCCCTATCTACAAGCCTCTTGGAACTTTCTGCCGGCGTGGACTTTAGATGCGGGCCTGCGCTACAGCAATGTGCATTATGAATCTCAAGATCACTATGTTACGGCAGGAAATGGAGATGACAGCGGTAAAACAGATTATGACAAAGTCTTGCCATCTGCAGCCTTAAGTTGGGCCATTACTCCAAATGTGAACACTTATGTCAGCTATGCCAAAGGCTTTGAAACGCCAACCTTTACAGAGATGGCGTATTCTGCGGATGACGGCATGAATTTCAATTTAAAGCCTGCCAGCAGCGACAATTATGAAGTCGGCATCAAAGCGCAAAATGCCTTGGGCAATTTCACTGCTGCAGTGTTCCAAAGCAAAACACAGGATGATATTGTTTCTGCAGGAACTGTGGATGGCCGTGCAACATATCGAAACGCTGACAAAACCTTGCGTGAGGGTGTGGAGCTGTCTTGGAATAAAGCGTTATGGCGTGATTTAACCGCACAGGCCAGCTACAGCTATATAGATGCCACTTTTGATGCTGCAATCCCGGACAGTGATGTTGTTAAAGGAATTTATATTCCCGGTATTGCCAAGAATCAAGCCTTTGCTGCTCTAGGTTGGCAGCCAGAAACTGGCTTTAATGCAGGTGTAGATGTCCGCTATATGGATAAAATCTATGTAGATGACGGCAACAGTGATGCCGCGCCAAGCTATACCGTAGTCTCTGCCAATGCGGGCTATGTCTGGAAGCAGGCAGACTGGAAAGTGCGGACCTATGTGCGTGCAGATAATTTATTTGATGAAAACTATATTGGCTCAGTCATTGTTAATGATGGCAATGGGCGTTTCTTTGAACCTGCGGATGGGGTGAATTGGAGCGCTGGCCTGAGTGTAACAAAGGCTTTTTAACAAGGAGAGTTCGGTGTCTTTATTATTTCAGCCCATTCATTTTGACCGGCTGCAGCTCAGCAATAAAATTGTCATTGCGCCGATGTGTCAATATTCTGCTAATGAACAGGGTGAATTGAGCTACTGGCATGAACAGCAATGGGCTGCTTATGCCTTATCGGGTGCAGGGCTGTGCATTGTTGAAGCAACAGCAGTACAGCCAGAAGGGCGCATCAGCTATGCAGATTTGGGGTTATGGAATGATCTGCAGCGCGCGCAAATCAAAGCGCTGCTGGCCAAACTGAAAACTATTTCACCTATGCCGTTCGGTATTCAGCTGGCGCATGCGGGACGTAAAGCCTCAACAGACAAGCCATGGGATGGGCGCGGACAATTGCCGCCTGAGCATGTGCAAGGCTGGCAGACTGTTTCTGCCAGCAATGTGCCATTTAATCCGGCCGATCATGCACCGCATGCATTGAATACAGCTGAAATTGAGCGGATCATTGCGGACTTTGCTGAGTCTGCAAAGCGTGCGGTGAATGCAGGTTTTGAACTGATTGAGCTGCATGCAGCGCATGGCTATTTACTGCATCAATTTATGTCACCCTTGTCAAATCTGCGTACAGATGAATATGGCGGCAGTTTTGAAAACCGCATCCGTTTGACGCTGGAAGTCTTTCAGGCCATGAAAAATGCGGTGTCAGCAGGCTATCCTATTGGGGTACGTCTTTCAGCAACGGACTGGATGGATGGCGCTGACAGCTGGAATGTTGAATCAGCTGCCGGTATTTCTAAAGCCTTAGAGCAGCTGGGGGCAGCGTATATTCATGTGTCCAGCGGAGGGCTGCATATTGAACAGAAAATTGATCTGCATGCAGGCTACCAAGTGCCGTTTGCGGCTGCGGTTAAAAAAGAGGTCAGTATTCCTGTAATTGCGGTCGGTTTAATTACCGAGGCCTTGCAGGCGGAAGGCATTTTGCAGAATGCGCAGGCCGATGCGATTGGGCTGGCCCGGGCAATGCTGTATGACCCGCGCTGGCCTTGGCATGCTGCCGCTGAATTGGGCGATACGGTTGCTATTGCGCCGCAGTATCTGCGCTGCCAGCCGCACGGATTGCGTGATCTGTTCAAGCGCTTCGAGATCTAGCTCAGTTTGATGAACTGAATAAATGCCGCTTTAAATTAAGGAATATGCTGTGCTGGCGAGTGTGCTGTTGCCAATCTGTCTGATTGTGCTGCTGGGGTATTGGGCCATCAGAAATGGTTTTATTGAAGCGGGGCATCTTCAGGCGCTCAGTCAATTTGTTATGAAGGTGTCTTTGCCGGCTTTTTTAGTGCAGGCGCTGGCCAGCAAAAATTTAGCGGAAATTTGGCATCCGGGCTATTTCATCGGCTATGGCGGCGGTTCCTTGCTGCTGTTTCTCCTGACTTTGCTGCTGTGCCGTAAGGTTTTTAATGAGCCCTTGACGCGCGCCAGTGTGCTGGCGATGGGCGCCTCTATGTCCAATACCGGTTTTATCGGTACAGCCATTTTGACACTGCTGCTCGGCAGCCATTCTGCTGTTTATCTTTCCTTAACTTTAATTATTGAAAATCTGCTGATTCTTTCTTTAATGCTGCTTTTGGCAGAAAGAGGGCAGCATTTGAATTTGCCTCAGCAAGGCGCTGTATTTAAAATCCTGCTGAAACGCCTGATGCAGAATCCGGTGATATTGGCCATTTTAATAGGCATCAGCTGTGTGTTAATGCAGCTGAAATTACCTGAATTTCTAGTGCAAGTGCTTGAAATGCTGGGGAAAACAGCATCGCCTCTGGCCCTTTTTGTAATTGGCGGCAGTTTGGTTGGCATGAAGCTAAGCACAGTGAATGTGCAGAGCGCAGTACTGGTTGGTCTAAAAGTCATTGTGATGCCGCTGCTGATTTTTTCACTGCTGTGGCTGATGGATGTCAGCCGGGAAATGATGTTTGTCGGCACACTGCTGGCCGCGCTTCCAATGCCGATTGCCTTTGGCATATTTGCGCAGCATTACGGTTTAGGCGAAAAAGCTTTAGCGCCCTTGGTGTTAAGCACAATTGCCGGCTTTATTGCGGTGGCAATTTTATTGTCGCAGTCATCGCAGTTTATTGCGCTTTGACGGTTACTGCAGAACAGCGCATTTTGGATATTCATGGGTGATGACTCCCAATAAAAAAGCCAAACAATCAAAGTTTGGCTTTTTTTTATGTATTTTGAATGCTAAGAGCGTTTTTGCTTAGCTCTTTTTAGCTTCAGGTTTAGGATTTTTGGCTTGTTCTGCAATCATTTTGTTGACTGTCGCTAAAGATTCTTTGGCTTGCGGTACATTCTCTTTGGCCAAAGCCGTAAAGATTTTTTGCGCTTCAGTTAGGTTCTGGGGAATGATATTGCCGTTGGCGAACATATTGCCTACAGCCATCAAAGCGGGAACATAGCCTTTTTTCGCCAAGTCCTGAATGCTGTTTAAGCCTTGCTGAATGGGCTTTTCATCTTTGTTTTTAAAGCCGGTGCTGATGTCATACAGCGCTTTGGCATGGACTGCTTGGTAGTTGCCCTTTTTAATTAAAGGATCCAGTTTGGCTAAGCCGGCTTTATCTGATTCAGGTTTATTTTCAGAAAACAGCAATACAGCTAAATCGACAGAAGCATCATCAAAACCTTGTGACGATGCCTTTTCTAAGTATTGCTTGGCTTTGGCAGGGTCGACTTTTAAACCCATTGAACCGGTAATGTAGTTTTTACCCAAAACATAGCTGGCCACAGGGTAGCCCTTATTGGAAGCTTCTTCATACAGCTGAATGGCTTTCTTCTCATTTTTTGCTGTGCCTTGACCGGATTGCGTCAAGTAGCCCAAATTATAAATCGCTTGTGCGTTGCCTTGTTTTGCTAATTTTTCTAAGGCTTGATAAGCGCCTGTGAGATTCTTCGCTTTAACCATCGCCTCAATTTTAGCGAATTCAGGATCGGTGCTGCTGGCAGGAGCCTCTGCCAAAACGAATTGAGATGAAAGGGCAATTAAGCCGGCGAGTAGGATTTTTTTCATTTTAAACCTTTTAATACAGCGACATAAATCCATTTATGTGTCTGAGTATATTCATGTGTAATAACCGTATATCTCATCATAATTAGAATTATGCGAAAGTAAATATGCCTTTTGTGAAATATTCCAAGCGGTCTGCAATTGTGTGAGCGCGACAATTGAAACGTGTAGGGTCAATGCAAAAAACAAGGCTGTGCAGAAATGTTCTGCAGATTTAGCGCATTACAATTCGATGGAATTTTGATTCATTGCTGTTCTAATTTAAATCTAAATGATGAGTTGATTCTGAATTTGGACATTTTCTTTTAAACAGATTTGCTTTTCATTGTGTTTTAAGGTAAATCTGCGCTGCAATAAATGAAAGAGCAGACACATGTTTATTAAAAGCATCCGGCGCAATTATGACAAGGTCGATCAAGACGACAGCATTGCGCATGAAGATAAAATTGATGCCTTGCTGATGAAACTTGGCGGCGAGTTTTTAGTCAGCAAAGAGGACCGCGTGTATATCTTTGAAAAAGATGGCCAGACTGCAAAGTTTGATGCCAAGCATGCGCGGGATTATTCATTTAAAGATTATTTGTGCAAGGACATGAATAAGCTGTTTCATGGGTTTTGAATCAAAGCGTCTTCTTTAAAAATAAAGATTCAGGGGGAGGCTTTTTGTACCTCCCGGATCTTGTCCATTATTTGCAGCTATAATTAAAATTATTAAAAAAGATTTTTTAAAATATAAAGTTTAATTAGATAAATATTTAAAACCTGAATTGAATATAATATGAACAAGTATTTTATGATAAAAAAATTGCAGGATTAATTCAGATGCCTTTAATATGATAAAAACAATACTCATCTTATTCATTAGCTTAGCTTATTCAGTGACAAGTTGGGCCATACAGCCAAAGCTTGTTCCTCATCAAATTAACTTGAAAAATGGTCAGCATTTTTCTTTAAATTTGCCGTCAGATTATGAAATTATTCCTGCTGCCGAAGGTTTAAAACGCGTACGTTTTTTTGCTCGGGCGCCCGATGGCAGAATGTTTGTCACGGACATGCATGATTTGACGGACAATAAAAAAGGGACTGTTTTTATTTTAGATGATTGGAATGCGGAATCGGGGAAATTCGGTAAAATCATTCCTTATCTGATGGGTTTGAGAAATCCAAATTCAGTTCAATTTTATACAGATGCACAAGGGCAAGATTGGCTGTATTTAGCTGAAACACATCAACTTACCCGACAAAAATTTATCAAAGGTGAAATTAAGCCCGCGAGTAAGGCTGAAGTTTTAGCGGTTTTTCCTGATTATGGATTGAGTTATAAATATGGCGGCTGGCATTTAACGCGGAGCATTGCCGTCGGCGGGAACGGGAAAATTTATGTGTCTGCAGGCTCAAGCTGTAATGCTTGTGTTGAGAATGAAAAAGTTCGGGCGGCCGTTTTAGAAATGAATCCTGATGGTTCGGAACAAAAGATTTACGCCAAAGGCTTGCGCAATGCAGTCGGTTTGAAATGGATTGGTAAATTCCTATTTGCCACCAATCAAGGTGCAGATCATTTAGGAAAGGGGAAGCCTGATGAAACTTTTTATGCACTGAAACGTGATGCAGATTATGGCTGGCCTTCTTGTTATTCCTCGAATGGGAAAGTTTTGGCTGATCCGAAATTTAAACGTGCATCGGGGTGTAAAAATATACGGTCTCCCTATGCTTATTTTCCATCGCATTCGTCTGCACTAGGTTTTGATTATTTTGATCATCCAAATACAGATGACATTATCAAAAACTCTTTTTTAGTGGCTCTGCATGGGGCTACGGATGCCTCAATTGGTCACGGCTACCAAATTGCGATTATGCGTAAAGGTCAAAAGCTTGAAACATTTATGGATGGGTTTTTAGTTGGTAAAACGGTATATGGCCGCCCTGCGGATATTTATCGAGTTGATGAAAAATCATTTTATTTTTCAGATGATAAAGCAGGCGTGGTTTATTATGTCCGAAGAAAATAATCGACACTGTCTTTAAAAAGCCAACGTATTTTAAACCTTGGCTTTACGTCGCTGTTTTATTTATCTCAGTTCTTAATAAATGAAAAAATACGCCTGCATAGTTTTTTTGCTTTAGCTGACAGTTTTCCATCAGGGGGCTTTCGTCAAAATCGGTGCTGATTTCACAGCAGAAATCCAAACTAAGCTATAAAAATGATGTCGCTTTATTTTTATTACTTTATTATATTTTTATCATTATCTGAAGATTAAAAAAATTGACGATCAATCAAATAGTTTTTACATCTAAGCATTAAAAAAGCCCCTAATTTTAGAGGCTCATTGACACAACATTATAAGTTTTTAAAGGCTTATTGCGGTCTTGCAACATCACCGTTTAAAGCCTCGGGCAAATCTAAAACTTTTACATCCAGCTCAGCCAAAGCGTCTGGACGGGCAACAACCAATGCCACATAGCCATTTTCAGTTGCAGCGCTATTCACCACTTGCACCTGAGCATGCAGCTGTTCACCCTGAGCGGGCGCAGCGCCTGTACCTGAGATGGCATGCAGCCATGCTTTCGGTTTGGCTTTAAACCATAAGCGCGCAATCACTTCCTGACCTAGGTAGCAGCCTTTGTCATAATGCACGCCTTCACGCTGATGCAGGCGCAATTCCTGCGGCTGAAAGATATGTTCAATGGCTTGATTAATATAAGCCTGGCCTGCTTGAATGGCTTGAACTTCCCAAGCCGGCACATCGGTAGGCTCTACGGCAAAAGAAGTTTGATCGCCATTGAGTGTTGGATAAACAGGGCCAGCTTCTTCAAGCTTCATTTTAGAAAAAGCGCCAAATTTTTTAATATGCTTGGCAAATTCTTCGGCTTGATCGGCAGTAGTCACAATCTCAAAGCTTTCCGGGTTGCGTTTGGTCAGCCACAGTCCAAAGTGGATACGGCCCTTTAAATCGCAAATGGCAGTATAGCGTGTCACATTTTCGGCCAAAGCCTCTGCGTTTAAAGTGACTTGACCCTGCAGGAATTTTTGCGCATCCACACCATTTAAAGTGAAAGATGTAAATGTCATCGACGTTGACATGACAAGCCTCTACATAAATTTTATCAATCTTGAATAAGGATATTTTGAAGCAAGCGCGGCAGATAGGCAAACAAAAAGCCTATATGTTTATAGGCTTGCTGTTTGGTTTGCTGCAATGGCGCAGTGTACTGCTTAGTGGCTATGCGCTGACACACTGGAAGCAGAAACGTCACTGGCGCTCATGTCCATATCCATAGACGTGTGATGGCTGGGCGGTTCAGTATTGCAGTCATATTTATCGCCGCAAATCCGCACGGTTTCCATCATGCCTTGATCTTCATGGTCAAGAATATGGCAATGCAGTACAAAGTCGCCTTCGAATTTTTCATATTTGCTGCGCACAAAGATTTTATAGCCTTGCTTGATCAGCAATGTATCTTTCCACACACCTTTTAGGCCATGGTACTGCGAATCGATATTGCCGGCGCTGTCTTTATCCGAGCTGCCAATGGCGCTGACATCCGTACCGTCTGCATTCAAAATTTTCACGATTTGGAACGGGTTGACATGGATATGGAACGGATGATTGGCCAAATTGCTGCTGAGTTCCCATTCCTGTGTTTTGCCAATTGGCAGTTTGCGGACATAGGTATGATTGGTATGGTCTTCGCCATGGTAAGCATCTCCAAAGCCAATCAGCGTCCCATTGTCTTCATGGCGCAGGCCAAATTTGGCGCTGCCGTCCGCATTAAACTGAATGTCAAAATTGGTGATCTGCTTAGCCATGTCTTTCAGCAGCTCGTCCACATCTGAAGTCATTAAGCTGGCATGCGCAGTGAAGGCTGAAAGATCGCCTTGTGCAACTTGCTGCACGATTTCCGGCGCCAGTCCAATGTGTTCGGCTTGGCTGGACAAAAAGGCATAAGGCGTCTGTTCAGGAAGCTTTGTGGCCTGAACATTTACCCAGCCCAGCAGCTGCGTATTCAGGCTTTCACCGGCAGCGCTGCGCAGCAAGGAGGTGGATTGCGCTGCATTAATTTCATCTTCCAAATTCAGTTTGGCGTCATAGACGCAATATTTATTCAGGCTTGGAAAAGACAGCATGGCATCAAAACGGTAGCCGGGCTGGAAGATTTCACTCCCCTGTTTTTGCACTTGGCCCATAGTGAGGCCGTCTTGTGCGACTGTATAAAGCGGCAGGCTCTTTAATGCCTTAAATTGCGCTGCTATGGCCTTGCTTTGATATTTGCTGCAGGCTGCAACCGTTTGCTCGGCGGTAAATGCTGCCGAATCTGGAAGTTCTTTAATGGTCAGGCCAATGGTATCGCGGATGCCGCCATGAATCATGCGCCAGCGGTGATACTGGTTTTGATCGGCTTTGATTTCACCCTGCATTTTGCCGTTGATGCTGGTAAAGCGGTTTTCTGTAGCCCATGACGTCGGAATATCCAATTTTGAATAATCTTCCAAGGCATAGATGCACGGTGAGTCGGCAGTTGGCGTCAGCTTGGCATTGCAGTCTTCGCCGTATTGGATTTGCTGGAACAGCATAATTTTTTCATGATCATATTTTCCGCTGTTTTGGTTCTTCCACAAAATGTCAAAATCGCCGGTTTGCGTCAGTTTTCCATCAGCTACGGCAGGTTTGCGCTCTCCCTCAATAATCAAAGGGCCGGCCATGCCGCTGGACACTTGGATGGCTGTAGAACCGTGAACATGCGAGTGATACCAAAAAGTGCCGGCAGGGTGGTTCGGCTCAATTTTAAATTCGTAGTGAAAATCTTCATTCGGTTTCAGCATCAAAAAGACATTATCGCTATTGCCTTGCGGACTGATCCATAATCCATGCGTATGCAGATTGGTGGTATTGAAACAGTGGCCTTGATTGATATTGCTGATGCTCTCTGGACACGTTTCTGCAGATTCTTCCGGAAGATGATTGACCAAGTGGATTTTTAAGCTTTTGCCTTGTTTGGCGCGGATTTGAGGGCCCACCAACACATCACTGACGCTGTCATCTGCATTTTTGCTGTTCCATAATTCAGGCTTGGTCAAATAGCCGCGCAGATGCAGCGAATCATTTTCTCCCGTTTCCGGATCAAACAATTGCTGATTTTTGTAGGCGATAATTAATTCATGTTCACCTGCGGCATTGGCCTTTAGCCGTGGAGGGTTGGAAATCACAGCAGGTGAATCAATGTCTTCTTCTTGAATCAGGGTTTCTGCAGATTCTTGATTGCTGTCACCGCATGCATATAAGGCTAAGCAGCCCAGCAAGCCGGCTGAGCCAATCATGGTTTTAAATTTATTCATAATTTCCCTCCAAAATAAAATGACGCAGCGACAGCCGTTTTAGTTGTATTGAAGTCCGCTATCTTTGCGGTTTAAAACTTATGGCTCCATTTCAGCTGGAATATGCAAGCGCATTCCATGCCGGCTGCTTTTACGCCTTAAACCTTTTTTCTTTCAATTATTGTCGTTGCGTTTTTCTGATGAATTTTTTGTTCAGCTTATTATTGAAGAGTTTTAAAAACAGAAGATATCCCCAAAATGGGGGATAATTTGGGTAATGTGCTTCAATGTTTTAATTCTAAATGAGAATTGAGCCTCATTTTTTTCGGCTTGAATATATTGCATGTGAAACGCTCAATGACGCTCATCTGGGGACTGAATGATGAAACCCAGCAGCAGCGCGCTTTTGAGCGCCTTGGCTGATGAGGTGAAGCAAATTTAAGCGTGTTTCAAATGTCTTAGACTAAAGAATTAGCCTGATTTGCCGCTATTTTTCAAAAAAAATCATATTTAGAGCAAATATTCAGAAAGTAATGTAACTAGATATTTCAAAAACCCCTATTTTAGTATCTAAGCTTATGAAATATAAACGATTTGGGAAATGGGTTTTCGGCAGTGTAGTATTCAAAGCATTAGAGGCGCAGTACAAAATGATGCAAGAGGCACAAATTCAATGAATAACAATTACCGCAAACCGCTGCAAAATACCCAGCTCGAATACTTCGATGTGCGTCAAGCCGTAGAAGACATCCAGCCAGGCGCATATGCAAAACTTCCATACACGTCAAAAGTATTGGCTGAGCAGCTGGTACGCCGCTGTGATCCAGCCATTCTTGAACAATCTTTAAAAGAACTGATTAACCGCAAGCAAGATCATGACTTTCCTTGGTATCCAGCCCGTGTGGTGTGCCATGACATCTTAGGTCAAACAGCATTGGTTGACCTTGCTGGCCTGCGTGATGCCATTGCTGACCAAGGCGGCGACCCGTCAAAAGTCAATCCAGTGGTTCCAACCCAGCTGATTGTCGACCACTCATTGGCTGTAGAATTCGGCGGTTTTGACCCAGATGCGTTTGAGAAAAACCGTGCAATTGAAGACCGCCGCAATGAAGACCGTTTCCATTTTATTGAATGGACCAAAACAGCGTTTGAAAATGTCGATGTAATCCCTGCTGGCAACGGCATCATGCACCAAATCAACTTGGAGAAAATGTCTCCGGTGATACAAAACCGCGGCGGCATTGCCTATCCGGATACTTGCGTCGGCACAGATTCGCATACGCCGCATACCGATGCGCTCGGTGTGATTTCGATTGGTGTCGGCGGTTTAGAAGCTGAAAATGTCATGCTGGGCCGTGCGTCTTGGATGCGTCTGCCGGACATTATTGGTGTGGAATTTGTCGGTCAGCGTCAAGCAGGCATCACGGCAACAGATATCGTTTTAGCATTGACTGAATTCTTGCGTAAAGAACGTGTGGTTGGTGCATATTTAGAATTCTTCGGTGAAGGCGCAGACAGCATGTCAGTCGGTGACCGCGCGACGATTTCCAACATGACGCCTGAATATGGCGCAACCGCGGCGATGTTCTACATCGACCAAAACACCATTGATTATTTAACGCTGACTGGCCGCGAAGCCGATCAAATTAAATTGGTCGAAACTTATGCCAAAGAAATTGGTCTTTGGGCGTCTGACATGAAGCAAGCGGAATATCCACGCGTGTTGCGTTTCGATCTTTCTACGGTGACCCGTAACATTGCTGGCCCGTCAAACCCGCATGCACGTGTATCGACAGCTGACTTAAAAGCCAAAGGCATTGCAGGTAATTTAGAAGCAGCCCGTGCGCAAGAAGCTGAAGGTTTAATTCCTGATGGCGCAGTGATTATTGCGGCCATTACGTCTTGTACCAACACCTCTAACCCGCGTAATACTGTTGCGGCAGGTTTGTTGGCGCGTAAGGCGAATGAGCTTGGCTTAGTGCGTAAACCGTGGGTGAAATCATCATTTGCACCGGGTTCTAAAGCAGCGGCTTTATATCTTGAAGAAGCTGGGGTATTGCACGATTTAGAAAAACTCGGTTTTGGTATTGTGGCCTATGCATGCACGACCTGTAACGGCATGTCGGGCGCATTGGATCCCAAAATTCAGCAAGAAATTATTGACCGTGACCTGTATGCAACTGCAGTACTTTCAGGCAACCGTAACTTTGATGGCCGTATCCATCCTTATGCAAAACAGGCATTTTTGGCTTCGCCTCCGCTTGTCGTAGCGTATGCGATTGCAGGGACAATTCGTTTTGACATCGAAACTGATTCTTTGGGCAATGACAAAGACGGTAATCCAATTTACTTAAAAGACATTTGGCCGTCGGATGAAGAAATTGATGCATTGGTCAAAGTGGCTGTGAAGCCTGAACAATTCAAGAAAATTTATATCCCAATGTTTGATTTGGGTGTGAATGCGAAATCTGAAAGCCCGCTATATGACTGGCGTCCGCAAAGTACCTATATCCGCCGTCCGCCATATTGGGAAGGCGCACTTGCTGCACCGCGCACTTTAGCCAATATGCGTCCGCTTGCAATCTTGGGTGATAACATCACCACAGACCATTTATCTCCATCGAATGCGATTGTGTTGGATTCTGCTTCGGGTGAATATTTGAAGAAAATGGGCGTGCCTGAGGAAGACTTTAACTCTTACGCAACGCACCGTGGTGACCACTTAACTACGCAGCGTGCAACATTTGCCAACCCGAAATTGTTCAATGAAATGGTGGTGCGCTCTGACGGTACGATCAAGCAAGGTTCGAAAGCGCGTGTAGAGCCTGAAGGCGAAGTGATGCGTATGTGGGAAGCGATTGAAACCTACATGAACCGCAAGCAGCCACTGATCATTATTGCAGGTAAAGACTATGGTCAGGGTTCTAGCCGTGACTGGGCCGCTAAAGGTGTGCGCCTTGCTGGTGTAGAAGTGATTGTGGCGGAAGGTTTTGAGCGTATTCACCGGACTAACCTTGTGGGTATGGGCGTGCTGCCGCTTGAGTTTAAAGCGGGCACTGACCGTAAGACGTTAAAACTTGATGGTACTGAGTTGTATAGCGTGATTGGCAACATTGCACCGCGTTCGACCTTAACTTTAGTGATTGAACGTGCAACGGCTGACGGTAAAGAAGAAATTGTTAAAGTGCCAGTGACTTGCCGTTTGGATACTGAAGAAGAAGTGTCTGTATATGAAGCGGGCGGTGTATTGCAACGCTTTGCACAGGACTTTTTAGAAGGGAATGTGGCTTAAGTCTTTAAGTTAGAAATCTCCCCCTAACCCCTCTTTGAGAAAGAGGGGGAACTCCCTCCTTTAAAAAGGAGGGTTGGGGAGGATTAAAGTTATTGATATTGTTTAAAAAAGACCCTACATTTATGTGGGGTTTTTTTATTTGAGGTTAGTATGTGGAAACTATATTAAATAATAAGAAAAAAAGAAATTCCTAGTAGATATAAAAGTTTTGGGGCATTTAAAGCTGTAATTATTTTTGATTATAAGTTTATTTATGAAATAGTTGTTCCTGAATATAAAAAAAATTTATTAAATAATCATCAAGTAGATATTATTAAAACTTTTAAAGATAAAATAAAAAAAACTATTTTTTTATTGGAGCAGGAGTTAAAGCGTAGTGATGTGGATATTGAGATAAGGCGTCTATTTGAATACAAAATTGACCGTAAAAAAGGATTGTTGAATTATGACAAAGATGAAGAAATAGTTGAATATTGTAAGAAAGAATTTAGTTGTTTTTTTGGTGAATTTTTACTACAAAACTCTAATAAATATAATGAAATTATTGCTGTTATTGTTGATTTGTATTTTATTGAATTAGATTATTATGAGTATTTAGGTAAGTGTTCACGGGATAGAATTCTTAATAATTATCTTTATAATGATATTGTTAAAATATATGAAGAAAAAAACATTAAAATTATTGAAGAAGATTCGGAATTTTATAAATATAAAATTAACTCAATTAATGAAAATTTTTCAATAGTTTGCAATCAAGCTAATAAATATTTAGTGGATAAAAGACTAGATATAAACTTTTGTTTATCAATTCGTAGATTTTTATTGGAAACTCTATCGTACTATTACAAGAAAGGGGTTATTGAAAATCTTGCTTTTAGGGTTGATGGGGTGCGGAAAGGTTTTTTAATTTTTGATTCTATTGATCGTGGTGCTAAATTAAAAAATGAAATAAGTACCTTACCGAAAGTTTCAAAATTTTTTGATTTAAATAATTATGAAAATGCTTTATGGATACAACATAATCGGTTGAAAAGACATCTAATATTTGAGGAGATATGTGATGATTTTGAGTTGCTTAATGAGAATATTGTGACTCAACTTGTTCATTTGGAATATTTTATTGAGAATGATCAATATTTTATATCACATCTTGATCATGAGTATATAGTTTACTCTTTAGACGAATACTCTGAACGTTTAAAAAATTCTAATGTAAAAGGTCATCGAAAAGTTAAAACTTTTAAAATAGACAATTCTCGGATTCCTTTTTTTGATAAATTTAAAAACGAATATTTTTTGTTTATAGTTTTAAATAGTTACTTTAATCATAAAGAATTGTTAAAAGAGTATTTTGAAACAGTAAGTGATTTTGTTTGAAAAACATCCATAAAATACCTATCATAGGATATATATCAAAACTGATGGAGTAGCCCGATGACTACCGCAAAAGTTTTTATGACAGGACGCAGTCAAGCCATCCGCTTACCGAAAGAATTTCGTTTTGAAGGCAAAGAAGTTGAAATCTTCCGCCGTGGTGACGAAGTGATATTGCGCGAAAAACCAGTCACAGCAGAGCGTTTATTTAATGTCTTGGCGCAAATGCCAGATGACTTTTATGCAGAAACAAGAGTGGATGAACCACCGCAAGAACGAGAAGAGTTCTAATGCCAACACAATACCTATTAGATACCAATATTTGTATCTATATCACCAAACATCAGCCTGAAATTGTCCGTCAGCATTTTGAAAAACATTTACCTGACGGCAATATTTTTATTTCAGTCATCACTTTGGGGGAATTATGCTTTGGCGCAGAAAAAAGCCAATGGAAACACAAAGCCTTAAAAGTTATAGATGAATTAACCGCTATTATCCCAGTTATCGAATTAGATGAAACCGTTGCAGAACACTATGCGCAAATCCGAAAAGACTTAACGGCTAAAGGGCAAATTATAGGAAACAATGACTTATGGTTAGCCGCACATGCGCGAACAAATAACTGGGTGATGGTCACCAACAATGAAAAAGAATTTTTAAGAGTAGAGCAGCTGCAAGTTGAAAACTGGCTTACCAAAAGTTTATAAAGCTGTCAAATTCATTATAAAAATTATACTTCGCCCAACTGCCACTATCATTTGTCGAAATGACCAATAGATAATCATCATAAGAGGGATATACTGGTTCTACCATTTCTAAAAACACATGGAGAACAAAAATGGTTACTGCTGGCTCAAAACCCGGAACAGGCTTCTATTTTTGTGTTCAGTGCGGCAAACGCACATACTTAGAAATTGGTACAGACCGTTTACCCCCGTGTACCAAATGCCATGGCACTGAATTTAAAAAATAAATTTGCCAAAGCAATATGTTTTAAACAGATAACCCTGCTTTAAACATAAGCCCCGTCACAAGATGGGGCTTTTTATTGCCTTCTAAGCATGCTGTAATAAAAATAAGCAGCAAATTCATAAAATAACAAAAGTATCAAAAGGCAGAGGGGCATTATGGAAACAATCTTAGGGTTATGCATTGGCATTGGGTTAAGCGCCGCCTGCGGTTTTCGTGTATTTGTTCCTTTGCTGGTGATGAGCATTGCATCCTTAACCGGCCTGTTTGAACCCATGAAAGGCTTCGAATGGCTGGCAATGCCATCGGTCTGCATTGCATTAGGCTTTGCAACCGTCTGTGAAATTGCCGCTTACTACATTCCTTGGGTAGACAATGTTTTAGATACGATTGCAACCCCTGCATCCATGGTCGCGGGCACTTTGGCCACCATGGCGGTCAGCAGCGGTGAAATGTCGCAGTTTGCCAGCTGGGCGGCGGCCATTATTGTCGGCGGCGGAACGGCAGGCGTAGTGCAAATGAACACTGTCGCAGCGCGTGCAGTATCGACAGGTACAACAGGCGGCATCGCCAATCCGCTGATTTCAACAGGTGAATTGATCGGCGCCGTGCTGCTGTCGGTTTTGTCGTTTATTGTTCCTGTGCTGGTGGTGTTGCTGGTGATCATTGCTATGATTTTAATTGTGCGCTGGATACGCCGTAAACGGATGGAAAATATCCATACGCCTGCAGCCTAACTGGACTCAGTGGCTTTGGGTGTGCAGCGCTGTAATCCGTTTTGATATGATTCATGCGGTTTTTCGGAAGGCTGTGGATATTCAAGCATGTACTGCATATATAGAATAATAAGAAAAATTTATAAATAGCGGCTTGTTTTATATAAGAATAAAATAATTAAAAAATGAAAAACATACACAAAAACTGATTGATTTTCACTCAATAAAGGCATAATTTTATTATGGAATTAAAGCCATAATTTTTATATGGGTTTATTCATTGCCGAACTTAAAAAAATTAATATGGGGAATGCTGCATGATTAAATTTATTGTCGATGAAAACGCTTTGCCGAATGGTGTGCATAAAATTCATAATGCATCGGAAGGCTGCGAAGATCTGCCAAAATTTGATGACCAGATTTTAATTGGCTACTTTGCAGATTTTAAACTGGCGTACAAGCGGGCAAGAATGAATTGGCCGATGGAAAAAATCGACGGCTGCAGCAAATGCTGTGAACAGTGACGGACGCCGATGTGAATGCTGCAAGACAACTCTGCCATGGGGCAGAGTTTTTTTTTTAACAGCCATCGATTAGGCAGACTGCAGCCCATAATATGAAGCTTAAATATGGAATACTCAAATTTTAAGCCTAAATTTATCAAGCGCCGTATAAATAAGGAAATCAATAATGCGCAAAAAAATCAAAAAGCCAAGTTGGCCGCTGAAGGCTGGCTTATTGGCAGCGCTAGGGCTGAATGTATTTTCCTATGCTGAAACGCCCTCTGTTCAGCCCGTATCTGCAGAGCAACTGCAGCTGCAAAAAGATCAGCAGCAATATCAAGCGTATATTCCACAAAGCTTCGTACTGTATGAAGCGCTAAAGGGTGACTTGAATAAAGACGCTAAAGCGGATTTGGTGCTGATTGTCAAAAGTACAGATTCAAAAATGAACGAAGCCAATCAATTTGGCGAACAGGTCGACCGCAACCGCCGCGGCATTATTGTGCTGCTGTACGACGGCGGAAAATACAAAAAAGTTATGCAGAATCTGGCGGCCTTTTCATCTGAAAATGAAGACGGCGGGGTGTATTTTGCGCCAGAGCTTGTGCCATACATCGAAAAAGGATTATTGAAAATTCACTATGCGCATGGCCGCTATGGCTACTGGTCATATAGCTTTCGTTTAGAAGGCCAAGATCTGCGTTTGATTGGCTATGATGATTCCTCTAATCATGGGCCTTATATCGATAACAAAACCAGTATCAATTTTTTAAGTCAGAAAAAATTGTACAGAGATAATATCAATAAAAATAATGACGATGCAGAGCCGCGCTTTAAGGAAAGTTGGCGCCGAATACATGCGGCCCCCATCTATCTGTCGCAAATACACGATTTTGATGAACTGACGCTTTCAGCGCTTGAATAAAAAACGGCGGAAACCGCATAAAAAGCTTAAAATAAAAGCAACAGCCGGCAGCGGAGAAAGACCATGAATATCACACAGCTCAGTGACTTTCTGCTCTATTGCATGTTAATCAATTACATCATTTTAATGATTTGGTTTATCGCATTTATTTTTGCCAAAGATTGGATGAAACGTCTGCATGGTCAATGGTTTCAAATCAGCGATCAGCAATTTGATGCAATCCACTATGGCGGCATGGCCGTATATAAAATTGGAATTTTATTGCTGAATTTGACGCCCTATATTGCATTAAATATGTTGCATTAAAATTATGCTCGACAGTATGCTCAAGTCAAAGATGAGTGATTCAATGCAGCGGGGTTGGAATGAACGGAAAAACAGAATGCCGGACATGCTTGGTGTGCAAAAAAAGTTTTTCTTTGAAAACACTGATTCCAATCGGGACAGTGCGCAAGGTCATTACTAAAGAAATAGCCAAAGACTACCCAGATTGGACGGTGCAGGACTATATTTGCCAGTCCGATTTGACCAAGTACCGCATGCAGTATGTTCAGTCCATACTCAGCTCCGAGCAGGGCGAGGTATCGAATTTAGAATATGAGGTTCTGAACAGCATGCAGCTGCATGACCTGATCAGTAAAAATGTCGAAAACAAACTGGATCAACAGTGGAGTTTCGGCGAACGGCTGGCCGATAAAATTGCTACATTTGGCGGCAGCTGGGCGTTTTTAATTTGTTTTGGCTTGTTTCTAGCGTTGTGGATTATGGTGAATACCGTGATTATGGTGAAGCATCCCGCAGATCCGTATCCTTTTATTTTACTGAATTTGATGCTGTCCTGCCTGGCGGCCATTCAAGCGCCGATCATTATGATGAGTCAAAACCGTCAAGAAGCCAAAGACCGCATGCGTTCGGAAAATGACTATCAGGTGAATTTAAAGGCTGAGCTGGAAATCCGGAATTTGCATGAAAAAATTGACCACCTGCTGATGCATCAATGGGACAGGCTGGCAAAAATTCAGGAAATTCAGCTGGATTTACTGTCAGAAATGAGTAAAAAGAAAGATTAGCGCTGATTTAGAGCCTCATTTTATGCAATATGGCGCTTTATCGCAGAGAAAATATTTCTAATAAAGCATTTTTAGCGCAATAAAAATCTTAAAAAATGGGCTTAAAGGGAAAATATACTTTTATGATGTGGGAATGCGAAAAAAAATCCTAAAATGAATGAAAATTGCTGAATCTTCGGAAATTAATCCCTCAGTGCATTCGCTACTATAGATCTCAAGGGTGTGACAGAGATCGAAAAGAGCAGCATGCTGTGAGGGCGCAAAACGCGAGAGCAGTACTTACCCACAAGGTCTCGATTCGGCTTAGGACGCTATAAATCACAAGTTTATAGGCTATAAGATCATGACTTACCAAGTCAGGATAGTTGAAGTAAACAATTCAGTTTTCTCTTACACCGCCCTAAAAATTCGCAGCAAAGCACAAAACATTATAACAATCTCATTCAAATAGCACTTTGCATTCTTTTAGAACACTACCTGTATATTCTCAATTTTTTATTTAACTTTCTTATTCCGCTTTTGCATTTTTTCCTTTCTTGTCCTGCAAAATAGTTACGGCAATTGTGTGCTGAATGAATCCGGTTCATCCAGAATTTTGCTTAAAGGCACTGTAAATATCAAGCTGCAGTGTTGAAAGAATATGGCTTATTTCATTTTTTTAAATATTACTGTGCCGAAAGTCATTAAATCACCTTTTTTAAAGTGATGGGATTCATTTAAGCATTTAAAAACAAAATGATAGTGCCTTTTAAACTATTGGTAAAATTTAAGCAGAGTATAAAATCAGGCAGAATAACAATGACAACCTATGATTTAGAGATCCGGCATCCGCACCATCATTCAGATGATGAAGCAGAGTTTTTTGAAGAAATGTCTGCTGAAGAAATTATGGAAAAATTCAACGGAATGAACTGGAAACAGCTGCAGATTTTAATGCTCCAGATGCGGGGCGGAAAGGCTGTATTTACTGTGACTGACAATGAACAGAATCTTGCTGTACAGATCAGCTTAATTGAAATACCGGAGACGGGCGCTTTGGCATTTAATTTTGACAGTGATATTGAAGTTGAGGTTGAACGGTCAAATTTATTTGGCTTGCTGAAATACAGCACAGTCAAAGATGCCGCTTTTCAGCATTTAAATTTAACCGCTACGCGGGATTTGCTCGATGCATTTACACATGGTGAATTGGAGGCCATTCGGGCGCTGTATACAGAACAGCATGCATCTTTGGCAGAATAAGCCGCAAGTCTTGCGTTGCGCGGGCTATCTTCACATTCACGCTGTATGGGGCTGGATTTTTTTAAAAAAAACAGCCATTAGAAAATGTTGAATAGGCAAAAGCATTAGTGGCATTGTTGGGTTGAATAAAATTTCATTAATTGTGTTTTTATGCGCTGATAAATCCGTTTTTTGTTCTTATTGGAAATAATTTTTCAATATTTAGGATTAAGTGGAAAATTTTATTAAAAAATACAAAGATTTCGCACGTTCAGGGAAACAATCCCGCTGGCTATTGTCTACTATAGATCTCAAGGGTGTGACAGAGATCGAAAAGAGCAGCATGCTGTGAGGGCGCAAAACGCGAGAGCAGTACTTACCCACAAGGTCTCGATTCGGCTTAGGACGCTATAGATCACAAGTTTATAGGCTATAAGATCATGACTTACCAAGTCAGGATAGTTGAAGTAAACAATTCAGTTTTCTCTTACACCGCCCTAAAAATTCGCAGCAAAGCACAATAAAAAGATCAATCTATAAAAAATTAAAAAGTGCCTCGGCTTTTCATCCCAAATCCTCAAATTTAACTGGATTGATGCTCAATGATTCATGCCTGTCTTGAATACTGTTGCGCCAATTTAGAAGATTGACACACGAAAAGGCAGTTGCTATGTTGCGGCAAATTTTATCCCATGCTGCTGCGCTATGCCTTTAGACGAAAATTTTGTATATATGCCCCCGCAAGAACCGTTGATCATCGTCTATGAAGATGATGATCTGGTGGTGATTGATAAGCCGGCAGGGCTGCTGTCTGTGCCCGGACGCCTGCCTGAGCATCATGACAGCGCGTATTTGCGGGTGGTGGATGTTTACCCGAATGCCAAGATTACTCACCGCTTGGATATGGCGACCTCAGGAATACTGATGTTTGCAAAGCACCGTGACGCGGAAGTGGCAGTCAGCAAAATGTTTCAGGCGCGTACGGTCAAAAAAAATTATATTGCCTTGGTGCAAGGCCAGCTGCACGGCGAAGGCAGTGTTAATGAACCTTTAATTGCGGATTGGGAAAACCGCCCGCGCCAAATGGTGCATGATGAACTGGGCAAACCGGCGCAGACTTTATATCAGGGGCTGAACTACGATGAAACCCAAGACATTAGCCGTGTTTTATTAACGCCCATTACGGGCCGCTCGCATCAGCTTCGGGTGCATATGATGCATATTGGCCACCCCATTACCGGCGATAAAATTTATCATCCGAACGCGGCGCAAAGCCCTTTAAAGCGCATGGCGCTGCATGCCTGCTATTTGGCTTTTATCCAGCCTTTAAGCGGGGAGTCTGTTGAAATTAAGGGGAATGTTCCATTTTAATATGCATGCCGTTTTGCATGCAGCAGCGGCCTGCGTTGCAGCCGGCCGAACCGAAGCCTGTTGAATCTGGGGTGGCAAGTATTCAGCCGCAGATTTTCTGGGTATTGCCCAAACCGGCATAAATCCATTTTGCATTAAAAAAAGCGTAATACATTCAACACAATTAAAATGAAATTTTGAATTTTATGAATGGATTATAAAAAACAAATTGTTTTGCAAAAATCTTAAAGGCCGCGCGGTGAAAAACTTAAATCCTTTATCAACATAAGCTTTTAGAAACAGGATTGGCTGAATCTCCATTGATCATCTTTTATGAGCAAATGTTGCAACATGGTTCAAGATCGCCTATTCATAGTGAATAACATAAAAACTGCAGCGCTGGGCAAAAGCGGCATGCCGCAGCTTAAGCAGAGGAGCTGCAATGACACAGACGATTTTAATTACATTGCTTGCAATACTGAGTGCGGCGCTGCTGTTTGTCTGGCAAAAAAATCAGAAAAATAGCCGCTTGCTGCAGAATCTGCAGGATAATTTAAAGCATGCGCGCAATGAGCTGAGCGAGCAAGAGCAGCTGCGTGATGAGATGAATTATGAGATGACACAGCTGCGCATTCAGCTCAGCAGCCTGAAAGTGACGGTCAACCGGCTCAGCCAATATCAGCATGTGTCCGATATAGAACAGTATGTCTTGAACCGCAGGCTGCAGGTCGACAGTTGTATCGAGCTGACCAAAATGAATGCAGAAATTCTGCTGAATGAAATTCAAGAGAAAATTGCTCAGGTTAATGTTTTTCTAAATGAGCATCAGCGTAACACACAGGCGCTGACTGAGCAGAAGGCGCAGGAAAAACTGAGGGCATATTGGGCACACGCTCAGGCGCTGCAGGAACGCGATGATATTCTTCAAGCGCTTGAGCGTAAAATTAACGGTTATCAGCGGCATTATTTTGCGCCTATTCAGCAGCTGCAGCATCAGCTGATTGGCCGTTATGGCGCATCAGATGCCGCGCAGCATCTGCAACAGGTAAGAATGAAAATTGAGCAAGCCAATACTGCAGGGCAGGTTGCTGAATGCCATTATTTAGATGAAAACCGCAGGCTGGCCGCTATTGCACTGGTCACGCTGGTGTTTAATACCAAAGCGGAGCTGTATTTAGCGCTGCTGAATAGTGAAAATTTGGGCCAGCTGCTGCAGGAGCTGCGCGATGATTATCTGCTCATCAACTTTCACGGCAATCACTTCAGCAATGCGCAGCTGCATGAATCATATCTGAATTTAAGGCTGGAAGAGCTGAAGTTTATGGCCTTGATGCAGGCTGAGCCATTGACCAGCGGGATTGAGCCGGGGACGGCGCCGTGATAAAAAAAGTTGTGCAATAAATCTCCAAACAGCAGCAAATTTCGGCTAATCTAAAAGCGGTACAGCAAAAGCACAATAAGGATAATGTATGACACGCGATTACCAGCAATTTCCAGACGATGATAACGGCAATGTATTGTGGCAAATGCATGAAGACGGTGATGACCTGAGCGTGCCGCATGAAATTGAATATTCCATTGCTTTTCAGCACGAAGAAAAAGCGGACCAATGCGCCATTTACCTGCTGAAAGAAGAGCAGAAAATCAGCCTTTTTGAAGATGAGGAATCAGGGGAATGGATTATCACGATTTACGTCTACATGGAACCGGAGTATGCGGATATTGTTGATTTGGAAGAATGGTTTACTAAAATAGCAGGCCAGTTTTCGGGCGAATATGACGGCTGGGGCTGTATGGCTTACGTCTATGATGATGAGCCTGACGATGAAGCTGAAGACGATGCCGATGCGGATGGAAAGCCGAATTAAGCAAAGATAACGCAGTGCAAAAGCCTTGTGAAAAACACAGGGCTTTTTTTTTTGCAGTAAAAACACCGTATCGCAAGCATGGCCAAGCCAGTATTTGGCAGCCGGATATCAAATCAAAAAGGCGTTCATTTATCCTACAGAAAAGGCATAGATCATTTTAAGACAGCCTATTACATTCAGAATAATAGAACATGATCATGGAGAACAGCAATGAGCAATACCATACAGCTGCATCGTGTTTTCAGCGCCCCGCCAGAGCGGGTGTTCCGTGCATTTACCGACCCTGACGCCTTGGTGAAGTGGATGGCGCCGCATGGCTTTACGGCTCATGTTGAACATTCGGATGTCCGCACCGGCGGCAGTTACCGGATGTACTTTACTAATTTTTCAACGGGAACCAAGCATTCCTTTCATGGCGACTACCATCAGGTTGTGGACAATCAGCTGCTGCGCTATACAGACCAGTTTGATATGCCTGAATTGGCCGGTGAAATTGAAGTGACAATTGAGCTGAAAGCGGTCAGCGTTGGCACTGAAGTCAAAATCACTCAAGCGGGCTTGCCGGATGTGATTCCCCCCGAGGCATGCTATTTAGGCTGGCAAGAGTCGCTGCAGCTGCTTTCACTGCTGGTTAACCCCGCCATTCCAGATGAGTGAAGTCGGTATATGGATATCAAAATTAAACGGATTTATGATCAAGCCGATGCTGCAGACGGCAAACGCATCTTAGTCGACCGCTTATGGCCCAGAGGCATAAAAAAGGAAGATGCCCAGCTGGATGGATGGGCCAAAGCGCTGACCCCATCAAATGAGCTGCGCAAGTGGTATCACCAAGATATTGAACAGCGCTGGAGCGAATTTCAGCAGCGCTATGCAGCAGAACTGGCCGCGCAGAATGAAGCGCTGCAGCAGCTGCGTGATTTGGCGCAGAGTGAAAAAATTACGTTGCTTACAGCCGCTAAAAATGCTGGTAAAAGCCATGCAGATGTGCTGAAACGCCTGTTAGAGCAATAAGTATTTACTATGAATCATGTTTTAGATTTTAAGGGGTTATCCCAGTATTGGATTTGCTCAATTCAATAGGAAATTTATGGAAGGCAGATGATTCAAATCGGCTGATCCTAAATGGCAGATGGGCTGCCTTGATAAGTGATAAGCCATAAACTTTTTATGTGATTAAAGCGCTTGAAAAATTAAAATGCTATAGTGCTTGTTTTGAGCAGCATGCAGGCTCATTTTTACTTTGTTTTTTTATTTTTTGAGGTCGCTATGTCTTTACCCCAATGCCCAAAATGTCAGTCAGAATATACCTACGAAGATGGGGACTTGCTGATTTGCCCTGAATGTTCTCATGAATGGAAAGAAGGCGATGCGGCTGCAGAAGATGCGCAAAGCGTCATTAAGGATGCCAACGGCAATATTTTGGCGGATGGCGATACGGTCAGTGTAATTAAAGATTTAAAAATTAAAGGCTCTTCTTCCGTGGTCAAAGTCGGCACCAAAGTCAAGAATATCCGCTTGCTGACAGATGCCGCGGATGGCCATGATATTGACTGCAAGATTGATGGTATTGGCGCGATGAAATTAAAATCGGAATATGTCAAAAAAGCCTAAGCTTAAATTGAATTTATTGCGTGACGAATGCGCTGTTTGATGCAAATCATTCAGCGCATTTTTACGAGACAAGGCATAATAGCTGAAAACGTTTAAGATGATTGTGACTATGCCGCATATCCACTTGGAATATTCTGAAAACCTTCAGCCTCTTGATGTCAAAGGTACGCTTACCGCATTAAACCGCGCTTTTTTTGAATCAGGCTATGTTTCCGATATCAACGATATTAAAAGCCGCGCAGTGTGCCAGCAAAACTATGTCATTGGTTTAGGCGAAGCCAGCGGTGAGGCTTATTTGCATGTAAAAGTATCGCTCTTGTCGGGCCGGAGTACTGCCGTACAGCAGGAAATTTCAGCGCTGTTGCTGAATGTGCTGCAGCAGCAAGTGCCGCCTCATGCTGGCTTGCGCATTCAAATGTGTGTAGAAATGCTTGAAATGAATAAAGAAACTTACAGCAAGCAGGTTGTCAAATAAGGCCAGCAGCTAAAAGATACGGCAAGCGCCGTATTTTTTTGACTTAATTTTTAAATTAACATTATGAAAAATAATAAAATTTAATAAGTGTTTTTAAAGCAGATAAAATGGCTAAAAGCTGTAATAAAAAAATATTGTTTTCTTTGATAAATTTCAATTATATTCATAAAAATAGAATAAATTTTAGACAATATGCATTCTATCAACGACAAACTTTATAATGAGAAGAGGTGTAGGATGGCGGGGTGGTATGAAATTAGTCAGGCCAGTGATGGCCAATACCGTTTTGTATTAAAAGCGGGCAATGGTGAAATTATTTTGACCAGCGAACTGTATAAAGCAAAAGCTTCGGCGCACAATGGCATTGAATCTGTACAGAAGAACAGCGCAGATGATAGCCGTTATGAGCGTTTGGAAGCAAAAAATGGCAAGCCGTATTTCAATTTGAAGGCGGCCAATCATCAAATTATTGGCACCAGTCAATTTTATGGCAGTGAACAGTCGCGGGATAAAGGCATTGAATCTGTTAAAAATAACGGCAGCAGTGAAACGGTTAAAGATTTAATCGGCTAGTTTGACGCTGCATCATTCTATCGTTGAGTGAAGCTTGATGTATCTAGCGGCAGTACGCGGAAAAAAAGCATGCCACGGCATGCTTTTTTTCACCGCAGATCGGGTGTTCTTGAAATGTTTTTGGCAGGCAAGAGGCCCTTGAAAAGATGAAAGCTTTAAAAATCTTACTGGCCGGCATGGCAGTTCTCAGCTTGCTGATATTTGCTGCTTCTCCTTATTGGGCGCTGTATCAAATCAATCAGGCCTATCAGCATAATGACGCTGCCCGCATGTCTCAATATATTAATTTTGCAGAAGTTAAAGCCAGTTTAAAACCGCAAATCCAGCAAAAAATGAATGCTGCTGCAGGGCTGGAGCATTTGCCTGAAGGATTGCAGCAATGGGGCGCTGAGTTGAGTCATTCCATCAGCTCTCATGCTGTGGATGCCGCTGTAAATGAGCAAACCATATTTTTATTGATGCAGGGGAAAGGGCTGAAAGAATCGATCCAGCTAAGCCTGTCAAAAAACCGTGAAGAATTGTCCAAATCACTTTTGAAGTCAACAGTGCTACCTGACATGCATGGTGATGAAAGAGCAATGAATACTCCGCCAAAAATGCGGGAAATGGCTGATGTGCAGCCGGAATCTTCGTCAGGCGCCCAGCATCCATCAGCAAAAGCCAAACCGCACATGCATGCACATTATACCGGGTGGAACAGTTTTGAAATTGCCGTGCCGAATGACTCCGGTTCTATGACGCGTTTTAAAATGCAGCGTTCACAGCTCAGCTGGAAAATCACAGCCATTGAATTGCCAAATTCAAAATAGTCCGGCAGCCGGTGTAATCAAAGGTTTTCGGCTGTACATTGAGTTTTTAGTTAATTCGGTGTTAAGCCATAGGATGAGACAATAAAAAGAATCATCTAAAGAACAGCCATCTCTCTGTATGAAAAATAAAATAGTCAATGTACATATTGCTTGCTGGTTTAGGCCCTTTGACTCAGCGGCAAGCATCAGAAAAGATTTGGCCTGATCACGTGAAGGGGGAACTAGCGCTTAATTCAAATATTGTCGCAGCGCTTTGACTTGAGCAGAACAGAATTAGTCAAAGTTATTTTAATTCTGTGAGTCCAGCGCTTGTACAGCTGGAGCTGTTCAACAGTAAACACGCAAGCAGTAAAGTTATGCCGGCTGGTGGCATAAAATTCTATAAATTTACTCAAGTCGTTTATAGGCCATGATGATTGTGCATAGTTCGATTTTTAGCCTATATTAAAGAAGGGCTTAATGCATGTGTTTTGAACATTGATTCATGCTGGCAGCGCTGTATTTTTCATAAATAGACAATATAACTATGAATAGATAATAACTTTTGAAGGATGTATGCCATGAATAAACAACGTCAGCATCTGCAAAAATATTTGGTATTGGGCTTTATGTTTTTCAGCCCATTCAGCGTTGCTGAAACTATACAGGGAATCCATTTTGTGCATAAGGACTGGGAGCTGGCCTGTGACAATACCGGGACATGCCGTGCCGCAGGCTATCAGGCAGATGACCATTTAGACCGGCCAGTTTCGGTGCTGTTGCAACGGGCCGCAGGATCAAACCCGCCAGTCACCGCACGGCTGAAAATAGATTCAGATCATTTGCCGGCACAGCGTAAAAACGTGAATGTCAGTATGCTGGGACGCAGCTACGGCACTGTGGCTATTCATGAGCAGACCGGAGAAGGCACGCTGAGCGGACAGCAAACTCAAGCGCTGCTCAGGGCTGTACAAGGTTCAGCGCCTATTATTTTTACAGCCGATCAGGTTGAATGGGCGTTGTCCACAGAAGGCGCCAGCGCGGTACTGCTGAAAATGGATGATTTTCAAAAAAGGATTGGCACTGCATCTGCTTTGCTCCGCAAAGGCAAGCTGTCCAATGCCGGGGTATTAAAAATACAGCCTTTGCCTTTAATTCAGATCAAAGGTTATAGCCGAGGCATCGCCAAGCGTTTGGATGTAAATACAGCGCCAGCCAAGCAGCTGGCGGAACAGCTGAAAAAGTCAGTCAATAAAGACCAATGCTGGACGCTCTATGAACAGAATTATCTGCCGGATGATCAAATGGCTATTTATCCGCTAAACCGAAATCATGTGGTCGTTGAAGCGCCATGCTGGCGCGGCGCTTACAATTACGGCTACGGTTATTGGGTGATGGATAAAGCTTTGAAGCAAACGCGGCAGCTGGTAACGGCATCCGGTTCCAGCTTCAGTGAAGGGCAGATTTTTGCTTCGCAAAAAGGAAGGGGCATTGCTGATTGCGGCTCGCAAGAAGAATGGGCATGGAACGGCAGCCGATTTGTGCAAACTTACCGGGCGATGCAGGCGCAATGCAAAGGCTTTGCTGGCGGCGCTTGGCAAATGCCGATCTTCATTTCAAAAGTACATGCTGCGCAGTAAAAAGCGTCCGGCAGGACGCTTTTTTTGATTCCAGACGGCATTCACTCTGCTTGAGGCTAAAAGCGTTTAGGGATTTTCTGTCCGTTTGGCACAGGGGTTTCTGCATTTTTCAGCACGCCAAAAAGCCATATTTCTGCATGATGCACGGCTGTTTTTACATCATCGCCCAAGGCCAAGCGTCCAGCAATATAACTGGCCAGTGAGCAGCCTGATCCGTGATATTCACCAGCCAATCTTGGACATTGTGTCTCGGAAATCAACTCGCCCTGAATATATAAAGCATTGCGGATAAAATCTGGTGTATCTTCATGACCGCCTTTGACCAATACGGCTTGTGCGCCCATAGCAAACAGCTTTTGGGTTGCCAGATTCAGATCTTGCTCGCCGGTTAAGGCCTTTAACTCAACGGTGTTGGGAGTAATCAGGCTGGCCAGAGGAATCAGCTCAGCAAATGCTTGAACTAAGGTGGCCTGATTGCCCAATGAACCGCCGCTGTTGGCCACTAAAACCGGGTCTAAGACATATAGATATTGCGGCTGTTCACGCAGAAACTCTGCCAGCGCCGCAATATTGTCTGTTGTCCCCAGCATGCCGGACTTTACACATTGAATAGGCAAATCATTCACCACGGCGTGAGCCTGCGCCAGCAGCAGTTCTTTAGATGTGGCGCTGAAACCAAAAACTTGCTGTGAGTTTTGAATGGTCAGGGCTGTACAGGCGATGGCGGCATGCGCGCCGCTTTGGCCAATAGCTTCAATATCAGCTTGCAGGCCAGCGCCGCCAGAGGGGTCTAAACCGGAAAAGCACAGTACGGTCGGTCGCACAATGGTGTCCTTCTTATGCAAAATTTGAGTTAGTATAGGCAAGTTTCAGGCAACACTCGAGTGCATTTTGCGGAGTGGCGAATAAGGTGCGGCGCGTGATTAAGAATATTTTGATTGATTTGGATGGAACATTGACCGACCCTAAGGTCGGCATCACGGCATCGGCGCGCTATGGGCTGGAAAAAGTAGGTCATCCAATTAATGAACATATCAATATTGACTGGATTATTGGCCCGCCGCTCAAAGCTTCTTTGGCCAAAATTCTGAATGTGGCCGTTGACGATGATTTAGCCGAACAGGCTTTACTGGGCTATCGAGAACGTTTTTCGGTGACGGGCCTGTTTGAAAATCAGGTCTATCCGCATGTACCTGAAACCTTAGAGGCCTTAACGCAGCAAGGCCTTAAACTGTATGTCGCGACTGCCAAGCCGACGATCTATGCCAAGCAAATTTTAGAGCATTTTAAATTGGCGCCGTATTTCAGCAAGATTTACGGCAGTGAGCTGTCGGGTGAGCGCACCAATAAGGCGGAGCTGATTGCCTATATTATAGATCAGGAACAGCTGGCTGCCGCAGAATGCCTGATGGTTGGCGACCGTGAATATGATATTTTAGGCGCGCGCCATAATGGCATTGACAGTATTGCTGTGACCTATGGTTACGGCACAGCAGAAGAACTGGCGCATGCGCAGCCCAAAAAACAGATTGAATCTTTTGCAGATTTGGCTGAGGTTATTCCATCGCTTTGCAGCCAGCCGGCTTAAAGCGACGGGCTCGCTTTTTCAAGCGACAGTACGGCCGCCAGCGCAATCAGATACAGCACAATGAGGCCAATCATCAGAAGGCGAAAAGTATGTGAAGCCTGAGCGGGCAATTTCTCATGCTCGATGGCTTCGCCATCTTTTAAAAAGATTTGCACGATGCGTGCATTGGCGCTGAGCGCCATCTCCCGAATGGCTTGAATTTCAATCCCGTCTGACCGCATTTCGGTACGGTCCATAAGCTGAATAAAGACAATGGGCTGCCCAAAGTCGTGCCATTTTAAATTGGCCTGCTGTAAAAGCTGAGCAAAATGCTGTTCTGCAAGGGGATAATTCAGCGCAAAACTGTCCGAATAGTCAAAAGAAATAGGGCAGATTTCTTGCGCAAGAATGTCGTGGCTTGATGAACGCAACAGCATTTGCTGCTGTGTGATTTGCACCCAAAGGGCTTGAGGATAAATGCTTAAATAATCTTGAATCATTGATTTTTCTGTTTTTTTTATTTTTAGATAAACAGTATCTCACTGAATTTATAATAAATGAAGCCATTTAAAGTAAAAATTATTTCTGCTGGTTTTAGATCTGCGGCCTCAAGCCTTATGTGAAGGCTATGGCCATTATTTGCAGTACAGCCCTGCGCGCATTTTATTTTGTAAGTTGGCTTGTGTCTTCAGATCTAATTTGAAAAAATTTGGCTGAATCCATGAAAATTTAGAAAAAACAAATGCCAAACTCATTTTTATCTGCTCATGCATGGCTCAGGCCGCTTGCGCCGCGCGACCCGCATGAAAAGCACCGCGTCGCCACTTCCTTAGAGCTGCTGTTTGATCTAATTTTTGTGGTCGCAATTGCGACGGCGGGACAGCAGCTGCATCATGCCATTGTTGAAAACCATTTAGCGCACGGCTTAACGCTTTATGGCATGGTGTTTTTCGCGCTGTGGTGGGCATGGATGAATTTCAGCTGGTTTGCCTCTGCTTATGATAATGATGATGCGCTGTACCGGATTTTAACGTTTATACAGATTATTGGCTCATTGGTTATTGCGGCTGGCATTCCTAGCGCATTTCAGCAGCAGGACTTTGATATCATTATTATCGGCTACGCCATTATGCGCCTGAGTCTGGTCACGCAATGGCTCCGTGTTGCAAAACATGATGCTGAACGGCGCAAAACAGCGCTGCGTTATGCCTTCGGTATTATTCTGGTGCAATGCGGCTGGCTGCTGTTTCACTTTTCACCTATCCACTTTACGGTTTATTTATTTGTGCTGCTGGCGGCGGCTGAGCTGTGTGTGCCTGTTTTTGCAGAGGCTGCCAGCAGAACACCGTGGCATGCGCATCATATTGCAGAGCGCTATTCACTGCTGACAATTATTGTTCTGGGTGAATCGATTGTCGGCTGTTCAATTGCAATTACGGATGCGCTGAACAATCAGCGCTTCAGTACCGAGCTGATTTTTCTGATGATTGGCGGCTTGCTGATGATGTTTACCATGTGGTGGGCCTATTTTGACAGTGAAATTGCAGAAAGGCTGAACAGCCGTAAGATGGCTTTTGCATGGGGCTATGGCCATTTTTTTGTTTTTATCAGTATTGCGTCTATTGGCGCAGGCTTGGCGGCGGCTGTTGATGTGGTATCGCATAAGGCGCTGATCAGCTCAGTTCAAGAAAGCTATTTTGTGGCAGTCAGTTTAGTGCTGTATACGGCAAGCCTTTATGTGCTGCACGAGGCGCACCATCAGCATGGGTTAAAAAAATGGATTTACCCGCTGACAGTGGCAATTGTTCTATGTATACCCGCTGTGATTGAGCCTGTGGGCTATGCGATTTTTGCCATGGCTGTGGTCTATGCGCTAAGGCTGATTTTTACAAAATCTTGTTCAGTAAGGGCATAATTTTTATAGCCAATATTTTAAAGCGAATCAAAAAATTAGCATGAGCGTAAACAGAATTTTGCTGTAAAAACGGCCGATTCAGCAGAAGGTGGGTGAATTTGTAAGATCTTCTTTATGGATGAAATGGTTCTTGCTGCTAAACAACTGAATCTGGCGGGCACTGGCATTGTATTTCATGTCTGGTCGTGCCCGCTGTTCAATACAGGTCAATCCATTTTCAAAACCCCGCTGTTCAAGCGGGGTTTTGAATTGCGCCATGCGGCAGAACCCATGTTTTTTGGATGGTGTAATGGCCTAGCCTGTAGAATATTTTAAAACTGATAATATTCAGAGCGGCCATTGAGCTTTTAGCTTCAGTTCCAGTCTGTCTAGGGTGCATTATTTATAACTGCTTAATGTATCCAGTATTCAAAAATGCCATTCAAAGAACACAGGCCAAGGCTGCTCAATTTTCAGCTTTAGACTAAATTTTGAGCCTGTCCCAGCATATTTTTATTGACGTTATCTTCTAAAATAGAAAATAAGCGTTCCTGAGCTTCATCTGTGGCCCAGGCAATATGCGCTGTGAGCATGACATTCGGATGATTCGTCTTCAGCAGGATGTGGTCTTTAGCGGGCGGCTCCTGATCCAGCACATCTGCGCCAAATCCAGCGAGCTGATGATTTTCTAAAGCATGAAGAATATCCTGATTATTAACCAGGCCGCCGCGGCCGACATTGATCAGGATACTGTCTTTTTTCATCCGTTTCAGAATACTCTGATCAATCATTTCACGAGTTTCATTGTTCAAGGCGCAATGCAATGACAGAATGTCGGCCTGCTCAATTGCCTGATCAAAAGAGACATAGCCTTCACGGCAATCTGCCGCATTTTTGCGCTCACTGAAAATAACATTCATGCCAAAGGCCTGCGCTTTGACGGCTAAAGCTGCGCCAATTTCACCTTTGCCTAAAATCACCAAGGTTTTGCCTTTTAATTCACGTATCGGTGACGCCAAATAAAAGGACAAGGGGCCTTCAGACCATGAACCGTTTTGCACGGCATTAAGCTGGGCGCCAAAATTTTTGATTAAATTCATCATGAGAATAAAAGCATGTTCCGCGACAGCATCGCCTGCATAACCGCGAATATTGCAAACTTTGATGTTTTTAGCTTTAAGCAAATCCAGATTGACATGATCATAGCCCGTAGAGCATAAGGCCAGCAGCTTAAGGTTCGGGTTGTTCGCTAAAATCTGTTCATCTACTTTTAAGTCACTGATGATAATCACATCTTGGTCATGGACTTGAGTATAAAATTCCTGCTGGCTGAGCTGTTCGTATTCTGTGTATTCTGCTGGAAAATCAAAATTAAACGCTTTATTGATTAACACGCCTTTTTCAGCACAAGTAATTTTTAAAGTTTTCATAAATCCATATCTAAATGAAAGAGTAGAGGGGAGAGCGACTTATTTTTTGATCAAATTGTAAGCCATTTTTGTGTCGTCCAATTGCACTAAAGACGCATGCCTTGCCGACAGAGGATCTTTGTTTTCAATGGCCGTTAAAATAGCTTTATGCCGTGGCAGTGAATGGCCTTGCAAATTGGGCCGGAGGCTGGTCACTTGAATCGACTGCTGCAGCGGTAAAACCAGCATTTTTGACATATAGGCGAGCAGATCGTTATGAGTCGCTTTGGCAATTGCAAGATGGAAATCGATGTCGGGCTGTATAAAATCTTCTACGGTCGCTGCTTTTTCCATGCCGTCGTATGCTTTTTTAATTTGTACGATATCTTCTTCAGTTGCCGTACTGGCCGCTATATAAGCCAACTCAGGTTCTAAAACTCGGCGAACAGTTGAAAGCGTTTTAAAAAATTCATTTTCAGGTGTGGATTGGATGAGCCAAAAAAGCACATCAGGGTCTAATAAATACCATTCATCTTTGGGGCGAACGACGGTGCCAATTTTAGGGCGTGAATAAGTCAAGCCTTTGGCATTAAGTACCCGTATTGCTTCACGAAAAACTGGACGACTAACCTGAAATTCCTCACATAGCTCTGCCTCAGAAGGAATCTTTTCATTTTCGGCAATTTCGCCGGAAACGATTTTCAGACCCAATTGCTGCACAATAAGCGCATGCTGGCTTTTACTTGGAACGGGGTTTTTATAGTCGGCGTTACTCATATTCTGCAATTAATCATATTTGACCATAGTATGGTATAGATGACCCTGCGAATTAACAAGATCATCTATTTTTTAGCCACTTAGTGTGAATGACGCGGGACTTCTGAACCTCGGCAACCGACAAGAAAGTCAAAGTCACAGCCTTCATCAGCCTGAAGCACATGATTCACATACAGCTGACGGTATCCGCCAATAAAGTTAGGCTTAGGCGGCTCTGATAAATTGGCCAGACGATGCTGCAATTCTTCATCGCTGATATCTAAATGCAGTCTGCCTGCATAAGCATCAAGTTCGATAAAGTCGCCATTTTGCACAGCGCCTAATGGGCCGCCTGCCATCGCTTCAGGTGCAACGTGCAGCACAACGGTGCCGTAAGCTGTTCCGCTCATGCGGGCATCGGAAATACGGACCATATCGGTGATGCCTTTTTCAAGAATCTTTGGAGGCAAGCCCATATTGCCGACTTCGGCCATGCCCGGATAGCCTTTGGGCCCAGCATTTTTCAGTACAAGGATGCAGCTTTCATCGACATCTAGATCAGGATCAGCAATACGCGCTTTATAGTCGTCAAAGTTTTCAAATACCACCGTGCGGCCGCGATGTTTCATTAATTCCGGTGAAGCCGCGGAAGGTTTTAACACCGCGCCTTTAGGTGCAAGATTGCCGCGCAAGATGCACATTCCGCCATCTTTGCGCAGCGGGTTATCTATTTGACGGATCACTTCATCATTGTAAATCGGTGAGTTTTGACAGTTGTCCCAGATGCTTTCACCGTTGACGGTCAGCGCTTGCGGATGCGGCAATAAATTATGTTCACCCATGCGGCGGATGACTGCAGGCAAGCCGCCGCTATAATAAAATTCTTCCATCAGGAAACGGCCTGAAGGCTGTAAATCGACAATGGTTGGCATGCCGCGGCCGACACGGTTCCAATCATCCAGTTCTAAATCTACCCCAATACGTCCAGCGATGGCTTTTAAATGAATCACTGCATTGGTCGAACCGCCAATGGCTGCATTTACTTTAATGGCATTTTCAAACGCTTCTTTGGTTAACACTTTAGACAGCGTCAAATCTTCTTTGACCATGTCTACAATCCGCATGCCGGATAAATGCGCCAAAACATAACGGCGTGAATCTACCGCAGGAATCGCCGCATTGTGCGGCAATGAAGTGCCTAAGGCTTCAGCCATGCACGCCATTGTCGATGCCGTGCCCATGGTATTGCATGTGCCTGCTGAACGCGACATGCCCGCTTCTGCAGACAGGAATTCATTCAGGTCAATTTTGCCGGCTTTTAATTCTTCGTGCATTTGCCAAACAATAGTCCCTGCGCCGATGTCTTTGCCTTTATGTTTTCCGTTAAGCATCGGGCCGCCAGTCACCACAATTGCCGGAACATCACAGCTTGCAGCGCCCATCAGCAGTGCAGGGGTGGTTTTATCACAGCCTGTAAGCAGCACAACGCCATCCATTGGGTTGCCGCGAATGGCTTCTTCTACATCCATACTGGCCAAATTGCGTGTCAGCATAGCGGTCGGGCGTAAGTTGGATTCGCCATTCGAAAAAACTGGGAACTCTACGGGATAGCCGCCCGCTTCTAAAATCCCTTTTTTTACATGTTCGGCAATCTTACGGAAATGCGCATTGCACGGGGTCAGCTCTGACCACGTATTGCAAATGCCAATAATTGGGCGTCCATCAAATTCATGATCTGGAATCCCTTGGTTTTTCATCCAGCTGCGGTACATAAATCCGTTTTTATCTGTCGTTCCGAACCAGGCGGTTGAGCGTAAAGGTTTCTTTTCTGACATCTCAATATCCTTATATAGTATTACTATTTAAATAATATAAAGCAAAATACACTAAAAAAAATCTTTTTAAAAGGGTTTGAAATTTAAATAGTAATACTATATTTTAAATTATAGAGATTTTCCTTTGGCATGATGCCTAAGAATAAATATATGAAAGGTGGAGTCGAATATGGATTTCGAAAAGGATGTTATACGGACGGTGACATATAAGCTGATCCCTGCATTAGTCATACTTTATCTTGTCGCCTATATCGACCGGGCGGCGGTCGGCTTTGCTCATTTACATATGGGCGCAGATGTCGGCATTGGTGACGCGGCCTATGGGCTGGGCGCTGGCCTGTTTTTCATTGGTTATTTTCTGTTTGAAGTTCCCAGCAATTTACTGTTGGATAAATTCGGTGCGCGCAAGTGGTTCACGCGAATTTTATTGACATGGGGCTTAATCACCATGGCAATGGCGCTGATTGAAGGCCCGAAAAGCTTTTATGCGCTCAGATTTTTACTTGGTGTGGCTGAAGCCGGATTCTTTCCAGGTGTCTTATATTTAATTACCCAGTGGTATCCGGTACGGCACCGCGGAAAAATCATGGGCATGTTTGTCTTGTCTCAGCCGATTGCAATGATGATTGCAGGCCCATTGGCAGGCGCATTGCTTGGCATGGACGGGGTAGCGAATCTGCATGGATGGCAATGGCTGTTTATTGCTGTCGGTTTACCAGCGGTTATTCTTGCTTTGCCTACCTATTTGTACTTGCCGGATGATATCAATAAAGTTAAATGGTTAAGCGATCAGCAGAAAATCTGGCTCAAAAATGAGTTGGTTAAAGATGAATCTGAATATGATCAAACACGGCATGCCAATCCGCTGCATGCATTAAAAGATAAACGCGTATTAACCCTTGCGCTTTACTATCTTCCCGTCACCTTAAGTATTTACGGCCTAAATCTATGGCTGCCGACCATTATTAAACAGTTTGGCGGCGGAACAGATCTGCAAGTGGGCTTTTTGTCCAGCATTCCTTATGTGTTCGGCATTATCGGCTTGCTGATTATTCCACGCAGCACCGACCGTTTAAACGACCGTTACGGGCATCTCAGTTTTCTGTATGCCACAGGCGCCTGTGCGATGTTCTTGAGCGCGTGGTTAAGCTCGCCTGTCTTGCAGCTAGCTGCACTGTCTGTTGTCGCTTTTTGCCTATTCTCCTCGACTGCGGTTTTCTGGACTTTACCGGGACGTTTTTTAACAGGGGCAAGTGCTGCTGCCGGCATTGCATTAATTAATTCAGTCGGCAATTTAGGCGGCTATCTTGGGCCTTATGGCATCGGGTTATTAAAGGAATATACAGGCAACATGGCTGCAGGCTTGTATTTCCTCTCTATCGTTATGGTCTTCGGCCTGATTTTGACTTATTTCGTTTACTCAAAATTGGAAAGAAACAAATCTCAAAAATTGAATGTTAATAAACAAGCGTAAAGGGAATTCCGAATGAATGTTATTCAGTTTGAAAATCAGCATGATCAGCGCGCTGTCGGTATTGTGGAAAATAATACGGTTAAATGTGTGAACGGCGTAGAGAGCGTGCGCGATTTAGCTTTAATGGCCATTAAGAATCAGTTCAGTTTGGAACAGCAAGTGCAGCAGCTTGGCTATAGTGATGAAAGCTATGACTATTCATTTTTATTGGCAGAATTAAAAGTCCTTCCGCCTTTAGATCATCCTGATACGGCGCATTGCTTTATATCCGGTACAGGCTTGACCCATTTGGGTTCAGCATCTACGCGCGACAAAATGCATCAGCAGAATTTAAATGATGCTGCATCAGTGACCGACACCATGCGCATGTTTCAGTGGGGCGTTGAAAAAGGCAAGCCTGCCGCAGGTGATGTCGGCGCGCAGCCTGAATGGTTCTATAAGGGGGATGGCTCTATTGTTGTTCGCCCCGGTACAGATTTGCCGTTGCCTCCATTTGCAGAAGATGGGGGAGAGGAGCCAGAAATTGCAGGCTTATATGTGATCGGTCCAGATTCAAAACCGTACCGCATCGGTTTTGCGCTGGGGAATGAATATTCCGATCACGTTATGGAACGCCGCAACTATTTATATCTTGCGCATTCTAAATTACGTTTTTGCAGTTATGGGCCAGAGCTGCGCACAGGTGAACTTCCCAACCATTTAGTCGGCACAAGCCGTTTGCGCCGCGATGGAGAAGTCATCTGGGAAAAAGAGTTCTTATCAGGTGAAGACAATATGTGTCACAGCCTAAGCAATCTCGAATATCACCATTTTAAATATCAGCAATTTTTAAAACCTGGGGATGTGCACATTCATTACTTCGGTACTGCGACGCTGTCATTTGCAGACGGTATGCAGGCGCAAGTAGGCGATGAATTTGAAATTGAAATGAAAGAATTCGGCCATCCGCTGAAAAATAAGCTTGCACATACTCAGCCTGAATTACCAATTGGTTCGGTTATTACACTTTAAGGACACCGCGATGATTATGGGAAAAAACTTTATTGCAGGCCAGCGCAGCGCGCTGGGAAGTGAAATCCTGCACAGCATCAATGCCTCAACAGGCGAAGCGCTGGCCTATGAATTCCATCAGGCCACAGAGCAGGAAGTCAGCCAGGCCTGTGAAGCCGCCAGCCAAGCGTTTAAAAGCTACCGCCGCACTTCGCCTGAACAGCGCGCTCAGTTTCTTGAAGCGATAGCCGATGAACTGGATGCGCTGGGGTCGGATTTCCTTGATACCGTTTCCCAAGAAACAGCCTTGCCGATTGCCCGCCTGCAAGGCGAACGCGGCCGGACCAGCGGCCAAATGCGCTTATTTGCCAAAGTCTTGCGCCGCGGGGATTTCCTCGGAGCGCGCATTGATACGGCATTGCCTGAGCGCCAGCCCATGCCGCGTGCCGATCTGCGTCAAATTAAAATTGGCGTGGGCCCCATTGCGGTCTTTGGCGCCAGCAACTTCCCGCTGGCATTTTCAACCGCCGGCGGTGATACCGCTTCCGCTTTAGCCGCGGGCTGCCCCGTGGTGGTCAAAGCGCACAGCGGCCACATGGCCACGGCAGATTTGGTGGCGCAAGCCATTGAGCGGGCGGCAGAAAAAACCCAGATGCCTAAAGGCGTATTCAACATGGTCTATGGCAACGGTGTGGGCGCATCGCTGGTCAAGCATCCGCTGATTCAAGCGGTCGGCTTTACCGGCTCCCTGAAAGGCGGCCGGGCGCTGTGCGATATGGCCGCGGCCCGCCCGCAGCCCATCCCTGTCTTTGCAGAAATGAGCAGCATCAATCCAATGCTGATGCTGCCTGCCGCGCTTAAAAGCCGCGGAGCGCAAATCGCTCAGGATCTGGCTGATTCTGTGGTAATGGGCTGCGGTCAGTTCTGCACCAGCCCGGGCTTGGTGATTGGGATCAAATCACCAGAATATGGCCAGATGATAGAAGCCTTGGCTGATATTCTGAATGCCAAGCCAGCACAGACCATGCTGAATGCCGGCACATTAAAAAGTTATGCTTCAGGTCTGGAGCATTTAGCGGCGCATGACGGCATTCAGTATTTAGCCGGTCAGGCGCAGCAAGGGAATCAGGCGCAGCCTCAGCTGTTTAAAGCTGATGTGCAGCTATTGCTGGCAGCGGATCAGCTGCTGCAGGAAGAAATCTTTGGCCCGGCGACCATCGTGATTGAAGTGGAAGATCAGGCGCAGCTGATTCAGGCGCTCGACAGCATGAACGGCCAGCTAACGGCCTCGCTGATTGCGGATGAAGCGGATTTAGCTGAGTTTGCAGAAGTCGTGCCAGTACTGGAAGAAAAAGCTGGACGTTTATTGCTGAACGGCTATCCAACCGGCGTGGAAGTGTGCGATGCCATGGTGCATGGCGGACCGTATCCGGCAACATCAGATGCGCGGGGCACGTCTGTCGGTACGCTGGCCATCGAGCGCTATCTGCGCCCGGTGTGCTATCAGAACTATCCGCAAAGCTTATTGCCGGAAGCCTTGCGTGATGAGAATCCGCTGAATCTGCTGAGACTGGTCAACGGCGAGATGACCCGGAACGCAATCTAAAAAAAGAGAGGCCCTATTCGGGCCTCTTTTCAATCACAAGGATGAGAAAATGAAAATAAATACATTTAAACAATTAGGCCTGCTGTCTGGAATTGTATTGGCGATGAACTGCTATGCGGACTCACTGCCATCAGCCGAGAATAAGCAGCAGGAATTTTATATAGGCACGTGGACCGCAAGCGCTCCAGATGGGCTTGGTGCTTTAAAATCAGATTTTCCAAGCCAAGGCATTTATAAGGTCCGTTTAAATGCAGACGGGACTTTATTGCCGGTAAATTATGTTGAAGCGGATAATCCATCATGGCTGGTCATTGATAAAAAGAACCAATATCTTTATGCAACAAATGAAGACAATGCCGATGCTGACGGCTCTGTTTCAGCATTTAAAATAGATCAGGAGGGCAATTTAACCTTCCTGAATGCAGTCAATAGCTTGGGGCAACAGCCGACACATGCTGAAATTTCGCCGGATAATCATTTTCTGTTTGTCGCGAATTATTCTGCCCGGCCTGCTCATGCAGGTGTTGCTGTATTTGCAATTCTTGACAATGGTTCATTGGGGCCGGCAGTACAGAACATTCCTTTCTTGAAGGGAAGCAAAGCCTTGCCTGAGCGCCAAATAGATGGTCATGCGCATTCCATTACCTTCGATCCAGAGGGTAAAAAAGTCTATTTAGCAGATTTAGGAAGCGATCTGATTCAGGCATATGACTATCTTCCTAAAGCAAAGCATCCCTTAAAAAGAAATGAAACGTCAGATTTGCATTTTCCGGCATGCAGCGGGCCCCGTCATTTGAGATTTAGTAAAAATGGCGATTACGCATATGCTTCCACAGAAATGGGCGCTCAGGTTGTAGTCTTTAAAAGAGCAGATGGAAAATATACCAAGATTCAGCAAGAAAATTTAACTGAGCAGAACAGTGCGGATTTTAAGGGCGGCGCGGGGCTGCTTCTGTCTCCAGACCAACGGTTTTTATATGTGGGAAATCGGCGTAAAAGCAATGAAATTGCAGCCTATTCAGTTGACCAAGAAACAGGACGGTTAACTTTGGTTGGACGTTATTCGAGCGGCGGTATTGAGCCGCGCGCATTCGATATTGATGCAACCGGTCAGTATTTAATTGTAGCCAACGTTTTTAGCAACACGGTGAGCCAATTCAAACGCAATATAGAAACAGGGGCATTAACTCCAACACGTATGGCTTTACAGATTGGCTTGCCCACAGATATTAAATTTATTTCGAAATAAACGGGTATTAGGAAAAAAAGAGAGGCCCTATCCGGGCCTCTTTTTTTTAGATTGTGTTTCGGGTCATCTCGCCGTTGACCAGTCTCAGCAGATTCAGCGGATTCTCATCACGCAAGGCTTCCGGCAATAAGCTTTGCGGATAGTGATGTGCAGATGTTATTGGGTTAAGAATAGAGTTTCCTTAATTTTTTGGCATTAAGATAGTCTGTGGAATAATAATATCAACTTGAAATTATGCAAATTAGGGTCTTCTCTATCTTTATATTTAACGGTTATTTAAAGTTTTATATTATTGCAAAATGAATTACATTATTTTTTTGTTTTGAACATAAAAAAACCGCCATTCATGGCGGTTTTTTTATGATATTTTATGCGTTGCATGATGTTTAAAAGTAAAAATTTACCTTTAAAATCAATATGTTACCAGCTTAATGCGCCGCCGGTTTGGTAGTCTGTTACGCGAGTTTCGAAGAAATTCTTCTCTTTGCGCAAGTCCATCATTTCTGACATCCACTGGAATGGATTATTTACGCCAGCAAATTGTTCAGGCAAGCCCAGCTGAGCTAAACGGCGGTTACAGATGAATTTTAAGTATTCTTCCATCATTGCTGCATTCATGCCCAATACGCCGCGCGGCATAGTGTCGCGTGCGTATTCAATTTCAAGCATTGTGCCTTCCAAAATCATTTGAATGATTTCTTGCTGGAATTCGGCTGTCCATAAACCTGGGTTTTCGATTTTGATCTGGTTGATCATATCGATACCGAAGTTCAAATGCATAGACTCATCACGCAAAATGTACTGGAACTGCTCAGCAACACCATTCATTTTATTACGGCGACCCATCGACAAGATTTGGCTGAAACCGCAATAGAAGAAGATGCCTTCAAGCACGCAATAGAATGCAATTAAGTTGCGAAGCAAGATTTGATCGTTCTCAGGCGTACCGGTTTGGAAAGTCGGGTCGCTTAAAGACTGAGTATATTTCAGGCCCCACGCTGCTTTACGCGCAACAGACGGCACTTCGCGGTACATGTTGAAGACTTCGCCTTCATCCATACCCAAAGATTCGATACAGTATTGGTAAGCATGTGTGTGAATCGCTTCTTCAAATGCTTGGCGCAAGATGTATTGACGGCATTCAGGGTTGGTGATGTGGCGGTAAATCGCTAATACCAAGTTATTCGCCACCAAAGAATCGGCAGTCGAGAAGAAACCTAAAGAACGCATTACAATCGTACGCTCATCTTCAGTTAAGCCGTTTTCAGACTTCCAAAGCGCGATGTCATGGTTCATGTTGACTTCTTGCGGCATCCAGTGGTTTGCGCATCCGTCTAGATATTTTTGCCAAGCCCATTCGTATTTGAACGGTACCAGCTGGTTTAAGTCAGCGCGGCAGTTGATCATTGCTTTGTCGTCAACCTGTACACGCTGTGCGCCCATTTCAAGCTCTTCCAAGCCAGGCGCGGCATCAAGTTGCTCTAGGGCAGCAGATGCTCTTTCCATTGAATCGGTTGGATTTGATCCGCGACTTCCAGCGGTTCGAGCGGGTTGTGCAGCTGCCACATGCGACGATGATTGGAGTGCATCAGATACCACTTGCGAATCAGCCGTTTTTTTCGGCTCGACGGGCGCAGGCTGGTGAGCTTGTGCAGCTTGTTTCGGTTCATCATCTTCGAAATCGTCCCAACTTAGGATAGACATAACAATTCTCTCTTCGTTGCTTTATATCTTTTATAAGACATCCAGCTGTTGAAGCTAAGACATCCTACTATACGCTCATTCTGTGTAAGCAAAATTAAGTTTTGTCGATGGATGCTCTAATTTTATTCGGAAGAGCAAATATCCCCACTACTTATTTTGATTGCGCTGCTGTTCCCGAATTTTGACCCATGCGTAAGTCAATGGAACATAAAAACAAACAATGAAGGAAACCACCAAGGCAATAAGGCCTAACAGATAGTTATGCGTCATATGGGGCATAGCGGGTTCCTTCATTTATCTTTTATTCTGAAATCCTCCCTAACCCTCCTTTGAAAAAGCAGGGAACTCCAACCATCGAAAGTATGGAAGTCCCCCTTTGGGAAAGGGGGATTCAGGAAGGATGTGAAACCTGTCAGATTACTGACAAGCCTCACAATCAGGATTATCAATTGAACATGCCATCGGCACTGGTGCAGCTTGGCCAAAACCGTCGTCTTCAACAGATGCTTCAGGTTTTTTCGCTTCAACTGCTGGAGCTGCTGCAACCACAGGCGCTGCGGCTGCAGTCGCTTTGACTGCATTCAATGCGCCAGTATTAATAGTCGATTTTTCTGCAGAAGTTGCACCCAATGCACGAAGGTAATACGTGGTTTTCAGACCGCGCAGCCATGCCATTTTGTAAGTCATGTCCAGTTTCTTGCCGTTTGCACCTGAGATGTAAAGGTTCAGAGACTGAGCTTGATCGATCCATTTTTGACGGCGTGATGCAGCGTCCACAATCCAGCGCGGTTCAACTTCAAACGCAGTCGCGAAGATTGCTTTCAGCTCTTCAGGAATGCGTGAGATTTTTTGAACAGAACCTTCAAAATGTTTCAGGTCGTTGACCATAACAGAATCCCAAAGGCCCCGGTCTTTCAACGCACGTACCAAGTACGGGTTGATCACTGTGAATTCACCAGAAAGGTTGGATTTCACATACAGGTTTTGGAATGTCGGTTCAATCGATTGCGAAACACCGCAAATGTTTGAAATGGTTGCTGTTGGTGCAATTGCCATTACGTTCGAGTTGCGCATGCCGTCTTTTTGAACTTTTGCGCGTAATGTATCCCAGTCCAAACGCTGCGTGCGGTCTACTTCAAACATGCGTTCAGGGCGCGACTTAGCAACTAGATCTAAAGAGTCGATCGGCAGGATGCCTTGATCCCACAATGAACCTTTAAATGTTTCGTATGTACCGCGTTCAACGGCTAAATCGCTTGATGTCGCAATTGCGTAGTAGCTGATCACTTCCATAGATTCGTCAGCAAAATCAACAGCTGCATCTGAACCATAAGCCAGTTTCATTTCATATAAAGCATCTTGGAAGCCCATGATGCCCATGCCGACTGGACGGTGTTTCAAGTTCGAATTGCGCGCTTGCGGCACAGCGTAATAGTTGATGTCAATCACGTTGTCGAGCATACGCACCGCAGTTTTCACTGTGCGCGCCAGTTTTTCACGGTCCAGCACACCGCCTTGAACGTGCTGTACAAGGTTAATTGAGCCTAAGTTGCAGACTGCAATTTCATCGGCATTGGTGTTCAGCGTAATTTCTGTACACAAGTTAGATGAGTGAACTACGCCCACATGCTGCTGCGGAGAACGCAAGTTGCAGACATCTTTAAATGTGATCCAAGGATGGCCTGTTTCAAACAGCATAGACAGCATTTTGCGCCACAAATCTTTTGCACGGATTTTTTTGTGCAGCATATTTGTTTCTTTCGCAATCGCTTCGTAGTGCGCATAGCGCTCAGCAAATTCTGCGCCAGTTAAATCATGCAGGTCCGGTGTTTCAGACGGCGTGAACAGTGTCCATTCAGCATCTTCAAATACACGCTGCATGAACAGGTCTGGAACCCAGTTTGCAGTATTCATGTCGTGCGTACGGCGGCGGTCATCACCTGTGTTTTTACGCAGCTCAAGGAATTCTTCAATGTCCAAGTGCCAAGTTTCAAGGTATGCACAGACTGCGCCCTTGCGCTTGCCGCCTTGGTTGACTGCTACAGCGGTATCGTTCGCTACTTTCAGGAACGGAACAACACCCTGTGATTTGCCGTTTGTGCCTTTGATATAAGAGTTCAAGGCGCGAACAGGCGTCCAGTCATTGCCTAAGCCGCCAGCCCATTTAGACAGCATTGCGTTATCACGCATTGCGCCATAAATGTTGTACAGGTCATCGCCGATTGTTGTTAAGTAGCAGCTCGACAATTGCGGACGGAGCGTGCCTGAGTTGAACAGTGTCGGCGTAGAAGCCATGTAATCGAAGCTGGACAACAAGTTGTAGAATTCGATTGCGCGGTCTTCACGGTTTTCTTCATTGAGCGATAGGCCCATTGAAACACGCATGAAGAACAATTGGGGCAATTCAAAGCGTACGCCATCTGAATGGATGAAGTAACGGTCAAATAAGGTTTGCAGGCCGAGGTAGGTAAATTGGTTTGAGCGTTCAGGCTGAATCGCAGCGGCCAATTTAGCCAAGTCAAAGTTAAGCAGTTCAGCTGAAAGCAGATCAAGCTCAATCCCTTTTTTCAGGAATATCTCTAAAGCATCGCCTTCGTCAGTATCTGTAGCCAGACCCAAGAATTCCAAACCAGTCGCAACAAGGTTGTCACGCAGCAGGCGCGCAGTCACGTAAGTATAGTTAGGTTCTTGCTCAATGCGGGTACGGGTCGCCATCATCATCGTGGTTGCGATGTCTGATTCTTTTACGCCGTTATATAGGTTTTTAACGGTTTCATCGATAATGGCTTGAACATCAATGCCTTCCAAGCCTTCAGCCGCTTTGGCAATATGGGCTTCAAGCGCGCTGAGATCCAGCGGGCGAAGCTGGCCATCAGCAGTGGTGACTTGCAGTGTAGGGTGATGATTTGCGCCAGTCAGCTTGCGCGCTTCAGCACGCTGGTCGCGGTAGATCACATAAGAACGCGCAACTTTTTGTTCACCTGTGCGCATCAGCGCCAGTTCAACTTGGTCTTGAATTTCTTCAATGTGGATCGTGCCGCCAGAGGGTAAACGGCGGTTAAACGTATTCAATACCATCTCGGTAAGTTGAGAAATACGGTCGTGGATACGGCTAGAGTCAGCACTCTGCTGGCCTTCAACAGCCAAGAACGCTTTGCCGATCGCTACAGAAATTTTTTCCGCATCAAAAACGGCAACATCACCGGTGCGCTTGATCACCTGCAATTGGCCTGGGGTAGACGTGATTACGCTCATGTCAGCATAGCTCCATTGTCATCTATTGTTATGTTTATAGACCGTTTGAACCGGGCAAAAACTATGCCACAGTGTTTGAGGTTTAAACACAAGACTTAGTGGTTTAAAAATGAATTGGACACAAGATACGGGAAAATTTAGGTCAGATCAATATTGACATTTTATTAAATATTTTGATCTGTTTCGATGAAAATCCTTCTCGAAAAAATCCCTATTTTTTATCTTTCTTGTTTAAGCCTTATTGGACAAGGGCATAGCATAGCAAAGCTGGGTTTAAGTGCTTATAGATAACCTTGTGGATAAGTTGAAAAGCTAAAAACTTATTGAATCTTTATTCATCTGATTGCTGTAAATATAGGCGTTGGCTGTTTTTTATTCTTTTTGTAACTGAATGTTTGCGACAAAGCCTCTAAAAAGGGCATTTCAGAAAAATATAGCGAATTCAATGCTTAAAACTTTTAACAAATTGCAGCCTTGATGTATCAGTTTCGTGAACAGCATCTTGTTTACAATGTAAACGTGTGTATATTGCAAAATATATTGAATTGTATCTCTTGGATTTTTAAGGGATACATCCAGTCAGATAAAGGGGCACTCTATGAGCCAAGAAGAAAAGTTACCTAAAATTTTAATCGTTGAAGACGATGAGCGCCTTGCTCGCTTAACTCAAGAATACCTTATCCGCAATGGGCTTGAAGTAGGGGTTGAGCCAGACGGAAACCGCGCAATCCGCCGCATTATCGCAGAACAGCCGGACATGGTGGTTTTGGATGTCATGCTGCCGGGTGCGGATGGCCTAACCATTTGCCGTGAAGTGCGTCCGCATTATCATCAGCCTATTTTGATGCTGACTGCGCGTACGGAAGACATGGATCAGGTGCTCGGCCTTGAAATGGGTGCAGATGACTATGTTGCTAAGCCTGTACAGCCGCGCGTATTGCTGGCGCGTATCCGCGCCTTGCTGCGCCGGACAGATAAAGTGCCTGAAGATGAAGTGGCGCAGCGTATCGAGTTTGATGATCTGGTGATTGATAATGGCGGCCGTTCAGTGACATTGAACGGTGAGCTGGTTGACTTTACCAGCGCTGAATATGATTTGCTGTGGCTGCTGGCGTCAAATGCCGGCCGCATTCTTTCGCGTGAAGATATTTTTGAGCGTCTGCGCGGTATTGAATATGACGGTCAGGACCGTTCAATTGATGTGCGCATTTCCCGCATCCGTCCAAAAATCGGCGATGATCCGGAAAATCCGAAACGCATTAAGACTGTACGCAGCAAGGGCTATCTGTTTGTAAAAGAAACCGGCGGCATTTAATTCATGCCGTCCTTTTGGGCTCAAACAGGACACATTTAAGTGTTGAAGCACAGTATTTTTTTGCGCATCTATGCAGGACTGGTCATTTTGGTGGTCTTGGTGGCTTTGTTCGGCTATTTGCTGGTACAGATCATCAATTATCAGCGTGCGCAGGAATACCGCGAATCCCTGACGGATGGCATGGCCTATATCATCAGTGAAGGCATTGCCCGTCAGCCCAATGAGCAGCAGCGCATGGATTGGATCTCTGATGCATCCAATCTGCTGGAATTGCCCATTTATTATGTCAAAGCCAATAAAGTTGATTTAACCCGCGCTGAATCCAGACGGATTGAAGAGCGCAAGGCAGTGGTGCGCTGGGATGCGCAAACCAATGTGGCCTATATTATTATTGGCCTCAAAGATGATGCGAATCACCTGCTGTATATTAAAGCGGAAAATATCACTGAACGGCAAATGAAAGCCTTGCCTGTCTTTGTGCTGGATTATTTGGTTTATTATCCGGGACAGGAAAAAGAATATTTAGCGCGCATTCAGCATTATTTCTCATATCCAATGGAAATTGTGGATGTCAAAAGCCTGCCTTTGGATTCTGAGCAAATTGGCCGCTTAAGGCTGGATCACAGCATTATTCTCTACCGTGACAGCGCAACAGTTCGCGGCACCACTATTTCTATTGTTTCGCCTATTCCAAGTTCAACGTCAGAAGTGCTGATGATGGGCCCTGTGCCTTTGTTCAATTGGATGCCTTTTCAGCTGGCTGCCGGCATTACCTTGCTCAGCTTATTTGTATTGAGCCTTGGCGTATATGGCTTGCTGGTGCCCATGCAGCGTAAGCTGCGCGCTGTCAACTATGCGTTGAATAAGATGAAAACAGGCGATATGTCTGTGCGCCTGCCGGTCGAAAGCACCGATGAAGTGGGTTCATTGGCGTCCAGCTATAACTCTATGTCAGACCATATTCAGCGTTTGATTGAAGCGCAGCGCGAGCTGATGCGTGCGGTATCGCATGAATTGCGCACACCTGTTGCGCGGATCCGTTTTGGCATGGAGATGCTGGCGGACGAAGATGACTATGAATACCGGCAGCAACAAGTTGAGCAGATTGATAAGGATATTGAAGCGTTAAACACTTTAATTGATGAGATCATGACCTATGCCAAGCTGGAGCAGGGTACACCGTCATTAGATTTTGAGCAGATTGTACTGTTTGAAGTGCTGGATCAGGTGATTATTGAAACTGAAGCGCTGAAAACTGGCAAAATTTTAGAACTTCAGGCGCCGCCATTGGCGGTCGTTGTAGATGCTGAACGCCGTTATTTGCACCGTGTTGTGCAGAATCTGGTGGGCAATGCGGTACGTTATTGTGATGACCGCGTTCTGATCAGCGGGGGCTTGAATGAAAATGGCATGGCCTATATCAGTGTTGAAGATGACGGCCCCGGTATTCCTGAAGATGAGCGTTCGCGGGTTTTTGATGCTTTTGCGCGGTTGGATAACAGCCGTACCCGGGCGTCAGGCGGTTACGGATTAGGTTTATCGATTGTCAGCCGGATTGCCTATTGGTTTGGCGGGACAATTACGATTGATGAAAGTCCGAGCTTGGGCGGCGCGCGTTTTATCATGACGTGGCCGGCAACGCGTTTTAAAGACAGCAAGCGTAAAGCGGGGGATGCATCTAAAGATCTGGATGCAGAAAGTTAGCATGTTGCTGAATTACCGATAGAACGAAGATCAATCTGCAGTGCTAGGAAGCTTCGTTTTTTAAAGATGAAAAACCTGTAAAAAAAGCCATTCAGATGAATGGCTTTTTTATTTGAACACTATTTTTTAGCTGCAGGTTCTGTCAGTAAAATAATTTTTTGAATGAACCGGATGGCTGATTGAATTCACGCTATTCATGAAGCGTTGCGTCAGGCGCAATAATTTGTTTACCGTTTTTTAAGCCGGCCAATGCATTGGTGTTGAAATCAATCAGCAGTGAATTGTTTTTAGCATCAATCGCATAGCGGCTAATCAGCCTTTCATCGCCATTGAGCGTTTCAACCTTGTATTCGTCAGCAATGTTCATGATGCCGTCTAGATTTGTTGTTGCGGAGGCCTTGTCTTGGCGGAACAATTCATAGATATCACGCAAATCAAAAATGGCATTATCAGCGTCTGGATGCTTTTCTACATAATTTTCAATGTGACGGATAATCAGCTGGGCAAACAAAAAATAGTCAGGCTTATGCGTAAACTCTAGGTTCATGTATTGCTCCTTTTTGTAGTGATTTGAATGTTTTATATAGAAATAGCACAAAAAATTTAAATGCGGACATTTAGTTTGGATTTGTTGCAAAAAAATACAAATGGGCTGGGGAAATGCCTGCCTGTATGCTGCCGATGTGATGGATCAGCTGCAGCTCGGGATATCAATATCGGCAGGTAGGTGAAAAGTAGGGGAGGAAGACTGCGTTGATTTTTATTATTTAGTTAAATTATTGCATTGTGAGAATTTTATTGAAAATATCAATAGTATGGCTGATTGGTGTGTTGGTTTGATTGGCTTTTTGATATTGCATTTAATTTACTGTGAAATATCTTCTTTAACGTGGATGAAATAGAAAATTTGTAAAAATAATCATAACTTGAAAGTTTATTTAATAAAGCGATAAGTCGTTGTGAAATACTGCTTTAGTCGAGCAATAAACTGAAAATGCCTAAAAAATCATCCCAAAGACTAAGGCTTATAAGCTAGCAAGATACATCATCAATCAGGTACAATTGGCGGGATTAATTTTGTGTTTGGTGTATTTGAAGGCCAATACATGCATTCTTTGTTAATAAATTAGGCCTGCCAGGAGTTATCCCCGCATGAGTGCCATTACTCCATACGATTGGGCAATTATTGCCTTCGTGATCGGCGTTACATTTCTATGCGTCTTTATGCTCACTGTCCCGTTACTCCTAGGGGGTAAATCATGGGGCCGTGCTAAGCAAGAGCAGTTTGAGTCTGGTGTAGTAGGTGCAGGCGGAGCGCGTATCCGCTTGTCTGCAAAGTTCTATTTAGTTGCAATTTTCTTCGTTGTATTTGATATCGAAGCGCTGTATCTCTATGCATGGTCTACGTCTGTGCGTGAAGCAGGCTGGTTCGGCTTTACGACGGTAGTCATTTTTGTAGTCGATTTATTGATTGCATTGATTTATGCGGTGAAAGTGGGCGCGTTGAATTGGGCGCCAACCGACCGTCGGAAAACTGCAGCTAGAGAAATGAAAATTGGCTCACCAGCCATGAACATTGCTGAAATTACCCGCTTTAACTCAATTGAAGAATTGGTAATTGACCCTACTGGTCAAATCCCAGCTCAATCCTCTGGCCGTGTGAAAAAATCAGCGGCTGCATCGTCTGACAAGGAGTAACCCGGGAATGAAATATACATTAACCCGTGCGAATCCGGATGCTGATCAATATCCGCTTCAAGAGCGTCAAATCGTTACAGATCCGCTTGAAGAAGAAGTGAATAAAAATGTATTCATGACCCGTTTAGAGGACTTGATGCATACAGCAGTAAACTGGGGCCGTAAAAACTCAGTTTGGCCGTTCAACTTTGGTACATCTTGCTGCTATGTAGAATATGCAACAACCTTAACCGGCGTGCATGACTTGTCACGTTTCGGTGCTGAAGTTATCCGTGCTTCACCGCGTCAGGCCGATGTGATGATTATTGCAGGGACCTGCTTCATGAAAATGGCGCCGGTTATTCAGCGTTTGTACGAGCAAATGCTTGAGCCGAAATGGGTTATTTCCATGGGTGCATGTGCAAACTCAGGCGGTATGTACGACATTTACTCTGTTGTGCAAGGCGTGGATAAAATCATTCCTGTGGATGTGTACATTCCAGGTTGCCCGCCGCGCCCTGAAGCGTTAATTCAGGCATTGATGCTATTGCAAGACCAAATTCAACTGGAGCGCCGCCCTTTGTCTGCGGTTATCGGTGATGATCTTCAGCCAGTGTATAAGCCAAAGATGCAGCCCGAACGTGACCGCAAGCAAGCACAGCGCATTGCTGTGAAAAATCTGCGCTCTATGGATGAAATTAAATAATTTAGACGATAAATGTTTGATGCACCCGGTCTGGGTGTAATTGTCGTTTAGGTTGACTGAATTTGTATTAAATAGGAAGCCAAGCCAATGGCTGAAACTGACATTGCTATGCCAGAATCGACTCCAGTCGATTCACGCCCTGCATTTGCAATTGTAGAAGAGCTCAAAACCAAATTTGGTGAGAACTTCTGCGTGCAAACGACTTTTGAAGACTTTCCAACAGTCTGGGTTGAGCGCGCACGTGTACAAGACGTTTTAATGTTCTTGCGTACAGTGTCACGTCCATACGTGATGCTGTTTGACTTGTCTGCTGTAGACGAGCGTTTGCGTACTCACCGTGACGGTTTGCCTGCGTCAGACTTCACAGTGTTCTATCACTTGCTGTCGCTTGAGCGCAACTCGGATATCCGGATTAAAGTTGCGCTGTCTGAAAATGATGTAAATCTTCCGACTGCAACCAATATTTGGCCAAATGCCAACTGGTACGAACGTGAAGCTTACGACATGTTCGGCATCAATTTCGAAGGGCATCCAATGCTCCGCCGTATTTTGCTGCCGACTTACTGGGAAGGTCACCCGCTTCGTAAAGAATATTCTGCGCGCGCGACTGAATATACGCCGTACATGCAGAACCAGGCAAAACAGGATTTCGAACAGGAGCACCTGCGTTTCGTACCTGAAGATTGGGGTCTAAAGCGCGGCAATGCTGACGAAGACTTTATGTTCCTGAACTTGGGTCCGAACCATCCATCTGCGCACGGTGCGTTCCGTGTAATTCTGCAGCTGGACGGTGAAGAAGTGAAAGACTGTGTGCCAGATATCGGTTATCACCACCGCGGTGTGGAAAAGATGGCTGAACGTCAAACTTGGCATTCATTCATTCCGTATACAGACCGTGTCGATTACTTGGGCGGCTGTGCGCAAAATATGCCTTATGTCATGGGCGTAGAGCAAATGGCCGGCATTACTGTGCCTGACCGTGCGCAATGTATCCGTGTCATGATGTCTGAATTGTTCCGTATCAATAACCATTTATTGTTCATTGGTACAGCCATTCAGGATGCCGGCGGTATGACGCCTGTATTCTATATGTTCGCGGACCGTCAAAAAATCTATGACGCAATCGAAGCGATCACTGGCTACCGCATGCACCCAGCATGGTTCCGTATTGGCGGTACAGCGCATGACCTGCCAAATGGCTGGGAAAAGCTGATCCGTGAAATTTTGGACTGGATGCCGGGCCGTTTGAAAGAGTACTACACCGCAGCATTGAAAAACTCAGTGTTCATCGGCCGTACACGCAATGTCGCTCAGTATGATGCGAAATCTGCATTGGCTTGGGGTGTGACAGGTACTGGCCTTCGCGCTACAGGCATCGACTTTGACGTGCGTAAATACCGCCCTTACAGCGGTTATGAAAATTACGACTTTGAAGTGCCTTTAGAGTATGAAGGCGATGCGTATGCGCGTGTGATTGTTCACTTCCGTGAAATTGAAGAATCACTGAAAATTATCAAGCAGTGCTTGGACAATATGCCTTCTGGCGCATACAAAGCAGACCATCCGCTGGCTGTTCCACCGCCAAAAGACAAAACATTGCAAGATATTGAAACTTTGATTACGCACTTCTTGAGCGTGTCATGGGGTCCTGTAATGCCGGCAGGCGAAAGCTCTGTAATGGCGGAAGTGGTAAAAGGCGCGTCGAACTACTACTTGACTTCAGACAAGTCAACAATGAGTTACCGTACCCGTATCCGTACACCGACTTTCACCCATTTACAGCAAATGCCTTCTGTGATTAACGGCAGCTTAATGTCTGACTTAATCATTTATTTAGCGACAATTGACGTCGTAATGGCTGACGTGGATCGCTAAGGGGTAATCGCATTATGATGATTTTGACAGATAAAAAACCGCGTGTGAATGTTGAAGGAATTTTGACTTCGGACGAAATTCACGAAATCGAACATCACATTGGTCACTATCCGTACCCGCGCGCCGCATGTTTAGATGCGCTGAAGTGTGTACAGCGCCGTAATGGCTGGGTAGATGATGCGCAAATGAATGCAATTGCTCAGCTGTTAAGCATGAGCGTTGCAGATTTAGAAGGCGTTGCGACTTTCTATAACCGTATTTACCGTCAGCCGGTTGGCCGTCACGTAATTTTGTTATGTGATTCGATTGCTTGCTTCTTGATGGGTGCGGAAACTTTGGCAGAAGCATTCCAGCGTGAATTAGGCATTCAATTTGGTCAAACGACTGCAGACGGCCGTTTTACATTATTGCCAATCTGCTGTTTGGGGAACTGCGATAAAGGTCCAACCCTAATGATTGACCAAGATACGCATGGTTTGGTTGAAGTAACTTCAATTAAACAGTTGCTGGAGAAGTATCTATGAATACTGAACCAAAACCGATTTATGGCGACGGTAACCCGGAAACTCACCCATTAACATGGCGCTTGAGCAAACAGGAACATGTTCGCAGCGCAGATGACTATGAAGCGCTTGAAGGCTATGCCGGCTTTAAAAAAGCGATCGGCATGCAGCCGAAAGATGTGTTGGATGTAATTAAAGCAGCGACTGTAAAAGGCCGCGGCGGTGCAGGTTTCCCAGCTGGTATTAAATGGTCATTGATGGCGCCGAATGACGGCGGCCCTCGTTACCTGATTTGTAATGCTGATGAAATGGAACCGGGCACTTTCAAAGACCGTTTGCTGATGGAACAGCTTCCACATCAATTGATCGAAGGTATGTTGATTGCAGGTTATACCTTAGAGGCAACTCAAGGTTATATCTTCATCCGTGGTGAATACATCGAAGCTGCTCAATACTTAAATGAAGCATTAGAGCAGATCCGCGCTAAAGGCTACTTGGGTGAAAACATCCTCGGAACTGGCTGGAACTTTGATTTGCATGTGCATACCGGTGCAGGCCGTTATATTTGCGGTGAAGAAACTGCATTGATTAACTCGCTTGAAGGCCGCCGCGCAAACCCGCGTACCAAACCGCCGTTCCCGCAAGTGGCAGGCGCTTGGGGCCGTCCGACAATTGTCAATAACGTAGAAACCTACAACAACTTACCGGCAATCATGCTCCGCGGTCCAGAATGGTACGTGGGCTTGTCTGAAGGCAAGTCAAAAGACCCAGGCACAAAAATTTACGGCGCTTCAGGCAAAGTAAAATTCCCAGGTCTTTGGGAACTGCCATTCGGTACAACTGCGCGTGAAGTGATTGAAGATCATGCTGGCGGTATGCGCGATGGCCTAACGCTGAAAGCGTGGCTGCCGGGCGGCGCATCAACAGACTTCTTGGCTGCTGAGCACATTGACCTTCCTATGGATGCCGAAAGCATCATGAAAGCCGGTTCACGTTTAGGTACGTGCCTGCTGATGGTGGTAGATGAAACGCAGTGCATGGTATCTGCAACACGTAACTTAGAAGAATTCTTTGCACGTGAATCATGCGGTTTCTGTACGCCGTGCCGTGATGGCCTGCCTTGGGCGGTAAAAGCGCTGAAAGCGCTTGAAGACGGTACCGGTAAGAAAGAAGATATCGATCACTTACAAGAACTGACGCGTAAGTTATGGATTGGTAAAACTTTCTGTGCCCACGCACCGGGTGCAATGGAACCGCTTATGGGCGCACTCAAACATTTCCGTGGCGAGTTTGAAGCGAAAGTAGTGAATGCTGCCGCTCAAGCTGGCACCGCCGAACAAGTTTAAGGAATTCGACTATGGCTACAATTCATGTCGATGGAAAAGACTACGAAGTAAATGGCTCGGAAAACCTGCTGCAAGCATGTTTGAGCCTGGGTATTGATATCCCTTACTTTTGTTGGCATCCATCCTTAGGTTCTGTCGGTTCTTGCCGTCAATGTGCCGTAACTCAATACGCCAACGCTGAAGATACGCGTGGCCGTTTAGTTATGTCATGTATGACGCCTGCTGCTGACAATACCTTTATTTCGATTGAAGACAAAGAAGCAAAAGATTTCCGCGCTTCGATTGTTGAATTCTTAATGACCAACCACCCGCACGACTGTCCAGTCTGTGAAGAGGGCGGGCACTGTCATTTGCAAGATATGACTGTAATGACGCAGCATGACCGCCGCCGTTACCGTTTCACCAAGCGCACGCATTATAACCAAGAGCTCGGCTCATTCATTTCTCATGAAATGAACCGCTGTATCGCATGTTACCGCTGTGTCCGCTACTACAAAGACTATGCGGGCGGTACAGACTTCGGTGTGTATGCAAGCGCGTCACGTGTTTACTTTGGCCGTCCAGAATCAGGCACTTTAGAGTCTGAATTTTCGGGCAACCTGACTGAAGTATGCCCAACAGGCGTATTTACAGATAAAACGCACTCAGAACGCTACAACCGTAAGTGGGACATGCAGTATGCGCCAAGCGTATGCCAAGGCTGTTCTTCTGGCTGCAACATCTCTCCGGGTGAGCGTTATGGCGAATTGCGCCGTGTGGAAAACCGTTTCAATGGTGAAGTTAACCAATACTTCCTTTGCGATAAAGGCCGTTTCGGTACAGGTTATGTGAACCGCGCTGACCGTCCGCGCCAGCCGCAATTCCGTAATGGCGAAATGGTTGAAACTGTTTCTGTCGATACGGCACTGGATACGGTGATTGCGAATATTCAAGGCAAAAAAGTCTTAGGTATCGGTTCACCGCGTGCATCGCTTGAATCAAACTTCGCGCTTCGTGAATTGGTTGGTCAAGACAACTTCTCTACCGGCTTGTCTCAGAAAGAACAGGGTCTGGTTGAGCTTGCAGCTTCAATTATGCAGACAGAGGGTGTTTACAACCCGAATATGCGTGAAATTGAAAGCTATGATGCCGTGCTGATCTTAGGTGAAGACTTAACGCAAACTGCGCCACGTATGGCTTTGTCTGTTCGCCAAGCTGCGAAAAACAAAGGCAAGGAAATGGCTGCAGAGCGCCGTACGCAAGACTGGCTGGCTGAACCTGTGCAGCGTATTGCTCAAGATGAAAAATCTCCGATTTACATTTTGGCGGCAACACAAACACGTTTGGCTGATGTTGCGACTGGCGAAGTTGTTGCTTCTCCAAATGACATTGCGCGTCTAGGCTTTGCGGTTGCAGCGGCAGTTGCGGGCGAAAGCATTCTTGGTTTGGCGGATGATGCGAAAGCATTTGCGCAAACCATTGCAGATACGCTTAAAGCGGCGAAAAAACCGTTGATCATTTCAGGGACAAGCCTTCAGGACGCTGCCATTATGGAAGCTGCCGCACAAGTTGCGCAGAACCTTGGCAATGCAGGCCTGACATTGACTGTTCCGGAAGTAAACTCGATGGGTATGGCAATCTTTGGCGGTCAAAGCTTAGAACAAGCTTTCGCTCAAGATTACGATACTGTGGTTGTGGTCGAAAATGACCTATATCGCCGCTTACCGGCTGCGCAAGTGAATGCTGCGCTTTCAGGCAAAGAAGTGATCGTGTTGGATCACTCTGAAACTGAAACTGTGAAGAAAGCCGATATTGTACTTTCTGCTGCAAGCTTTGCTGAAGGCGACGGTACTGTTGTGTCTCAAGAAGGCCGGGCACAGCGTTTCTACCAAGTGTATGACGCTAGCTATTACAAACCGGAACTTGCAATTAAAGAATCTTGGCGCTGGCTGCATGCCATTGAAACTGGCGTGAAGGGCAAGGCGATTTCTTGGACATTGCTGGATGATGTGATTGAATCCGTGGCGAAAAATGTTCCTGCACTTGAAGCTATTCAAGATGTAGCGCCGGATGCGGGCTTCCGTGTTCATGGCTTGAAAGTTGCGCGTGAACCGCGCCGTTATTCTGGCCGTACAGCAATGCGTTCACCGCTATCTATTCATGAGCCGAAACAGCCAGTGGATACGGATACTGCATTAACATTCTCAATGGAAGGTTATGTCGGTAATGAAACACCGTCTCCGCTAGTGCCATTCGCTTGGTCTGCAGGCTGGAACTCTCCGCAAGCTTGGAATAAATTCCAAGATAAAGTGGGCGGCCATTTAAAAGGCGGTGATTCAGGCATCCGTTTATTTGACCGTTTGCCAAAACGTCCAGCGCGTACTTTTGTTGCGCCAGCTGTAGCGGCTGTCAACGCGGAAAGCTTCCGTTTAGTGCCTATGCACCACATCTTCGCTTCGGGTGAATTCACTGTAAAAACACCGGCAATGGAATCGCGTATTCCTGAAGCTGCATTTGCAGTCGGTGAGCAGGATGCTGCGCGCTTGAATGTTCAAACCGGTCAAAAAATTACTGTGCAAGCTGGCGAGACTTCAATCGTGCTTCCAGTTCAAGTGATTGATTATTTACCTACAGGTTATATTGGCTACCCAATCGGTCTGGCACCGACGGTATCTCTTGCAGAGCCTGTTTCAGTCGCGGTAGGAGTGTAATTCATGGAACAAGAATTAATACGTCAAACGCCGCTGTGGGCTGAGAACTGGCCAATTGCCTATTCTGTGCTGCAAGCGATTGTCATCTTGCTGGCGGTGGTGCTGATTGCGGCTCTAATGTCGTTCATTGAGCGCCGCTTGCTGGCTTTATGGCAAGACCGTTACGGTCCGAACCGTGTCGGTCCGGGCGGTATGTTCCAGATTGTTGCCGACATGCTGAAAATCATGTTCAAAGAAGACTGGACACCAAAATTTGCTGACAAGCTGACTTTCCGTTTAGCGCCAGGCGTTGCAATGGGGACAGCTGTGCTTTCCTTCATGGTTATTCCGATTTCACCTTATATGGGTGTTTCGGACATGAGCATCGGCCTATTGTTCTTTATGGCAATGGCAGGCATTGCCGTGTATGCCGTATTGTTCGGCGGCTGGTCATCAAACAACAAATACGCGCTGCTTGGCGGTTTGCGTTCTGCGGCTCAAACTATTTCATATGAAGTATTCTTGGGCATCTCGCTGATGGGCGTTGTGGCGATTGCCGGCTCATTCAATATGCGTGAGATTGTAGAAGCGCAGCGTGATGTTTGGTTTGTGATTCCTCAATTCTTAGGCTTCTTGATTTTCGTTGTGGCCGGCGTTGCGGTAACGCATCGTCATCCATTTGACCAGCCGGAAGCAGAACAAGAATTGGCGGAAGGCTACCATGTCGAATACGGCGGTATGAAGTGGGGGATGTTCTTCGTTGCAGAATATGTCAACGTGGTGCTGATCTCCGCTCTGATTGTCACTTTATTTTTTGGTGGCTGGCTTGCGCCTTTCAACCTTGAAATTCCGTTTATTCCAGATGCGTTCTGGTTCATTATTAAAACAGCATTCTTTGTCATGATGTTTGTCTTGGCGCGCGGTTCATTAATGCGTCCGCGTTACGACCAAGTGATGAACTTTGGCTGGAAAATTTGCTTGCCATTGGCATTGGTCAACTTACTTGTGACCGGTGCTGTGATTCTGATGAATCAGGCCTAAGGCAGCAGGAGAACAAAATGTTTAAGTTTCTAGCTGGATTTGGGTCAATTGTACGTTCACTGTGGATGGTTTTCTCACACGTGACACGTAAACGTGACACCATTTTATATCCGGAAGTGCCGGCTGAAGATATCGTACCGCCGCGTTTCCGTGGCCGTATTGTGTTGACGCGCGACCCAGATGGCGAAGAGCGCTGCGTAGCATGCAACCTGTGTGCGGTTGCTTGCCCTGTCGGCTGTATTTCACTGCAAAAAGCAGAGCATGAAGATGGCCGCTGGTATCCGGAATTTTTCCGTATCAACTTCTCCCGTTGCATTTTCTGCGGTATGTGTGAAGAAGCGTGTCCAACGACTGCCATTCAGCTTACTCCAGACTTTGAGTTAGGTGAATACGTTCGTCAAGACCTTGTATATGAGAAAGAACACTTGCTTATCTCAGGTCCTGGTAAATACCCTGATTACAACTTCTACCGTGTAACCGGTATGGCTGTGACAGGTAAAGACAAAGGTCAAGCACAACGTGAAAGTGCGCCTGTTGATGTACGGAGTCTATTACCATGATGTGGCCGTTTTATTTGATGGCGCTTGTGGCCATCGTCTCTACGATTCGTGTTGTGACCAACACGAATCCCGTACACGCTTTATTAAGCTTGATTGTTTCATTGCTCGCTGTTGCCGGCATGTTCATGATTGTTGGCGCGCCGTTTGCCGGTGCGCTGGAGATCATCGTTTACGCTGGCGCAATCATGGTGCTTTTCGTATTCGTCGTGATGATGCTGAACTTGGGTCAGCAAACAGTGGAACAGGAAAGCAAATGGCTGACTTCATCTGCGTGGGCTTATCCTGCGCTGATGAGCTTTCTGATGGGCCTTGTGCTTGTCTGGATGCTGGGCTCTGACTACACCAAGCCATCTTTGGTGATGGGCGCTGAAGTTGTTGGCCCGAAAGCTGTCGGTACAGCACTCTTTACTCAGTACTTATTATTGGTCGAAGTTGCCGCGATGCTATTGCTTGGTGCACTTGTTGCAGCATTCCATTTGGGCAAACGTGAACCAAGTGCAGAAGAGGAAAAAGAATAATGGGCAACATCCCTTTAGAACATGGTTTGATCGTTGCAACCATTCTTTTTGCACTGGGTTTTTACGGTGTAATGGTGCGACGCAACTTACTATTTATTTTGATGAGCCTTGAAATCATGATGAACGCGGCGGCTTTAGCGTTCGTTTTGGCAGGCAGCGCATGGGCGCAGCCAGACGGCCAAGTCATGTTCATCCTGATCTTAACGCTTGCTGCGGCAGAGGCTTGTATCGGTCTTGCCATCGTCCTTCAGTTCTATCATCGCTTCCATCATTTGGATGTGGATGCTGCTAGTGAGATGCGCGGATGAGCTATTTATATTTAACAGTATTATTTCCGCTCATTGGTTTTATCCTTTTGGCGGCAGGACGCAACAATCTTCCTGAAAAAGTTGCAGCCATTATTGGGGCGGGTTCAGTTGGCCTTTCTGCATTATTTGCACTGATTGCCGGCTTGGACTTTGTGAATAACGGTTCTGTGGCGACAACACAGCACTTGTGGACATGGTTCAGCGCGGGCAACTTGGCGCCGGGCTTTACGCTTCACCTTGACGGTTTATCATTGTTAATGATGGGCATGGTGACAGGCGTCGGTTTCTTAATTCACATTTTCGCGACATGGTACATGCGCGGTGAAGAAGACTTCGCGCGTTTCTTCTCTTACTTCAACCTATTTGTAGCAAGCATGCTGCTTTTGGTGTTGGGCGATAACTTAGCGTTATTGTTCTTGGGTTGGGAAGGCGTTGGCCTGTGTTCTTACTTGCTGATCGGTTACTACTATCAAAACCCTGCAAACGGTTTTGCTGCGATTAAAGCATTTACCGTGACCCGTATCGGTGACGTATTCCTGCTGATTGCATTGTTCCTGATTTACCAGCAGTTCGGCACATTAAACATCGCTGAAGTGGTTGCGGCTGCGCCGGCAGTGTTGGCGCAAAGCTCATCAATTGCAATTTGGACTGCACTTATGCTGTTCTTGGGCGCAGCTGGTAAATCAGCTCAAATCCCATTGCAAACATGGCTGGCGGATGCGATGGCAGGTCCTACACCTGTATCTGCATTGATCCATGCTGCAACAATGGTAACTGCGGGTGTTTATCTGTGCTGCCGTATGTTCTCAGTATTCGAGCAAGCGCCAGAAGTGATGATGTTCATCTCAATCACAGGCGCTGTTACCTTGCTGGTGGCTGGTTTCGCTGCATTGGTTCAGACAGACATCAAACGTATTCTTGCTTACTCTACAATGAGCCAGCTGGGTTATATGTTCATGGCTGTAGGCGCTGAAGCATACCAAGCAGGCCTGTTCCACATGCTGACTCACGCATTCTTCAAGGCATTATTATTCTTGTCTTCAGGTGCGGTGATTCTGGCTTACCATCATGAACAAAACATTTTCAAAATGGGCGGCTTGTTCCACAAGAACAAATTCCTGTTTGCTTGTTTTGCGATTGGCGGCGGCGCATTGGCTGCAATCCCATTCATCACTATCGGCTTCTTCTCGAAAGATGCGATTTTAGGTGCGGTATGGGTGAAAGGTCAGGCGGTTGCTGTTTATGACTGCTTGTACTGGACGGGTGTTGCAGGTGCATTCTTAACGTCAATTTATACATTCCGTTTAATCTGGGTTGTATTCTTTGGCAAAGAAAACACGCCTTACCATGAAATTAAAGGTGTGACTTACTGGGGTCCTTTGGCGATTCTTGCAGTATTGTCTACTGGTTTGGCTTATGTATTAAAAGCGCCGGTAACCAATATTTTAAACGCTGCCAAAATTCCAGCATTCAATGTTCCTGAAGCTTTGGAACATGGCATGCACAGCGCTGAGTACACTGCTGTGGGCATTGCGCTTGCAGGTTTAGTCATTGGCGTAATTCTGTTCGCATTTGCATACAGCGCTGTAAAAGCTTTTGCAAAAACTTCACTGGGCGCTGGCCTTGCGAGCATTTGCCGCAATGCACTGGGTTTCGATGCGCTATACAACATCGTATTCGTTAAACCCTATTTGCTGATTGCGAAAATCTTAGGCCGTGACCCGATTGATGGCTTATGGCTGGTTCTGCCTGCACTTGTAAAAGGCGGCAACAGTTTCACCAGCTCACGTCAAACAGGTTCATTGCGTGAATACGCATCAAGTATGGCACTGGGTATTGTTGTCTTACTGATGATCCTGGTGGTGATTCAGGTTGTGGGGAAATAAAATGGAAACTAATAATTTAATTTTACCCGCTCTGGTCCTTATTCCGTTCATTGCAGGTTTTGCATGCTGGCTGGTCGATAAGCTCGATAAGCACTTGCCGCGCTATATCGCGCTGATCGGTATGCTGGTGACTCTGGTCTTGACCATTGTTCTTTGGCAAACGGGTACATATAACTATGAACTTGGCGGCGCAGCTCCAACTTGGGCGGCTGAGTTTAAATTGCCTTGGATTCAAACCCTAGGCATCAACATTCACTTAGCTGTGGATGGCTTATCGCTTCTGATGGTCGGCTTAACTGCACTCCTCGGTGTGCTGGCAGTGGGTTGTTCATGGGGTGAGATTCAGAAAAACGTCGGTTTCTTCCACTTAAACCTTCTATGGTCTTTAGGCGGCGTGATCGGTGTGTTCTTAGCGATTGACATGTTCCTGTTCTTCTTCTTCTGGGAGATGATGCTGGTTCCAATCTATTTCTTGATCGCACTTTGGGGCCATCGCGGTGCAGAAGGCAAGTCGCGCGTTTACGCAGCTACTAAATTCTTCATCTATACGCAAGTTGCCGGCTTAATCATGCTGATCGGTATCCTTGGCCTTGTGGCTGTTGGATATTCGATGAATGGTGAAATCCGTTTCGACTACAACTATCTGATGGCTGTAGCGAATACGATTGATGCCCAAGCGCCTGCGCTGGCATATGCCTTCATGATCTGCATGTTCATCGGCTTTGCGGTAAAACTTCCAGTTTTCCCACTGCACGGCTGGCTTCCGGATGCGCATGCTCAAGCGCCGACAGCAGGTTCTGTCGACTTGGCAGGTATCTTGATTAAAACTGCGGCTTACGGTCTGCTGCGTTTCGTGATTCCATTTTTCCCAATGGCATCTGCGCAGTTTGCGGACATTGCGGTTATTTTCGGTTTAATCGGTATTTTCTACGGCGCTTGGTGTGCTTTCCAGCAAACAGACATGAAACGTCTGCTGGCCTACACGTCGATTTCACATATGGGCTTTATTTTGCTGGCGATTTACGCAGGCAATATTTTGACCTTCCAAGGCTTAATGATCATGATGCTGGCGCATGGCCTGTCATCTGCTGCCTTGTTCATTATGTGCGGTCAAGTATACGAACGCCTGCATACGCGTGATTTGCGCCTGATGGGCGGTATGCGCGGCCAGTTCAAATATCTTGCATTTTTCTTGATGTTCTTTGTTGCAGCGCTTGTGGGTATTCCTGGTCTGGGCAACTTCATCGGTGAATTCCTGATTTTGATGGGTTCGTATGCGAAATTCCCTGTGTTTACAATTTTGGCTGCGATCAGCCTTGTATTCGCAGGCTTGTACGGCTTGATCCTGATTCACAAAGCGCTATTCGGTACGCCGAATGAAGAACAGCAAAAGCACTATTCAAGTCCTTTGAAAGACTTGAATGCACGTGAAATTGTGATTCTTTTAATTTGTGCGCTGAGTCTGGTTTGGCTGGGCCTTTACCCGCAAACTTTCCTTGACGTTTCTAACTCGAGCATGGCGTGGCTGGCGAATAGCTACATTCCTGTTCAAGAAACAGTTGATACAGTGCAGCAAGCTGTCGTTTCAGCTGAAAATGTGGAGATCCAATAAGTCATGAACTTCACAATGTCATTTGCAGAGCTTATGCCTATCGCGCCAGTCATGATCGTCGCTTTAACAGCGGTGGTGGTGATGCTGCTGGTAGCCATCAAGCGAAATCATAATTTAGCTGCAACTACATCCGTTATCGGTTTGAACCTTGCTGCGCTTTACATTATTTTCGTTGTGCTTGCAGGGCAGTTTGCGCCTGCAAATGTAATGAACCTATTCATCGTAGATCCGTTTACGATGCTGTATCAGTTTGTGATTATTGTGGCGTCGCTTGCGTGCTGCACACTGTCACATGCTTATATTGAAACTTATAAAGACAACCGTGAAGAGCTTTACATTCTGATGCTTGCGTCCGTGACCGGCGCATTGCTGATGGTGGCAAGCACGCACTATGCATCGTTCTTTATCAGCCTAGAGTTAATGTCAATTCCTGTTTACGGCTTATTGGCATATACGCATCAGCGTTCTCAATCGCTAGAAGCCGGCGTGAAATATCTTGTGCTTTCAGCGACTGCGTCTGCAATGTTGCTGATGGGTATGGCTTACATCTATGCATACACAGGCACACTGAACTTTGTTGCTGAACCAGGCAAACTGTTCACAACATTCAGCCAGCCAGCAGTGGTATTGGGCCTCGCATTGATCATCTTTGCTGTCGCTTTCAAACTGTCGCTTGCGCCATTCCATAAATGGACGCCGGATGTGTATGCCGGTGCGCCAGCGCCAATTGCGACATTCCTTGCAACTGTTGCAAAAGTGGCAATGATTGGTCTATTTGTCCGCTATGTATTGTCTTCAGGCTTAATCCTGTCAGATAGCTTTGTGATCATCCTGACGATTCTTGCCGTGCTTTCTATTCTTGCAGGTAACTTGCTGGCGGTTCGCCAAGTGAACCTGAAGCGCATTCTTGCGTATTCATCAATTGCTCACTTCGGTTATTTGCTGGTGGCGATTGTCAGCGCACGCAACACAGACTTTCTTCAAGTTCAAGGTTTCGCGACTTTTGAATCTGTAAATGTCTATGTGATCACTTATGTGCTAACAACGATCGGTGCGTTCGGTGTTGTAACCTTAATGTCCAGTCCATACAACAATACAGATGAAGCGGGCAGCTTGGCCGAGTACCGCGGCTTGTTCTGGCGCCGTCCAGTGTTAACTGCGACGTTAACGGTCATGATGCTGTCGTTAGCGGGCATTCCATTAACAGCAGGCTTTATCGGTAAGTTCTTGGTGATTAAAACTGCAGTTGCCGGCCAATCTTGGTTCTTGGCTGCAATGGTGATCATTGGTTCGGGTATCGGTTTGTACTACTACCTGCGTGTCATGGTTGTGATGTACATGACTCCACCTGAAAACCCGCGTATCGACGCTGTTGACCATTGGGGTCAAAAAGTCGGCGGTATTATGGTTTTAGGCGCAGCAGCTCTTGTACTGTTGATCGGTGTCTATCCAGATCCAATTATTGCAATTTCTAAAGTGGCTTTCTTTGCCATTTCACCTGAATTGCAGCAATTTATTCTGGCATTGGTACAAAGCGGTTTTAACTGATTAATATGAATTAATTCAGTTATTACAAAAAAGCCCTCGACTTAGAGGGCTTTTTTATTTTTATCATTCGTTAAATGCCCTTATAATACGAAGAGTTTAATCTTAACCTTTTAGGTGTTCTCCCGTGGCTATCCATGAAATCCGCCATCCGCTCATCCGCCATAAACTTGGTTTATTGCGCCGTTCGGATATCAGTACTAAAAACTTCCGCGAACTTGCTCAAGAAGTCACCATGCTTCTGACCTATGAAGCGACTAAAGACTTGCCTGTTTGCGATCATGAAATTAATGGCTGGAATGGTAAAGTCAATGTTGACCGTATTGCCGGTAAAAAAATTACAGTCGTTCCTATTTTGCGTGCGGGTATTGGCATGCTGGAAGGTTTCTTAAATTTAATTCCAAGCGCAAAAGTTTCGGTATTGGGCTTAGAACGTGACGAAGAAACTTTAGAAGCGCGCACTTACTACAAAAAATTAGTGCCGGATGTACAGAACCGTATTGCGATGATTATCGATCCAATGCTTGCAACTGGCTCTTCACTGGTTGCGGCAATTGATGTATTGAAGTCAAGCGGCTGTAAGGATATCCGTGTGATGGTTTTGGTTGCGGCGCCAGAAGGCATTAAGCGCGTTGAAACTGCGCATCCTGATGTGACTATTTTCACGGCTTCTGTTGACCAAGGCATTAATGAAAATGGCTATATCGTTCCTGGCTTAGGCGATGCAGGCGACAAAATTTTCGGTTCAGTGCAAAAAGACTGATTTTTGAAACTGAATAAGAAAGAGGCTTTTAAAGCCTCTTTTTTATATAATGCTGAATAAGGCATTTTAAAAATAGGGCAGTAAAATGAAAGATGAAGTATATCAGGGTAAAATCAAACAGTATGATCCTGAAAAAGGTTATGGTTTTATTGGTTCAGCCGAAGGGGATGTGTTCTTTCATATTTCAGATTTCCCCGCAGCGGATGGTGAACCAAAGCGCAATGAACGTGTGAAATTTAACGTTGTAGACAATGGCGGTAAATTTAAAGCGGTTAAAATTGAACGTGCAGAAGACAATTCTGCAAAAGCAAAAAAATCTAAAGTAGTTGCGAATAACAAATCAATTACGTCTGCGCTGTTGTCAAATTTACGTAAATAAGAAAGCTTGAAATTTTGATATTCCAATAGGAATTGAGTGAAATATGATGTAAAAAAAGCGCCGTTAAGGCGCTTTTTTTATTACAATTATTAAAAATATAAAGATAGGATGAATGATGTTTCAAGAGGGGAAAGTTAAAAATTATCAAGCAGAACGCGGCTTTGGTTTTATACACATAGACGGGGAGTCTAAGGACTTATTTTTTCATATTAAGGATATGCCTAATCGGAATATTCAACCGAAGATTGGTGAAAAGCTGAAGTTTCGTGTTGTAGAAGAAAATGGCAAATTTAAAGCAGGTAATATTGTTCGTTTGGATCTGAAGAGTGATGATAAATTTGAACCAGTTGACCAGCAATATCAATCTTCAGGTCAAACAGCCAATCCCGATAACTGCATACCAGCAGTAGAAAAACCGGCATCAACTTATGCAAAATTGTTTACGCTGATTGGTGCTGTAATAATCGCAATTTTAGCTTTTTTGCTATATGGAAAAATTCAAGAATATAATGCACATAAAGCTGAACGTGTGCAGCAAATGGTGCTGGAACAGGAAAAGATTATTGCCAAACAGCGTCAAGCGCAAGGAAATTTACCTGATCGAGTTCTGTCAGAACAAGGCCATAAAAATTTAGAAAATCATCCCGAAGTTTTGATAGGAACTCGCCCTAAACAAGATGTTAAAAATAATGAAATAACCAAGCAAGCGAGTTCTAAGCCTATTGATCCAAAGTGTTATGAGCGGACACGTTGCGGTCAAATGACTTCAAGATCAGAAGCTGAGTGGTTTGTAAGAAATTGTCCAAATAATGAAATGGATGGTGATGGTGATGGAAGACCCTGTGAAAATGATTCACGGTGGTAACGATTGATATAAAAAAGCGCCGTTATGGCGCTTTTTTTACATAGGCAGAAACTTATTATTTTTCACAGAATTTCATAAAAGCCTTTAAGCCCGGCCCTTGATATTTCTGACGGTGCACCAGCATAAACAGCGGGCGGGTCAATTGCCAGAAAGGGGTATTTAAAATAACCAATTGGCCTTTTTCACGCAGCGGTTCAATGGCAAGTTTTGAAATGCATGACATGCCTAAACCGCCTGCAACAATTTTCAGAATTGCCTCATTATGGCCTAGAGTCAGGCGGATATTGGCATCCGGCAAATCCTGCAAAATCGCATTATCAAAGACTTCGCGTGTGCCTGAGCCTTCTTCACGCAATATCCATTCAACACTTTTAAAGTCATCAATCGTTAAAGGCCGGCCCAGCTGTGCAAGCGGGTGATCGGGTGAGCAGCACACGGCCAGTTCATCATCACGCCAGTGAATGCATTGCAGCTGCGGCAAATGGCAAGAGCCTTCAATTAAGGCTAAATCCAACTGAAATTGATTGACGGCTTCAATCATCTGGCGGGTATTGCCGACTTGCAGCTGCAAATGAGCTTGAGGCTGAATTTGCAGAAAATCCGCCATCAGGTCAGGCATTAAGTAATCACTGATTGTTAAGGTTGCGCCTAAGCGTAAATCAATGCTTTGCAGTTCACCTTTGGCGGCCTGTTCGAATGATTCGCAGCGGCCAAGAATTTCCAGTGCTTGAGGCAGTAAAAAACGGCCCAAGTCATTGAGCTGCAATCGTTTGCCTAGACGGTCAAACAGCGGTGCACCTAAGCCGTCTTCTAGATCTGCTAAAGCCATACTTGCAGCGCTTTGCGTGAGCTTAACGGCATCACTCGCTTTGGTTACCGTACCTTCTTGAGCAACTGCTACAAAAACAGCCAGCTGGCGTAAAGTCATGCGCATGAATATAGCCTTAACATTTAAAAAATATTAATAATTTAAGCCGTCATGCTAACATGAGCACAGTCATAGATGCCACGTTGAAATCATGTCAATTGAGAAATTTAGCTTAGAAAAAGTCTTATCTGTACACCGTTGGACCAATACTTTATTCAGCTTTACGATGACGCGGCCAGCCCATTTTAAATTCACTGCAGGCCAATTCGCGCGCATTGGCTTAAAAGTAGGAGATGATTTGGTGGTGCGGGCTTATTCTGTGGTGTCGTCGCCATTTGATGAAACTTTGGAATTTTTCTCAATTGTGGTTCCTGATGGGGCGTTTACTTCAAATTTACAGCATCTCAAAGTCGGCGATGAGCTGTATCTAGAAAAAATTCCGTATGGTTTCTTAACCTTGGCGCGTTATCAATTGCCGCTGCCGCAAGACTTGTGGCTGTTAGGCACAGGGACCGGTTTAGCGCCATTTTTATCTATGCTGCAAGATTTTGAAACATGGAAAAAGTATTCAAAAATTAATTTGGTCTACAGTGTGCGCACAGCGGCTGAATTGGCTTATGCGGACAGAATTCATGAAATTGCAGAAATTTTTGGTGAAGGGTACACTGGTTTTCAGTTTATTCCGATTATTACCCGTGACCCGAATGCCCCATTGCATGAGCGCTTACCTGCGCTGATTGCAAACGGAGCGCTTGAAAAAGCTGCGGGCATGGCGCTGAACCCTGAAAGCAGCCATGTCATGCTGTGCGGTAACCCGCAAATGGTGGATGATACGAAAGATGCTTTAAAAGCGCGCGGTTTAACCATGAACCGCCGCGGTGAAGGCAATATCGCAGTTGAAAATTATTGGTAAGTACCCTCAGCACTCCTCCCTTTAAAAAGGGAGGTTGGGAGGGATTAAAATTATAAAATTCTTCTCAAATCTTTGAATCCTCCCCAAACCCCTCCTTTAATAAAGGAGGGGCTTTTTACAGATATAAAAAATCCTCCGCACAGGAGGATTTTTTATTTGAATCTTTTAATGAACAAACATGTCCATATATTCACGGATTTCCTGAATGGCCGTGTCGACATCGGCAGTCAGCCATGTCGGCTCAAAGATGCCTGCATAGTGATCCATGCGTTCTTGCGGCACGACTAAACGTACCGGACATTCTTCTTCCAGCAAGCGCCAAGGAATTATCGGCACTTCATTGTCCAGATAAGCCGTGACATTGCGGATATCTATCACCATTGCATTCACGCAGTCTGGAAACGGCATGACAGAAAATTCTTCAGTGCGGCGGCGGAAAAACTCCAAATCGCCCCATTTTAAGACATAGCTGGGCTTACTGAATTCAATAATGCCAATCAGATGCTGATCACGGGTGTAATGTAAAGCACATTGATAAGTGACGTCAGTGTCAAGATCAAGCGTTACACTTTGCTGACGGTACGCCATATAGAACGAGTGCACAAAAAATGAGGTGCATAATTATAGCGCATTTATTCAGTCAAAGGCAGTCTTTCCATTTTTGCGCCATGAAAGCCAGCGGCTGAATAAACCATGCATTTTTTCAATGAGATAGTACAGCCATTTTGGACGGTTTGACTCAGAATTCAAAACTGGTATGGCTTATGCATAACTTTAAGCATTAAAAGAAACATAATTTAGAGGTGCGTATGTCAAATGCGAAAAGCGCAGCGGCCATGCCTGCAGCAGAAACTGCATCAGCGGATTATTTTGCGCAAAGACAATTGAAAAAAGGCGCAGTCGGCTGGCTGCTGCTGGTTGGGCTTGGGGTGGCCTATGTCATTTCAGGGGACTTTGCCGGCTGGAATTTTGGTTTGGCGCAAGGCGGCTGGGGTGGCATGTTCATTGCGACAGTCGCTGTGGCATTTATGTACCTCTGCATGTGCCTGTGCATGTCTGAAATGTCGACCATGCTGCCGACTGCTGGCGGCGGTTACAGTTTTGCCCGTACTGCATTTGGCCCAATAGGCGGATACCTGACGGGCACGGCCATTCTGATTGAATATGCGATTGCTCCGGCAGCCATTGCCTGTTTTATTGGCGCATATTGTGAATCCTTATTCGGCATTGGAGGCTGGATCATTTATCTGGTGTGCTATTTGGTTTTTATGGGCATTCATCTTAAAGGCGCAGGCGAAGCCCTGAAAATTATCTTTGGCATTACGGCAGTGGCGGCTATTGCGCTGATGGTATTTATCTTTGCCATGCTGCCATCGTTTAACAGCGCCAATTTATTTGATATTGCGGTGACATCTGAGGCCGCAGGCGCCAGCAGCTTTTTACCTTTGGGCTATTTGGGCATTTGGGCGGCGGTGCCTTATGCCATTTGGTTTTTCTTGGCGGTAGAAGGCGTGCCTTTAGCGGCTGAAGAAGCGAAAGAACCGCATAAATCTCTGCCGCGCGGCCTTATCGGTTCCATGCTGATTTTGGCCTTCTTTGCTTTAGCGATTTTATTCTTGGGGCCAGGGGCTGCCGGTGCAGATGCGCTGAAGGCATCCGGCGCACCATTGGTTGATGCGCTGAAAGCTGTGTATGGCGCAAACACTTGGCTGGCGAGCTTCGTCAACTTTGTTGGCCTTGCAGGGCTGGTTGCCAGCTTTTTCTCTATTATCTATGCCTATTCACGTCAAATTTTTGCCCTGTCCCGTGCGGGCTACTTGCCGAAATCATTATCGTTAACCAATAAAAATCATGCGCCGCATTTGGCTATTATCATTCCCGGCGTGATCGGCTTTTTAATGTCTTTATCCGGTGAAGGCGACCTGCTGATTTTAATGGCGGTCTTTGGCGCGACAATTTCCTATGTACTGATGATGCTGTCTTATATTAAGCTGAAAACATCGAAAGCAGACCTGCCGCGCCCCTATTTGGCGCCGGGCGGCATTGTGACAGCGTATATTGCATTGATTTTAGCAGCGGTTGCTGTGGTGGCGGGTTTTGTCGTCGATCCCAAAGTCTGGCTGATGGCTGCCGCGATTTATGCAGTCTTTATTCTGTACTTTTTATTGTACAGCCGCCATCACTTGGTTGCAGGCACGCCAGAAGAGGAGTTTGCCAATATTCAGCACGCAGAGCAGGAATTGAAATAAGGCGCAGGATAAAAGGATCTGAATGATGCTGTATCAAATTCATGTAGCAAGTCAGCATTATGTTTTTCAAGACTTGAAAACCTTAATGGCCAAAGCAACGCCTGCGCGTACCGGTGACCAGCTGGCTGGCATTGCGGCGCAGGATGCAACGGAACGGGTCGCTGCGCAAATGTGCTTGGCGGATGTGCCTTTAAAGCAGTTTCTGAATGAAGCGCTGATTGACTATGAGGCGGATGAAGTTACCCGCTTGATTATGGATGAGCATGATGCTGCGGCCTTTTATCCGATTGCCCATTTTACTGTAGGCGATTTTCGTGACTGGCTGCTCAGTGATGATGCCGGCACCGAAAAACTGCAGGCGCTGCAGGCAGGGCTGACACCTGAAATGACAGCGGCGGTCAGCAAAATTATGCGCAATCAGGATTTGATTTTAGTGGCGAAAAAATGCCGTGTGGTGACGCAATTCCGCAATACTATTGGCTTGGAAGGCCACTTGTCGACACGCCTGCAGCCGAATCATCCGACTGATGATGTGTTGGGCATTTCTGCCAGTATTTTAGACGGCCTGATGTATGGCAATGGTGATGCAGTGATTGGCATTAACCCTGCTACAGACAATTTACAGAATTTATCTGAACTGCTGAAATTATTGGATTACATCATTCACGAGTATGAAATTCCAACACAGTCCTGTGTGCTGACGCATGTTAGTTCCGGCATTCAGCTGGCCAATAAAAATGTCCCCATAGACCTGATGTTTCAGTCGATTGCCGGTTCGCAGGATGCCAACACCGCATTCGGCATTAATTTGGCGATGCTGCAGGAAGGCTATGACGCGGCTTTAAGCCTGAAGCGCGGCACGGTGGGGCAAAATGTGATGTATTTTGAAACAGGTCAGGGCAGTGCGCTGTCCAGCAATACGCATCATGGCGTTGATCAGCAAACCATGGAAACGCGGGCATACGCCGTGGCGCGCAAATTTAAGCCATTTTTAGTCAATACCGTGGTGGGCTTTATTGGGCCTGAATACTTGTACAACGGCAAGCAGATTATTCGTGCAGGACTGGAAGACCATTTCTGCGGCAAGCTGCTGGGCGTGCCGATGGGCTGTGATATCTGCTATACCAACCATGCTGACGCTGATCAGGACGATATGGATGTGCTGCTGACCTTATTGGCAAATGCCGGACTGAATTTTATGATGGGCATTCCCGGTTCAGATGATGTGATGCTGAATTATCAGACCACCTCATTTCATGATGCACTGTATATCCGCCAGCTTTTAGGTTTAAAGCCAGCGCCTGAATTTGGCGCTTGGCTGGAACAGCAGGGCATTTTAAAGCAGCAGCTTCATCAGCTGCAGTGGCCTGCGCAAGTACCTGAAAAATTTTCTAAACTGCTGATGTCTTAGCCGGAGCTGACGCGAATGAAATTACATCCGGATGTTCAGTTTAAAACTCAATGTGAAAGCAATGCTTGGGAAAAATTAAAACAGTTTACTGATGCGCGCATTGCTTTGGGGCGCGTGGGAGGAAGTCTGCCGACACGGCCTGCTTTGGAATTTCAATTGGCGCATGCGCAGGCGAAAGACGCGGTGCTGAAAGCGCTGGATGTCGAAAGCATGATTAGGCAGCTGTCTGAATTTCAGATGAGCGTGCTGCAGATTGAAAGCTGCGCAGTTGACAAAGACCTGTATCTGAAGCGTCCTGATTTGGGGCGGGAGCTTTCAGAAGCCTCTCGGCAGCTGCTGAGCGACTATGCCCAGCAGCATGATGAAGGCTATGACGTAGCAATAGTTGCCGGAGACGGCCTGTCTGCCCGTGCGATTGAAGACAATGCGCCGTATTTTATCCAGCAGCTGCATGACGCTTGCCTGACGCAGGGCTGGAGTGTTGCGCCCTTGGTGCTGGCGACTGGCAGCCGAGTGGCATTAGGGGATGAAACCGCCCAAATATTGCATGCCAAAATGCTGGTGATGCTGATTGGAGAGCGTCCGGGTCTAAGCTCACCTGACAGCATGGGGATTTATTTTACATGGCAGGCGCATAAAGGCTGCCATGATGCTATGCGCAACTGCATTTCTAATGTGCGTCCTGCAGGGCTATCGGTTACGGTAGCGATTCAGCGCCTGCTGGGGTTAATGAAAAAATCTGCGCAACTGGGACTGTCTGGCGTGCAGCTGAAAGATGAACATGAGATGACGGCACTCAGCGCTGAAGATACGCGTCCGAAGCGGCTATTTTAAAACAGCCTGCAAATGCTGGATATAAAGACTATTTGACTTGACTGGATATCGGCGGTCTTTGAAAGCCTAATTTTCAATGCATGATGAAGGCCTCTATTGCGACGCGCGGCTTGCAGCCATGGTCATCAGCAGTACATCGGCCTATACATAAACCGTCAAGTCCGTTCACCTGCATTGGACAGACCAAATGACGGCTTTGTGCGGACAGGATCTACAAGTATTTTTTAAGCTGCGGCTGAGCTTCAGTTTTTTTACAACTATTCACCATCCTGTAAAGCTTCTTCACATAATACGGTGACTGGAATTGATAGTATAAAAAAACAGCAGTAGATAACAATTATTTAGAGGGGAAAATTATGACGCATGATTTTAATAAACCGCCCCATACTTCGAGTTCGGAAGAAACCACTCAGAAGAAGCGCATACCGGTATATATATTGGTCTTGATAGGCATATTCTTTGTTGCGCTGATTATTTATATGTCGGCAGATATCAAGCCTACACCAAGCGATGCGCCTCCAGGACATCCTAATCCAGAAGCACAGCCAGCCACTCCGAACAATACCGCTACAGCTACTGCGGGGGACGAAGCCGCTGCGGCAGACCGCAATACGGCAACTGCTTCAGATCATTGATCATAGACAATTTAAACGCAAATCAAATGCCAAGCCTTAGCTATAAAGCTAGGGCTTTTTTGCAATGGATTGTGCTCTTTTGTAGTAGTTCTGCATTTCAGTGTTGATTAAAAAATACCCAAAAACTAAGGTGGATTAATACGCTAAAAATCTTGGGCTGTGCAATAGATTACGAAATTCAGTCAAATACTTGCTTAAAAATAGATGATGTCAAAAAGATTGAGATGAAGCGATAACGATGAAGTAATAACAATGAGGGCTTAAAAATGAATGATTATCCTGGCGGTTCAGGACGATTTGATGCCATGTATTATTGGGATCAATTTCATCCTATTCTGAGTGCGGTCGCAATTCTTTTTATCGGCTGGATTGTGGCCTTGCTGATTGCAGGCGGTATGAAGAAAGTGCTTGAAAAACTGGGCACAAATCAAAAGCTTTCAAGTGCTACGGGGCACAGATCCAATATTGAAAATATTGTTTCCCGAATTGTATTTTGGATCATTTTAATTATTGCGGTCATTGGCGCATTAAATGTGCTGAACTTAACCAGTGTCAGCGGACCATTCAGCAATATGATTCAGCAATTCCTGCTGTTTATTCCACAGCTGCTGGCTGCGGCTGCCGTGGGCTTTATTGGCTGGATTATTGCCAATTTGGTGAAAGTCGGTTCGCAAAAGCTGCTGAATAAAACCCAGCTGGATGAAAAGCTCAGTTCAGAAGTGGGTGTCAGTCCCATTAGTGAAAATATCAGTGAAATTGCATATTGGCTGATTTTGCTGCTGTTTTTGCCGATTGTGCTGTCTATTTTAGGGCTGAATGGCTTGCTCTATCCGGTACAGAATATGGTCAATGAGGCTGTGCTGTACTTGCCGAACATTTTTATTGCAGGGGTGATAGTTTTTGTCGGCTATATTTTGGCAAAAATTGTCCGGGGTATTATAGAAGGGCTGGTTCGCAGCTTGAATCTGCAGTCGCAGGCTGAAAAAATCGGCTTATTCAAGAATTCTAATTTACCGCATTTATTAGGTTCGTTTGTTTTCGCGGTCGTCATTATTACTGCATTAATTGTGGCATTTGAAGCGCTTGGCATCGAGGCCATTTCACAGCCGGCAACCGCCATGCTGCATGAAATCATGTTTGCAATTCCTAACATTATCGCCGCAGGTTTAATCTTAGTCTTGGCGTATGTCGTTTCGCGCTTTGTTGCAAAGCTGGTCACGGAGGTAGTGGCCGGAACTGGCATAGACCGCGTTCCTGAAAAATTGGATGTACAGCGGTTTTTAGGTGCAACCAAACTGTCCGATGTGGTTGGCTATTTGATTGTTTTCTTTACCATGCTGTTTGCCGTCTCCGAAGCGGCCAACCGTTTGGGCTTTGAGCAAATCAGCGGCCTGATTGCCATGTTCATTCAATTTGGCGCCAATATTTTGCTGGGTGCAGTCATTTTGGTCATTGGCTTCTGGCTGGCGAATATTGTGGCCAATGTGGTGCAGCGCGGCGAATACAACAGTTCTCGCTGGCTGGGCAATTTAGTGCGTGTCCTGATTATGGGCTTGGTTGTCGCTATGGGCTTGCGTGCCATGGGCATTGCAGATTCTATCGTGAACTTGGCTTTTGGATTGACGCTGGGTGCGGTCGCGGTCGCTTTTGCCTTAGCTTTTGGTTTAGGCGGGCGCCAGCCGGCAGAGCGAGTGCTGACCGACTTGATCGATAAGGCCAAAAAAGAAGGCAATCAGCCAAATCCAGTTAAAGATCAGGCGCGTGCCTGCGGGTTCGGAACCTCTGCTTCATCTGCAACGGCTCAGTCTAAATCGCTTGATGACGGCTATACTGTTCAGCATCAGGAAGCGCCGGGTGTGGTGGAAAAAGAAACTGCAACACCGGATCAATTGGATGTCGATCCGGCAACGCAGCCGCTCAATAACCCTTTCGGCTCGACCGGTGAAAAAGAAGAGGGGATTGATACGCATACCCCATCTAAAAATGACCCCGAATAACCTGTTCAATACATAATGAATCGGTCACTGTAATCAGTGGCCGATTGCTGATTTTAAAGAGGTGAAACATGTCAAAGAAAGCGCCAAATAAAGTACTTGCTCCGATCGTTATTGCGGGGATTACCATTGGTTTTTTAGCCAGCGCCTATAAGTTCATTTTTGCAGCCAAACAGCGCACTGAAATAGAGCATGAGGATTCGATGATTGAAAAAAATGATCATGAATCAGAAAAATAGTGTTTGAAAATTAGACTTTTTTTGGTATTTTTATACTCATAACTTAGTGAATTTCATAATAATATTAATGGAATATAGCTGTTTAACTGTAATTGGGCAGTAATATTGCTGTTCTATAATTGGTCAAGGAATGACAGGAATGAGGGTAATTAAAATGCTAAATAAAATTATGTCGGTAATGCAATTCAACGCACAGGTTCCAGCGCCGCATATTGCGGCTGCAGTGGCGAAAATGGAGCAGGCGGAAAACCGTTTGGCTGGTGCTAAAGGAATCACATTATTTCAAACTGATTATCTGGAATAACATGTAAAGCAATACAGCGCATCTAAAAAATGCAGAATTAAAAAGCGATTGAAATGATTTCAATCGCTTTTTAATTTTCAGCCCTTTCCTATCTTATTTAAACCAGCAGCGTAAATAAAATGGGGGGGAACAATCCGTTTGTCTGGGCTGCATCAGACGTATTCAGAGGCGGCATGCGCAGACGACCAAGCCCATTGGAAGTTGAAGCCGCCTAAATGTCCTGAAACATCTAAAATTTCACCGATAAAGAACAGGCCTTTCTGCTTTTTGCTTTCCATAGTTTTTGAGGAGACTTCTGCAGTATCAACTCCGCCTAAAGTTACTTCTGCGGTACGGTAGCCTTCTGTACCGGAAGGTTTTACCTCAAAGGCAGACAGCCGCTGTGCCGTTTTTTCTAGCTTTTCATCACTGATGTTGCCAATGGCGGTATCGGCGCTGTCCGGCCAAATCAGGTTTTGCAGCTCAAGCACGACACTTTTCGGCAAATGCTCACTCAGCAAGGTCCGTAGCAAAACTTTAGGCTGGCTCTGTTTTTTTGTTTTGAAAAAGTCTAGCAGATCGATACTGGGCAAAAAGTCAATTTTAAAACTCTGTCCTGCATCCCAATAGTTGGATAGCTGCAGTGAGCTTGGGCCGCTGAGGCCGCGGTGTGTGAACAGCAGCGCTTCGGTAAAACTGTTCAGCGCATTTGAAAGCGTTGCCTCTACGGCATTGCCGCTTAAACGGGTTGTCACTTCCTTGAAACTGTCCGAGAAGGTAAATGGCACAAGCCCCGCGCGGGTTGCGTATATATGATGGCCAAACTGTTTGGCAATATCATAGCCAATAGCTGAGCCGCCTAAAGTAGGAATAGACAATCCGCCGGAAGCAATCACGACTGACTCAGCTTCAAAATATCCTAGGGATGACGCAACTTGAAATCCTTGATCATTCAGGGCAGTGACGGCTTTGACTTCGCAGCTGGTTTTAATGTCTACTAAACCTGTTTTGTCACATTCTGCCAATAGCATGGATAAAATTTCTTTTGCACCATTTAAGGTAAACAGCTGTCCATGCCTGCGCTCTTGGTAAGCAATGCCGTAGTCACAGACCATGCCGATGAAGTCCCAATTGGTATAGCGCGACAAGGCTGAAATCACAAAATGCGGATTATGCGAAATAAAATTTTCAGGTTCGACATACAGGTTGGTAAAGTTGCATTTTCCGCCGCCGGACATCAGAATTTTTTTGCCGACTTTGTTGGCTTTTTCAACTACCAGCACTTTGCGTCCGCGCTGCGCCGCTTTGTAGGCCAGCATCAAGCCAGATGCACCTGCGCCTATAACTACGACATCGTACAGATTTTTTGACATGAGCAAGCCTGCGGGAGAATGAAAAGACGCGGATTATACCCTGTTTCGGCTTAATTTTCAGTGAAAGCCAAAGGCGGTATTTTCAGAGGTGCGGCAATGCTTGAATTCTTCCCTGCAGGCCGCCAGTGTGCAGAATGAGAACCCGCTGATGTGCGGCAATTTCACTGCGCAGGATCATTTGCTCAATGCCGAAGAACATTTTAGCGGTATAAACCTGCTCTAACGGGATGCCGTGCAGCCTTTCAAACTGCTGAATGAACTGCATCAGTTCGGCTGTGGTTTTGGCATAGCCGCCGTGACAGAATTCATCGGTGATGCGCCAATTGCGCCGCTGCGTCCACTGCTGTATTTCCTGCGAGAGAAAATCTCCCTTGAGGGCGGAAAAGCCTAAAATATGCTGATGTTCGGCGCTGGCTTCAATTAATCCGGTCAGGGTGCCGCCAGTGCCTGCAGCGCAGCAAATCAGGTCAAAATTTTCTAAATCCGCTGGGCTGAGAATTTCTGTACAGCCTTGAATGGCCAGTCTATTGGTGCCGCCTTCGGGAATGATGAAACTCTCTGGAAATTCAGCCCTGAGCTGTGCAAGAAAGCCGGCAGATTGCTTTTGCCGGTATTGTTCTCGGCTGACAAAATGCAGCTGCATGCCGAATTTCTGCGCCGTCCTGAGCGTTGAGTTGAGAGGGCGGCTGGCCAATTCTTCACCGCGGATCACTCCAATGCTTTTGAAGCCATGCAGATGCGAAGCGTAGGCTGTGGCGGCAATATGGTTGGAGTAGGCGCCGCCAAAGGTCAGGATTTGATTAAAACCGTTACGCTGCGCTTCTTTAAAATTGTATTTCAGTTTGAAAAATTTATTGCCGGAAATTTGCGGATGCACCAAATCCAAACGCTTGACCGTCAGCGTCATGCCATGCATCTGCAAGGTCTGATTGGGTACCGCATGGGCAATGGCATCAAACATAAGTACGCGAATTGGATCAGGCAAAGGAATCGCCTGTATTGTAGCGGATTCCTGCAGACGAAGGGGATAGGTGCATTAATGGGCAGAGTCCGTATCTACCGACGCCACCACAGACATGCCGGGACGCAGGCGTTCAAAGCCTTTTTGATTCGGGTCAATGGCGATGCGCACAGCAATGCGCTGCACCACTTTCGTAAAGTTGCCCGTCGTATTGTCAGTTTTCAGTACGCTGAATTCAGAACCTGCCGCTGGGGAAATCCGCTCGACTTTACCGCTGAACTGCTGATGATTCATCGCATCCACAGTAAACCATGCCTTTTGGCCAATCTGCATATTGGAAATTTGAGTTTCTTTGAAATTGGCGTTAACCCAGCGCTGCTGAGGAATCAAGTACATCAGCTGCGTGCCTGCAGACACATATTGCCCAACGCGCGGACTTACTTCGCCCAGTTGGCCGTCCAGCGGCGCAACAATCACGCTGTAGTCTTTTGTTGTGACGGCTTGATCAAATTGCGCTTTGGCGTTGGTCACTTGCGCTGTTAATCCGGTTTGCGCCACTTCCGCTGTTTTTAAGGCTTCCATAGCCACTTGAATATTGGCATCGGCCTGATGGACAAGAGCCAAATTGTTTTTGACATCTGCACGGGCTTGATCCTGCTCAGTTTTAGACGCTGCACCGCTGTTGCCCAATTGCGCATAGCGCTGCAGCTGATTGACTGAGAGTTCATAAGCCGCTTGCGCCTGATCAGCTTTGGCTTGGGCCGCCGCAATATCGGCTTTACGCTGCTGAATGGCTTGGCTTTGGTTTGCGAGGCTGTTTTTTGCCTGTTCTACGCCGGATTCAGCTTGTGTAACTTTCTGATCATAGGTGGTGGTGTCTATGTGCATTAAAGGCTGGCCTTTTTTCACCGTTTCAAAATCAGTGACCAGCACATCCTTTACATATCCGTTGATTTGTGACGAGAGAATGGTGGTCGTTCCTTTCACATAGCTGTTTTCTGTAGACTCGACTGCAGAGTGGAAGGGGCCGATTTTCCATGCCCATAAAATTAAGCTGATGCCCGCCAGCAAGACAAAGAACATCAGCACCAAAATACGCTTATTGGTGGGAATCAGCTTGCTTGATGGCTGTGGAGCCGCGGCGGGTGCTGAAACTGTATTCTCTGCCGGCTTTTCTTGTTCTGACATGGGTTTCTCTATCTCTAATCTAACGGTCTTAATGTGGTTTTGAAAGCATTTGGGTTGGATGTTTGAACACTGCGGGTTTAGAGGCTAACTGGAATTGGGCAGCAGGCTTTGCTTATAGCTGCGGTACCGGTTAATGCCGATAACAAACAGGCCCCAGAACAGCAAGACCACGGCAAAAAGCTGGTTGAGGAAAATCACATCGTTATACGCGCGGACTTGCGCTTCTTTGGTGACGGTTTGATTTAAAGTGCGCAGCGCTTGGTTTTGCTCAAGAGCAGGGTCAAGCGTATATTTTTGACTGTTTTGCGCATAGATTTGCAGACGCTGCGCCACTTGCGGGCTAGTATTGGGCAGATCTGCAAAAATTTCCGCTTGATAATGCTGGGTGCGCATTTGCTGGTAAGTCGAAAAAAAAGAAGAGCCCATTAATCCGCCAAAAGTTTGACTGGCAGAAAACAGCACAATAAAGGTCACCATATGGTTTGGGCCGCGCTGCAGCGCATTAATAATGCCGGTCAGCAGCAGCGGGCCAATAAACATGCCGCTGGCAAAGCCGACTAAAAATTGGCTGCGGTAAAAATTCTCGGGACGTACGTCACTGGTCAGGTGATGGTCCAGCGCGCAGGCAATAAAAATCAAGGCCACTGCGCCCAGCAAATGCCATATGGCTTTTTCTCGGGAAAAGGTCAGGGCGCTGAAAATGGTGCCGCTGAGAATGCCGAAAAAAATCACCAGATAAAAGTTTACAAACTGATCTGGGCCCATGCCCATGGTTTTTAAAAAATTCACGGCCGCGTAGCTTTGTTCGGACATCACAAAGCGGATTGCGAAAGCGCCTAAAATAAAACGCACAGTCGATGATGTGCCGAGCCAGCGGGTGATAATCAGCGGATTGACCCGGTAATGCTCATAGGTCAGTCCCACGGTAATTAAAATCAGCGCGCCAATCAGCAGATAGGCCAGCCAGTCGGCGTTCAGCCACCACTGGATAGGGCCTTGGGTAAAGACAATGCATAAGAATGCAAAGCCGGTCGCCAGCAGGATGAAGGTGAAAATATCTTGAAACTCAAAGACATCAATACGCAGGCTGCGCGGCAGCTTTAAGGAAACCACCATCGCCAGACAGCACAGCGCCAGCCCCAGTTCAAAGGTATACAGAAGCGCCCAGTCATTCACATCAACCAAATAAGGCGACATGATCCACGCCAACGGAATGCCTAATTGCTGGACGCCTAAAGCCAAATACAGGCCCCGTCCGAAATTGGCCCGGCTGAAGGCCTGCATAATGTAATACATGCCTAGAGAGCTGAGCGGTGCAGCCACTAAACCGCTCACAATGCGGACAAAGACCGCCATTTCAAAGGTATGAACATAAAGGTGCAAAATCAGCACGCTAATGAACATGACTAGGCCGATTTCGGAAAATAGCCGCAGCCCATACTGCTGCCGCGCCTTAAATAAAATTAAGTTTGAGCTGACATTCGCCATGACATAGGCTGCTGGAATCCATGCGGCTTCTGACGGGGTCAAGCCATATTCACCTTGAATCAAGGGTAAATTCGCCGTGATGAAACCGTTGCTGAGGCTGCCGGAAATGGCGACAAACAGGCCAATGAAAAAATACAGCAAGCGTTTATAGGTGGGGTGCGCAATGGCTGCCGGAGAGCCCGGCAAAGTCGGTTTTTCTTCTGGCGTCCAGTCTGGAGCAGGTTCCAGTAAACGAGGCTGTTTATCCATAAACTGCAGTTACCCTCGAATGCCGTTGAGCAGCAAGTCTACGGCCCGGGCCGCTAAGATTTCCTGATCTGCATCTGTATGCCCTTGCAATGCCGCCCTTAAAATTGACGTGACCATGGAATAATCGCGCGGGCTAAAATCTGCTCGGCAAAGGCCATTGGCAATTGCGGTATCAATCAGCGGCTGCAGAATCTGGTCACGGCGCTGATAGATTTTCACCATGGCCGGATCGTTGCGGTCAATCACCCGCCAATATTCCATTAATGCGGTTAAGTAGGGAATATTATGAATATGGTCCTGTATTAAAAGGATAAAGCCATCGTCATATTTTGAATGATTGCGCGCCCGGTTCTCTAAACGGTCAAGCGCCTGTTCCATCAAGGCCAGCACCAGTTCACGCCGGTCTGCAAAATTTCGGTAAAATGTCGCCCTGCCGACTTGCGCTTCATCAATGATCAGCTGCAGCGGCGCATTAATTCCATGGGTGCGGAAAATACGGATCGCTGCAGAAAGCAATTCCTCACGGTTTTGCGCTGCGCGTTCTTGGCGTAAAGACATAGGGCTTCTTATTCGAAATTCAGCTGAATTTGCATATTTAACGGACAAATTTGTCCGTTGTAAATATTAATCATTGTGACTTTTTGTAAATTGTACTTCAGTGTTTAGATAACAATTTGAAAGTTAAATTAATTTGTAAACTTTAAGGCATCTGCCATACGGCAAAAAAAGAGCTGAAAAAATATACAGCAGTGCTATGCTGAGAGATATAACGATAAACATGGAGGGGATAGGATGAAAATTTTATCCGCAGCCATAATGGCCTGCATGCTGCTCAGTGTTGCAGGCTGTGATGCAAAGGAAGATCTGAATAAACCCCGTACAGAAGTGCGCACTATGATCATCGGCGGTATGCCTGTGCATGATCAGGACTACCGGATTCCGAAAGATTCTGCTGTGTCGGTTCAACAGCATCAGCAGTAAACATAGCGCTGTGCCGTATGATGAAGACAGAGGGAGGGCATATTGTCAGTGCATGGTAGTGCATGGTGCAATGTAAGAAGTAAAAGATGCGTGGTGCTGCGTCAGATAAGTGAAAAATTTGAAGCAGACGCTTTACTTCTTGCAAGCGTTTGTTGAATTAAAGCCTTACAAACGCGGAAAAGGCCTTGCACTCGCCCAATATGCCCGAACTGTGATGGATGGCTATCCAAATTTTTAAATTAAATCGACCTGCCAGTTCGATGCTTGAATCTCTAAATTATTTTGACGAAGCAGCTTGCTGATGTCATCCGCCTGTTTTTGAAGATCAGCCACAGAGATGGTTTTGATCCAGCGGATTTCACTGGAGCTGTAGCGTCCATTTTCGCGCCGTGAATTGTCTATCGCCTGCTGCAGAATGGGGTGCTGGCTGGTGAGCGCATCACGCTCAATAATTAATTCTAATAGTTTCTTACCGCTGCTGGCTGCGGCTTGGGCATTGGTGGCGTGGATACGCTGAATTAAAGCATGCAGTTCGCGGTTCACGGCTGATGCTTCCTGAATCAGCTGATTCGGATCTTCACTGGGCGTATCGCCTTCCTGCACTAAAATATTGCTGTTAATACGTTGCTGCAGCGAGGCCAGTTTGGTTTGCAGGTCGCTCCGTAGCAGCAGCGCTTCCGCTAATTTCATAATTTTTAGATCTTTTATTGCTTATGCCTGATCATGCAATAGATTTATGGGTCAATCAATAAAATAACAGTGAATTATTCGGTGAATTTGTCAAAGTCTTGTGAAAAATAGGGAGATATTCAGCAGGCATGCTTGTAGAATTGCCACGGAATTTATTTTATAGGTGTTACCGTGGAATCATTTTGGATTTTGGGCTCGATTGCATTTGCTTTGATGTTAGGTGCAATGAGCCCCGGGCCTACTTCTATTTATGTGGCTAAAAATTCAATTGCGATTTCACGCAAGCATGGCTTATTTACCGCTTTAGGCACCGGGACTGGGGCGGCCATCTTTGGTTTGCTGGCGGTATTAGGCCTGCAGGCCTTTTTATTGGCGGTGCCATCGGCGTATTTAGCATTAAAAATCTGCGGCGGGTTATATCTGCTTTGGATGGCCTACAAAATTATTAAGCATGCCAAAGAACCGATTGATGCAGATGGGGATGTAGCGGCACAAATGACCTTGCGCCGCGCCTTTATGACCGGTTTAATTACGCAGCTGTCAAATCCGAAAATTGCGATTATTTTAGCCAGTATTTTTACTGCGCTTTTGCCGAAAGAGATTCCGTTCTACTTTTATTTTGTGCTGCCGGTATTATGTTTCTTTATTGATGCAGGCTGGTGTTCGCTGGTGGCTGTTGCATTGTCTGCCGAAAAGCCGCGCCGCGTATATCTGAAGTTTAAAGCGGTTTTTGACCGTACAGCAGGCGCAGTGATGACGGCGCTGGGGCTCAAGCTGATTTTTGGGATGAAGTAATTTTTAACACATCCTTGCACTGATCCTCTCCTTAAAAAAGGAGAGGAGTCGCCTTGTAAATCAATCCTTAAAATGTACAGGAATCCACTGATAGCTTTTTCCATCTGCGGAATAGATATGCCCAATGCCGGGGAAGGGCGAGTGCGGCGCGGCAATGGTTTGCCCATGTTTGGCATAATCAGGGAATTGCTTTAAACGTGTCTGAACCGCCATTTTAGGGTCAATATCATATTCAATTGCAGTTTCAGGCCGATCAAATTGAACGGTATGGGAATGCACAATGTCTCCAATAAAGATCACATCCTCTCCAGCTGTTTTCAGCTTATAGCTGAAATGTCCTGGCGTGTGGCCCGCCGTGCTGATGACTTCAAACTCACCAATTTTGTCTCCCAATTTAAAGGTTTTAAATTGCTTCTTGGCTTGATATGGCGCAAGTGCGGCTTTAATTTTCTCTACTGTGCCAAGGTAGTTTGCTCGTTTATCTGCAGTAATTTTTTCAGCCTGTTTCGGGTTTAGCCAGTAATTGGCTTCATCGGCAGAAACGTAAATGGTGGCGTTTGGGTAGTTCGCAATGCCATTTTTACTGACGCCGCAGGAATGGTCGGGGTGTAAATGGGTCAGTAAAATTGTTGTCACTTGTTCAGGCTGATAGCCCGCGGCTTTCAGGTTTTTGAGTACCGAACCCAAGTGCGCGCCAAAGCAGTCGGCCGTGCCGCTATCCACCAAAGTCAGGGATTTTCCTGTATTGACTAGAAACGCATTGACAGAGGTTTGCACGCCTTTGGCCTGATCTGCATGATATTTCTTTAAAATTTCTTGGACTTTGTCTGGTGATATATCTTTAAAAAGTGCGGGCGACATAAAGTTGGTGCCGTCCAGCAGGGCGGTAATTTGGGTATTGCCCAGCTGATGCTGATAAAACCCTGCAACTTGCTGCTGTTGCGGAATGTCTGCTGCGTGGACCTGCATGTTGAATCCAAGTGCCGCGGCAGCGCATAAAGAAGCAAACAAAGATGTCTTTAAAATATTCATAGCAATTCTTATTGGTCTGTGGCTAATGTTATTTTTAACATGTAAAACGCTTAAAAAGAATAACTATCCCTTTGGGATTTTTGATAATTCAATGCAGACAGGAGTATCTGTATTAGAAAAATAGCTCAAATCTGTATATTGACTTTATTGAGATGGGAAATCTGATTTTATATTTAAAATATTTTATAAATTAAAAGCTTAGCAATATTTCACTTTTAATTGAATACACGCTAACATGATGCAAATTGGCATATTTAGGTGGCGGTATGGGTTTTTGGAAAAAGAAAAATAAAGCAAGCTTTGTGTATTTCATTATCACGTCTTATTCGTTGCTCGGCTTTGGGATTGGCTATGTGATTTGGGAATTTGTTTTGAAGTAACGGATACATAATGTTAAAAAGCCTCTAGAAGTAGGGGCTTTTTTGTGGCTGATTGATGCGTGCATTTTAAAGGTTTGTTGGTAGTTCTTTCTCCTTTTGGGAGACGGTTGGGGGGATTACAGTTTTGATGCCATTTTATACTTACATTGGATTTCCCTCTCCTGTAGGAGAGGGCTAGGGAGAGGTTTTAGTAGATTAGTAAACTTGATTAAAATCTTTCTTATGAATTTTGATCTCCATTGTATTTTCTCGATCAAGAGGTTGTTTTTGACGTAAATCTTCAACGATTGAGAATACAGTTGAGAAGATAGCCGATCGTGTAAATTGAAGTAAATTTAGAAGACTACTTGCAAATTCGCTGATTTTTACATAAGTATGAGTTGAGTCATTGGAGAGCTCAAATGAATCAGGAACTAAAAATAAAATGTGGTGTTCTAGAGAATTTCGCCATTTTTTATAAAATCCAAATTGTCCATTTTGTTCATTTAGATCGTATATAAGACTATTAATTGCAATCAAAGCAAAATTATCTTTGCTTTCTAAAATAGATTTATTTTTATGCCAAAAGTTATTAAATGCAGTATTTTTTTCAATTTTAAGTAAAAAGTAATGACATAAAAATATTGCTAGTTTATCTAATATTGAAAAGCATAATCTAAAACAAGTTCTTAATTTTTCTGATCTTATATTGATGATTTCTTTTTCATTTAATTCAGAATAACAGCTTTCAAAATCAAGCTTAGAACTTTCAGTAAATTTAGATTCATAGTAAAGAACACGAACTAACGAAAACTCAGCTTTAATACGATTTAAGTATTGTTCGTACTGAAGAATATTCTGAGAAGAAACGACGTTTTCAAATAAAGTTAAAGTGTCTCGTTCATTTACTATGCATGGACAATACATACCGTGAATATTCAAAGTTAAATTTTCTTTGATACACCATTGTCGGAATTCAGTCATTGATGAATTTTCTTTAGATGTCTCTAATTCGTCAAGATCTAAATTTTTGGAATTTAATTGTTCAGTTAAATAATCTATCTTATGATTATAATAGGGAATCCAAGCTTTAGGGATTAACGGAGATTCGCTAGCAAATTTATATCCTTTTATTATTTCAGTAATCATTTTTTCAGTGCGATGATCTAATAATTGATCGAATTGCTCTAAACATGATGTTCGATTTAGCCAAGCTTGAGGGTATGGGGTATTTTCTTTAATTACTGAATTATAGAGTTGCAGGGCTTCCGAAAATCTAAATTGTTGTTTGAGAACATTTGCAAGATTAATTATATTTTGTTGATATAAAACGTAGTTATCTTCTTTTTTAATTAATTTATAAGCCTTCCAATATAAATTTTTTATAACATTAAATAATTCTATATTTTTGAAATTTACATCATCTTCCGAATAACCACAATCATTAGCTAATGCAATTTTTCCATTTGCTAAATTGTAATAATAGTTAATATTCGATTGGTTTTCATAATACTCTGAGTGAGTCTCTAAAATTTTAATACCTTTAGAAACTGCATTCTTATTTCTTAACGATGTACCTACGTCTATAAATTGCCCTGCTAAATTAAATAATAAATGTAATACTGATTCGGAAGTTTCATACTTTTCGAGTTCATTTAATATCATCTCCGAACCTAACAATGCTTCATCATATTGTTCAGTATCAATTGAATAAGAAATAGCATTTATAGCTTCATTGATTTTTTTTAATTCCAATTTCATTTGATTTACTTAAATAAAAAGCCCTACTAAAATATAGCAGGGCTTTTCATAAGTGTCTAAAAATTAAGACACTTTATCACCAGCTTTAGCGCCGCTTTCAGGTGAAATCACCCAAAACCCTTCGCCATTACCCGCAGCTAAAACCATACCGTTTGAAATACCAAAACGCATTTTACGCGGTGCAAGGTTTGCCACCATCACCACCAATTTGCCTTTTAAATCTTCTGGTTGGTAGAACTCACGAATACCACTGAATACATTACGCGGTTCAGCTTCACCGACATTTAAAGTCAGTTGAAGCAACTTGTCAGAACCTTCAACGGTAGCCGCATCTAAAACTTCCGCGACACGCAGGTCAACTTTCATAAAGTCTTCGATGCCAATAATTTCAGCTTCACCCACTTTAGGCTCAGGTTTCTTTTCTACTTTCTTCTCTTTTTTCTTTTCAACTTTTGCAGGTTCAGCTGCAGCCGCTAAAGAGTCTTTAGACGCATCGACCATAGCAGCAACTGCTTTCGGGTCTACACGCTGCATCAGCGGCTGGAACAGCGCAATTTCATGATCAACTAAAATTGTTTGCGCAGAAGCAAAATCGAAAGATTCCAGTTTCAAGAAGTCCTGAACTTGCGCTGCAAGCGTTGGCAATACAGGTGCAAGATAAACAGCCAATTGACGGAACAGGTTGATGCCGACAGAACATACGTCATGCACTTGCTGTTCTTGACCTTCTTGCTTCGCAAGCGCCCAAGGTTTTTTCTCATCAATATACTGGTTGGCGCGGTCTGCCAACGCCATAATTTCACGAATTGCCGCAGAGAATTCACGCGCTTCATACGCTTTAGCAATCGAATCGCCCGCATCAATAAAGCTTTGAACCAATTCAGGCTCTGCACATGCGGCAGACAATTTATTGTCAAACTTCGTGTTGATGAATTTTGCACAGCGGCTGGCAATGTTCACCACTTTACCGACTAAATCTGAGTTTACTTTTTGCACGAAATCATCAAGATTCAAGTCAGAATCTTCAACTTTGTCAGAAAGTTTAGACGCGAAGTAATAACGTAAATATTCAGGGTTTAAATGCTCTAAATACGTTTCTGCTTTAATGAATGTGCCGCGGGATTTCGACATTTTCTGACCGTTTACAGTCAAGAAACCGTTTACGAATAAACCTGATGGCGTGCGGTAGTTTGCGCCTTCCAGCATTGCAGGCCAGAACAGCGCATGGAAATACACGATGTCCTTACCAATGAAGTGATACACCTCATTTTTAGAATCTTTTTTCCAGTAATCATCAAAACTTAAATCTGGACGCTTGGTTTTTACGTAGTTTTCAAAGCTCGACATGTAGCCAATCGGCGCATCTACCCAAACATAAAAGTATTTGTTTGGCGCATCTGGAATTTCAAAACCGAAGTAAGGCGCATCACGTGAAATGTCCCAATCATTCAAGCCATTGTCGAACCATTCATCCAGCTTGTTGGCAATTGAAACAGGCAGGCGGCCTTCATCGCGTGTCCATTTTTGCAGGTATTCGGCAAAGTTCGGCAGTTTAAAGAAGTAATGATCTGAAGATTTTTCTACAGGCGCCGCGCCGCTTAATGTCGACTTCGGATTCAGCAGTTCAGTCGCGTTATAGGTTGTACCGCAGACTTCACAAGAATCTCCGTACTGATCTTCTGCCTTGCATTTTGGGCACGTGCCTTTAATGAAGCGGTCAGACAGGAACATGCCTTTTTCAGGGTCAAATAATTGAGTCACAGGGCGTACAGCAATGTTGCCTGCTTCACGGTTCTTAATATAAATTTCTTCTGAACGGGCTTTGTTTTCAGCGCTGTTGGTCGAGTCATAGTGGTCGAAATGCACGCCAAAACCGTCAAAGTCACGGATGTGTTCTTTTTGCACATTGGCAATTTGCGCTTCCGGGCTAATGCCGTTGGCTTCGGCACGCAGCATGATGGCTGTGCCGTGAGCATCGTCCGCGCAGACATAAGTCACTTCATGGCCCATTGCACGCATGGCACGAACCCAGATATCTGCTTGGATATAACCAAGTAAGTGACCCATATGGATCGGGCCATTGGCGTATGGAAGGGCGTTAGTGACTAAAATATTACGCACGGATATAACTCTCTCATTCGTATTTTATATAAGGCCAACGATTTTACCTTAGATAGGGAGCGGATGCACAACGGAATAAGTGAATTCTTTGCAAAAGATTTTGGAAATATGATGAATACATGAATGCTGTCAGTGCGATTTAAAGTATTTTGATAAAGGTGAAAACATAAAAAATAAGAGGCCTGACTTTGTCCCCTAAAAGCATAAAAAAATTTACGGATTTTTCTCATTCAATTTTATATGGGATATCCCGGTTTTTGGGTCATACGGCTATTTTTATGATTGCGATGATCATGATGCTCTATCTTTCGCTGTCTATATGGCTTGGAAATATCAGAGATCATGTAAATGAAGCAAGATTGGCGCAAAGCGAACAGTATGATCGCCAGCGCTTTCCCTCTTTAACTCAACCTATATTTTTCTATCAGAGAATGCATGTAGGGGATTCAGGTAATTGGGTTGTTGTTTATCCTTTGGATGAACACACCAAAAAGCAATTTTTATTGAGGTTGCAGCATCAAGAAAATCAAAACGAAAGTACACAAATGGAATGTATTAAACCCACCGTCAAAAAACGCTGGAAAAGCTGGCATTCAAATATTCATTATGTACAGCCAGCAGAATGGTTAAGAGCGCATAATGATTATAAAGCTCATGATTCATTTATTGTGTATGGTTCAGAGAAGCCGATTAAAACAGTAGAGCAAGCATGCTCACAGCAAAATTTTCTCAGGTTGAATGATGCTGAAAATTACGCGCATGATTACTGGGCGATTTCTGAAAGCCAAGCATTGCTGTTCAGTGTGTATAAAATACGCTGAATCCAGTTTAGATTTCCATGAAATGCGTGGCTGACGCTGTGTGCATACAATAGTAAAAGCGGTTAAACCCTATTTTCTTCTATATTCGTTAGGCAATAACAGGGATAATGCGACATTCAGCCCGTTTTTTGAGAGTATAAGCCCATGATCGATGATGATTTCGATTTCGACCAGCCGGTGACCCGTATCCCGCAAAATGCAAGCGCTAAAAAACAGCTCGGCAATCAGATCTTAAAAGAAGCGCAGCAGTATTTGGCTTCTATGGGTGCAGCGCCGCATAGCCATTTGGTCAGTGAGTTAAGGAAAGGGGAGCCTCAGGAGGCCTATTTTGCCGTGCTGGCGGATCAAATTGAATTCGAAAGCGATGCGCCCATTGCCAATGATGCGTTAAATCTGCTGTACTTTTGGAAAATGGCTTATGAACAGGAAGAAGATAAAGCTGAGTTTAGCCTGCTGGATCTGATTGAAAGAGATTACTTTAAAAATGAATTGCTGACAGCTGTAGATGCCTTGCAGATTGGCGGCAATTTGCCGCTGCACCGTCAAGTGATTGAGCAATGCTTAAAGATGTATCAGCAGCAGTGCTATGCCGGCTGTGTCACCGTGCTGTATGGTCAAATTGAAGGCATTCTCACAGAAGCTTTAGCGGAACGCGGCTATTTGCAGCTGAATCAGACTAAATATATTGATGTTTATAAAATTGTACCCGGATTAAAAGGTCATGAAGTTAAAGGGCTATGGCATAAAGTGAAAATTGCCAGCGACATCAACCCTTACTTTTTAGAACTGCAAGCCTTGAAAATGGACAGCAGCTCCTCTGTGACTGCAACGCGCCATAACATTGTGCATGGTTCAGACGTGGAGCATTTTAACCGTGAGCGCAGTTTCATTCTGTTTATTTGGCTGTTTGCGATGGTCAGCTTTATCAGCACGGTGAAGAAATAAAAAGCTGATTTCATCGTTATATAAAATGCTGTATTTCAGTTTGTCATAAAGTGTTTCAAAATGATGCTGTGAACAAATTTTGCGCGTATTGGTGGTATATCTATTGTTAGACAATTTATAAGATCAATGAGAGCAGGGTATGAGCAATAATCAGCTGGATGAATTGAAAAACAAAGCTGCTGAACTGGGGGATGAAGTAAAGCATTCCGCGAAAGAGGCGCAGCTGCAAGGTGAAAAAGCGCTGGATGATCTTAAGCATTCTGCTAAAGAAGTAAAGCTTGAGGCAGAGAAAAAAGTGGACGAATTGAAGCGTGATGCAGAAGTGCGGCATGCGGAAGATAAGGCGGCTGTGACTGAAAAAGTTGAAGATCTGAAAGTCAAAGCTGAAAGCGCTAAAGTGGCAGCACAGGAAAAATTTGATCATCTGAAAGAAGAGGCGGGGCACAAGCTGGATGAAGCTAAGCAAAAAGCGGCCGAACTTAAGCAGGAGGCTTCGGTTAAGCTGGATGAGCTGAAAGTTCAGGCCAGTGAAAAGTTTGATGAGCTGAAGAAAAAAGCCACAGAGACTTTAGGCAAGTTTAAAAAAGATGATCAGGCTTAATTGATGCCGCTGTAAATACAAAAGCTTTAAATGAAAAAAATCCATTGCCATTAAGCGATGGATTTTTTTTAGTAAAGATTAAAAGCGCAAACACGTATTGCTATTAAAAGCTGGGCATCTGCAAATTCAGGGCTTTTACTGCGCTTGGTACAACATTATTTATTCAAATTTTCAGTTTGAATCTGGCTGATTTTCCCATTCACCACAGTAATGACATAGCGCATGTTTTCAATTTCATAGGTGTAATCAATCGCCAGTTCTTCTGTTTGATCTTTCTGCGGCGCTGCGTATGAATTTACTGTAAGTGGGGAGACCTTAATGCGCGCTTGCATTTCTTCTACGGAATCACCTAGGGTAATTGACTGGCGCTCCGCCGTAACAAAACTTTCGACATTGGCCGCATGACTGAAACTTGCAGTCAAAAGAAGGATAAACAGTAATTTTTTCATTTTCATTCCCCTGATAATACATAAAATGCATTTCTGCAAAGCAGTCCAGTCTCAGCTTCTTTGGGCTTCGTTGCACATCATCGTCTTTTATATGTTTAATGAGGTGTGCATGAGTTCAGCTGATTGCAGAAAAGCAGTGCTTGCGCTAAATAAAAGCATACAGAATGGCGCATGGCTCTGAGATAAAAGCGCGCAGCGCCCAATATTGAAATTTATATCAAAAAAACATCAAAACTGTATTGTTGAAATGTATCTAGAATTAAACGAAAACCTAGTGTTTTGCTTGGTTTTTTGGCTTTATCCTGCAACTTCTTAAATTCGATGCTTAACCTAGACCGTATTTGTCGTTAAACTATCAATAATTTGCTGTATTTCTGCTTTTTTGGAGTAATTCTATGTCGTGGCTGTCTTCGCTTAAATCGGTCTTTTCGCCCTCGCAGGAGGTGAAGGAAGAAGAAGTCCAGCAAGTGCTTCAAAGCTATATTTTGCCCAATTCAGAGCATGCGCTGAAAGACCGCATTACCCAAGTGAATGTGCAGGGGCAAGTACTGCAGATCACCATTAATACCTTTCCCTCCGAAGCGGATGATCTGCAGAAGATTCATGATGATTTGGCGGACGCGCTGGATAAATGCGGCATTACAGAATTGAATATGCATGTCATTCAGCAAAAAACCGGCCATACTTCAGGCGGCTGCGGTCATCAGCATGCCGAAGGCGAAAGCTGTTCGAGCCAGCCTAAAGCGCAAAGCGCAGCGCTTAAGAACAGCTTGCCGCCGGTTGTAGACGCATCGGCAGCGCCTGTACAAAAAGCAGAAGATACAGATCCGAATAATCCGCCTATTCAAAAAGCAGCACCGCAGCAGCGCGATGTGCCGAAACATCCGCGTATTCAAAATGTCATTTTAGTGTCATCAGGCAAAGGCGGTGTCGGCAAATCAACAACCACGGTCAATTTGGCGCTGGCGCTGCAAAAACTGGGCCTGAAGGTCGGTGTCTTGGATGCCGATATTTACGGTCCAAGCATTCCAACCATGCTGGGCAATGCAGGCCGTACCCCGATGATTGAAGCGGAGCATTTTATCCCGCTGGATGCTTATGGTTTGGCGGTGCTGTCTATCGGCCATCTCACTGGCGATCATAATACCCCAGTTGCTTGGCGCGGCCCGAAAGCGACAGGCGCGCTTATGCAGCTGTTCAATCAAACTTTATGGCCGGATTTGGATGTGCTGATGATTGATATGCCGCCGGGTACAGGCGATATTCAATTGACCATGGCGCAGCGCATTCCTGTGACGGGCGCTGTGATTGTAACGACACCGCAAAATGTCGCGCTGATGGATGCAACAAAAGGCATTGAACTGTTTAACCGTGTACAGATTCCAGTGATTGGTGTTGTCGAGAACATGTCGACACACATCTGTTCGAACTGCGGCCATGAAGAGCAGATTTTTGGCACGGGCGGCGGTGATAAATTGTCAGAACAGTACAATATTCCTTTGCTGGGACGGTTGCCGTTAAATGTGCAGATTCGTGAAAATGCTGATGCCGGCAAACCTTCTGTAGCGGCTGAAGATGAAGCGGCTGAAAGCTATATGGCAATTGCAGAAAAAATTGCTGCCGGCTTAACCCTTGCAGAAAAAGATCAGAACCGTATTTTCTGATTTGGTCAAAGCAAAAAGCCCAGCGTTTTACCGCTGGGCTTTTTTGTACCGATTTAAGAGGGTGAATAGGACTGATTCTGTTTTTTAGCTTGCATGATGTTGACGCTAATGGCGATCACAACCATCACCATCCCGACAATATCCGTGATGGTTTCTGGAATAATCAGGCACAAGGCGCCAATACCTAAGAAAATCCTCCAAAACCAGTTCATGCTGACTTTGAAGTAGCCTTCAACTGCCGCGCCAAGCGCTAGAATGCCGACGACAGAGGTAAAGACAATGCTGACGATGGTTGTCCATGCAGGGAATGCAAACTCACGCGCATTCACCGCGGCATTGGTTGTATCAATCATGAGCATGGCGGGGTTGTAGACGAACAGGAAGGGCACAATAAACCCGGCTAATGAAAGCTTCAGGGCTTGAAAGCCGGTACGCATCGGGTCGCCGCCTGCAATGCCTGCACCGGCAAAGGCGGCTAAGGCGACAGGCGGTGTAATATTGGCAAACAGGCCAAAATAGAACACGAACATATGCGCTACAAGTGTTGGAATGTCAAAGTTAGCCAGCGCCGGCGCCGCCATGGTCGCTGTAATGATATACGCAGGAATTGAAGGCAGTCCCATGCCTAAAATCATCGATGCAATCATGGTAAAGAAGAGGGTCAAAAACAGGCTGCCGGCGCCAATGCTCATGATTGATGAGGTCATGACAGAGCCAAAACTGGTTAAACTCACAACACCAATGATAATGCCGACTACGGCGCAGGCTGCCATTACCGAAAGGGATTGCTTCGCGCCGTCAGCGAGCGCTTCCAGTATGTCTTTGAAGCCCATGCGGGTTGATTTGCGGAAACTCGCCACGACCACGGTCAAGACAATGGTATAGACCGCGGCATAACTCACAGGGATGGACTGAAATAGAAAAAAGACTAAAGCCACAATAGGGATAAGCAAGTGCCCGCGTTCTTTTAAAACATCTTTAACATGCGGCAAATCAGCTTTAGGCACGCCTTTTAAATCATCACGCCCCGCGCGGAAATGGACCTGCGCCATCACTCCTAAATAGTAAAGCAAGGCAGGTAGTGTTGCTGCAAGCGCAATGGTGCCGTAACTTACCCCTGTGGTTTCAGCCATGATAAATGCACTGGCGCCCATGACAGGCGGTAAAATTTGCCCGCCCACAGAGGCGCTGGCTTCTACCGCGCCGGCAAAATTTTTGTGGTAGCCAATTTTCTTCATCAGCGGAATTGTGAATGAACCTGTCCCTACGACATTGGCCACGGCTGTTCCATTAATGCTGCCCATAAAGCCGCTGGAAATTACTGCGACTTTTGCAGGGCCGCCTTGCTTATGTCCCGCAAGCGCCATCGCAAGATCATTGAACAGCTTGCCCATGCCTGACTTCGCCAGAAAAGCGCCAAACAAAATAAACAAGAAAATAAAGGTGACCGACGCGCCGATTGCGGATGAATACAGCCCTTCGGTTTTTAAATACATTTGCCCGAAAATATCACTGATGCTGTATGGACGCGTCAGCAGGCGGTCAGGAACCCAGTCGTAGTGACTGAAGAATGGATAGGATAGAAAGATTAGCCCTAAAATAGGCAGCATCCATCCCATGACTCTCCGGGCGCCTTCAACCACCAGCACTACAGCCAAAATGGCGAAAACAATATCCAATGTGTTTGGAATGCCGCCACGCGTTGTCATAATGGCTTGATATTCTTTCCAAATATATAAAAAAGTTGCCAGCGAGGCTAAGGCAAGCAGCCAATCTAGCCACGGAATGCTTTGCCGGGAACTGGACTGGCGGGCGGGGTAGAGCAGAAAAACCAAAACTAGGCCAATCGCAACGTGGGCCGAGCGCTGAATCAGTTCAGGCAGCGGGTTAAAGGTAATAAATAGGTGAAATAATGAATAAAAAATGGCCACTGCAGCAATAAACCAAGCCACAGATTTATTGCTTGGCGTACGGGTTACCGACTCGCGGTCAAACTGTTCTAGAATGGCTTGCTGCTGCTGTGCATCTAATTGTTCAGGGGTAACTTTATCTTCATTTTGACTCATAGGCATTCTCCGATCTGCCATGCTTTCCACAAGGGGCGCTGTTGTGATGTGATCTGCACCACGGTGTAATCGGGGTGTTGCTGATAAATAGGCCAAAGCTTTTGATCGATGATCAAACTTCCTTGCATATTTCTGGAAATGATCCAGTTGATTTGTTCAACTTGCCGATCCACCTTCATACGGATCATGCCGTTTTTTTGAAAAATGATTGGATAATCATTTGGTGTTCCTGCGCCGAATGAAATCAGGTCGGTATAACGCAGTTTAAAATGCTGCGGTTCACGTTGATAGTTTTCAATCCAGCGGGTTTTTTCGACCGAATGTCTCCATTGCAAATTGAATTGTTCCGTTGAAATGCGGCAATGCGTTTGTTCAGCCTGTACATCCGTATAATGAACAGGAAACAGCAGCAGCCCGCATAAACCGAGCAGAAAAAGCGCAGCGGGCACTGCACTTTTTTTCAGTTTCATTTTTTCGCTGCAAGTTCATCGTAATAACGCTTAGCGCCAGGGTGCAGCGGGGCAACCACGCCTTTTTGCGCGGTCTCTAAATTAATTTCTGAGGCTGCCTGATGTGAGTTGGCTAACTGGCCCAAGCTGTCAAAGAACGTTTTAGTGAGCTTATAGACATCATCTTCTGACAGGTCAGAGCGGACCACTAAAGCATTCATAATCGCTGCAGTCGGGATGTCTGCTGCATTACCATAGGTGCCTTTCGGAATATTTAGCGAAAGGAAGTAGGGTTGATTTTTTGCAATCTGTTTGACTTTATCAGGGTTGATGCCGACCAGCTGCAAATCAAAGCCTTGCTGCAATTCCATCAATGATGAGTTGGGAATGCCGCTGGTTAAGAAGGCTGCATCAATTTTTCCGCCTTTGAGTGCGTCAGCTGCTTCGGCATAGCCTAGATAATCAACTTTTACATCATTATATGTAATGCCAAAACCATTCAAGAGGGTTCGCGCATTCACTTCAACACCAGAGTTTTGGGCGCCGACGGCAATACGCTTGCCTTTTAAGTCTTCAAGATTTTTAATGCCCGATTTTTTCGATGCGACGATTTGTACATAGTTTGGATACAATGCTGCAATTTGCTGAACATTATCAATTTTACCGCTGCTGAAACTGCCTGTGCCATTCAGCGCCTCAGTTAAGCTGTCACTCATCACGAAGGCCATTTCTACTTTTTTCTGTTTGAGCAAGTTAAGATTTTCAACAGAAGCCCCAGTGGTTTGAGTTTTAGAGTTGACGCCATAAGTTTTATTGTAAATTTCGGCCAAACTGGTGCCAATCACATTGTAGGGGCCAGATGCGCCGCCTGTAGCGATGTTGACGAATTTGGTCTGAAGTTTGTCTGCAGCCTGCGCGCTCGCTTGAGTTTTCTCATCCTTTGCCGTATTGGTTTTATTGTCGCTTGAGCATGCTCCTAAACCTGCAAGCGCAATTGAAAGCACTGTGAGTTGAGTCCATTTTTTCATATACTTTTCCTCGTTTTATTATCCTGAAAGCCATGCAGCCGGCTTTTTTATTCTTGATAGCGCGTTATCAGATGAATGAACAAAAAATACGCATATTTTAGAAAGTAACTGATTAAAAATCATTTGAATAGTTTTTTTTATTAGTTTGGATTATTCGATTTATAAAATCATTGATCAGAAAAATGAATGGGTCAAGCAGGCCATCAAGCTGAAGACCGGCTTGATTCAGGATGATGCGGCTTTAATGTTGAATAGGGCCGATTAAATTAAAAAAGTGTTACCAGCGTTCATGAAATTTGATTGCTTTCATTATGGTGAATTATTAAACTTATATCATTATATATGCTGGCCTGTGAATATGATCACTTGGTTTTTCATTGGCTTAGTGGTCACCATTTTGCTGACTCCTGGCCCGACCAATACCTTGCTTGCTTCCTCCGGCATCCAAGTGGGCGTACGCAAATCTTTTCGCCTTATCCCAGCAGAAGCGTTTGGCTATTTAATCTCCATCAGCCTTTGGGGCTTTCTCATTGGAAAAGTGTCTGCGCAATTGCCTTTGCTGCCCACTGTTCTGAAATTATTCAGCGCTGCCTATATTTTGTTTTTAGCTGTGCGCTTATGGAAAACGGCAAATGCGGCTGAGGATTATCATCAGGCGACGATTGGACCGGTGCAGCTGTTTGCGGCAACACTGCTCAATCCTAAAGCGCTGCTTTTTGCTTCCGCAATTTTCCCGCCAATAGTCTGGGTTGATGGTCGCTATTATACCGCGCATATGATGGTGTTCTTACTGCTTATTGTCCCGATTGCTTTTTTATGGACAGTGCTGGGTTCAATTCTGACATCGAATAAAATCAGCTGGCTGAATCAATGCAATCTGCAAAAAACCGCTTCACTGGTCTTAATGAGCTTTTCAATTCCGCTCAGCTATTCTGCATTATTAAAGCTTTAAGCGTAAAACTGAGATTGCGATGCTGAAGCAATAATATTGAGATTTGCTGCCAGCTGACGTCTAGATACTAAAGTAAGCCGCAGACATTCCGTCAAATCAGCAGGCTGCGGCGTTGACTTATTTTCATTGCTGCCGATTTCAGTTAAAGTACCATGCAATAATTGAATTAACGCTTTTTTTGGATAGAAATACATGGCTATTAAGTCTGATCGTTGGATTCGCGAAATGAGCGAAAAACACGGCATGATTGAACCGTATGCAGAGAACCAAGTCCGTTACGATGAAAATGGTGAAAAACTGATTTCATACGGCGTATCCAGCTATGGCTACGATGTGCGCTGTGCACGTGAATTTAAAGTTTTTACCAATGTGCATTCTGCGATTGTTGATCCAAAAAACTTTGATGACAGAAGCTTTATTGATATTGAATCAGACGTCTGCATTATTCCGCCAAACTCATTTGCCTTGGCGCGGACCGTGGAATATTTCCGTATTCCACGCAATGTTTTAACCGTTTGCCTTGGCAAATCGACTTATGCGCGCTGCGGTATTATTGTGAACGTCACACCGCTGGAACCTGAATGGGAAGGCCACGTGACTTTGGAATTCTCAAATACGACAAATTTGCCTGCACGCATCTATGCCGGTGAAGGCGTTGCGCAGATGCTGTTTTTTGAATCAGATGAAGTCTGTGAAACCTCTTATAAAGATAGAGGCGGTAAGTATCAAGGCCAAACAGGCGTTACATTGCCAAAAGCTTAATTTATAAAGATTCTAAGTTTTGTACGACAAAAAAGCAGGATTCAGATCCTGCTTTTTTTCGTGATTCATTCATCGGAAAGCAGGGCATTTCAGCTGGATTATTTTGCAATTGCGCATTTATTCAGCATAATTAAAAGTTAAAGTGGCTTGGCATATCTCCATCATGGACCCGATGGTATAAAACTAACTAACATGCCAAGAAAGGAATAAATATAAGAAAGATGCCGTGCATCTGAAGAAGGAAGGTCGAGATGACTGGTTTAAAAAAAGCTTACACATTCCGCCAGAACTGTGTGGCGGCGGCAGTTAGCCTGTTGCTGGCGCAGTCCGCTTATGCACTTCAAGATTTGTCAGATGCGGCACTGTCAGAAACCACAGGCGAGGGCGTGGCATTGCTTCCAGAAGGCTTTAAGATGGTTTTTCAAGGCGCAAATGATGCTTCTACTGCTTCCAGCTATAACCGTAATCTGACAGGAACCGATGCCGTAAAAGCGGAACAGTACGATACAGGCTTTATCCGTATTATTCCTGTAGGCGAAAATTATTCAAAATATGCAGGAATTACCTCTGCTGTGCTGGGCGCTAAAAGAACCAAGGCAGATATCTTCATTTATGGCTTGGCGTTATCTAAAACAGATAGTGATTTAAACAAGCGGTTCAGCAATGCCGGCTTTAATTGGGGCACTGAAGCCAATCCTTGGCTATTCAGGGCGGGTACAGCAACAGGCATTCGCCAATTTCAATCCAGCAATGCCAGTGCAGATATCAGCTATTTAACCTTGGAAGCGCCATTAGCAACTGTGGCTGCATCAGAAGATGATAACAATATTAAATTGGGTTTTTGGCTGGATGCTTTTTCCCGGACGCTTAATTCCAGCAACAAAGTGGACCCGATTACAGGCGCGCCAGTCACAGCAAATGCCGCAGCTGATGCAGATTTGCTAAAAGAGCAGCGTATTCGGCTGCAGTTCGTTGCTAATGGCTTAAGTTTAAATGGTTCTCAGGTTCGCTTATTTCAAACACAGGCATCAACAGTCGCGCAGCAGAACCAAACATTAGGCATGGCCAGTATTATTCGTCTCAATACCAATGATGATCCATCCGCTTTGGTTTATGCCAACACAGATGTGAATAAGACTTTGCTGAATGCAAAAGGCTTGAGAATCAGCACTGCCGCATCCGATGATGGAACGGCTGTAACCCCAGCTTTAGACCGTTCATTTGCCCCGGTATTTGATTCGAATGAAGGTCTATATTTATACAGCCCTAACATCAATTTGGTTTTAGGTAATATGTATCAGCCTTTTGTTGTGGGTTCAGAAGGCAATAACATTATTCTGGAAGTTACTAGAATACCTGACATCCCTGAAATATATAAGAAAATTTATACTTACTATGCCAGCACCGATAGTTCAAATACAGCTTTAACCGCAGCGCAGAAAGCTGAATACAAAGGCTCAACGTGTAATGTCTCCGCCTGCGGAGATGTCTTAACCGTCGGAACAGGAACATCTGCAGTCACCTATCAAGGCAATAATGCAACACATAGCAGTATTGCGATCGGCAGTGTAACGCTGGATAAAGCTACGAATTTATTGAAGGCCAATGATGCAGCGGCTTCTACGGGAGTGGTTTTTAGAAGCGCTGGAACCGGGTCAACAGCAGTCAATTTGGGCTCTGCTGTTATTGATGGCGTGCTGATCCAGCATTTGAAATTTAAAACAACGGGCTTGTAAAGGGGAAATATAATGAAAAGATCTTTACTTATGCCATTGGTTTTATCCTCTCAACTTTGTTCTGCAGGGCTAATTGGGCTGAATAGCGATGAACTGGTGAATGTAACAGGCAAAGGCGGGGCTGACTTAAGCTGGACACTTTCATTAAATCAGCAGTATGCAACGGATATGAGTTTAAAAAATATATCAAAATTGAATGGCACGGATAAAAATGGGCGAGCTATTGTTACTGAAGCCTATTATAAAATGCAGTCTACCGATTGCCCATTGCTTGAGCTGTGCAGGCTGGCGATTTCACCAAACAATCATGTGGAAAATGGACAGAAAAAGTGGCTGGTCTTTAAGCAGTTTCAAGGTACCCTGCAAATCGAGAAATTCTCTTTGGAAGGCACAACAATTTTAAATAAAGACGGCAATCCGCAAACAGCTATGCTGCTGAAATTCTATGATAATTATCCTCTGAAAATCAGGAATCTGGGTTTTTCCAGCCTTTCTGTTGAGTCCGGTGATACAGGCTATTTAACGACAACAAAATACAGCACCTATGATTCTGGAAAAGTTGTTCCAAGCTTTGATAATGGGCAGGAACAAGGTTTTATGGGGCTGAATATGCATGGCAATTTGCACATGGATGGAAATTTGAAGATTTTCAGCTACAACTGTTCAGGTGGAACGGGAAGCCGCTGCTAATCGTAATGATTTCAAAAGGATGTTGATATGCACAAAATAATAAAACTAAATTTGCTGGCAGCATGTGTTTGTATTGCGAACCAAGCCTATGCGCTTGAAGTATTAAACGATCAGACACTGGGCGCAGTTACAGGCCAGGACGGCATTTCCATTACACATGAAGTTTCACGCGTAGAAGCGAATCAGATTAATTGGGTTGATTATTCAGGTACGGGAACAACTCCAATAAAGCTGGGCCTGCATGATGTCACAATTCAATCTGCTGCCGCCAATACCAATATTCAGTCTAAAGTTGATTTGGATGTCGGTGTAACCAATGCGGATAGCTCAGGGCGAAAAGGCACAGGGATTGAGTTAACGGCAAGCATATCGCCATTCATTGCCACGGCTTCAAAAATAATGCTGATGTGTGAACCGAATTGCACATCAGGAGAAACCAGTCAAAATTTAGGGTCTTTAAGTTTTTCAACTATTTCACCCTTAAAGGTGTATTTGGCGACCACCAATGGGCTGTTTAACCGTAACGATAAAGCGCATTTGGAATTTAATTTGCAAAATGCCAGCATCAGCTATGGGCAAAATGGACAAAATTTAACGTCTAAGGACTTTAACTTTAATTTTACAGCCGATGGATATATGTATATCGATGCTGATGAAGGGATTGTGCTGACAACTAAATCAAGAGATGGCAATACCGATCACATTGTCAGCTTAGACCGTGTTGAAGATAAAACAGATGTACACAGCAGCCGTACAGGTACAGCAACCAATCCCGGTTTAAATATAGATTTGCGCTATGGTTCAGATACATCCAATCAACGAAATTTAATCCGTATTGGCGCATCTGGTGATTTAACCAATGCAAAAATTCTGTTCAATTCGAATCAAACAGGAATAGCGCAATTCACTCAGGTGAATCGAGGCAGTGGCAGCGCTGCAGAAACAGTAGCTACTGCGGCAACAGGCTATGATTTTAAAAATACTGGCGGGCTGCACTTCGGCTTGTCAGCAGATTTCCTTCACAGCGGCCTGAATCCCACGGTATTTGAACTTGGCCATACAGGGACAGGCAGTTACGCGATTGAGTTTTCAAATTTAACGCGCCTGAATGTGCGAACTGCGAATGATGCGTCGGCTGCAGTAAATACTCAGAATGCATATATCGATTTGGGCGATATTTATATTAATAATATTCGAACGAATTCATTGGGCTTTGTGGTCAATGAGCAAATTAAGAATATATTAGGGGCTTCTGCTTACGAGCAAATATATAATCCATCGCAAACCGCCAATGCGCAGAATATGGTTTTAGTGGCAATTCGAGGCATGGATTTTCAAGCCATTGCCCGCAAAGCTCGCTTTATTTCAGATAATTCAATTGCAGACATTAATGCCGGATCAAAAACTGCTTCGACTTGGGGTTTAGGCATTCCCATCTATAATTTGAATGCCAATGCCGCCATTTATTCAAAAGACTATACCAATAAAAATAATGTGACGAAAACGGGACTGGGCTATGATTTAGCCATGTCGACAGATGGGTATGGTGTTGACACTAAAACAGGTACACCAAATACCACATCTATTATTGTGATTGATGGCGCGCAAGGGAGTCATGGCGAAGAAGTTAACTATTATGCCGGTTTAAGGAATATTGATTCTTATATCAAGGCCAAAGGTGTGATCGGTTTTGAAGATAAAGAAATCTATATTAAAGCTGATAGCCTGCTTATGGCGGCCAAAGCTGAGGTTGCAATTGGACAGCTGCCAGGATCCTTATATAACTGTACAGCTGGTCAGACGACATGTGCTAAAAAAGTCGTACCAATTGATAATTTTGCCAAAAAAGATGATGTTTTGACGACGATCGCTTTTAAACTGGATGGAAAGGGCGAGCTGTTTATTATTCCAGGTTTAGAAAGCGCATCTGGTACACCGGATACGAATTTCCTCTCTTTAAAAGCCAACTTTGAATTTAACGCACCGAAAGATGCAAATGACCAAGGAAGCTTTGTCAGTTTAATTGATTCAGATGTGCAAGGTACAACCACCAAGACTTCAAGCCTGAATTTGAATAAAATCCAAGGGCATATCGGCGTCAATAGTGAAGTGCATATGCAGAGCGATACAGTTGTGCTGGATAATCAGGTGCAATTCAACTATAAAGCGCTGGCCGGCGGACAAGGAAAAGCTTTTACAGCTGAAGTCGCTATGTCTCCATCGTCTGGCGCGATGCAAAAAATTGCAGATCTCGCGATTACTGGCGGTACGATGCGGAGCACCTTGGGAATTACGCCAAGATAAATTAAGAAATAAAAAAAATCAGGGAAATATGATGAAAAAAACAATTCTAGGTGTTTGGATCGCGTCCGCATTAAGCTTTTCAACCATGCCGCATGCTATGACGAATTTGGATGACCAGTCGCTTTCTGACGTAACTGGCCAGTCTTTGCTGAATATGACTTATGTTCAAGGTACAAATTCTGGCTCTATGCAACAATCAAATATGGGATTTTATCGGCTCTCACTAGAAGGGCAGCTGTCACTGAATGCCAATATTAAAAAGCTCCAATTAGGCTGCGGCGGATCTAAAGGCGCGGGCTGTGATATTGATATTGATAATATTGCACTTACTGGCATTACAACATCTAAGGAAGCAGGGGCTGGCGCAAGTACAGACTTTGTATTGAATAATCCATTTATTGAATTTGCAATAGATAATGCCGCAACTTCTTCAACGCGATCGGTAGCCGGATTCCGCCTAGGCGCATTATCTGCACTCGGCATTATGAGTATTGGTTCCAATGCAGATTTAACACAATTGAGTGATGATACGGGTATTAACACGCTGAGCGGTGATATCGGCATTAGGGTGACAAATGCGACCTTAACCAATGTAAGCGCTTGTGTTATTTCAACAACGGCGGGATGCTGGTTGAACGGTACTGCTAATGTCGCAGATTATAGTACAACGCTGATTGCAAAACGCTCCAAGACATTTAGCTTGACAGGAATGACCGCGCAAGCATCTTCATCTTTATTAGGTTTGAAATTAACCAATGTTAATATGAATGAGATTCCCTATGCCACAACCCATCAATTGATGATTGCTGATACAGATGCTAGCGGGAATTATATTGCAACAAGCAATGCCTCTTTGTCTTTGCAAAGTAAAAATATTTATTGGCAAAACGTTTCCGATGGCTCTTGGCGTACCATAGCCGCTGAAAAAGGCTGGTGGATTTCCTTGCCGACGACTCAGTTTGCGGACTTGCAAATGACCCAAGCCGTCAAGTTAAATGCTTTTGCTGCCATTGGCGGCGCATTGGGGCAAGAAGTAAATTTGGCTGGTGTTGATTTAGGGCAAACCCCTATTTCAAATTGCTTTGGCAGTTTAAAATTCTGTTAATAATACAATTTATCCTAGAATGTAAAAATCCCGCACTCAGCGGGATTTTTACATTAGCTAAAACTTATTTTGCAATTTTAGCCAGCAGTTCTTCTTTAGAAATGTTGACAGATTCGGCATCGCGGCGGCCTTTATATTCAAAAGTGCCAGCATCCAAGCCTTTTTCACCAATGACAATGCGGTGAGGAATACCTGTAATTTCTAAGTCAGAGAATTTAACGCCAGGACGTTCGTCACGGTCATCTAAAATCACGTCATAACCGGCAGCTTGAAGTTCTGCATACAGCGTTTCAGCCGCCTCTAATGTACGCGGAGATTTATGCGCATTCATTGGTACAATGGCAACTTCGAAAGGCGCAATAGCAGATGGCCAGATGATGCCTTTGTCATCGAAGTTTTGCTCAATGGCGGATGCAACAACACGTGTTACACCAATACCATAACAGCCCATAGTCACCACAAGCGGTTTGCCATCTTTACCCAAGACTTTACAGCCGAGCGCTTCGGAGTATTTTTGACCCAATTGGAAAATATGGCCCACTTCAATACCGCGTTTAATTTGCAGTGTGCCTTTGCCGTCTGGAGATGGATCGCCTTCAACTACATTGCGCAAGTCATAGACTTCTGTCAATTGAGCATCACGTTCCCAGTTTACGCCAACTGCATGCTTATCCACTTGGTTCGCGCCGGCAACGAAGTCAGACAAAACAGATGCAGCGCGGTCTGCAATAACGGTAATGCCTTTTTCAACAAGACCTTGAGGGCCGCAGAAACCTGCTGTTAAACCTAAATCTTCCAGCTGTGTTTCTGTTGCAAAGACAAGCGGCGATGCAATTAATGGGTGCTTTTCAGCTTTAATTTCGTTCAGCTCGTGATCGCCGCGTAAGAATAAAGCAACTACAGGCGTCGCTTTGCCTTCTTCAGCCACACCTTGTACCAGCAATGCTTTTACAGATTGTGCAGGATTAGATTTTAAGAACTCTGAAACATCCGCAATCGTTTTTTGATTTGGTGTATCTACAATTTCAAGCGCTTTAGCTGGTGCCGCGCGCTCGCCGACAAGGACAGCTTCTGCCATTTCAACGTTGGCCGCGTAGTCTGATTCTGTAGAAAAGGCGATATCGTCTTCACCGCTTGAAGCCAATACATGGAATTCGTGCGAGCCTGAACCGCCAATTGAACCCGTATCTGCCTGTACTGGACGGAAGTTCAAGCCAAGGCGTGTAAAGATTTTACAGTAAGCATCGAACATGCGGTCATATGTTTCTTGCAGCGATGCTTGATCGACATGGAAAGAATACGCATCTTTCATGATGAATTCGCGTGAACGCATTACGCCAAAGCGCGGACGGATTTCGTCACGGAATTTGGTTTGCACTTGATAGAAGTTTGCAGGCAATTGTTTGTAGCTTTTTAATTCATTGCGCGCAAGGTCAGTGATGACTTCTTCGTGTGTAGGGCCAAGTACAAAGTCATTGCTGTGGCGGTCTTTGAAGCGTAAGAGTTCCGGGCCGTATTGTACATAGCGGCCAGACTCTTCCCACAGTGAGGCAGGCTGAGTCACAGGCATTAATACTTGAAGCGAGCCGGCACGGTCCATTTCTTCACGCACAATCGCTTCTACTTTATTTAATACGCGAACGCCCATCGGCAGCCAAGTATACAAACCCGAAGCCAATTTACGAATCATCCCGGCACGAAGCATTAACTGATGTGAAATAACTTCAGCATCGTTTGGGGTTTCTCTCAACGTTGCAAATAAAAAGCGACTCGCGCGCATGGAAACTGTCCTAAGAAATTAAGCGTTAAAGGGGGGATTATACAATAAAAAATGAGGTGAACATTTCTCAATGTCACCTCATTGGCATTTATTCGCCTGAATTCATCATCGATACAATTAAGAGGTGAATTTTTTGACCTGACGCATCATCAAATTTTTAAAGTCATCTAAATAGGTAAAAATGACTGGAACCACGACCAGCGTGAGCAGGGTTGAGGTAATGMCCCCGCCAATGACAGCATGCGCCATCGGCGCGCTCTGTTCACCTCCTTCACCCAAGCCCAGTGCTAAAGGCACCATGCCCATGACCATGGCGCTGGTGGTCATTAAGATAGGGCGGAGCCGTGTTTTGCCTGCAGCAATGATGGCATCAAAACGCTGCATGCCTTTATCCATAGATTTTTTAATAAAATCAATCAGTAAAATAGCGTTTTTAGTGACCAACCCCATCAGCATGATAATGCCGATAATGGAAAATAAGTTCATTGTGGAATTAAATAGAAATAAGGCGAGAAATACCCCAATGAGCGACAGCGGCAAAGAAGCCATAATGGCAGCAGGGTGAATGAAACTGTTGAATTGCGAACCTAATACAATATAAATAAACACAATAGACAGGGTGATTGCTGTCATGGCATAGCCTGCCGACTCAGCCATGTCTTTGTTGGCGCCCTGTGTTGCAAAATAATAGCCGGGCGGCAAATCAAAACTGTCTTCTATTTTTTTGATGTCCGCGCCAATATCACCTGCGGGCCGGCCGGCCGTGTTGGCTTCGACCAAAACCTCGCGCGCCAGATCGCGGCGGTTGATTTGAGATGCACCAAGGGTTTCTTCAAAACTGGCGACAGATGAGAGCGGAATTAAAATGGGCAGACCTGATGCATCCGTTTTTTGCGAGGTGATATACATGTTTTGTATATCGCTTGGCAAGCTGCGCTGGTCTTGATTCAGCCTTACATTAACATCATAGGTTTCGCCTTTTTCATCTTTCCATGTGGTGATGTTGTCACCTGCGATCAGCGGTCGGACAACATTGGCAATTTGATTGACAGAGAGGCCTAAATCACTGGCCAGCACGCGGTTGATATGGACGCCCAATGTCGGTTTCGGCTCTTTCAGCGAACTTTCTAAATCAACAATGCCATTGACCTTTGAAACTTCGCTCATAAAGCGGTCAGAAATCTTTTGCAGTTCATTTAAGTCCGGCCCTTTAATTGAAATCATCACCGGTTTTTGACCGCCTGACACAGTTTCATCTGCAGATGCGACAGACGTTACGGTAATGCCCGCGACGGGCTTCAAGCGGCTGCGGAATTGGTTGTTCAAATCGGTCAGGGTTTCTTTGCGTGCAGTTCTTGGGGTGACTGTGACTCGGAGGCTGACATGGTTTTTGCCTCGGTCTGAAACACTGTTGATTGCGCCGTACGTTGCACGCACTTCCGGGTGCTGGCGGATAATGGCATCGACTTGTTTCAGTTTGGCTTGCGAATATTCGAGTGTGGCATCTACAGGCGTTTCAAACTTAATGCGGATTTCACCTTTATCCGGTACGGGCACAAATTCTGTACCAATCAGTTTGGAGAGGCCCAGTGCGCCGAACAGTGAAGCCACGGCAATTAAAATAGTAATAAAACGAAAGCGCAGCGCCAGTTTCAGAAGTTTTTCATAATAATGGCTTAGATTGTCCAGCTTGTCTGAAATCCAATTCAGGAAACGTTTGACTGCACCCGGCTTTTTATTAGGATTCTTTTTTTCAGCCCAATGCGCAGACAGCATTGGATCGAGCGTAAAGCTCACAAACATCGAGATCAGCACTGCGGTGCTGACGGTGACGCCAAACTGGTAGAAAAAGCGTCCGATAATGCCGCCCATGAATGCCACAGGAAGAAATACTGCGACAATGGTGAGCGTTGTGGCCAATACCGCCAGGCCAATTTCTTTGGTGCCGTCCAAAGCTGCGCTCACATGATCTTTGCCCATGTCGGCATGGCGTACAATATTTTCACGCACCACAATAGCGTCATCAATCAGTAGGCCAATACTGAGAGACAGCGCCAGCAGCGTCATCATATTAATGCTGAAGCCGAATGCCCAAATAAAAGTCAGCGTACCTAAAAGGGCAATGGGTAGCGTTATGCCGGTAATGGCTGTTGAGCGGAAAGAGCCTAAAAACAGCAGCACAATCAGAATGGCCAGCACAGCGCCTTCAACAATGGTGCGGGCGACATCTTTGATGCTGCCGCGGATACCTTTCGATGAGTCCACGACAATGTCTGCTGTTGTACCATTTGGCAGCTGGGTTTTAATTTCTTCCAGCGTTTTACGGGTATTGTCCGTGACTTCAATGACGTTTGAATCTGAACTGCGCAGAATATCAATGGCTACGGCTGTTTTACCGTTTAAATACGCGCTGGATTCCATTTCCGCTTGGCTGTCTTCAATGCTGGCCACTTGCTTGAGGAAAATCGGTGCGCCATTTTTATTTGCCACTACTAAATCGCCGAAAGCCTGCGGGTGAATCACTCGGGACTTGATTTCTACAACCAGCTCAGACGTTGGCTGTTTCAGTGTGCCGCCCGGCACTTCAATATTTTCCGCTTTTAAGGTGTTCAGCACCTGATCAATGCCTAGGCCAAAGCTTTGCAGTTTCTTCGGGTCGACCTGTATGCGGATTTGGCGCTGCGCATCGCCCAGCAGGTTGACGGTGCCGACGCCAGAAACGGTTCTCAGCTGAGGCACAATGCGCTGTTCCAGATAAGAGCTGAGATCGCGCAGATCCATATTTTGGGATTCAAAGACAATTGACATGACCGGACTTGCGGTAGGGTCGTAGCGCTCTACAATTGGATCATCAATTTCGTCGCGGAATTGGGCGCTGACAGGGGCAATCTTGTCGCGGATATCTTGCGCTGCAACCGAAGACAGCACATCCAGATTAAATTCGGCAATGATCATTGACAGCCCTTCACTGGACTGGGAAATCACTTGCTTTAGGCCGGAAATGGTGTTGATCTGATCTTCCATTTTTTTTGTAATTTCAGATTCAACCGATTCCGGCGATGCGCCCGGATAATTGGTATAGATCACCACAAATGGAAAATCAACGTCTGGAAATTCTTCCACACCCATACGCTGCCAAGACGCCAAGCCAAGCACCAGCAGGCACAGCATCATCATAATGGTGAAGACAGGGTATTTGACGCTAATTCGGGTAAACCACATAACAGCTGTCCTAATTTATATTTATTCTTTGTTGATGCTGACGTCTTGCTGAATATCATCTTCCGTAAATTGAACCCGGCTGATTAAATCGCTGTTATTGAGGCCTTGCACGACCGCTGTATTGCTGCTGTAGCGCTGTTCCAGCACAGTGATGTTTAATCGGGCGATTCTATTCTGACGGATGACCCAAACATACGGTTTAGTTTGAATATTGTGAATGGTATCCAGCGGAATAATCTGGCCGCTTACCGTATCTGAACCTAAAATAGAGCCTTCGACAAAGGCGCCAATGCTGCGTGAATTGATATTTGCAGACGGCTGCGCAAAAAACTCAATTTGACGGCTGGCTGGGTCTGCAATGGGCGAAATACGAGAGAGTACGGCTGTCAGCTTGTCTGGATTGCCTTGAATCGTGTATTCAATTTTTTGACCGATTTTTAAGGCGGACTGCTGGTCGCTCGGCAGCTGCGCCTGAATTTCTAGATGGCTGGGGTCAACAATTTCAAAGAGGGTCGCACCTGCTGCCACGGTTTGCCCGGGTTCAACTTGGCGCTTAGTAATGACGCCGCTGATTGGACTGATAATGGTGCCGTCCAGATCCGCTTTTTGGGCAATGTCCACATTGGCTTGCTGCGCATTGACATTTTCCAGCTGCGCCTGATAGTCGACTTTGCTTTGCTCAAAATCGACTTTAGAAATAAATCCCTGATCCAATAAGCGCTGTTTGCGCTGCATCATCAGTTTGGCCTGATTGGCCTGCGCTTGAGCTGAAGCAAGATTGGCTTTTGATTGCGCTAAACGGGCGGCATTGTCCTGATTATTTAAACGGACAAGAACTTGACCTTTAATGACAGACTGTCCGACTTGTGCATTGACACTGGCGGCTGTCGCTGTAACTTGCGCCTGAATGCTGCTTTGATTAACTGCGCGGATTGTACCGGTAAAATCGGTTTTGCTGAAAGAGGACCCTTGCTGTACAGGCACTAAATCCTGCTGAATCAATTCAATTTTTTTTACCGTTTCTGTAGACTCAGGCGATTGGTTTTTTTGGCAGGCGGTTAGGGCGAGGCTAAGGCAAAGTATGCTGATTTTAAAAAGATGGGCTATTTTTTTTTGTTTAAAATAATTTATTTGCTGTGCTGATCGCATAGTTGTCCCTTTATCCTGCTGTCAACATTCACGTCTGAATGAATGGAATTATTCCATAGCTTTCAAACGTGAAATGATTCTGTCGTATTCCGCTGCTGAATTTCGATAGCTTGTTTGTAAAGATTGGATGTATTCTTTTTTTGCAACGATATTTTTTTGATTATTTGCAAGCATTGTTTTTAGCTGGGCGGGAACAGTTTCGCCTTTACGGAAATGCTCTCGCTCCTGACGCACGAATAAAATGCGGTCATTCTGCAGCTGTTTTAATTGCTCTTGCTGAAAAGCCAGCTGTTTGCTGATGAGCGTCAGTGAATCTTTCTTCTTGAGCATGGCTGTAGCGCTGTTTCCATAAGCGCGCTTGAGCTTGCTGTCAGAGGCCATTTGCTTGGCCTGCGCCGCCCGCTGCGGCGCTTGCTTAATGTCGGCTTCTGCATTATAAGGTTTATTGCGCTGAATCACTTGCATATTCTGATCAAGCGCTTCATAGCCGTAACGGATATGATTGGGGGTCACATTGGTGCTGATATTGGCAATGCCTTTGCTGTCGTAATAGCGGTACCAAGCCGTTTTCGGCTGCTGGGAAGCGGGGACTGCAGCAAATGCAATATTTGACAGCAAACAAGCAATAAGAATAATTTTTTTAGACATGCTCAGACTATCAATGAAAGTAAGTTTTTTCTTAAACTGACTCAGCATTGGACTCCCCAGTTTAAAGTGGACTAAATTACTTATTTTAAAGTAATAAAAATGATATATTAGTCTTAAAATTTAGAATTAAAAACCTTTAGCAGATAAAAAAAAATCGTTGGTCATTGGAAAGTGTGAAAGAGTTACTGTTATTAAGTATTATTGTGCGATCGCGCAGAAAATGCTCATTGAAAAAGCAAGTAAATATATGTTAAAAATGTTGATAACTTGTAAAAATATAGCTGCTAACAAAATATGTTTGTACATCTAAAAATGGTAGGGTCATTAAATGGACGATAAATTCCAAAATCTAAAAGTCATGGTGATTGATGATTCAAAAACCATCCGCCGTACAGCAGAGACATTGCTTCAGCGTGAAGGATGTGACGTAGTAACAGCAGTAGACGGTTTTGAAGCTTTGTCTAAAATTGCCGAAGCAAATCCAGATATAGTTTTTGTCGATATTATGATGCCTCGCCTTGATGGCTATCAAACTTGCGCGCTAATCAAAAACTCACAAAATTATCAAAATATTCCAGTCGTCATGCTTTCAAGCAAAGATGGTTTGTTTGATCAGGCAAAGGGCCGTGTAGTCGGTTCGGATGAATATTTAACGAAGCCTTTCAGTAAAGATGAGCTGCTGAATGCTATCCGTAATCATGTAACTGTATAACTTATATTAATTTTGGGGAATGGAATGGCACGTATTTTAATCGTGGATGATTCACCGACTGAAACTTTCCGTTTCAAAGAGATTTTGGGCAAGCACGGTTTTGAAGTGATCGAAGCTTCGAATGGCGCTGACGGCGTGACCATGGCTCAGGCCGAGCTGCCGGATTTAGTGCTGATGGACGTGGTTATGCCGGGTGTAAACGGTTTTCAGGCAACGCGTCAAATTGCGCGCGGTTCAACAACCAAGCATATTCCAATTGTCATTGTCAGCACCAAAGATCAGGCAACTGACCGCGTTTGGGGCAAACGTCAGGGCGCATGTGATTATTTGACAAAGCCTGTCGATGAACAGCAATTGATTGATGTGATTAAGCAACACCTCAATGCAGGATAAAGCTCTATGGCAGCAAATGGATTTATCGAATTACTTCGAATAGCAAAACGTGGCAATAAAAACTACGTTTCGACTGAAAACGAGGTAAACCGATGGTCAGGCATTGCTTTTGAGATGATGGGGCAATATTTTGTTGCCCCTTTAGGTGAAGTATCTGAAGTGATATATCCGCCAAAATGTACCCCAGTGCCAAATACGCAGTCTTGGGTGCAGGGGTTGGCGAATATTCGGGGCCGTTTATTGTCTGTGTCTGATTTAGCAGAATATATTAGCGGTCAGCGGAGCAGTTACTCACCGACTCAAAAAGTATTATGCATCAGTCATAATGACCATTATGTCGGTTTAGTCGTCGATCAGGTTTTGGGGATACAGCATTTTAATAAGAAAAGTTACTTTTCTGCAGGCACTGAATTGGACAGCAATTTAAAAGAATATTGCAAAGGATATTTTCACCAGCATAACCAGCAGTGGCATGTCTTTTTATTCAGCAGCTTAATGCAAAATCCTAAATATATGAACGCATCCATAAAATTTATAAATTAATTGTCGCACCTAAACAGATAGGTCGAAGACGGGGAGAAGCTGCATGGGCTTTAAACTTAAGAAAAAAAATACGGGCGAAAGCACTGGCCGTAAAGGCGGAAATGCTTTTTTAGCCAAGATTCAATCACAAACAGATCAGTTATCGCGCGTATTTGGTGATAGTGAAAAGTCTAAACCGCTGATCTTGGGCGCAGCCTTCTGTTTATTTGTGGCAATTTTCTTATTGCTGTATCTATTCTATAGTGTACCTCGCAATAACGACTTGACTCGAAGCTTGGGTGAATTGCGTCTATTGTCGCAAACTATTTCGCGTCAGGCGACGGAAGCGACGGCATCCGGTACAGCAGAGTCCATCAAGAAACTGACAGAATCTCAAACCGCTTTTGCTGAAAATTTAGAAGTTGTTAAAGATACGCATGCATCAACTCAGGCTTTAAAAGCGGTAGAAGATCAGTGGAAGCAAGTATCTGACAACATCACTTTGATTTCGTCGCAGCAGAAAATCATTAATAAGCTATACGACACGAACATTGCGATTGGTGAAACCATTCCAGGTATTCAGGCGGAATACAACTTGATGGTTGACCAGATGGCGCGTCAAAATATGCCGTCAAACCAGGTTGTTATCGCGAAAAACCAGGTGTTCATTGCTGAACGTATTTTACGTTCAATCAGCTCAGTCTTGACCGGTAACGAAAGTTCCCGTGAATCTGCGGATGACTTCAGTGCCGATACAGAAACATTCGGTTCTTACTTGAATGCACAGCTGGACGGCAGTGCAGAGTTGGGCGTAGAGCGTATTTCAGATCCAGCGCTGCGTGAATCATTGGCAGGCATCAAGTCTGAATATGATGAAGTATTGAAATCAGCAGCAGCGACAATTCTGAAAAACTCATCTCAGATTGTAAAAGTCCGTCAGGCATCAGCTTCAATTTTTTCACAGTCAGATGAACTGCTGAACAGTCTGAATAAACTTTCATCAGGCTCAAACTGGGCCATTGCGATTCCTGCATTGTTCCTGATTCTGTGCTTGGTCGGCTTCTTGATTACTGTATTCCGCTTGCTGTCTTTGCGCGGTCAGTCAGATAAGCAGCGCGTAACCCGCTTGCAGGAAGAGTACGACCGTAACCAAAACGCGATTTTACGTCTTCTAGATGAAATCGCCGACTTGGCTGACGGTGACTTGCGTTCATATGCAACAGTATCTGAAGATTTTACAGGCGCAATTGCCGACTCAATTAACTTCGCGATTGACCAGCTGCGTGACCTTGTATCGCGTATTACAGAAACTTCTCAGGAAGTTGCGCAATATACGGCAAATACGCAGGGGATTACCAATCAGTTAGCGGAAGCATCTGAACATCAGGCGCAGGAAATTGCCGGCGCATCTGCCGCAATTAATGAAATGGCGGTGTCTATTGACCAAGTATCTGCCAACGCCGATGAGTCTGCTGTGGTAGCAGAGCGTTCAGTACAAATTGCTGCCAACGGCGCGCAAGTTGTAAACCGTTCTATTGAAGGTATGGACACGATTCGTGAGCAGATTCAAGAAACATCAAAACGTATTAAGCGTTTGGGTGAATCTTCTCAAGAGATTGGTAACATCGTTGCATTGATTAACGATATTGCCGACCAGACGAACATTCTGGCCTTGAACGCTGCAATTCAGGCATCTATGGCGGGTGAAGCAGGTCGCGGTTTCGCCGTGGTAGCGGATGAAGTACAACGTCTAGCAGAACGTTCAGCATCGGCGACAAAGCAGATTGAAGGCTTGGTAAAAACGATTCAGACCGATACCAATGAAGCGGTTATTTCGATGGAACAAACCACTTCGGAAGTTGTACGCGGTGCGAACTTGTCTAAGGATGCGGGTGTGGCGCTGGATGAAATTCAGAACGTATCCGGCAACTTGGCAAAACTGATTGCGAACATTTCTGATGCGGCAAAACTTCAGTCTGCTTCTGCGGGCCATATTGCCACCACGATGAACGTTGTACAGGAGATTACATCTCAAACTACAACCGCAACCTTTGATACTGCCCGTTCGGTGTCTGAATTGGCGAACATGGCCGAATCATTACGTGAATCTGTATCTGACTTTAAACTTCCTGAATAAAGTTAGAAAGTTTTGGGGGGAGATGCGCCTTGCTTAAGGGGGAGGCGCATTGGGGAACACAGATCGAGCATCGTCAAGATGAACTCAATTGCTTTAAGTTGAGTCTCGCGTGATGGTTACAATTAAGTTTGAGCACCCAGTTTGGTGGCAAAAACGTAAGAAGCCTTAGCTATGAAAGAAATATTAAAAAATTTAGTAGAAACGACTACGCTTCCGGAAGATAGCTATCTTGATCAAGATGCAGAAATTTTAGAAATTTTTGTTGAAGAAATAGAAGAAATCTTCGCTGAATTAAATTCTTTATTTACGGGTTGGCTAGCAGAACCGAACAATCCAGAAACGCTGACTACGATTCGCCGTCATTTCCATACCCTAAAAGGGTCTGGCCGCATGGTGGGGGCGAAATCTGCCGGTGAAACGGCGTGGGCAGTTGAAGATACGCTCAACCGCGTTCTTTCGGGCGCTATTGTGCTGACGCCAGTAATACAGAAATTTGCTCAAACAGTTTCAAATGTCTATCAATATAAGTTATACCCGCGGTTTAAAACTGTGGAAGAGCTGGATGTCGACTTGCGTCCGCTTGTTTTGTTGGGCCAGCAGCTGCAGCAGGGTAAAAGTCTAGAGCCGGCATTAGAAGAACTATTAAGTCTGGCCGATACATTGAATTCTCCAAACGCTAAAACAGGCCTTGAATTAGCAGAGGCGCTAGAAACCGCAGCTGAAAGCGGTTCTGCTGTTGGAAGCAATGATAGCTATATTGAAGAAACAGTTTCGATCTTTATTGAAGAAGCGGAAGAGCATCTTCATACAATCGATCAGTTCTTGAAAAATGATAACGAAAAAATTCAAGATTATAATGGCTTGATCCGCGCTCTTCATACATTGCGCGGCAGCTCATCCATGGCGCAAATTGACCAGATTTTTGAAGCAAGCTCAAAAGTAGAAAATTTGTTTAAGACCTTGCTGCAGGAAGATATTGTCTCAAGCTCAAAAGAAAGCGCTTTGCTGGTTCAATATGCGGAATTTGTGCGGGATTATCTGCATACTTTGCGCAAGGGTTCAAGCGAACAGCTGGATGCCATTTATGAGACCTTTAATTCAGCGTGGACTGATTACGGCTTTGCCGCTGAAAAACTCAGCGAGGACAGCAATCCGCAAGGCTTAGTGTCTAAGCTGATTGAATTGAATATTGATCAGCTGCTGGATGCCGAATTTGAATTTGACAGCCGCGCTAAAGCAGAGTTTCCTGAATATCTTAATTTGCTGAGCGCGCAAGCGCAGCTGCTGCTGGAACACACCAGCAACCGTGCATCTGCGGGCATTCATGAATTCACTGCAGAGCTGAAGCAAGGCTATGATGTGCTGGCCGAAAAGCCTGAGCTGATGAACTTTGAGTATGCATACGAATTGTTTGCACAGGCGCATCAGGAATTTATCCATCTGTTCGATACCTTAGCTGCAGGTCAGCGGGTGGTATTAAATGCAGACGCGCAGAAACTGCTGAATGAACTGTCGGCATTTGTACAGCAGGATATAGATCCGGCGGCAGCCCAAGCGAAGCATGCGGAATCTGCTGCCATTAATGCGGCGGCTGAGACTGCAGCGCCTGCAGGTGTCGATTATGCGCAATTGAGCCAGCGTATTGCTTCTGAGAGGGCTCAGCTTCAATCCGCTGAAGCAAACAAAAACTTTGATGAAGATTTGCTGGAAATTTTTCTTGAAGAAGCGGATGAACTGCTTGCCGGTATTGATGCAGATTTAAGCACATGGACAAAAGATCAAAGCAATATTGGCGCTTTGAACAACTTGATGCGTTATTTGCATACCTTAAAAGGCGGCGCAAATATGATTTCAGCATCTCATGTGGGCTTAATCGCGCATGAGCTGGAATCGGTTTATGAACGCATTATCCGTCAGCAAATTGCCATTAATCCGGCGCTGATTCAAATTATACGTTTAGTGCAGGATGATGTATCTGACCGGATTCAAATCATCCGTGAGCAAAATACTGATTATCCGGCTGACGCAGTGATTGATATTATCAAAAATATTCAATCTATTGCTGAAGGGCAATCAAGCGCTGCTGCAGTTAAAGCTGCGGCATATGATGCTGCGCCAGCCGTTGAGGCTGAGCTTGCGGTGGATGATGCGCCATCTGTTGATAGCGGCATTGACCGTATTGAAGCCGAGATTGAAGCTGAGGCCCATGTACAGCCGGCAGAGACTGCGGTACAGATGAATGAACCGCAGCTTGTTTCAGAACAGGACGAAAGAAATACTGCTGTAAAACCGGTTTTATCTGAAGAAGATGAAGCGCTGCGTTCAGTGGTAGAAGAAACGTTCTTGGAGGAAGCAGAGGAAGTTCTAGATCATACCGAGCAATTACTGGCTCAATGGTTCGAGCAGCGTAGCGACCGTAGCATTTTGCTTCAATTACAGCGTGCAGCCCACAGTATTAAAGGTGGCGCGCGCATGGTGGAAAATGAGCCTGTTGCGGCGATATCCTACCAGTTGGAAACGACCTTTGAACAGTTTGCCGTCTATCATTTTAACTCCAATGCTTATGATGATTTGCTGCAAACCACGGTCAGCTGGCTAAAACAGGCAATTTTTGACAAAGATTACAGTAATTTCGACAGCATTAAGTTCAGTCTCGATGCCATTGAATTTGTGGATGTTCCGGCACAGCTGCCGAATAGCTTTAACCGGTCGGAAAAAACGGCTGCAGTGCGCGGTTTTGAATTTATTCAAGGCGATGGTGTTGAGCCTCCGTCAATGCAAGGCGAATGGACGGATGCGCTTAAAGCGGACAACAGCAATGAAATGATCCGTATATCGGCTGATCTTGTCGAGAAAATGATTGACTTGGCTGGTGAAAACTCCATTAACCGTTCGCGGATTGAGATGGATTTAGGCCAGCTGGGCAATACGCTGAACGAAATGGAATTGGCGATTAAGCGTTTAGCCGATCAGCTGCGCCGAATGGACGGTGAGCTGGAGTCTCAGATTATTGCAAAGCATGGTACTGAGCATTCACGTTACGCTGATTTTGACCCTTTAGAGATGGATCAGTATTCATCTTTGAACCAGCTGTCTAAATCTCTAGCGGAATCAGCATCGGATTTGGTGGATTTCAAAAGCACGCTGTCCGAGAAAATCCGCGACACGGAAGGCCTGTTGCTTCAACAGTCACGCATTCAAGCAGAAATTCAAGAAAGCTTAATGCGTACCCGTCTTGTACCGTTCTCACGGATGCTGCCGCGGTTGCAGCGGATTGTGCGCCAAACTTCATCGACTTTAAACCGTCCTGCAGAATTGATTGTGCAAAACACAGAAGGCGAACTGGACCGTACAATTTTAGAACGTCTGGTTACGCCTTTTGAGCACATGCTCCGGAACGCAATTGACCATGGTTTGGAGGATACAGTTGACCGTTTGGCGCTGCATAAGCCTGAAGTCGGCAATATTATATTGAACATTAGCCGTCAAGGTACAGATGTGCTTGTATCATTCAGTGATGACGGCAAAGGCATTGATGAAGCAAAAATCAAAGCTAAAGCCTTGAGTCAGGGCTTGATTAAAGAAGATCAATTCCTGGAGAAACAGGAAGTGCTTCAGCTGATATTCCATCCGGGTTTCAGTACAGCGCAGGCGGTTACGCAGATTTCTGGACGCGGCGTAGGTCTGGATGTGGTGCAAAGCGAAATCAAGGCGCTGGGCGGCCATGTAACGGTTGATTCTGAACTGGGCAAAGGCACGACCTTCACGATCCGCGTACCGACGACGGTATCCGTCAGCGATGCCTTGATGGTGAAAGCAGGCGATCAGCAGTTTGCGATTTCCTTGGCGCAGATTGAACGTATTGTCCGTATTGCGCCTTCTGCGCTGGAAGATTATTTCGGCAGCAAGGCGGATACTTTCAAAATTGACAACAGCAGCTATAAGTTGCGCTATCTATCTGAATTTGTTTCCAATCAGCCGGTGCCGCGTTTAAGCCAAATGGCGCATTCCTTGCCGGTATTGCTGATTAAGGGCAATAGCGGTCAAACCATTGCGTTGCTGGTCGATCAGCTGATCGGTTCGCGCGCGCAAATTGTGGTGAAACCTATTGGCCATCAATTCTCTAATGTCGGTGTGATTGCCGGCGCAACAATTTTAGGTGATGGTCAGGTCTGCTTGATTTTAGATGGGCAAAGCATTGCGCGTCAGATTCAAACCACGCAGCGCGTTAAACGCAGTAAGGATCAGCGAGATCTGCTGCGTCATGGCAGCGCGCGCCGCTTAGTCATGATTGTGGATGACTCGGTCACTGTACGTAAAGTGACATCGCGCCTGCTGGAGCGCCAAGGCTATGATATTGTCACGGCCAAAGATGGTGTAGACGCCATTGAACAGCTGGAAAATGTAAAACCAGACTTGATGCTGCTGGACATTGAAATGCCGCGTATGGATGGCTTTGAAGTCACGAACTTAGTCCGACATCATGATATTCATCAAGACTTGCCGATTATCATGATTACCTCCCGTACAGGTGAAAAACACCGCGAACGCGCATTCAGCTTAGGCGTCACGCATTATATGGGCAAGCCTTTCCAAGAAGCGGAACTGCTGGCCAATATTGAAAGTTTAATTGCAGAAAAGCAGGAGTAATCCATGAGTCAGACTACTGTGTTGAATGAGATTAACCAGCAGGAGCTGCAGCATTTAATTACTGTTTCTACAGGGTTTATTGATGCGTACATCATCGATTGCCACGGTAAAGAAGCGATGCTGCTGCCGCAAAACATTGTTTTGTCTGCATTGGACAGTGAAACCCAAGTGCCGAATGTGCAGTGGCATGAATTGAAACTGCCTGTGTATGCTGTGAATGAGCCTGGGCGTAAAAATGGTGTGGCATTGGTAATTGAAGGGGATGAAGTCAATCAGCGTTTTGCGCTGATGTGCAATGAAATGCCTAAATCGATCCGTCTGCGTATTTCAGAAATTGTTGATGAAGAGCATGCGTTGACAGACCCGGCAGTTTTCCAGTACGTGCGCATGAACGATCAGATTTATCACATTCCTAATCTGGCCTATATGCAATCCGCTATCGGTCTCTAAGGGCTGAAAAGCATGGCAATAAAAAAGGAACGCTTAGCGTTCATTTTTTATTGCCTGAATGATTCAATAGCGGGATTGATTATGCGAGCAGGCCTTCTAAAATCTGCTCATAAATCTCGGCCAAAGGCTCTAAATCAGCTACATTCACATGCTCATCGACTTGATGGATTGTGGCATTCAATACGCCTAATTCAAGAACCTGAGCGCCAGTAGGTGCAATAAAGCGGCCATCGGATGTGCCGCCGCTGGTAGAAAGCTCTGTTTCAACTCCTGTGACATTGCGGATAGCATGTTTGGCAGCATTCACCAATTCACCGACTGGGGTTAAGAATGGCAAGCCGGACAGCGTCCATTCAATATCATAGTCGACATTGTGGCGGTCTAAAATTTCTAAGGTGCGGGCCTTTAGTTCATCTGCAGTGACTTCTGTGGAATAGCGGAAGTTGAATAAAGACGTCATTGTGCCGGGAACGACATTGGTTGCGCCCGTTCCTGAGTTGATATTGGAAATTTGGAAAGATGTTGCCGGAAAATATTCATTGCCGTGATCCCAAACCGTTTCGCAGAGTTCTGCAATGGCTTTTGATGCTGTATGAATTGGATTTACCGCAAGATGCGGGTAGGCAACATGGCCTTGCTTGCCTTTTACCGTTAATTTTGCATTTAAAGAGCCGCGGCGGCCGTTTTTCACAATGTCGCCTAAGGTATGAGTGCTGGACGGTTCGCCCACCAAGCACCAAGCCATTTTTTCATTGCGGGCTTCCAAGGTTTCAACTACTTTAACCGTGCCGTTAATAGAAGGCCCTTCTTCATCTGATGTAATCAAGAATGCGATAGAGCCTTTATGGTTCGGGTGCTTGGCTGTAAAGCGCTCCGAAGCGACAACCATAGCCGCCAGCGCAGTTTTCATATCTGCGCTGCCGCGGCCATAAAGTTTGCCGTCGCGGATTTCCGGTGCAAAAGGGTCTGAACCCCATGCATCTAAGCTGCCTGTCGGGACAACATCGGTATGTCCTGCGAAACAGAAAACGGGAGACTCCGTACCGCGACGCGCCCATAAGTTGTCGACGTCTTCAAAACGCATATGTTCAATAGTAAAGCCTGCATTTTCCAAACGCTCTGCCATGATGGTCTGGCAAGTGTGATCGACAGGTGTTACCGAAGGCTGGCGTAAGAGCTCTAGGCTGAGATCGAGGGTCGCTGATGAAGTCATGCTGAATCTGAAAGTCTAAAATGTCGCAATATAATAGGCGAATCAGCAAAATAAAGGAAAATTTAAACATAAAAAAACCTTATCAGCAGATAAGGTTTCTTATTGGATAGAGAAATTACATCTTGTCTTGTGTTTTCTCAGCCGTATTTGTTACCGCATCACCTGCTTTTGATACGTCCTTGCCAAAACCTTTAAATGTATTGCAGCCTGTCAATGCAAAAGCCACGATTAGTGAAGCCGCCAGAATTTTTTTCATCGTCATCTCCATTATTATGAATAATTAAATTATTCTGATGTGTGATTAAGATTAAAAAATACACTGGTTAAACTATATGCAGTTTTTATTGTGGTTAGGTAAGCAAATGTAATTCAAAATAATATCACTGATTTTATTTACAGCGCTGCAGCGTTAAGAGGCTTGGCTGACGGTACATATAATAGCGCTCATCCGTCATTGCTTTATATAGGCCGTCTGTCCACCATTTTGCATTTTGGCTACTTGCGTTCATCAGCGGGCAAATCCATTCATGGCGCTGCAGGCGATAGTACTGCGGTGTGCCGGAAGGAATCCGATGCCCCCAATGCCCTATTCTGCGGGATGGATTAACCCAGTCGGGCAGGGTGAGGCTTGATGACGGCGAGGGTAAATACAGCTGTCCTTTTAAAACGCAAAAACGGCGCTGAATCGTGCGCTCCATTGCATCTGCAAACTGAAATTGCTTTTGCGTAAAATGATGCAGTTTTCGGCTTAGGGTATCGCTGCGGTTCAGGCCATACCAAAAAGGCAGTGAATAGTCGCGTTCCGCTAAATAATATTTCAGCGCAACTTCCCAATGTTCAATTTCATTGCTTTCGGTATTAAGCAATAGGAAATCCAATTCGCCTAGCGTGCGTGCGCCGTCAATCTTTTGAATGCTATGTCCCAGCAGTTGATAAGCATGGTAGCTGCTGTCCAAAAGCCAGAACCAAATAAACATTTCAAAACGCAGACCCAGACGGGTACTTTTTAACTTTTGTAAAAAACTGATCAGCTCATCAGGATGCTGATCTAAATACTGCAAGCGGGGCCAATAACGATCTAAATGCTCACGCCAAATACTGTCATTGTGAAATTGAAATGAGTGCGTTATAGGCAGGTCTGCAGGCAGGCTGCGTAAAATATTCGGGCTGCCGACACAGAATGCCAGTTGGCGCGCCATGGGATGCGTCAGATGCAGCCAGCGTTCGTCAAGATTGGAGTCTAAAAAATCAAAGTGCATGCGTCGCCTGAGGAAAGTGCAGAATAACAACGGATAAATTGCAAAAACGCTTTATACTACCTTAATTCTGAGATTTGGGCTGTGGTATGAGAACGTTGTTTTGGCGAAGCCTTGTGGTGATTTTTGTCATACTGGGCTTTATTGGCGCAATTTTGCCAGGCATGCCGACAACGGTTTTTCTGATATTAGCCGCTTGGGCGGCCTCAAAAGGCTGGCCGCAAATGGATGCCTGGCTGCTGAACCACCCGAAGTACGGCTCAACACTGCGCGCTTGGCGTGAAAACGGCACCGTGCCGCGCAAAGCCAAATGGATTGCCAGCACTATGATGCTGATCAGCGGGGTGATCATGCTGTTCACTACAGCACCGTTAGCAGTGAAAGTATTTACTGACGTGACCATGCTGGCGGTATCGGTGTGGCTATGGCTGCGCCCAGAACCGCAGTCATTTAAAAACAGTTTAAATGCTGAAAAGACAGAGAATAAAGAATAATGCAATATACACTTGATCAAGCCGATATCACCATTGATTTAAAGCATCAAACTTTGAGCTTAAATAAACTGAAAAAGTTTTATGTGATTTCTACAGGTAAAAATGGAATCGGTGAAACTGAAAATAGCGGAAAAACGCCACGCGGCTGGCATTTGGTGGCAGAAAAAATTGGCGCAGATTTACCATTAAATACGGTATTTATTGGGCGTAAACCCACAGGTGAAATCTATAGCCCAGAATTGGCTGCCCAGCACCCAGAGCGGGACTGGATTTTATCGCGTATTTTATGGCTGAGCGGTTTAGAGGCAGGGTTCAATCAAGGTAAAGGCTGTGATACCTATAAACGGTATATTTATATACACGGCACGCCAGATTCTGAACCGATGGGCATTCCGCAGTCTCATGGCTGCATACGCATGCGCAATCATGATATTGCTGAGCTGTTTGAACTGCTACCAGCGCAGTCTTTGGTTTATATTGCAGAGTAAAGGATGGGCTGCCATCTAAATGAATGACATAAAGAACATCAGGTATAGCGGATCAAGTACCGTGAATACATAGGTCTTTTTTTATTGCGTTTAACTTTAAGGCTTCTGCTGAAGAGATCCGTTTAAAATTTGAAAGTTACAGGATGCCTATATTTTGTTACGCGCGGCATTTTAATGGCGGCTACAATATTCAAAGCCTGAATAGATTCTGTTGAACTGTGAAATTATTCAGAATCAGGCCTGATCAATCCGTTGCAGCATAAGAAAATATATTGTCAAAATTGGCTTGAAATAAGATATGCATTTAAAAATTAAGCGAAAATTGCAGTTTTTTATAGCAGATCACCTATTTTTTAATCACTCGGGCGCAAAAAGTGGAAAACTCGCAGAAAAGCGTTTGACACTCAGTCTAGATTCTCTATAATGCACCTCATCAAACGATGAAGACGTTTTGAAAGGGCGCTTAGCTCAGTTGGTAGAGCGTCTGCCTTACAAGCAGAATGTCGGCGGTTCGATCCCGTCAGCGCCCACCAAGCTTTTTCAGCGTTAAGATATTAAAGTGCAGCGGTAGTTCAGTTGGTTAGAATACCGGCCTGTCACGCCGGGGGTCGCGGGTTCGAGTCCCGTCCGCTGCGCCACTTTAAATCTTAATATTCGTTTGAACCACAATAGCGACATTGTGTGAATGCAGCGGTAGTTCAGTTGGTTAGAATACCGGCCTGTCACGCCGGGGGTCGCGGGTTCGAGTCCCGTCCGCTGCGCCATTTACATGATCGATCTTTTGAGGGCGCTTAGCTCAGTTGGTAGAGCGTCTGCCTTACAAGCAGAATGTCGGCGGTTCGATCCCGTCAGCGCCCACCATTCTTTATGATGCAGCGGTAGTTCAGTTGGTTAGAATACCGGCCTGTCACGCCGGGGGTCGCGGGTTCGAGTCCCGTCCGCTGCGCCATTTAAAGAATCATTGCAACAAACCCTTAAAGGGCGCTTAGCTCAGTTGGTAGAGCGTCTGCCTTACAAGCAGAATGTCGGCGGTTCGATCCCGTCAGCGCCCACCATATCTTTTAAGATATAGAGTGTACTTCGTAAAGAAGTGACGTGATGCAGCGGTAGTTCAGTTGGTTAGAATACCGGCCTGTCACGCCGGGGGTCGCGGGTTCGAGTCCCGTCCGCTGCGCCATTTATCTTAAAATCTCTGTTCAAGAGAATGCCTTTAGAAAAATTTTCGATTTTTCTTTTGCGCTCAGACAAAGCTTCGCTTTGTTACTCTTCGCTCAGGGCGCTTAGCTCAGTTGGTAGAGCGTCTGCCTTACAAGCAGAATGTCGGCGGTTCGATCCCGTCAGCGCCCACCATATCTCTTATCTTAATACTTGCCTAATAATTGATTATTTCATAGAATCCTGAATCTATAATAATTAATATACGTATGTGATCTATGAGAAATCCATATCAACGCAAGGCTGCCGTAAAAAATCAAATAACAGCCTACAATCCTCAAGATATTTATAAACAATTCATTGAAATTATGGTTGCGCAAGCGGGACTGATCGCACTGTATCAGGACGGCTGGGCATTGTGCGCGACACCTACAGGGCAAAAAGCCTTTGCTGTCTGGAAAAATAAAAGCCTCGCAAAATTATTGATTAAAGACAATTGGGCCAATTATGAGGTTCAAGAAATCAGCCTGAAAGATTTTATTGAAAAGGTAATTCCGTTTCTGCGTGAACAAAATACCGTGGTGTCTATGGATTTAACCCCTGAAGGACAGAATATATTGGTAGCGCCGGAAAAGCTCCTGCTGGATTTAAAGAGCTATCTCTACCAAGTCTATGTACAAAAGCCTGATTTTTTTAAAAATTTAAATATTCCTTTACCGCGAAATATCCGAATCAATTAAACAGTTTCATCAGGGCCGTGCGCTAATATTCATGCAGCAGCCAGCCGCTTAAAAATGCAAAATACTCCCGCAGCCATGAGTTGTAGCGGATGTACAGCGGTGTAGGGGCGCTGATGGTATAAATATGGCGATAGCCTGCATGCTTGGCAATAGCGGCTGCCCGCGGCACATGAAAGTCGCTGGTTGCAATAGCGATCGGCTGATCTAATCCAATATGCTGTTGGGCTAATACGGCTTTGCTGTTGAGCAAATTTAATTCTGTACTGGTGCTTTGATCTTCTAAATAAATGCGTGATGCCGGCAGAGAATGGCTTTTCAGCAGGTATTGCCGCATTACCGCCGCTTCGGAGACGCTTTCATTCATGCCAAAGCCGCCGGTCATAATCATGATGGCATCCGGATTTTTGATTGCAGCAGGCACCGCGGCATCCAGCCGAGCTTGCAGGGTTGGCGATGGCTGCCCATTTTCGATGCCGCTTCCCAGCACTAAAATTGCTTTAACTCCCGGAAACTCAGCAGACTGCTGTGTGGAATACTGCAGGTAAGCAAAGAATCCCGCCAAGCTAATGAACCAGAGCCAAAATCCTATCCAGCTGATCTGCCAAAAAAATTTAACTCGTGGATGCCGAGCTAAAAAACGCTGAATGGCTGCATAAAATACAGCTGTAATAAGAAAGATTGCACCAATGAAAATGGGCAAGACAATGCCTAAGTGAATTTTGTCCAAAGACAATAGCCAGAGGCCATCCAATATTAAGATAAGGCCTAAGATAGAAAGCAGGATTCTTTTCATGCAGCTTAAGGGGAGTGTTGGACAGTATGGCGCAGTTTAAACAATTTTCAGGCAATAAAAAACCGAGCTGCTGGGCTCGGTTTTTATCTTATCTGCAGGTTTTAGTAAACATCACGGCGGTAACGGCCGTCTAGCTTTAATTGATCCACAGCGGCTTCACCTAAAATTTCTTCTAATGCGGAATCAACATCGCTGGCCATGCCATTGATGCTGCCGCAGACATAGATGACTGCGCCGTGCTCAATCCATACTTTCAGCTCAGCTGCCTGTTCCCGCAATTTATGATGCACGTAGACTTTCTCTGCCTGATCACGTGAAAATGCTAAATCTAAGCGCTGCAGCATGTTTGTGCTTTGCCATGCTTCAACTGTGCTTTGGAAGAAGAAATCATGCTCGCGCTGGCGTTCACCGAAAATCAGCCAGTTATCCGTATAGCCTGAGCGAATGCGCGCGCTGAGCAAACTCATCAGTCCAGCAATGCCTGTGCCGTTGCCAATGCAGATAATCGGGCGGTTATCCATAATTAAATGGAATGATTCGTTGGTGCGGATGCGCATGTTAATGATGCTGTCCAGCGGTGCATGCTGGGACAGCCAGCCGGAACCTAATCCCAATTGCCCTTGCGCATCAGACTGCTGGCGCACGACCAGGCGCATGACTTGCTGCTCTGGGATGCTGGCAATGGAATATTCGCGGGATGGCAGCAATGGAAGCTGTTCCAGCAAATGTTCCAGATTGGCAAAAGGTTCGACCTCACCGGTTAAATCACGGTTCAATAACAATTCATTGATTGTTTTTGCTGTTGAGCCGACCTTCGCGTTTGCGCTGATTTTGTGCTGGCTGAGGAAGGCCTGAATGCGTTCGGCGCTATTGCCTGGCTGAATTTCTGCAATATCGCCTGCCTGCCAATGAACTTCATGCGCCGGTGTAAATTCTAAATTAAAGGCTGGAGCACCCAAGCTATTGGGATTGAGCAATATACGGCGCTGCAGTGTCCATTGGTCAAACGTTTTTTCGATCGTCATCGCTTGCAGATCCAGCTGAGTGACTTTGGCTAGAGAGGCATTCCATTGCTGAATTGCGGCAGCGTCACCGTTATTGGTTTCAATCACATCAAACCATGCAGCTGCCCCATTTTGTTTCAGCCAAGCAAATATTCTATGGCCAAAAGCGCAATAACTGTCAGGATACTCTTTTGATCCGAGGGCAAGGACAGCGAATTTCAGGTGACTGAAGTCCAGCTGCTGCGACATGAGTTTTTTCTCAAATGAGGCGGCTAAATCAGGCGCTTCACCTGTACCGTAGGTGCTGGCAATCACCAGCAGCTGTGACGCTTGCTTGAGGTCGTCGATAGTCAGCTGCTGTGCAGCTTTCACTTCGGCTGGCTGGCGCGCTTCCTGCAAGCTGGTCGCTGTGCGCCAAGCCAATTGTTCGGCTAAGCCCGTTTGGGACGCATACACAATCAGCCACGGTTGAGCATTCGGATCTAAACTGACTGCATTTAAGCTATTTTTCGCCTGCTGCGTTAAGCGTTTTTGTTTGCGGCGCTTCAGATACAGCATCCAGCCAGTCACAAAAAACAGCGGCATGATCAGCGCAGCCAGCATCACTGCGAATTGATACACAGGGCCAAAGAAGCTGCCGCGGTGTACCGGCAGCATGCTGCTCATGATTTTTTCATTCAGTTTTTTATCTTCGTACAGTTCTAATTTTTTAATTTCGGCTGCTGAATAATCATATGTGGCTTTGTTGCGCGCGCGTTCATGCTGAGGCACGGCATCTACAAACTGAATTTCTAATTCACCATTGGCTTTTTTGGGAATATTGAAGGTAACGCTTGAATATTCACGGCCCACTTGTGCATTGAAGCCGGTCCAGCTTTGCGCGAGTGCAAGGCTGATCTGTTCAGGCTTTAGGCCTTTCTTCTCTGCGCGCCCTTCATGTTTGCCTTCAGCATGGTCTGACGGGCCTGCAGGGTTTTGAGCGCCGCGCTGCTGGCCTTGGCTTTCACGCGGGCCATTACCGCCTTTACCAGCCCCATCTTTGGCCTGCATTTCTGCCTGCGGACGCTCCACGCCCATCACTTTAAACATGCCGTCCCGCCACCAGCCATACGACCAATAGAGGCCGGTAAAGGCAAGCAACAGATAGAAAATAACGACCCAAGTGCCAATCACGGCGTGCAAGTCCCAAAGGAAATTGCGGCCTTTTAATTGCGGCTTGACCATCAACCATTGTTTGAGTGAATGCTTTTTAGGCCAGCGTAAATAAATCCCGCTCAAAATAAAATAAATTAAGATAAGGGTTGATGCGCCTGTCAGCTGCTTGCCAAACTCACCTACGGTCAAATTGCGGTGCAGCTGCTGAATGAATTGGAAAAATTCACGGCCTTTAACTTCGGGCAATACAGCAGCAGAGTAGGGGTTAATCATCATGTTATAGCCTTTGCGCGCGCCTTCTTTCACAATATTCATGGAAGAGGAAGCCGTCGGCTCTGGACTGATGGTGATGCTGTTAATTTTTATGGATGGATCGGTCTGCTGAAAATGCTGAAAAATTTGAGCTGGCGTAAGTTTTTCTTTTTGCTCTGCCTGTACGTTATAGCTTTCAGGGTTCAGCCATTGCTGTATGGGCTGTTCATAGGAATAAATCGCCCCAGTGACTCCCATAATGGACAGGATTAAGCCGGCGCTGATTCCGAAAAACCAGTGAATTTGAAAGAGGGTCTTTTTAAACATGGCAGTCAATGTTTAGGCAAATGGCAAGTTGCCGCGAATTATAACCTTAGATTAAGAAGAAAATGTGTATTTAAAGATAATATTTATTCTCATTATCATTCTTAATTGAAGGCATAAAAAAGCCTCCGGAATTGGAGGCTTTTTAAAATACTGCAGCTTAAACGGATTTCGGTTCGCCGACAGTTTCGGTTAAATGCTTGCGGATTGTCGTGAATGGAAAGTTTTTGCTGTCCAGACGCTTCGGCAGAATATATGCGCCTTGCTGATCTTTAATTTTGAAGTTGATCAGAATGAATTCAGGCGTATTGTACCATTCGTAAATATCCTTCCAGCCCACCGTCATATTGCCCATTTGCATGCCCATCTGCTGCTGCATAGAGATGCCGTGCGGCTGCACGCCTAAACGGATCCCTTTAATTTCTTGAACAGGGGTCTCTTTCAGCTTGCGTTTCACATACCATTCAATGCCGAATTTACGGACAAGGAAATAAATGACCACACAGACAATGGCAACCCAGCAGAACACTGTGGAATAATTTTTAATTAATAAAAGTCCCAGCAGAGCAAGGGCAACAATAGCGCCCATGATCAGCCAGGCTTTTGTGCCGATTTTATAATTGCTGCGGGACAGTACCAGCTGGGCATTGCGCTGCTCAGCTTCAGAAACTTCATAAGCCACAGGCTGCAGGGTATAAGCGTAAACGTTTTTAGCGGTCATGATTAAACTAACAAATTTCAAACTGCAAAAAGTTTAGCATTATTTATACCAATTCAGTGAGTATATTGTTCCAAATTCAGCCAAATTATAAAGAAGCCAATTCTGTGGCATGCTGGTCATGATCATGGCTTAAATTCTGCTTTAAACGGCTGATCTGGCCAAGAATGCTGAACATCAAAGACAGCTGCTGCAAAATAATCAATGATTTTTGATCGTCATCATTGTTTTGCGATAAGCGCTGGCGGATTGTCTGCAGCATATTGGTCGCGGTTAAGTCCGGCACCTCATCCCGCAATAGCACACCTTGAATATCATCCAAGGCCTTATCCAGCAAGCTTAAGACTTCCTGATCCTGAATTTTTTCACGATGCGCGCCTAAGGCGGCGATATAGCTGATGAAGGTATGATTCAAACACAGAAATTCAAAGGCTTGAGATTTTTGCGCAGGATCAAAATCCGGCTCGGTGGCCAATGTGGAAATTAATGAGGCGACATCGGCATCGGTATTGTGCGCTGCGCGGCGTACAACACGGTAATTTAAGCCATTGTTGCGGCCATATTTGTACTGTTCAACAACTTCGGCCAAATAATTGCACTGCGCCTGTAAAGAACGCTTGATAGTGCGCGGCAGGCGGCGGAATTTCCAGTCCGGGAAAATAAAGCTCACCCCAAACCAGGCCAGAGCGCATCCAATCAGTGTATCAATCATGCGCGGCATGGCGGCAGAAAAGCCCATGCCGTCTAAATTGAAGTTGATCAGCGCCAAGATGGTAATAAATGCAGTGGCCTGCGCATATTGCTTGCTTCGCAATTCAAAGAACAGCACGCCGCTGAGCACCAGCAGCAGCAATTGGCCTTCTATCGAAGGGATAAAATACAGAATAGCGTAACCTAAAATAATGCCGATTAAAGTTCCGATAATCCGCAAATATAGGCGGCGCTTGGTGGCGTTAAAGTTCGGCTGGCTGACAAATAAAGCGGTCAGCAGAATCCAGTAACCGTATTGAATATCGGTCAGCTGGACAAAAATATAGCCAATAAACAGCACTGAAGAAACGCGGACCGCATGGCGGAATAAGACTGATTCAGGAGTCAGATGCTGTTTGATCCGAATCACGATGTCATCCCAGCCTTTTAAATCATCATCTTTGAGCTGGTTTTCGATGTGCTTGGCCTTATCAAAATTCATGTGCCGTTCGGTTTCCACATTGCGCAGCTGCGAATCGATGGCTTTTAAATTTTGATAAAGTGAATATAAAGAGTTGACCCAAACCTGATCATATTGCTGTTCAGCGCGGAGCTTTTCTAAAGATAATTTTAGATTTTGAAAAGCATGCTTAAAGCGCTTGCTGTGATGGTAGGGCTTGCGCTGCAGAATGCTGCTGCTTAAATCTTTGCAGGCTTTGGCCTGTATGGACAAAATGCGCTGAAAGCGGAACAGGATATCGCTGTGTTCAAAAATTTTAGACAGCTTCTGATAGTCAATATGCGCTGAATCAGCGCGTTCATGAATATCCTGCGCCACAAAATAATACTGCAGGCTGCGCCGGGTATCCCGCTGCCCGCGGTCACCTTTTAAACGGGTCAGCAGGGCGGTTTTCATGTCATTAAAAATCGTGATTAATTTCCCGTTTTCTAAAGACAGTTCAATCATGCTTTGCTGATAGCTGGCGGGCGTCATGTCCACATCAAATAAATTGGATTTGGCAAATAGAAAATCGGCCAAAGAGGAATAGCATTGCGCCAGTTTGTCCTGTACTTGGCGCACAGGAAAAAGCAGAAAGCTGATGGTAGAAATTAAACCGTACCAGGCTGCGCCAATGACCAATAAGCCTGCCTGCATATACCAGCTGTCAAAAAGATTGACTCCCAGCATGGAATATACAGAGATGACCAGACAGCCGTAGGAAATGGTGGCGTAGCGGCGGCCAAGCGATCCCAGCAAAATCCAACCGATACAGGACACAATTAAGCCGATAGCGAAAAGGATAGGGTATGGAAAAAGAAAATAAATGGATACCGCCGTCACGAAGAAGCCGATATAGGTATAGATTAAATTCATGATCCGGACGGAAAAACGGTCATCGATATCGCTTAAGCCAGCAGCGACCACACCTAAGGTCAACGGGATGGTGTACAGCTGCTGCCCGATGAAATACGGGATAAAGGCTGTACCTGCAAACGCAATGATCATGCGGATGTTGTACATGAAAGTGGTGTTGTACGTCGCTTGTTTAAGACGTGCGAGCCAAGAGTTCAATTTCTATCCTTTTACTGCCTGATGCAGAGCGGTCAGGTGAATATTGGAATTGTGTGATTATTCACTTTGAATATGCAGAAATAATACTATGACATGTGTAAACTTGTCTGCATTCTCATCATTTAGAAATGAAATATCCCTATGCAGAATGAACAAAGCAAAGCGCATTATTCCAGCGCTTGGATTATGCTGCTGGCGCTGTTGACTTCGCTTGGACCGCTGTCAATTGATATGTATTTGCCTGCTTTGCCGCAGATGGCGGATGATTTTGGCGTCAGTACCCAAATGATTGCCAATACCTTGCCGGCATACTTCTTGGGTTTGGCGGTGGGGCAGTTGATTTATGGGCCGGTCAGTGACCGTATTGGCCGTAAAATTCCGCTGTATTTCGGTTTAAGCCTCTACGTTGCCGCCAGTTTGATTTGCTTGTTTGCTCAAAATGAATGGAGCTTAATTGCAGCCCGTATCTTGCAGGCCTTAGGCGGATGCGTCGGTGTGGTGATTGCCCGGGCGGCGATACGTGACCGTCTGGATATGCAGGCTTCGGCTCAAGCCTTTTCCAGCATGATGATCGTGATGGGCATTGCGCCCATTATTGCGCCTGCAATGGGATCTTTGATTTTAAAATTCTTCAGTTGGCATGCCGTTTTTGCAGCCTTAAGCTTTATGGGCGTTGTATGCCTGTTCTGCGTACATTTCTTTTTTAAAGAAAGCCTGCCCGTATCACGCCGGTTAAATTTAAGTTTTCAGCAGGTGCTTTTGCTGTATGCTGCAATTTTTAAAGATGCCAGCTTCAGGCTGCCCATGATTATCGGCTGTTTCTCCGGCGGGCTGCTGTTTTGCTATATCAGTTCTTCCGCTTCCGTACTGATGGACAGCTATGGCCTTACCCAGCAGCAATTTGCTTATGCATTTGGGGCTAATGCATTCGGTATCATGATGTTTTCAACCTTTAACAAGCATCTGGCCGCAAAAACTGCTGTACTGATGCGGTTAAAACTGGGCGCTTATATTCAATTATTTGGAGTTGCTGTGCTGTTGATTGGCGGTTTGCTGCCGCAAGCGCCATTAGCTTCAGTCATGCTGGGCATGTTTCTAACCGTTTCAGGGATTGGCTTTACAGGACCGAATGCTATGGCTTTGGCAATGTCAGAGCAGGGCGCGCGGGCAGGCACAGCCAGTGCTGTGATGGGCAGCATGCAATTTGCCTGCGGCCTTTTAGGCGGGCTGATTCTGAATTTTATGCTGTGGAGCCCGTTGCTGAACATGGCTGCAGTGATGATGATCTTTATTGCTGTAGCGCTATGCGCTGTATATAAATTTCAGCATGCATCCCGTGTATAGCCAGAGTATAAATTGTTTCAGTGTTGAGAGCCTGGCAATTAGAAACGTCATTGATATGCATAGGCTTATCAGTACGCAATAGTCATGTGATGCAGCGAATAGGCTGTTATTGCATGGGCGCGTCGCAGCTGTTTTTGAAATCTTCCAGTGAATAAAAATAAGTGACCAAGTGATAAAAAGAGGCTTTTCTGCCTCTTTTTTTTATGTTGTGGATTGCTGAACTATTTTAGCTTCGGGTTGCGGTTATTCAATAAAGACTGCAAATTCGTCCACAGGAACGCGCGGCGTAATAAAGGTATTCACAATCTGTTCCGGATCGGCATAGCCTAAAGCCATGCCGCATACCAATTCTTCATCTTCTGAAGCATGAACTTCGCTGAGTACAATACTGTGGAAGTGATTCCACGCGGCTTGCGGGCAAGTATCTAAACCGCGGGCTTTGGCTGCCAGCATGACATTTTGAATCATCATGGCGATATCCATTTTAGAGCCTATGCCTAATGATTTATGCACTGTAAAGAACAGTCCGATCGGCGCATCAAACAGCTTGAAATTCCGCAGCTGCTGCTTCGCCATTTTTTCTTTTTCGCCTTTTTGAATTTGCAGCAGGCCATACAGGCCCCAGCCATTTTCACGGCGGCGGTCGATATATGGAGACAGCCACTGTTCTGGGTAATAGGGAAAGGTTTCTTTGTAGTTTTTTGCCAATTCAGGATTTAAAAATAAGGCTGATTGTGCGGTACACACTTTTTCAATCAATACTTTCCTTTTTTGGCCCTGTACGACATAAACTTTCCAAGGCTGAGTGTTGGTTCCAGATGGTGCGCGGCTTGCCACCTGAAGAATATCTTTCAGGGTTTGTTGATCTATAGGCGTATCTAGAAATGCGCGCACAGAGTGGCGCGCGGTGATGACTTGATCTACGGCTTGCTGCAGCTGCTGGTCCATTTTACATCCTTATGTTTGCTTTAAATTCTGGTTTTGCCCATAGATGTTTAACATTATTATGTGATTTAGAACAAGTATTGCTCCTGATGCATTAAATAATCAATAAAGTTTTAATACTTTTGGGGTATAGATATTTACCTTGTAGGTATAATTCTGGCATATTCCGCTAATTGAATGATATCTGACTTATGCAATTCTATTATCGTGTTCAAGAACTTATATCTTAAAAGAAGATATGCTGAGTTCAGCGGCAGGATTTTGTGCAATTGCGGTGAGTAAGCCTTTAATCGCATGCTACTAAAGCACAGATAGCCATTCGATGATTTGTCCGTTCAAATAATCAGCATGGGGTGTCAGGAAGAACAGCTCAATTTTAAAAATACTATGCATAAAAATGGATTGATAAAAGGGAGCTGTTTAACAGGACCGAATATTGCAAGTCAAAACAGTCATTGTGAAAATGGCCAACATGGCGCTGTTTAACCATTTGTAAATTTATAGCATTGAAAATTGAGCATTTTTGCTTATTCTTTATATCAATTACAAATGCGTAAAATCAGCAAAGTAATGTTTAATTTTTCCTGTATAAATATGCAATTAGGGAAAGTTAAAAATTGTCACAAAAAAAAGCATTTTCATCTGGATTGAAAATGATTGTGTGAAACTAGGATTCATCTGGAGAAAATATGAATTTCGCTCAACTTAAAAAACCTGTAGCACAATACAGCTTAGCCATTGCCGTTTCAGCACTGATGCTGAATTCTGCGCAAGCAGCCACAGCTGAACAAAAAGAAGTTGCGCAGTTGCGTGCTGAAGTTGCAGAGCTGAAAGCATTGATCAAACAGCAGCAGCAGGTTCAAGTGCAGCAGCAAGCTGATATTCAGCAAGTTAAAACACGTCCTGCTCCAGTAGTTGTTGCAGCAGCGCCTGCTTCACCGCTTGCTGGACTGAAATCTAAAGCGGGTGCAGATGTCAATCTTTATGGTTTTGTACGCGGTGATGCGAACTATATCATTGAAGGTGCAGATAATGACTTCGGCAGCGTGCATACATCAACCGGCGCTACAAAAGACAAGTTGCGCGCGACTGCGAAAACTACACGTATTGGCTTAGATTTTAGCGCGCCTGTTGGTGCTGACAATAAAGTTGGCGGTAAAATTGAAGCTGATTTCGCTGATTCTGACAGTGTGAAAAGTGAAGGTTTCCGTCTTCGTCATGCGTACTTAACTTATAACAATTGGTTATTTGGTCAAACGACTTCCAACTTCCTGTCTAGCCATGCACCTGAAATGATCGATTTCAGCACCAACGTGGGCGGCGGAACAACACGTTTACCGCAAGTACGCTATAACTTTAAGCTTGCTCCGCAAACTCAGTTATTTGTTTCTGCAGAAGAAGGTGACAGTAAAGGTACAGTTGCGGCTGATACTTCTTATCGTATTCCAAACCTTACTGCGAAGCTGACTCAAGGTTTTGCAGATGGTAAAGGTTCAGCATCTGCGCGCGCATTGGTTGAAAATTACAAGTCAGATGCTGCAAACGATACTGAAACAGCTTGGGGCGTTGCAGCTGGCGCATCATATGCAGTGACGGATCAATTGAAGCTGAATGGCGATCTTTCTTATGCGGAAGGCAACAGTAACTATTTATATGGTTCAAACTCTGCGTATTCTGTAGTGAATGGCAGTGTTGAGCAAAATAAATTTACTGCTGTTCAGGTTGGTGCAACATACAAGTTTAACGAAAAGCTTCGTTCAACTTTGGCTTATGGCGCTCTATTTGCGGATGATGGCAGTGCATACGCAAAAGCTGCAGCGAACAGCAATGCAAATGAAGAAGTTCAGCAAGCTTGGTTAAATATTATTTATGCACCAGTAAAACCAGTTGAGCTGGGTGTTGAATATGTAAATGGTAAGCGTAAAGCATTTGGCGGTGACTCTTACAATGACGACCGTGTTGGCTTAATGGCTAAATACAGCTTCTAATCTAAAATATGTAAATTGCCTAAAAACAGGAGCTTTATGCTCCTGTTTTTTATTTGATAGGATTGAACTGAGCGCTTATAAATTAAGCACTATTTTTTTAGAAAATAAATATAAAAAAACGATCACAGTTATTGATATGAATTATTGTAAAAAAATAAAGTTTTTACACAAAAAATATGCATAATGTCGCACTTTTATTCATATTGATGGTTGATCAAAATATTTGACAAGGATATTCGTTAAGATTCTAAATCATTAAGAGTGTGCGGAATATTTGGGCAATACATATGCCATTAGGGGAGTATGGTATTGCAAGTCATTTACATGAGAAGCATCAAATGAGCCACAGCATAAATATTTGGAATAAAACTTAGGCATTGGGTTAAACCGTGCTGCACTTTATTCATTTGATCAAATCTTTAATTGCTCTGGTTCATTACCTGCATGGACTATTATTATGGAATTTACTTTTAACGCATTTTATACCTTAATTGCTGCCGTGATCGTTCTATTGCTTGGACGGTTTCTTGTTAATAAAATTGGTTTTTTAAAACGCTATAATATTCCTGAACCCGTTGCGGGCGGTTTAGTCGCCGCTATTATATCGCTGATTGTGCATCAGCTTTGGGGATACAGCATTACCACAAGTAGTCAGCTGCAAACCAGCTTTATGCTGATTTTCTTTGCATCTATTGGTTTAAGCGCGAACTTTTCTAAATTAAGAGAAGGCGGCTTAGGCTTGGTGATCTTTCTGGTTGCTGTAGCATCATTTATTGTGGTGCAGGATTTTGTCGGAATTAGCCTAGCGACAATACTGGGTATTGATCCATTAATTGGCTTGATTGCAGGCTCTATCACGCTGACTGGGGGACATGGTACTGCGGGCGCTTGGGGTGAAATTTTAGAAACCCAGCACGGCATACAAGGCGCGCTGGCGCTTGGCATGGCAAGTGCGACCTTCGGTTTGATTATTGGCGGTATTATTGGCGGACCTTTAGCAAAATTGCTGATTAACCGTTATAAGCTAGCGACACCGCGCACCAATGAACAGATCGAAAAAAGTGACAGTACGCCTTTGGCCGATATCAATTCTACAGAATATGTTCCATTTGAATATCCGCACCGTGTCCGCCTAATTACGGCTGATAATGCTATTACGACATTGGGCCTGTTTGCCGGCTGCTTGGCATTTGCAGAGTTTATGACGGGCTATAGCAAAGGGACAATGTTTGAATTGCCGACATTTGTATGGGCGTTGGCAGGCGGCGTTATTCTGCGCAACGTGCTGGAAGGCATTTTAAAAATTCAAATTTTTGACCGCGCAATTGATGTTTTTGGTAATGCATCCCTTTCGCTGTATTTAGCGATGGCTTTGCTTTCTCTAAAACTGTGGCAATTATCTGACTTGGCTGGCCCGTTGGTTGTTATTTTGGGTGCACAAACATTAACAATGGGGCTGTATGCCGCCTTTGTCACATTCCGTGTGATGGGTAAAAACTATGATGCGGCGGTTTTGGCTGCAGGGCATTGCGGTTTTGGCATGGGCGCCACGCCAACAGCTGTCGCCAACATGCAGGCCATTACCAATATGTATGGGCCTTCACACAAAGCATTTTTGATTGTACCGCTCTGCGGCGCATTTTTTGTTGACTTGATTAATGCGACAGTCATTCAATTTATTTTAAAATTTTTTGCATAACTGAAGACTGTTTGAAATTTAAATGGCTTTAAAAAACCCAAGGAAACTTGGGTTTTTTTATGCAAAAAAATTCTCTGTGCAATTTATATTACCGGCCAGCTGCTTAAAACAGCGGTATAAGCGATAAAGCTGTCCATAATACCGAGCCAAATAGGTAATGGTATTCGCAATAAAATAAGGTGCATCCAAGTTTCAGAAATATCCAAAATATCTGCAGCAGGGATCTGGACGGTGTGATGGAAAGCTTTAAAACCAATCTTTTCAGATTATAATTTTAGACTGTGAGGCATTCTGGAAAGGGCTGAAATCGTCATTGCGGTTTTACGAATCATAACAATAGTGATGATGCGATCTCATTAGACTATCCCTCGTTAAATAAAATCAAAAATGAAAGTTGGAATCTGTGTGGTGAAAATGAAATTTGCTTTTGCTGCGTTTACAAGTGTGCTGCTTGCAGCGTGCCAAACTATTGCATCAAAACCTGCTGATACTGCAGCTTCATCTGTACAGCAAAGCGCTGCGCCGGCGTTAAACCGGGTTGAAGCCTATGCGGGCAAAGACCGGATTGATTTTCATAAACTGAAACAGCAGGAAAAGCGCCCCATTGTGGCTTTGGTGTTAGGCAGCGGCGGGGCACGCGGCTATGCGCATATTGGGGCAATTCAAGTTTTGGAAGCGCATGGCATAAAGCCGGATTTTATTGTTGGCACCAGTGCAGGCAGCATTGTGGGAACTTTATATGCGTCAGGTTTAAAGGCCGACGAGCTGCGTGAAGTTGCGCTGAGTATGAAGCCGAATGATGTGCGTGAAATCCGTTTAGATAAAAAAGGCGTGCTGGACGGGAAAAAAGTTGAGGATTATGTCAACAAACAAGTGAATAATACTCCGCTGGAATTGCTGAAAACGCCGATGTATGTTGTGGCAACCGAACTGCAGCAGGGCAAGAAAATGGTGTTTAACTCAGGCAATACGGGGCAGGCCGTACGCGCTTCGGTATCTATTCCAAGCATGTTCATTCCTGCGGTGATCAATCATCAGGAATATGTCGATGGCGGCTTGGTTAGCCCAGTTCCGGTCGATGTGGCACGTGATTTAGGTGCGGACATTATTATTGCTGTGGATATTTTGGCGCAGCCTGTTCATACCGAAACCAGCAATGTCTGGGGATTGTTCAACCAAAACATCAATATCATGCAGTATTATTTAGCGAAAGAAGAGTTAAAGCGTGCGGATGTGGTGATTCAGCCAGATATTCGAGAGAAGGCGCATATCTTTGATGTAAATGGCCGCGAAGCCACCATACAGGCTGGGGTAACAGCTGCTGAGCAAAAGCTGAATGCGATTACGAACATATTTGCAGCGCATAGCCATCCGCTTGAGCGTGAAGCGGCGATTTACAGCGTTCAGCAATAACGCGCACAGGGTTTAATACCGGATACTGATTGAATATAAAGTAGTGCATTGCGGTTTTTACTGCCGGTCTGCTTTTTTTATTTCTGTATTTAAACATTTTCTGTATTAGCTTTTGTCTGCGGCCTGCGGTTAGGAAGGGAACAGACAGTGTCTTAGCCTTTATAGTGATAAGATCCTGAACTTAAAACCATAATAGAAGAAATATACTTAATGTTTACTTTATTTTATTGATATTTAATAAATAATGAATTAATCCTTAAAACCTTAACTATAATATTAATTTTCTATTTAGCGTGTTTACTCAGATATATACGTTTACCTATGTCCATAAACCCGCTAAAATTTTACGGGTTTTTTATAGTTTAAATCAATTAATAAAAGCATGAGTAACTGCTATATGCATACATTGAAAATTGGCCAGCAAGTAACTTTAGCAGCCATGGAACAGCGGGTTTTTACTGTGACGTCCGTAAAAATTGACGGTTCGTATAACATTGAAACTGAGCTGGAAAATCAGCAGAAATTAACCTATGAAAATGTCGCTTTTGAAATGCTGAAAGTTATACCGCCTAAACTTTAAATGAGTATGTATACGGTATGTTTTTATGCGGATGCATGTAGGAATTTTATTGAAGATACGAAGAATAGAGTAAGCTAAAACGGAAATAGTTCAATTCCTGATGGATTTTACTTTATTTTTCAAATAATGAAATCTTGCATAGCGTTTGCACAAAATGGCAGAAGTTTGTAAATTCGTTTAATACTCAACCATTTAATGGAATTACTATATATTTTTTTGAATGATAGTTAAATCACTATAAATAATAATGATGAATTTTTTGCCGAATAGAACATTTTATTTAAGTTAAAAACGATATAATAATCATACTAATTAATGTCCTTCCATAAAGTCTAGAGAAACGCGATGTCCCCATTAGATCAAATTGCTCCGGTATTAGAAGACCAATCTGAATTAAATATGTCCGTCCTGATGACCCCAGATATGGCAAACTTTTCAGGCAATGTGCATGGCGGAACAATTTTAAAATTGCTGGATCAGGTGGCATACGCATGCGCCAGCCGTTACTCAGGCAGCTATGTGGTGACTTTGTCTGTAGATAAGGTTAATTTCAAAGAGCCGATTCATGTGGGCGAGCTGGTGACGTTCTTGGCAAGCGTGAACCATGTTGGCCGTACATCTATGGAAATCGGCATCCGTGTTGAAGCGCAGAATATTCAAAAGCGCACAGTACGCCATACCAACAGCTGCTATTTCACCATGGTCGCTGTCGATGAGACGGGCAAGCCAAAACCAATTCCAGAACTGAATTTAAATAATGACTGGAAACGATGCCGTTTTGAAGCCGCTGAACAGCGTAAGATTGCGCGTTTGCAGGAAAATCATCACCCGTCTTGCAGCATTTATAAAAAATCATCCCACAGCTAATTTCTGTAGATGATGCTAATCAAACCGCCTCAGGGCGGTTTTTTTATGCTGCCGTGTTTATTCGGTCTATAAATAGTCATATTTTATGTAGCGCTGCTGTTGTGATACCGGGCCGTAGATAATTTAAACGGTGTGCTTAACTGCCTTGGTCAAAATTTGTGTTGAACAGATTGCCGTTAAATCCTGAGTATTCAACTAAAGTTTTATCTTTGGAATTGAAATTGCCCTAGTGGCGGATATGATTTGCGCGTAACATAGAACGATACGTATCGTTTCGATTATGCATTCATTTTTAATGCATAGCATCAAGCTTTTGGGTCATATTTAGCTACGGATTCCGGATGAGTACAGCACCACATTCACTTGAAGTTTCTGATTTAAATGAAACGGGAAAGGTTTCCCGGCGCAGGCAATGCATTTTGCGTGCTGTAAACGATGCTTTGGCAGAATCTGATTACAGTCGATTGACTATAGAAGACATCGCTGCGCGGGCAGGTGTGGGCAAGTCCACGATTTACCGCTGGTGGAAGCATAAGTCTGATCTGGTTTTTGAAGCATTTAAGGAAAATACGGCTTCAGTTTTTGATTTGGATTTTGATCAGACGTTAGAATTTAATTTGAATCAGCAGCTGTCCAAACTTTCTAATGCATTAAATCATCATGTTGGCCGCGCTTTGCTGGTGGTGATGGCTGAGCATCGTGAAGCAGCAGGGGAGTTTTTTAAGCAGTATCTGCTGCCGCGCCGTGAACAGACCTATAAGCTGATTGCACTGGCGATTGAGCGCGGTGAAATAAAAGCTGATTATCCGTTCGAATTTATGCTGGATATGCTGTACGGCCCGATACATTATCAAATTATCTTTTTTAACCGCATGCCGGATCAGCGCTATATTCAACAGCTGGTGCATACTGCACTGCAGCCGATTCTTGTCACGCCGCAGCTGGCAGAGAACGATCATGCCTGAAAACTATTTGCCTGCCTTGCCCAGTGAGCAGCTGTGGAACCGTTCTTTTATATTGTGTCTATACAATAACTTATTTTTATTTATCTATTACTTTGCCATGCTGACCGTGCTGCCGATTTACATCATGCAGGACTTAGGCGGCACAATTAAAGAAGCTGGCTTGGCGCTGACCTTATTTTTGGTTTCTTCTATTGCTATCCGCCCGTTTTCGGGATTGATTGTAGAAAAGCTGGGTAAAAGAACTGCGCTGCGCGGCGCGGGGCTGCTGTTTGTCATGTTTGCATTCAGCTATTTGCTGATTGACAGTTTATGGTCTCTTTTACTTGCGCGCTTTTTGCATGGATTTTGGTTCAGTATTTTGACCACAGTCAATGTTCCTGTTGTAAATGACTTTATTCCAGAAAAACGTAAAGGTGAAGGCATGGGCTATTTTGTCATGTCGACGAATTTAGGTGTGGTTTTTGGGCCGTTAATAGCGTTGACTGTAATTCAGTTTGCCAGCTTCACAGCGCTGTTTGCGCTGCTCAGCATTGTGACCTGCATTGGCTATGTTTTTAGCCTGAGCTTAAAGGTGCAGGAATATCCGCAGGCTGTTGAAACAGACACTGTGCAAAAACGCAAAATTGGCTTGCATGATATTGTGGAAACCAAGGTGCTGCCAATCAGCTTGATTGCGCTGCTGGTTGCGTTTGCATATTCCAGTGTAACCAGCTTTATTACTGCTTATGCCGACAGTCAGAATCTTTTAAGCGCGGCCAGTGTTTTTTTTATTGTCTTTGCTGTTTCCATGATTGCGGTGCGCCCGTGGGTAGGCAAATGGTACGATCAAAAAGGGCCAAGTTCAGTCATTTATCCGTCGTTTATTTCATTTGCCATCGGTTTGGTTATTGTCGGCATGATGACCAATCAATGGATGCTGTGGCTGTCTGCGGTATTTATCGGCATGGGCTATGGTTCGCTGTTTCCCTGCATGCAGACCATGGCGATACAGTCAGTGCCGAAGCAGCGGATGGGGCATGCCATTTCAACATTTTTTGCTTTATTTGATATAGGCTTAGCAATAGGCTCGGTCATTATGGGGCTGCTGATCGCCTATTTTGACTACTCATTTACTTATTTAAGCTGTGCGGTCATGGTGATCGTGACGCTGTTTATTTACAAGGCCTCTGCGGTACTGAAGAAGCCTGCTCAAACATCCATTTCATAGAGGTGCAGTGTGGAATTACGACATTTGCGTTATTTCGTAGCCGTTGCAGAAGAGCTGAATTTTACCAAGGCCGCGCAGCGCATGTGCACTGTGCAGCCATCTTTGAGCCAGCAGATTAAAGACTTGGAAGTCGAGGTCGGTGTACAGCTTTTGCAGCGATCGAACCGTAAGGTTGAACTGACTGAAGAAGGCAAGGCCTTCTTAAAAGAAGCGCGGCTGAGCTTGGAGCATGCGGAAAAAGCCATGCTGGATGCACGGCAAGTGGCGCAGCTGACCAAAGAACAGCTGAATATCGGTTTTGTGCCGGTAGCGGAAATGAAAGTCTTTCCCTACATTATGCCGAACATTCGCGCACAGTTCCCTGAGCTGAAAATTCACTTCCACAGCCTGACGGATGCCGATCAGCTCAAGGCGCTGCATAGAGGGGAAATAGATATTGCATTTACCCGTTATGCCGAAGATTCTCCAGATATAGAGTCAGTTCAGGTATTTACTGAACCTTTGGCTTTAATTATGCCTAAAGGCTGCCCCGAGGCGGAGCAGCGCCATATCAGCATTAAAAGTTTTAATAAGCAGGAGTTTATTGTCAGTGATGAACATTCATCTCCGGAACTTTACCGCATTATTCAGGAATTTTTTAAACAGTCAAAATTGAATGTCAACGTGGTGCAGCATTCTACCAATATCCTGCTGAACGTTAATTTGGTGGGCATGGGAGTGGGCTGGAGTTTAGTCCCGTCTTATGTAATTCCGCTGCTGGGCGATAAAATTGTGGTGAAAAGCACCATTGAGCCCCTGCCGATGATTGGGCTGTATGCCAGTTACCGCAAAGACAAGAAAAATGAGGCGATTGAGCTGATTTTAAAAGTGCTGAAAGAGCAGTTCTATATGGGCTTTTTCTAAACGCAGCCTGCATCAAAAAGCCAGTCTTTAGACTGGCTTTTCTTTGGCGCAAAATAATAAATTTATACAGATTGAATTTTAATCGGACTTTATTCTAAATTGGATGCATCAATACTTTATTTACTTACCCCCATTTGCATACTAAAAACATTGTTTTAGGACGGCCGCGCCAATGAAATACTATAGCAATAAACAATCCCGCGGAAATACGCTGCTGCCTCTATTTAAAGAATTAGGCATTGAAAATGACATTGAGATGATTGAAGTGGATTATGCCAAAATTCATGATGCCGAATATCTCAGCATCAACCCCATGGGCAAAGTGCCGTGTTTGGTCGATGGTCCGGCAGTGATTAGCGAGACCGCCGCAATTTATGCATATTTGGCGGATAAGTATGACGAAAAAGGCCTAGCGCCTGCACTGCATGATCCGATGCGCGGTGAATATTTGAAATGGCTGTTTTTTTGCCATGGCCCAATGACGGAATATATGGATCTCAAATATCTGCAGGTGCCTGCAGATCAGATAGAACAGCGCAGGTCTGCATTGAGCATGGGCAATGAAGCGGCTGTATTTGCATTTTTAAAGCAGGGCATGAAGCAGGCCGATCCATATTTAACCGGTGAAAAATTTACGGCGGCGGATTTATATTTGGCGTACTGGATCGCCTATGCGGTGCAATTTAAAATTTTACCGTATTTAGATGAATTTAAGCCCTATATTCAGCGTATTAAGCAGCGTGAGTCTGTACAGGACATTGAATGGCTGCAGCAGCTGGCGCCATAAAAATAACTGAGCGAAAGACTGTCATGCGGACAGCCTGATGATAAAAAGCCAGAACGGACGGAGCGGCAGCAAATCCGGTTTGAATGCCTGAAATTTTAGCATAAAAAAGACCACGCATAATGCGTGGTCAGGCCTCTGAATATTTCAGAAATTCTAATTATTCTTTGACTGCATTATTTTGCATGCAGTTTAGCGAACAGCTGCTGGCTCACTTGATCCAGTGTTTGCGGAATAGCCAAGGCTGCCACAAAACGGTCAGGACGCAGCACCACGACAGATTCAGACGTTTTACCGAACCAAGTGCGGATGTCCGTGCCGATATCGCCAATGGTGATGACACCTTCAGGCTGTTTGCGGGCTTCATTTTTAAACTGCACTGCAGGAATGACCTGAATGAATTTCACGCCTAATTTTTGCCATTGCTGAATAGATGCATCGCTTAGGCCCCATTGCGGGTCTACGCCCCATGCAATTAAAGCAAAGTCATTGCCAATCACTTCATCCAGAAGCACAGTTTCACCTGTCGCTAATTTCACTTCCGGCTGAATAAACATTTTACCGACTGGTGAATCTTTGGCGCCATTGGTCACTAACGCGCCGTCATGGTATTTCGGCATTGGCTTAAAGCGCATTTCCAGCAGGTACTGTTTAATCGGCTTAATGTAGTTCAATGCATAGGCAATGCCGTCACGCACAAAACCTTGCCATTTCTTTGGTGGCGCCAGCACATGGCCTGCCATCACAGATAAGTCAATCATGGCTTTGGCATGGTCTTTACGTTCTACTTGGTAAGAGTCCAGCAATTCAGGTCCAGCTTTACCCTGTACGACGAGCGCCACTTTCCATGCCAAGTTAAAGGCATCGCGCATACCGCTGTTGTAGCCTTGACCTTGCCATACCGGCATGATGTGGGCCGCATCGCCTGCAAGCAGGATGCGGTCAACGCGGAATTTGTCGGCAATACGCGCGTTGTGGGTATATACACGCTGGCGGATCACCTCAATGCCGTCAGTAGTCGGCATGACTTTAGACAATAATTTTGCGATATTTTCAGGCTTGCTTAATTCTTCTTGAGTTTCGCCTGGCATCACCATAAATTCGAAGCGGCGGATGCCGTGAGGCAATGCAGCCGAAACATATGGGCGCACTGGGTCGCAGCATAGGTAGATATGCGGTGTAGCGAGCGGATCATTGTCGATATCAATTACGATCCATTGATTCGGCGCTGTTTCACCATCAAATGCAATGTTCAATGTACGGCGTACTACAGAGTTTCCGCCATCGCAGGCAATCAGGTACTGTGCATGCACAGTTTCTTTTTCACCGGCTTTATTGGTAATGCTGAGTGTTACGCCAGAATCATCCTGATGGAATTCTGTCAATTGGCGTGAAAACAGCACTTCTGTTTTTTTGTATTGTTTTAAGCCTTGCAGCAGAACATTGTCGACTTGAGGCTGAATAAACGCATTACGGCGTGAAAAACCGAATTCGCGGGTCAGCGGCTGGATGTCTGCAAAGCATCGGCCTTTAGGTGTTAAAAAACGCATAGCGTGATTTGGCGTGGTATGCGGTAAAACCTGATCCACCAAGCCTAGCGACTGGATGGTACGCAGTGATTCATCATCAATACCGATTGCACGCGGGTAATCAATCAAACTGTCCAGCTGTTCAATGACAGTCACCTGAACGCCTTGCTTGCTTAAGTAGTTGGCAATGGTTAAGCCCACAGGGCCGGCACCTAGAATCGCCACTTCAGCTGTAAAATTTGCTTTATTGCTCATGTGCAAACATCCAATTATTTCGCATTTGGCTTATTAACGGTGAATAAGCGTCCTGCAGCAAGCTATGCATAAGTAGGTGAAATAGATGGATGCTATGCTGAAATGTTGGAATTGTTTTTTTAAGGTTATGAAATATATTGTTTTAATTTTTATTTGTTCATAGCCTTAGATGATTTATCTATCATTTTTAACTATTAATAAACACCAATACACATGAAAAAACCGGATAACGCTTGGCATTATCCAGTTTGTCTTCGTTCGCAAATCAGGCTAAACGTTATGAAGGGGTCCACAACTGAGCAGTTTTAGCCTGTAATTAAACAGCAATCAGTACGGTTTAATCGTATGCTGAACCTGTTACTGAGCAGGCTGAGCGGGAGCTGCAGTTTCAGCTTGCGCTTCAGATGCAGGCTGCGCTGCAGTAGAGCCCGCGGCAGCTTCTTCAGCACCGGCTGCTGGCTGTTCTTGTGTGCTTACAACAACTTTTTCTTCTTGAGCTGGCTGAGCGTCTTTAGCGGCAAAAGTTGTAGCCGCTGCAGCAGCTAAAGTTGAAGCGAGTAAAATTTGAGATAATTTCATGTTGGCATCCTTAATTGTGTATTTTAGTTCATGAATTCAAATTGAGCATCACCCTCAATCTGAACAGTTGTCCATGCTAAGAGCCGAAACCGCTGCAAGCAATGTTTGCAGCAAAAGACTGCTATATGGGTTACAAAAACACTATAAAATTTAGTAATTTGTTGATTTGTGTGAAATAAAAAATTAAATAAGGGCTTAAAATGTATGTAAATATTTCAACAGTACCAATTTGAAGTCGGCGCTGTAACACTCCAGTTACAAATCAAGTGAGAACTGACTGAATCCAGCATTAAATGTGGAAATCAAATGTAAAATTTCATTACAGATTGACCTGAATGTGAATTGATTATGTCATTTAGGTCAATAAGCCATATATTTTGAATTGGTTTTTGCTTTCGATATTCAAGATTAAAATCAATTGCTGAGGCAGGAGCTATGCTCAAACTGCGTAGCCCAGCGGGCTGAATTCATTCAATCCTGTCATGTGCATGCACGGCAATTGAAGCGCTAGCAGCTGCCATGCACGTTAACGTGATGCTGTGCTGTTCTTTTACGTTAAATATTCTTCCTGTGTGAAATGGTCAAATCAATGGCTTGTGAATAAAACCCTGCCGTCATGCTGGACAGGCAAGCGCTTGCAAGAACAGGCGCATCCCGTTATAAAATGCTGAATTAAACGGCCGCACGCAGGTATCCTTTTGAAGCTCGTTACATCATCGCAAGCCATTCCCGTTCATATCATTTCCGGATTCTTAGGTGCAGGAAAAACGACTGTGCTCAAGCATTTGCTCAGTCAAAAGCCTGAACATGAAGTGTGGGCCGTGCTGATGAATGAATTTGGCCAAATTGGTGTCGATCAGCAATTGCTGCCGCAAGATCATGGCTATGCGGTCAAGGAGCTGCTGGGCGGCTGCTTATGCTGCAGCAGTCAAATGCCTATGCAAATAGCCTTGTCACGCCTGCTTTCAGAAACACAGCCAGACCGTTTGTTTATAGAGCCGACGGGGCTCGGGCATCCTGCGCAGCTGCTGGAACAGTTGACAGAACCGCATTGGCAGGCGCACTTGAATATGCGCGCACTGCTTACGGTGGTTGATGGTTCTCGGCTGCATGATACGGCTTGGAGCCAGCAAAATTTATATGCAGATCAGTTGAAGGCGGCCAAAATTGTGGCAGTGTCGCATGCCGATAAAATGAGCGCTGCAGATGAGCAGGCGCTGGCAGCATTGCAGGCCGAATATCAGCCCTATCAGCAAGTTTGGCGGAAAATCTCGATGGGTGAGTTGAAGCTTGCAGATATCGATCAGCCTTATTCCGGGACTGCGCGTAAAATTCAGCCGCTGCTGCGGGTACAACAGCAGCTGAGTCAAGGCGAGGCGCCGCCGGAAATCAAGCAGCTGCCGTATCATTATGTGGAAACAGCACAAGGCTACAGTGTCGCGGGCTGGAAAATGCCGAAGCGCTGGGTCTTTGATTTCTATGATTTACTGGATTTGTTATGCGAGCAAAAAAACTGGCTGCGTATCAAAGGGATTTTTCAAACCAATGCCGGCTGGAAAAGCTTTAATTTTAATCCTGAACAATTTAACTACCAGTCATCAGCAGAAAATATTGATAACCGCTTAGAAATTATTTATCAGCAAGAGCATGAGTGGCTGCAATTTGAAACCCTGCTGATGAATTGCCGCACCGATGACGGGAAATAGCCGTATCTTTTCTGCAAATCAGTGATTAAATCTTATATGCTAGGCGCCAAATTTGAGGACTTGATCATGGCGCTGAAAGCTACAATTTATAAAGCAGACTTGAATATTGCCAATATGGACGTGCACCAATATGGCGATTACCAGCTGACAATGGCGCTGCATCCGTCAGAAACTATTGAACGCCTGATGGTGCGCATTTTGGCTTATGCCCGTTATGCAGATGAAGCATTGGAATTTACCAAGGATTTGTTTGAAACCGATGAGCCGGCGCTGTGGGAAAAAGATTTAACCGGACAGCTGGTGAAATGGATTGAAGTCGGCAGCCCGGATGAAGACAAAGTCAAGAAAGCCTGCGCGCGCTGCAGCAAAGTTGCCATTGTGACCTACGGCACCGCCGTCGATGAATGGTATAAGCGCAACAGCAAGCTGAAAACGTTAAAAAATCTTGAAGTGTGGAGATTGTCTTTAGCAACAACGGAAGCCATTCAAGCCCTATGCGAACGCACCATGCAGCTGCAGCTGAACATTATGGACGATGAATGGACCTTAATTGGCGATCAGGCGCAGGCGCTGGTTGAGTGGGAACAGCTGCAATAAATAAGTATTTTCTTTCAATTAATTGAATGAAAGATGTGAGCAGGGCTTGCATCTTTCCTGCAAAATTTCGTATACCTGAATCAGGATATAACAATAAAGGTTCAGTATGTATGCAGATTATGCTGACTTAATTCATTTGCTGATTGCTTTAGGGATTGGGGCAGTCATTGGCGCAGAGCGGGAGTACCGCAGCAAATCGGCAGGTCTGCGCACCATGATTATGGTCAGCCTCAGCTCATGTTTATTTACGATTCTGTCTTTGAAAATCGGCGTGGAAAATCCAGACCGGCTGGCCGCAAATATCCTCACGGGCTTGGGCTTTTTAGGCGCCGGGGTTATTTTTAAAGATGAAAACCGCATTTCCGGCATTACGACCGCAACAACAATTTGGATGACCGCAGCGATCGGCATGGCTGTCGGCGCTGGATATGTCGTGCTGAGCCTGTTTTCCGCCTTTATTGTTTTGATTGTGCTGGTGATGCTGATCTATGTGCAGGAGCGCATTGAAAATCTGCATCAGGCGCGGACTTACCGCATTGTCTGCACCTATAGACAGGAAACGCTGGATAAGTACGAAGAATTATTTAAAGCGTTTGATATGCAGGTCATCCGCAATACTCAGCACAAAACTGAACAGAAGATTACAGGGCGCTGGGTGCTGATCGGCACAGCTGAAAATCACCGTAAGCTGACTGAATACTTATTGGATGATGTCAGCATCATGGAGCTCAGTTTTTAATTGGACTGGGCTTTTTGGCAAATAGCAAATAAAGACGCGGATTTTCAGCCGCAGCCGTTTATAATGCAGGGTTACAGAGTTATTTATAAAGGTGCACAGCAATGTCAAATGAATTAGAAATTATTGAATTGAAAATCGGCGAAGGTAAAGAAGCGGTAAAAGGCGCACTAATTACGACGCACTATACTGGCTGGCTGGAAGACGGCACCAAATTTGATTCATCGGTTGACCGCGGCAGTTATTTTGAAACAGTCATTGGCACAGGCCGCGTGATTAAAGGCTGGGATCAGGGCATTATGGGCATGAAAGTAGGCGGTAAGCGTAAACTGATCGTGCCGTCACATTTGGCTTATGGCTCGCGCAAGATGGGCAATATTATTCCAGCCAACTCAAATTTAATTTTTGAAATTGAATTGTTCGATGTGAAAACCCGTGATTAATCTTTAATCTGCATCGGTTATTCAACAGCAAGGATGCTGTTGATCAAAAAATAAAGAAAGTATTTGGAAATCATTAAGTTTCATTTTACATTGAGTTTTAGACATATACAGGGAACGGGACGCCTTGCGTTATTTGCATAATGCTATCCGTATTTTTCAGGGATTATTGCTGCTGAGCTGCATCATTCTATTGGGGCAAACGTCTGTGTTTGCGCAATATGAGTCTGCGCCGGCTTCTTTTTATGAAAAATACAGCGACAGCATTAATACCTTGTCTTTTACTGAAAATGACAGTACTCAGCTGCAAGGGCAATGGCTGTTTTATCAAAAGCATTTTTTGAAACAGCCGAGCAGCATATTGACTGGCAAGACAGTCTTTTTACCGGCTTCATTTAAAGAGCTGACAGGCAGCAATGAAAATTATGGAACTTTTGTCGGTTATTTTAAAATTCCCAAAGAATTTGTTGGGCGCCGTATCGGGATTAAAATCCCGAATCAGTACGGGGCCTATCGGGTTTATCTGAATGGCGACTTTCTGATTCGCTTGGGTGAGGTTGGTAAAAATGCTGAAAGCCAAGTCACTGAGAATGCTCCCAAAATTGCATATTTTATTGCTGAAAAAGAATATTTTACTTTAGCGATTCAAGCCTCCAGCTTTTCCTCTTTGCATGGCGGGCTGGAAAATCCAATGCGTATTGGTATTGCTAAAACCATCAACCGCCAATTCCAGCAGCTGATGATGAGTATTGCCGTGGTGTGCGGCGGGGTACTGGGTATTGGTTTCTTTACTATTTTATTTTCGCTATTCCGCGGTTCTAAGCAGCGCAATAGCAAAAGTATTTTCGTCTTCGGCATTTTCATTATTTTTTTGGCGCTGCATAACTTTTTCTCTGCGCCGTATGCCTACACAACAGTGACAGAAATCGATTGGCTGTGGGGGACGCGTTTAGAGTATTTATTCACCTATTTAACGATCCTGTTTTTTATCAGCTATATCCATTTTCTGAATGCGCGTTACTTGCACCGCTTAAATTATCAAATTGCAATGCTGCTGCTGGCGCTGAATATTGGGGTAACATTAATTGCGCGCCCTGAAATTTTTGAGCGGCTGGCGCTGTACTGTTCGGTGTTCAGCCTATCTGTATTGGCAAATTTTATTTATGGCTTTTATCAAACCCTGAAGTTAAAAGAGCCTTATTCTCTCTTAAATTTATGCGCCGTGATTTTTTTATGCGTAACATTTTTAAATGACTTCCTGCTGCTGCTGAACTGGGTTGATTCAGTCAATCTGTCTTTTATTTCGAGCAGTCTGTATGCATTGCTGATTATGTTCCAGCAGTCGAGGAACTATGCTTATCAAACGTTCCATACAGAGCAGCTGAATAATAATTTGATGGAGCTGAATCGGCTGCTGGATCAGAAAGTCAAGTCCCGTACAGAACAGCTGCATGAGCTGAATGCCAAACTTGAACATCAGGTGAAGGTTGATGCGCTTACCGGCGCTTACAACCGGCGTGCGCTGAATGATGAGATTCAAGAGCGCTTTTCAGAAACCAAGCACCAGCAGCACGGCACTTTGATATTCGCTATGCTCGATGTCGACTATTTTAAAAACTATAATGACTATTATGGGCATTTGAAAGGTGACGAAATATTAAAGCAGCTGGTTCAAATCATCGCTAAAAGTTTGCCGCCCTCGGCATTTTTGGCGCGTTATGGCGGAGAAGAATTCGCCATTGTTCTGCAGAATGTGCCGCTGCAGGTTTCAGTCGATTTGATGGATGCCGTCATGGATGCGATCCGCCAAGCGCAGCTTGAACATTGTAAGCGCGGAGATCAAAAAAATATTGTCACAGTCAGCATGGGAATGGCGTGTATGGACAGGAATCAGACCTATGCAGATATTCATGCTTTAATGCGCACGGCAGATGAAAAATTATATGAAGCGAAACAGTCTGGTCGTGATCAGCTTAAAGCCGCATAGGTAAAAGTGATGGGCGGTTGCAGCGGAATGGAAAGGGCACAGCAAATAGAATCGTTATTTAAGCTCTAAGCTAAATATTTCACTAAATTCGTGAGTGCTGGGCTGTGCTCATTTTGCATAGGATAAATACTTTCGAAACCGCATTTTTTATAAAAGGGCAGCGCTGTCTGCGTGCTGTCTAAGGTAATTTGAGAAATTTTCTTATCACGCAGGCAATCAATCATGTTCATCAGCAATGCTGTGCCAATCCCTTGCTGCTGCATCTCTGGCCGAATATAGTTCATTAGAATTTTTCCATGATCATTCACAAGAATAAAGCCAGCAATTTGATCATGTTCTATATAGACCCAGCTGTCATTGTACGGCAGTGAAAGCAGCAAGCTGGACTGATTTGTTTTTTCCAGCCAAATTTGAATCTCGCTTTCATTGCGCTGATGATCCTGAATACAGGAGCGTACACTTTCATGCACCACCCGAATAATCTCGGGAATATCTTCAATCCTTGATTTGCGTATCATAGTTTTTTTGGTCGAATTGAAAAAGAGGGTACATTTCAGAAGATAAATTCGTGCTAGAAAAGATGAAAAATGTTGCTTTATCGTGTTTTTTTGAAGCATTTTCTGCGAAGTAGAAGAGTTGTATTTTAGTTTTGTTTCAAGTTTTTAATTTGAATAAGAATGAATGTGACCTGTCTCACAGTAATGGATTTTACATAAAATTGGAATTTTTATAAGCAGCGGAGGATTCAGGAGTAAATCTGCACAACTGACAGAATAATATACCTGATGCCTTTGCATGAATCATATTGCAGAAAGTGACCAAACTTTGAAATTGGATGAAAAATACTCAATTTAGCCGTGTTATAATTGATCAAAATATATAATTAAATTCAATTGGGGATTCAGTTATGGTCAATCTGTTAATGATGCTTTGTGTCTTGATTGTGATTACTGTGGCTTGGATTCTTGGCTTTAAAATATATAAGACACAGAAAATGAGTCAAAAGTGGCGTCAGTATCAGGCACCGGAAAAACGCGCCAGCGTGTCTGATGCAGAAACGGCAGAACGCACGGCTGAGCCAATTGCAGTTGTGGATGCCTATGAACAGCAGCTGTTTGATGATATTGCAGCGCTGTTTATCGAAGATGGCCAATTGTACGATATTGCGGATGCCGAATTGGTGCAGGCTGCAGTTTTTCGAAAAATGCCGGTATGTTCAAAAACGCAAATCCGTAAAATGGACCTAGACGAATGGTCTATTTATTGGGCGTTTTACGACCAGTCTTTAGAATATTATGTGGGTAAATATGGCGTATTCTATGCGCATGTTGACCGTTTTGGCGAAGAGCACAAGCATGATATTCGTGCGCAAGGCAGCTACAGCTGACCACATACTAATTTAAAATACGATTTACAATCATGATTCATATCTTTAGCCTTTCAGTGTTCTGCCGTATTCAGATGCTCTAAAATCCGCTGTTGCAGAAAATCCAAATAGCTGATTTCAGGCCGTATGCGCGACATTAAAATTGCGCCTTCATAATCAGCGACTGACATTTTCGCCCAAGTTCTCGCCTGCGCTGCGGTCATGCATTGACAGAAAAACAGATAAAAAGCCTGTTCCCAATCCTGAAAAATAGCCGCCAGCTTTTCTTGAATTTGCTCCGGCAGATTCGGCAGTTCGGCACTGAGGATTCCAGCCAAGCAGCCTATGCCGCCAAAACTGAAAAATTGTACGGCAGTGCTGTGAATTTGCGGGTACGCGCTAGCGGGGCAGCTGTGCTGTTGCCGCAGCTGTTGAAAAATACTGCGGTTTAATTGCTGGTGCATCAGCTCTAAGATTTGATACAGCAGGCCATCCTTGCTGCTGAAATCATAATAAAAAGCTGCTTTGCTCAATCTGCAGGCCTGCGCCAGCAGATTGATACTGGCGCCAGTATAGCCATGCTGTTTAAAGCAAAGTGCAGATTGAATCAGAAGCTGCTCACGGCTGAGTTTACGCGGGCGCATGATCGACCTGTTCATCTGTTTGCAGGGTTTTGAATTGCTGCAGCGCCTGATCCCAAATTTTTTCCGCGCCCTTACGGAAATAGCCCATATGGCCAATGGCCTTCATGCTGTAATCTTGCGCGCGCATATCAATAAACGTCATTGGCGCGCTGGTGTAATGCTGCATAAAGGCTTGACGTGAAGCGGGCAGTGCCCAATCGTCATCTAAGGCTGCGATGGCGTAAATTGGTGTTTTGACCTGCGCAAACTGCGTTTTTAAGGCCTGCTGCTCCGGATCTGCAAAAAAATATGTGGGATGTTTGCACCATTTGCGCCATTGGCGATACACATCGACAGGCAAGTCTGCCCCCATATTCAGCTTGCTCCATGGCAAATAGCCTGTGACTGCGACCATGGGCGGAAATACAATATTCCAAATGACCTGCACTTTAATTTTTTCTTTCAGCGGCATATAGCCATGCCAGCCTGCACCTGTGCCATAGCACTGCATGGCTTTAACTAAATGATGGTTACGGCTGAGCCCCAGCGCTTGCCCGCCGTAGGAGTGGCCAATCATGTAAATCGGCAAATCATCCTGAGCCAACACGTCAATTGCGCTGCTGAGGTCATGCCGGCCCCAATCTAAATACGACATGCGGAATCCTTTCAGGCTGTTGGGCGATGATGCGCCGATGCCTCGGTAATCAAAAGTCAGCACCTGAAAGCCCTGCTGCGCTGCATATTCAGCAAAACGGCGGTAAAAGCCTTGCGGAACACCTGTCGCGTTGGAAATGACGATGCTGGCTTGAGGCTGCGGCGGCCGATACATAACGCCAGAAAGGGGATAACCGTCTGCGGCAGTGAATGCAATAGTTTTTGCTTCAATGCTGGGCTGTGCTGCTGGTGCCAGCGGGCTGCGTTCTTTCATGAGTATTCCGTTGTTATTTAATTGTGCTGAACATCGAACATCATTTGCTTAAAGCCATCTTTAGGAATGCAAGCGTTATGCATCTTTGATGAATTGGCTTTTTCGGCAGTGTGGCTTGAAATGACGGACTGTTAAATTTATTGCCCCTTGAATTGGGGAGGCCTGCGCTGCAGCATGGCCATAACGCCTTCCTGCGCATCTTGAGTGTGCAGCAATGGATTGAGATGCTGCTGCAATTGTGCAAAAGCAGTTTCAGGCCCATGCAATCGGGCCTCCTGAGCAGAGGCTAATGTAGCCTGCACGGCTAAGGGGGCAGCGCGGGAGATCTGCTCGGCCAGCTCTATCGCGCGGGCTAGCGGTGGAGTTTCAAGAACTTCATTAATCAGATTTAGCTCTAAGGCGGTCTGTGCATTAAAGCTGTCGCCCGTCAGCAGATAGCGCATAGCTTTGGCCCAGCCGGCAGCTTGCACAAAACGCACTGTCGCGCCGCCAAAAGGCAAAATACCGCGCTGTACTTCCATCTGCGCAAATTGGCAGTCATCTTGCGCAATGACTAAGTCGGCATTCAGCATCAGCTCAATGCCGGCGGTATAGCAATAGCCTTGCACTGCGGTAATAACTGGTTTACTGCGTTTTCGGGAGGTCGTGCCCCAAGGATTGATTTGATTTTCTGCAAAGTCGAAAACGCCTGATGCCAGTTTAGGCTGCAGTTCAACCAAATCCAGCCCTGCGGTAAAGTGCCCGCCGTGCGCGAAGATGACAGCGCAGCGCAAATCTGCATGATCTTCATATTCAGTCAGGGCCAATGACAGATCATGAATCATATGGCTGTCAAAGGCATTGCGCTTTGCCGCTCTGTCAAGGCCAATCAGCATAATATGGCCGCGGATTTCACGGCTGACTTTACCTTGATGTTCTATTTCGTGCTGTTCCATTTCATATTCTCTTTTTTATTGATCATTATTTCTGCTGATTTAATTTTTAAACGATCGTTAGAATACTGTCAATGCCATAAAATTGACTGGCGCATTCATTTCAAGTCGCTAAGCCAGTCCGGCCTTTCATATTATTCCAGCGGCTGCCCCGCGCTATACTAAGAAAATGGCCAGACCCGCAATACTGTATTAAAGGTGAAATATGCTTATTGATTTTCAGCATGAACAGCAGAAAAAATTTGATGTACTGGCGCTGGATATTCTGCAGCAGCCGGACATGTATTTAAATTTTGACTGCATCTCTGATTTTTATCAGGCAGATTGGCTGCAGCAGTTCCCAAAGGGTACCGTTTGGTCTGTGGCGGGCTTGGATGATGGCGCTGAACAGTACTGTATCCGTATTGAGTACAAAATGCAGTTTTTACTGATTGACTGCGCTGACAATAGACGATCCGTACTGTATGAAAAGAGCGGGCAGCAGCAGCGGAATAATCTTTGATTTTTTAAGCTCTATTGATTTGCAGATACGGGATTTATCCCGCTTGAGGCACAAAAGACTTAGGGACGGTTTCTTCCAGATATTCGGGATTTTACCGTGACAGCAAGATGGTGACCGCAGTTTTATACCGATGGTTTTGTGATGTGAACGTTGCAGTAAAAAGAATCTGAGGCTGCTTTATTAAAATTATGGCGTCCTTGTGCTGTGTTGTGGCGTTTGAGTCAATGACAGGATGCAAGCAACAAGATTTAATGCGCTGCGGGCTTGGCTGAGCCGAAGCAATAAAAACAATGAAGAGCAATAGAGAATAGGAAAACAACATGGCGCATCAATTTACTGTCAACGCAGCGATTCAAGGCGTTTCATTGGATGAGTTTAAGCGTTTAGCGGCGGATATCTCTCTGCATGAAGCGGTGTGCAAGCGCATTCCTGGCGACAATTTAGAAATTTTAGAATCACAGAAAACCGGCGATATCTATACCTTAAAGCGCGCTTATAATTTAGATGTCAATATTCCGGATATCGCTAAAAAATTCTTAAAAGACGCTTTCCGTTTAAAGCGCACAGACGTCAGCAATTTAGCGCAACTGACCTCTGAGGTGAGTCTGGATCCGAATTTGCCTTTAGAAGCTCAGTGTCAGCGTACCGTGACAGGGGATGAGTCGCACATCCGCTTTCAGCTGCAATGGACGGTCAAAGTGAAAGTGCCATTAATTGGCGGTATATTGGAAAAGCATGCTGAAGGCGAGATCCGCCGTTTCAGCCAGCTGGAAATTGATATTGTGGAAGATGAGCTGCGCAAGAATCTGAATGTTTAAGATATTTACCGGTTTTTGATGATTAAACCGCATGGTCAGTATAAGGCCTTTAAAAAAGAGCGGTTGAACCGCTCTTTTTATATCACTGAACCGCCGCAGTTTGTGCAGCGGTTTCTTGCTGGATAGATGTCAACTCAAGTCAGCTTCTGCCGCATTGGGCTGGCGCTGGGGCTGTTTTTCAAAGCGTGCGCGGTACAGCAAAGCGCTTAGGAAGGCTGCCAAGCAGACCACCCAAATGTAGTATAGCGCGCCAATTTTGCTGTAAATGCTGAGCCATTGAACTAAAGGCAATGTGATACCGCCGGCAATGGCGTAGGCAAGGTTATAAGAAAAAGAGATCCCCGAGAAACGGATTTGCGCAGGAAACATTTTTACCATGCTGTAGGACACCATGCCGACGGTTCCTGAGCTGAAGCCCAGCAGCATATACAGCATAAATACGGTCGATGGCGCGACATGGCCTAGGCTGTTATAAAATACAGCCGCAATCGCCGCGACGGCTGCAGAACCCAGCAGCATTACTTTGCCTGCACCGAAGCGGTCTGCCAGCAGGCCAGCTGCAATACAGCCCGCCATCTGCATAATAATGGCTGCGCTTTGCATTTTAAAAGCATCGGCGCGTTCAAAGCCAAAGGCGCCCGTCAGCAGATTCGGCATGGCTAAAATCAGCACCACGACACAGCCGGTGAGAAACCAAGTAAACAGCATGCCAATGATTACCGCAGTTTTATGCTGCGCCAGAACTTGCTTGACCGGCAGCTCTTTTGCCAGCGCTTTCTTTTCCTGCATGGCTTTAAAAACCGGCGTTTCTTTTAAATAGCTGCGCAAATACAGCGCGATAAAACCGAAAATACCGCCAACAATAAAGGGGAGGCGCCAAGCCCAGTCATGAATTTGCGCTTCACTGAATTTCAGCGAGATAAACAAGGACATCAGCGCGCCCAGTAAAATCCCTAAGGATAGGCCCGCTGTCAGCAAGCCGTTGGCAATGCCGATTCTTTTTTCAGGCACATGCTCTGAAACAAAAGTCCATGCTGCTGGAATTTCACCGCCAATGGCGATGCCTTGCACCACGCGCATCAGCAATAGCAGTAAAGGCGCCGCATAGCCGATGCTTTCAAAGGTAGGCATGATGCCGATCATTAAGGTGGGCAGCGCCATCAATAAAATAGACAGGCTGAACAGGCGTTTTCGGCCCACTAAGTCACCAAAATGCGCCATGACCACACCGCCCAGCGGACGGAAAAAATAGCCGGCGGCGAAAATGCCGTAAGTGTTCAGCATGGCCCAGAATGGGCTGAGCGTGCTGGGAAAAAACAGTTCTGCAATGATTTTGGCGTAAAAAACATAAATCACAAAATCATAGAATTCTAAGGCGCCGCCTAAGGAGGAGAGTCCCAGTGTGCGTTTATCTTCTTTGGTTAAGCGTGGCTGAGCGTCCATGCAAATCGTCCATATGCAGTAGGCTGGAAATAATCACTGATTTTAATGAACAGAAAAATTGTTGAATAATCAAACTTTATTGAAGGGTAAATAACTTTTTTTTATTAAAGCCTGAAATTTATAGAATTATTCATTTCAGAGGCGCTTGTGTGCATGTTTCCATCCGCCTAAATATCTGGATACGCTGGCATTGAGACCATTTTATTGATTAACTCACTACCTGCTGGTTAGCCAGTAGGTATATCAAGCTGCTTAGAGGCGGATAAACCTAGGGACAGCAATCAATAATATCCCGATCGCGGACATCAGGGCCGCACTGTCAATAAAATAAGGGTAGATCATCAGCGCCAAACCGCAGATCAGCGGCACGCTTTGCTGCTGCTTTTTGCCGTAAATAAAATAGCCTAAGCCAACTGAACTGAAAATGACACTGAGCAGCAGCGCTGTGGTTTGCATTAGTACTCCCAGAAGAAGTGAACACTTGAATAATCAGAGATATAGCAGTGCAGGATGAGCTCAGTCTGAATGCGGGTTAAATTTTCTGGATGCGCGTTATTCCGGATGGTCCTGCAGCTTAACAAGTCTGCCGTACAGTATACGGGCAAGGACAATGCAGCTGATGACGGCCGCAATAATGATGATTCTTTTTTGATGCGGCAGCAGCATATGCCAAAACACATGCAGCCAATGACTGACTTGCAGCCCAACACTGATGACCACAAAAGCCCAGATAAAACTGGCCAGCAGGTTGACGGCCGAATAGCGCAGTGCAGGATAGCGCAGAATGCCGAAACTCATAGGAATGATAGTCCGCAGACCCCATAAAAAACGCATCAGCAATATAGACAGGGTGGGAAAGCGCACAATCATCTGGCTGGCGCGCTTGAACTTTTTGTTCAGATTGGGGCGGCTGCGGATAAAGCTGTAACCATATTTGTAGCCAAGAAAATAATAGAACTGATCGCCTAAATAGCCGCCGATCATGGCAATGCCGACCAGCGGCCAAAAGGATAAAATATGCTGATGCACCGCATAGGCGCCCAGCATGAGTACCGTTTCCCCTTCAAAAAAAGAACCGATTAAAACAGCGATGTAGCCGTAGTGCTGCACTAGGGAAAACCAGTCAAACATAGCGTGATTTACTTCTAAGTGAATGAAAAAACGTGCAGGAACTGTCTGTTGTATCTTAGTTAGCTTAAGCTATGATTAAAGCATGCGACATATTCGTAGACTTTTTTCCTGCACTGTCTAGTTTATTCCTTTCATTCACAAGAGATCATGTATGAGTACAGTATTGCCCGTGGCGCAACGCGGCGAAGCGATTTTAAGCCTGACGGCCGCGCCGGTAGCCGATCAGGAGTTCGGCACAGCATGGCTGCATGCTTTGGCGCAGGCTCTGCAAGCGACCATGCTGGAGCGCAACGGGGTCGGCATAGCCGCGCCGCAAGTCTATGTGTCTAAGCGGGTGATTATTGTGGCTTCGCGTCCGAACCTGCGTTATCCGGATGCACCTGATATGCAGGCCGTGGTGATGGTGAACCCTGAAATTCTGCATATGTCTGAGCAGTATGTTTTGGGTGAGGAGGGCTGTTTGAGCGTGCCGAATGAACGCGGGCAAGTGGCGCGGGCAGAGCAGATCCAAGTGCGTTATTTCAGCTTAGACGGCAAACCGGTGACGGCTGAGTTTTCAGGCTTTCCTGCGCGGATTGTGCAGCATGAGGTAGATCATTTGAATAGCATACTATTTGTGGAACGGCTGGGCGCTTAAACGCAGAAGACCGCTGATTATTCATCTTTATATTTAAACTGCTGCGGCGTTTGTCCCAAATGACGCTTGAACATGGTGCTGAATGCGCTTGGATTGCAATATCCTAGCGACTTTGAAATTTGTGCAATTGATTCCCCATTGGCAATTTTACTTAAAGCATGGGCGATATGCATTTGCTGGATCCACGCCCGGTAAGACAGCCCGGTTTCCTTTTGAAACATGCGCATTAAGGTTCTGGAACTGGCACCAATCTCATCGGCCCATGTGCCTAAATCTTTTAACTGATCAGGCGCGCTTAACAGCGCTTGGCAAATTTTTAGCAGGCGCTTGTCTTGCGGCCAAGGAATTTGAATCGGCAGCAGATTAGCCTTATGAATTTCATCAAAAATTAAAATCTGCAAGGAGCGTGAAAGTTCATCAGAACTGATCAGCTCTGAGGGCGGAATATGTTCGATGGCATTTAAGCGGATTAACAGTTCATGCAGCAGCTTGCTGACCCGAATAATAAAACAGTGCTGGCCCAGTAAGGCGGCGGCATTGGCTTCAATTAAAGCCGTATTCAGTTTGACCCGGCTCAACGAAATTACACTGTGCTCCAGATGTGTTGGAATCCAAAGCGCGCACATGGGCGGCACGATCCATACATGATTGGGCGTAAAGACCTGAATCATTCCGGTAGAAGCATATAGAAACTGCGCCCGCGTATGTGTATGCGCAGGAGTAATTTCCCGATAGGTATGCTCTGATGAGAGTCCAATCACCAGTTCGGACATTTCAGTTTGAATCAGTGAGTTTGGCATGCTTTGGTTAAAATTGTCACTTATACAATGATTATTGGAAGATAGTGTTATGAATGACATTTTACAATCAAATTCTGATGAAAAAAACATGGAGTTTGAGAGGCATGACGTCTTCAATTCAGATGAAAGAGGGCATGGACGAAGCGGCGGTTCATGTGCAGCCTCAAGGCATGATTCTTAAAATAGTGGGCGCAGTGGCTGTTGCGCACTTACTCAATGATTTAATCCAAGCTGTCCTGCCGGCCATCTACCCGATGCTTAAAGCCAACTTTTCGCTCAGCTTTGCTCAAGTCGGGCTGATTTCATTGGTCTATCAAATTACAGCATCGCTGCTGCAGCCATGGATTGGCCTCTACACCGACAAGCATCCAAAGCCTTACTTGCTTCCGCTGGGCATGGTTGTGACTTTTAGCGGTATTTTACTGCTGGCGTTCTCACCGAATTTTATGGTGCTGTTAATGGCATCGGCATTGATTGGTGTCGGGTCTTCAACTTTTCATCCTGAAGCGTCACGTGTGGCGCGCATGGCATCGGGCGGGCGTTTCGGCACGGCGCAATCGACTTTTCAGGTGGGCGGCAATACCGGCACGGCTATCGGGCCTTTATTGGCTGCGCTGATTATTGTCCCATTTGGACAGCATGCGGTTGCATGGCTGATTGTATTTGCGCTATTGGCGATTTGGGTGCTGTTTGGCGTGAGCCGCTGGAGCATCAGCTACAGTAAAAAACAAGCGGCGGCGCGGGTTAATCAGGTGCAAAGCAAACTGCATGGCCGGCAATTGATGATTGCGCTCTCTACAATCTGTGTACTGATGTTTGCCAAATTTACCTACATCGCCAGCATCAGCAATTACTTCACGTTTTATTTGATGCATAAATTTCAGCTGAGCTTGCAAAGCGCGCAGTTGCACTTATTCGCTTTTTTGGCTGCGGTAGCGCTGGGCACATTTGCAGGCGGGCCGATTGGCGACAAAATTGGGCGCAAAGCGGTGATTTGGGTCTCTTTTGCAGGAATGGCGCCGTTCGCGTTGATGATGCCGTATGCGAATTTGTTCTGGACCACAGTATTGTCGATCATCACAGGGCTAGTGCTGTCATCTGCTTTTGCCGCGATGGTGGTGTATGCGCAGGAAGCCGTTCCTGGGCGGGTCGGCATGATTGCCGGCTTGATGTTTGGCCTCATGTTCGGTGTCAGCGGCATAGCGGCGGCCGGTTTAGGATATTTGGCCGACTTAAAAGGCATTGAATGGGTCTTCGGTATTTGCTCATTGCTGCCTTTGCTGGGAATTGCCACAGTGTTTTTACCCAAGACTCAAAACAAACCATCCTGATATCATCTAAACAATGAAAATTCAGCTGTTTCATGCAATGAATGAGACAGCCTGACTTTTACTTCGGCGCAATGTGTGTAAAGTAAATGATGCATAGCGCTGTATTCACTGAGAGTACTGCGGCGCGGGAGGGGATGAAATGACGGATGCAGAGGCTGCAATAAGGTTTTCGCTGAATTTAGACTCGTTCCAAATTGAAATTGGTGAGCAGCGGTTTGAAATTGCCAAGGGTTTGAGTTTTATTGCCTCACAAAGTATCCGTTTTGGACGTCTTGATGCTTTAGCGATTGAAAATATGATCTATGTCATTGAAGAAATTCTTGAGCAGCTGAAGCTGGATTATCACACCCAGCGAACTGCGCAAACTTCAGATGAGTTGATGCGGCAGCTGTCTGCACTTTTTTTAATCATGCCGCCGTCATTGACCGTATGCTGATGGAGCATGCCTTTAACGAATTTACGGAACGTCTTGAATATTACACAGCAAAAGCGGAGCCTGATTTAACATTGTTGGCTTATTTTGTTTTTATACGCGAGATGATGCATCATTTGAATGTGGTGAAAATACACCTTAAAAGCTAAATCGGATTTGTCAAAAATACGGTGTTTGAATGGCTGTAATATTTAAAAAGCCCCGAATGATCAGGGCTTTTTTGCTTATTTGATATGTTGCGCAATGTCCGTAAAGATCACCCCTAGGCCATGTGCGCCAGCATCTGGGTAGCCTAAGCTGCGGTCACCCACCGTACCGGCACGGCCCATACGCGCCACGATGTCTTTGGTTTTTTCAGCGCCTTGAACGGCTGCTTGCGCACCGAGGACAAAGTTTTCTTTAAATGATTTATCAGTGTTGTTTGACCAAGAGTCTGCACAAGGCACTAGCGCATCAATCAAGGTTTTGTCACCCACCACAGCACCGCGGCCAAATGAACGCTCGCCAGTGATTTGGATACCTTGAACGGCCATTTGCAATAATTGGGCAAAGTCAGACACGCTTAAAGTGGTTTTGCCTTTGACTGCCTTGCTGGCTGCACGGAAAGCCGAACCCCAAATTGGGCCGGAAGCGCCGCCGCAATATTCCATAATAATCATTGAGCAGTTGAGCAGAAACACATCCATTTGTTGAGCTTGAAGCAATTCAGGCCATTGGCGTTTCAGCTGTTTAAATCCTTTTGCAACGCTCATGCCAAAATCGCCGTCACCCGCATGTGCATCCAGCTCACAGAACGGCACTTCATTTTTAATGATGCAGGCGCACATGACATCCACCACATAGCGCATGTTTTCAATTGTGAATTGTTCATTCACAATTTTTGCATGTTCAGCATGCGTTTCAATGCCGGTGTTTAAGGCTGCAGCGGTTTGTGCAGTGTTCTCGGAAAATTCAATTGGCAGGGCAGCAGCACCGTCCATTTTAAAGGCAGGGGTGTTGGCTTCTGCATCTAAATAAGTTTTTAGCTCGTCATCCAATGCAAGTAAGGAAACAGATGCGCCAGCCATGTCGATACTGGTTATGTAGTTACCGACAAAGGTGCGGTAAATTTTGATGCCTTTATTAGCCAAATGCTGACAAACGTCATGGTTGAATACATACAGTTCTTGCATTGGTGTAGAGCCAAAACCGTTGACCAGCACGGCAACTTCACTTAAATCGGGACGGTCTAAAAATAAGTCATCGACAATGCGCTGCGCTAATTTTTTAGATGGCAGGATTTTTTCACGGCGGATGCCTGGCTCACCGTGAATGCCGACGCCGTATTCGATCTCATCATTTGCCAATGTAAAGGTCGGTGTGCCTTTCGCGGGAACGGTACATGATGTAAATGCAAAACCTAGACTGGTGACATTGTCTGCTGCTTTTTGTGCAATTGTTTTTACGCGCGCTAAGTCGTAGCCTTTGGCTGCTGCAGCGCCTGCAATTTTATGTACAAATACAGTGCCTGCCACGCCGCGTCGGCCGACGGTATATAAGCTGTCTTTGACTGCAATGTCATCTGCCACTTTGACATATTCCACTTGTATGCCGTCATCTGCTGCCAGCGCCGCGCCATTCTGGAAATTCATCATATCGCCAGAATAGTTTTTGATGATCATCAGCACTCCTTTTTCCGTGGCGACTTGCTGTAAGGCTTTATAAACCTGAATTTGCGAAGGCGATGCGAACACGTCACCGCAAACAGCAGCATCCAGCATGCCAGTACCGACAAAGCCTGCATGTGCAGGTTCGTGACCGCTGCCGCCGCCACTGATGAGTGCTACATTTTGGTGTTTTTCTTTTCGTGAAATGATTTTGTATGACTCATTAAAGCTGAGTTCTGGATGGGCAAGGACAAGGCCTTTACACATTTCTACGACGATGTTTTCTGCACCGTTCATGAGTTTTTTCATGGAGGAGGGCCTTCACGTTTATTGGGGAGATTTTGAATAGGCTTATTATTATCGAAAAAAGTAATGTTTGCTGACATAAAAGTGTAAAAAAGGGCATTTAAGAAGCATCACTTCAAATTATAAACCTCTCCCTAGCCCTCTCCTAAGAGGAGAGGGAATATCCATTATTGAATTTATATGGGTTTTGAATTCACAATGAATGCTCCCTCTCCCTTTGGGAGAGGGTTGGGGAGAGGGTGCTAAGTTTGAATTACATCGTAGATTTTTACTGTCCTGCCGTCAGTTTGGTCATTGAGCGTGATGGTAGTCAGCACTATACAGAAGAAGGATTGGAAGCAGATCAGATGAGAGATGAAGCTTTGGCTCAACTTGGATTGAAGGTTCTGAGATTTGATAATGGGCGGATAATGCGGCGGATTGATGATGTGGTAGAAGCCATTTATCATTACTGTCTTAAAGAATCTCATTAATTGCAATTTCTCATACTAATGAAGCTTTCTAAGAAATAATCAGAAGGTTGGACTCGTATTGTTTATAATTCTTAGATTGTTGTCTAGATTTCAATTTTAAATGATGGAACTGTTATTTTTTTAATGTTATAAATCAATCATACAACAAGTAAGATATGTAATAAATCTATGGATATATTTGATTTTATTAATAATTATAAAAATCATCCTGTACTATTCGTTGGTACGGGTTTTAGTCTACGTTATCTTGAAAATTCATATTCTTGGGAAGGTCTTCTTAAAAAAATTGCATTTGAATTAAAAGGAAATGATGAGTTTTTCTTTGATTTGAAAGGAAAAGTTTATGACAGAAAGTCAGGTACTTACGATTACATGCAATTAGCATCATTTTTACAGGATGAGTTTAATCGTCAAATATCAGAAGATCGTAATGGTAAGTTTAAGGATATTAATGATGAATATTATCGTAAAAGTTCGGAAGGTGTTACTTCTGATAAGTTTAAAATCTATATAGCATCTTTATTAACTAGTTTAGAAAAAAAAGATAGAAAGATTGATGAATTGGAAGTATTTAATTTATTATCGAAGAACATATCATCAATAATTACAACTAATTATGATAAATTGATTGAAAATATTACAGGTTTTGAGCCTTTGGTTGGTAATAATATATTATTAAGTAATCCTTATGGTTCTGTATATAAAATTCATGGAAGTGTAGATGACCCAGAAGAACTGGTTTTTACGACAGAAGACTATGCTGACTTTGATCAGAGATATGATTTAATTCGAGCACAATTAATTTCTTTGTTTGTTCATAATCCAATAGTTTTTCTAGGTTATAGTGTTAATGATATAAATATTAAAAAAATTCTAAGTACTATTTTTAAATATGTGCAGTTTAATTCTGAACAAGCAGAATTAATAAGAAATAATTTTTTACTTGTAAGCTGGACTTTATTGCACCCTGCGTGCCGACGATCAAGCGCTGTGCGAAGGCTTAATTTTATTTATTGTGCTGTGGTGGTTCAGCTCCAAACCGCGCCCGCGCTATGCCGTATCTGCCCTGTTCTTAATCGGCTACG
>NZ_LUAW01000002.1 GCF_001605895.1 Acinetobacter pragensis
CGCGCCAAGATTATTGGCGCAACCGTAGTTGGCGTAGAGCCGCGCATCATGGGCTTTGGCCCGGCGCCAGCGGTCAAGAAGCTGCTGGCGCAAACAGGGCTAACAGTTGAACAGATGGATGTGATTGAGCTGAATGAAGCTTTTGCGGCGCAGGCTTTGGCGGTGACGCGTGAATTGGGCCTTGCCGACGGCAGTGAACGGGTGAATCCGAATGGCGGCGCGATTGCGCTTGGCCATCCGCTGGGGGCATCGGGTGCGCGCTTGGTCACCACGGCGCTGAATCAGCTGGAACGGACCGGCGGCACATATGCGCTGTGCTCAATGTGCATTGGCGTCGGTCAAGGCATCGCTTTGATTATTCAGCGGGTTTAAACAAAAGGATATTGTCATGAGCCACTTATATGCAAGTTTATTTTACCAAGCGGATGTGACTGAAATTTTCAGTGACTATGCTTTGCTCAAGTATATGATTCAGGCTGAAGTGGCTTTGGCGCAAGCGCAAGCTCATGTAGGGATAATTCCTGAGTCTGCAGCTGAAATAATTGTCAGTGTTGCAAATACTCAAGGTATCCAGGCCATTGATTTTGACAGTCTTGCAATCGCTGCAGGACTGGCAGGAAATATCGCGATTCCTTTTGTAAAGCAGTTTACTGCGGCTGTGAAAACCGTAGATGAAGAGGCTTCCCGCTATGTGCATTGGGGCGCAACAAGTCAGGATATTCTAGATACCGCATGTATTTTACAGGCTCAAGATGCTTTAAAAGTTGTTGAATTACAGCTTCAGTTTGCTTATAGCACATCACTTGAGCTTGCAGAAAAATACCGAGTTGAAGTGATGATTGGGCGTACTTGGCTGCAGCAGGCGTTACCCATCACTTTTGGGCATAAGGCGGCACGCTGGGCCAGCAGTTTTAAACGTGATTTAGACCGTTTAGAGCAGCTCAAAGCCCGTGTATTGACGGCTCAGCTTGGCGGCGCAGTCGGGTCGTTGGCATCATTGCTTGATCAAGGCTCACAGGTTGTTGAGCTGTATGCGGCGGAACTCAATCTAAATGTTCCTGCATGTACATGGCATGGTGAGCGGGACCGTATTGTTGAAATCGCAAGCTTTTTAGCGATGGCGACAGGCAATACTGGGAAAATGGCCCGCGATTGGTCCTTGATGATGCAAACTGAAGTTGCAGAAGTGTTTGAGCCCACTGCAAAAGGGCGGGGCGGTTCATCGACAATGCCGCATAAGCGCAATCCAGTGGCCGCCGCTTCTATATTGGCCGCCGCCAATCGTGTGCCCGCACTGATGTCGAGTGTCTATCAAAGCATGGTGCAGGAGCATGAGCGCAGCTTAGGTTCGTGGCATGCTGAATGGCTGGCTTTACCTGAAATCTTTCAGCTTTGTGCAGGGGCATTAGAACGCACCGTCGAAGTGTTGCAAGGTTTGGAAATCAATTCTGTCAATATGCAGCGCAATATTGAATGCACGAACGGCTTAATTATGGCGGAAGCCGTCATGATGGCGCTTGCGCCAAAAATAGGCCGCTTAAATGCCCATCATTTGGTTGAACAGGCCTGCAAGCAAGCTGTGGCTGAAAAATGCCATTTAAAAGATGCAGTCAGTCAAATTGCTGAAGTCCAGCAATATTTTGATGCAGCAGAATTGCAGCAGATTTTTAAACCTGAATCTTATTTAGGAAATATTCAGGAACAGATTGATGCTGTGCTGAAAGAAGCCGAAGGAGAGGCAAAATGATGAATACTATCCAAAACCGTCAAGGTAAAACCTTATCTATACAGGTAGAGGGGCAGCGCGATGCTCCCGTGATTATTTTTTCCAACTCTTTAGGCACGGATAAAAAAATGTGGGATGCGCAAGCCGCATTCTTCAAAGAGAACTATCAAGTTGTACGTTATGACACCCGCGGTCACGGTAAAAGTGATGTGATAGATGATTCAACTTTGACCAATTTGGGTGAAGACGTCATTGATATTATGGATGCTTTGAATATTGCTGAAGCGCATTTTTGCGGTATTTCCATGGGCGGCATTACCGCGCTTTGGCTAGGCATCAATGCGGCTGAGCGCTTTAAAACCATTACAGTGGCAAATTCGGCTGCAAAAATTGGTCAGGCTGATGCATGGCTGACGCGTGCAGATCAAGTTGAAAAAAATGGATTAGACGATTTAGTTAAGACAACGCATACACGCTGGTTCAGCGAAAAATTTGATTATCAGCATAATGCGCTGGCGCAGCAAACGATTAACAGTCTGGCTTCCACGCCAGCAAAAGGTTACGCGAATGCTTGCCGCGCTTTGGCGCATGCAGATGTTCGCGCTTCATTGCCTGAATTGAAAATCCCCGCATTGCTGATTTGCGGAATTCAAGATCCGATTACCACCGTAGAAGACGGTGAATTTATCCGCAGTCATGTAAAAAATGCTGAGCTTAAATCACTGAACGCTTCGCATTTATCCAATATTGAGGAACCCGATGAATTCAGCCAGTTGCTAGAAAATTTCATCGATAAAAATCAATAGAGCAATTCACGAAAAGGACTTGGCCTTAAGGAGGCAAAAATGGCGTCTCAGGATAGTTATACGCAAAAATCAGGAATTGATGCGCAAGCATTAATCAACGACTCCCCATTAAGCAAATATCAATGGCTTATTGCGATTGTCTGCTTCTTGATTGTTTTTGTGGACGGGATTGATACTGCTGCAATGGGCTTTATTGCGCCTGCATTAGCCCAAGATTGGGGTATTGACCGCTCACAGTTAGGCCCCGTCATGAGTGCCGCTTTAGGCGGGATGATTTTTGGCGCCTTATTTTCTGGCCCGATGGCTGACCGATTTGGCCGAAAAATTGTATTAGCCATTTCAATGCTGATTATTGGCGGCTTTACCTTGGCGTGTGCCTATGCCAGTGATTTAGACAGTTTGGTCATCTTCCGCTTCTTAACGGGTATTGGATTAGGCGCAGCGATGCCGAATGCCACTACTTTGTTTTCTGAATATTGCCCTGCTCGGATTCGTTCATTGCTGGTGACGTGCATGTTCTGCGGGTACAACTTGGGCATGGCTGTGGGCGGTTTTTTCAGCAGCTGGCTGATTCCGAATTATGGCTGGCATAGCCTATTTTTAGTTGGGGGGTGGGCTCCGCTTGTCCTCATGCTTGTCGTGATGTTCTTTTTACCAGAGTCTTACCGCTATCTGATTCTCAAAGGAAATAAAGCCGATCAAGTTAAAAAAATTCTGACCCGTATTGCACCGCTGCAAGCGGCACAAGCAATAGGATTCCATGTTCCAGAAGAACAGGCTGAAAGTACCCAGAAAAAAGGCGTATTTGGCATGCTGTTCTCTAAAAAATATGCCAAAGGCACATTTTTACTCTGGTTTACCTATTTTATGGGGCTTGTGATTATCTACTTGCTCACCAGCTGGCTGCCGACGTTAATGCGTGAAACAGGCGCAACCATGGAACGCGCAGCATTTATTGGCGGACTATTCCAGTTCGGCGGTGTGCTAAGCGCATTGTTTGTCGGTTGGGCAATGGACCGTTTTAATCCAAACCGCGTGATTGCCGGATTCTACTTTGCAGCAGGTATTTTCGCTTTTATTGTCAGCCAAAGCTTAGGCAGTCCAACGCTGCTTGCCATCTTTATTTTATGTGCAGGAATGGCTGTAAACGGCGCGCAATCGGCAATGCCCGTGCTCAGCACACGCTTTTATCCAACCCAGTGCCGTGCAACAGGCGTGGCGTGGATGTCCGGTATAGGCCGCTTCGGCGCTGTTTTCGGTGCATGGATTGGCGCAGTGCTGCTTGGCAACAACTGGTCGTTCAGCTCTATTTTAAGCATGCTGCTGATTCCTGCGACAGCTGCCGCTATTGCAATTCTAGTTAAATCATTTGTTGCTCATACAGATGCAACTTAAGAGGTATTCATCATGAATGACGAAGAGCGTTATACACAAGGCATACAGGTTCGCACTGAAGTGTTGGGTGAAAAACATGTCGGTCGGTCTTTAGAAAATTTAAATGATTTTAATGAAGATTTTCAAAATTTTATTAGCCGTTTTGCCTGGGGAGAAGTTTGGTCGCGCCCGGGCATGCCGCGCCATACCCGCAGCTTGGTGACAATTGCCATTCTGCTGGCATTGGGCCGAAATGATGAGCTACGGATGCATATCCGCGCATGTTTCAACAATGGCGTGACCAAAGATGATCTAAAGGAATTATTTCTTCATTCTTCTTTATATGCTGGTTTGCCTGCAGCGAATGCCGCAATGCATATGGCTGAAGAAATTTTTGAAGAAATGGGCATAGCCCCAGAAAAAATAGCCAAGGATAAATAAACATTTTTAAAGGAGAGATCAAAATGTCTCAAATTATTTGGGGAGCTTACGCACAGCGTAATACCGATGACCATCCGCCAGCACATACGCCAGGCTATAAAACAAGTGTTTTACGTTCACCTAAAAATGCACTGATTGCAATTGGTGAAACAATTTCAGAAGTAACGGCACCTCATTTTTCAGCGGACCAGTTTGGGCCAAAAGATAATGACTTGATTTTAAACTGCGCCAAAGAAGGTTTGCCTGTGGGTGAACGGGTAATTGTGCATGGCTATGTCCGTGATCAGTTTGGCCGTCCGGTTAAAAATGCCTTGCTGGAAGTTTGGCAAGCGAATGCTTCTGGGCGCTACCGTCACCCGAATGATCAATTTATTGGTTCGCTGGATCCAAACTTTGGCGGCTGCGGACGGATGATGACTGATGAAAACGGTTTTTATATTTTCCGGACCATTAAGCCGGGCCCATACCCTTGGCGCAACCGAATCAACGAATGGCGTCCGGCGCATATTCACTTTTCTTTGATTGCGGATGGCTGGGCGCAGCGCTTAATTTCACAATTCTATTTTGAAGGTGACACGCTGATTGACTCATGTCCAATCTTGAAAACGATTCCTTCAGAAGAACAGCGCCGCGCCTTAATTGCGCTTGAGGATAAGAGCAATTTTATTGAAGCCGACAGCCGCTGCTACCGCTTTGACATCACTTTACGTGGCCGCCGCGCGACTTACTTTGAAAACGAATTGCATTAAGAGAGGGAGCTAAGAAAATGAAAACTTGGAATTTTGAAGAGTTGCATGAAACTCCGTCTCAAACAGGCGGTCCTTATGTTCATATTGGATTATTGCCTAAACAGGCGGGCATTGAAGTTTTTGAAAACAATTTCAATAACGACTTGCTGAAAAACAATCCAGCGGGTGAACGCATCCGTTTAGAAGGTCAGGTTTTTGATGGCATTGGCATTCCGCTGCGTGATGTTCTTGTCGAAATTTGGCAAGCAGATGCCAATGGTGTCTATCCAAGCGCGGCCGATTTCCAAGGCAAAGCAGCCGACCAAAATTTTCATGGCTGGGGCCGGGCTGGCGCTGATTTTAAAACTGGTGTTTGGCATTTTGACACCGTTAAACCCGGCACAGTACCAGGACGAAAAGGCAGTACTCAAGCACCGCATATCAATCTGATTATTTTCGCACGCGGAATTAACACCGGTTTAAATACCCGTGTGTATTTTGAAGATGAAAGCGAAGCCAATGCCAAAGATCCTGTTTTAAACAGCATTGAATGGGAACCGCGCCGCCAAACCTTAATTGCCAAACGTGAAGAGCGCGATGGTCAGATTGTTTATCGTTTTGATATTTATATTCAAGGCGACAAAGAGACGGTTTTTCTAGATATCTAATCTGGAACATATATTCATGATATTCGGCAGTCTTTATCTGACGCTGCCGAATGACAGGGAAGGAAAATGATGAATTTAAATCACTTTGCAAAACAATTATGTCTAGCTGTTTCTATTTCACTGACGTTTGCAGCGGCGCAGGCAGGCACCTTAAATAAAGAAAACTCTCCTGCAGTTTATCCAGTTAAAAATTTGAATATTGGCGCATTGCCGGTCAAAACAATTGTTCCGATTACTGCAAAAACTAAGCAGCAGGCTTTAGAGCAAGCAAAAATTATTGCTGAAAATCCGAATGCAGATATGGCTGAATTCCGTATTGATTTACTGGATTTTGCATCTGACAGTAAAGCCGTCATTGCACTGGGGCAAGAGCTCAATCAAATTCTTAAAAACAAGCCGTTAATTGCCACAATCCGGACAGCGAATGAAGGCGGGCAGCTGAAAATCTCTGATGCAGATTATGAGAGCACCTATACGGAATACTTAAAGCAGCCGTTTATGCAGCTGCTGGATATAGAAATGTTCCGTGATCAAGCGCGCGTAGAAAAACTTATTCAGCGCGCCCATCAAAAAAATGTTTTAGTGATTATGTCAAATCATGATTTTGATAAAACACCAGCGCAGCAAGAGATTGAGCAGCGTTTATTCAAACAAGATGAAATGGGCGCAGACATCCTCAAAATTGCAGTAATGCCGCAGTCGAAACAAGATGTGCTCACATTAATGAATGCGACTTTTAATGTCAGCCAAAAAAGTAAAAAACCGTTATTGACTATGTCAATGGGGCGTTTAGGCACAATTTCGCGCGTAGCCACCGCCAACATGGGCGGCAGTATGAGTTTTGGCATGATTGGGGAAGCATCTGCACCCGGTCAAATTGATGTCGCACAGTTAAAACAATTTTTAAAAACAGTTCAACCGACCCCTTAATTTTTCGACAAGGAAACCGTCATGAAATTAGCTTCGCTACGCTTAACCGCATTGACATTAGGATTGCTGGGCTCCGGGTTTGCAGCAGCAGAAACATACACTGTAGACCGTTATCAAGATGACCATGAAAAAGGTTCATTGCGCTGGGCAATTGAACAGTCAAATGCTAATACAGCGCAAGAAAATGAAATTTTAATTCAAGCTGTAGGTAAGGCGCCTTATGTTATTAAAGCAGATAAGCCATTACCGCCGATTAAATCATCAGTAAAAATTATTGGCACACAATGGGAAAAAACTGGAGAGTTTATTGCCATTGATGGTTCGAACTATATAAAAGGTGAGGGCGCCAAAGCTTGTCCGGGCGCGAATCCTGAGCAATATGGAACCAATGTGCGTACCACAACCTTGCCGGGTTTGGTTCTGCAAGACATGAATGGGGTCACTTTAAAAGGGCTGGATATTCACCGTTTCTGTATTGGTGTTTTAGTGAACCGTTCAAGCGGCAATTTGATTCAGCATAACCGCATTAGCAATAACTATGGCGGCTCAGGTGTCATGCTGACGGGCGATGATGGTCAAGGCAATTCTACATCAACCACAACCAACAATAATAAAGTGCTGGATAATATCTTTATTGATAACGGTGACGGCTTAGAGCTGACGCGCGGCGCTGCATTTAATTTGGTTGCAAATAATCTTTTCACATCGACCAAGGCGAATCCGGAACCGTCACAAGGAATTGAAATTCTGTGGGGCAATGACAACGCTGTTGTTGGCAATAAATTTGAAAATTATTCCGATGGCCTGCAGATTAACTGGGGTAAACGTAATTACATCGCCTACAACGAGCTGACCAATAACTCGCTCGGTTTCAACATAAGCGGTGACGGCAATATTTTTGACAGCAATAAAGTACACGGCAACCGCATCGGTATTGCGGTTCGTTCTGAAAAAGATGCCCAAGCACATACAACGCTGACCAAAAACCAAATCTGGAATAATGGCAAAGATATAAAACGCTGTGAAGCTGGCGGCTCATGTGTGCCGAATCAGCGTTTAGGCGCAATCGTCTTCGGTGTTCCTGCACTTGAACATGCGGACTTTATCGGTTCTCGCGGCGGTGGCGTAGTGATTGAAGCGGCGAAACTGCAAAAAACCTGCACCAAGCCCAATGAGCAAGGCTGCAATGCGATTCCGAATCAAGCGATACAAGCGCCTCATTTACGCGCAGATAAGGGGCAAGTGCTTGTGACGGCAAAGGGTTATCCAAATCAGCGCTATCAAGTTGAATTTTTTGGAAATACCAATGCTAAATCCAAAGAAGCTGAGCTTTATTTAGGTTCCGTGACGCTCACTACGGATGCTCAAGGCCAAGCAAATTCAAGCTGGAAACCTGCACAGAAAGCGGCATCCATTACTGCAACGGTTACGGATATTCATGGAGCAACTTCAGAATTAAGTAACGCCATTGCTTTTTAATATATAGGCGCTTTCAGGGGCTGAAAGTGCCGTTTTTTTTTGATTGAATATTGAATGATGCTAAGGATAAGCACATGAAACAGATCGTAAATAAATTTACAGTTTTAGTCACTTCTATGCTTTTTGCACAGGCTGCATTTGCCAACGAGCCGTGGTCACAAGACCGTCAATGGCTCTTGGGGGACTGGAATGGAAATCGCCAGCAATTAGAACAGCAAGGATATAAATTTAACATATCTTTTATTAATGAAAGCGCTGCCAATTTAGACGGCGGCTACAATGACGATTCGGAAATTTTGCATGCCAGCCAGCTGACCTTGGGCACACAGCTGGATTTAGAAAAAATAGCAGGCTGGAACGATACGCAAGCCAGTATTTCTGTAACTAAGCGGGACGGTCAGTCGCTGTCGGCAGAACGTATTTCTGATCCGCGGGCCGGCCAGTTTAGCAGTGTCCAAGAAATTTATGGACGCGGCCAATCTTGGCGCTTAACCCAAGCTTGGATTAAAAAAGGCTTTTTAGATAAAACCTTGCAATTCAAAATTGGACGCATGGGCTTATCCGAAGATTTCAATGGATCACATTGTGAGTTCCAAAACCTGATGCTATGCGGCGGCCAGCTCGGCAAAACCGTAGGTAGCATTTGGTACAATGGCCCAGTGTCGCAATGGGGCTTAAATGTTAAATATCAATTTGCGCCAGAGTGGTCTATTGCTGCCGGCATCTATGAAATAAACCCTGAAAATAGTCTAGAAAACCGCGGTTTCAACCTGACCATGGACGAAACTGAAGGCGCGCTTATTCCAGTTGAACTGGCTTGGAAACCGAAATTGGATGTTTTTAATGGCCTGTCGGGTGAGTATAAAATTGGCGCATTCTATGCAACAGCCGATGCATCAGATGTGAAAACTGATGCAAATGGCGAGATTGCGCTTCAAGCGAATGCGAGAAAGATTCATGATCATAAATCCAGTATTTGGTTAAATGCTCAGCAGCAATTAACCGCAAAAGCTGATCAGCCGAATCGGGGCTTATTTGCCTCAGCAAATTTCACTTATAACGACAAAGCAACGACCACAGTGGAATCTACGCAGCAAATCGCTTTTTGGTACAAGGGCATTTTAGATAACCGTCCGAATGACAGTATCGGATTAGGTTTTGCCCGTTTTGACGTAAATGACCGGGTGAGAGACCGTCAAAACTATAGCAATGAAGTCAATGGGCTGACTGCGGATGATTACCAAAATTCATTGTATGCGCCCGTTCAGTATGATGAATTAAACATTGAGCTGAACTACACCTATCAATGGTCACCTGCAATTATGCTGCGGCCAAATCTGCAATATGTTCATCAGGCTGGCGGTGTGAAGCAAGTCGATGATGCTTGGGTTGCGGGCCTAACAATGCGTCTAAACTTTTAATGCGCTTATTGAACCGATAAAGTTTTCGCAAATATTCAACTGTTAAAGCAGCCCGCTCTGCTTTAGCTGAAAACGATTCTATGCAACATGATTTTTGAACACGTTGAAACGCTTCTACATTTAAGCATGCTGTGATTGCTGGAGTAAAATTCATGTCTGAACAACTATCCTCTAAAGCCCAGCCCGTATTTAAGATATGGTGCTTTATACTGGGTCTCGCGCTACTCATTACCGGCTTATTTTATATTGTCGGCGGTGGAAAATTAGTGAGCCTTGGCGGCTCATGGTATTTCCTGATTGCAGGTATTTTAATTACATGTTCTGCATTTTTTGTCTTTAAAAAGAAAGCAGCAGGTGTCGCATTATTTGCTTTGGTTTTTGCAGGTACGCTCATTTGGTCATGGTTTGATGCAGGCTGGGATTTTTGGGCTTTATTTTCTCGCTTGATGTTTCCTGCGGGTTTATTTGCTGCGCTGATGTTCACGCTGCCGTCAATTCGGCGCTATCAGTCTCAAAACGGTGCGGCAGCGCCTGCTTATGCGATTGCAGGCATGACTGTCATCGGCATGCTGATAGGTTTTTATCAGATGTTTCAGCCGCATCCCACCGTCGCCGCTTCTGGGCAGGAATTGCCTTTGATTCCTGTAGATCCTGCCAAACAGCAGGTGAGTTGGGAGCATTATGGCGGTGATGCTGAAGGCACTCGTTTTGCGGCATTAGATCAAATCAACCGTAATAATGTGAAGGGCCTAAAAGAAGTTTGGCGTTTTCAAACAGGCGATTTAACCACGGGTTCAGGAAATGGCGCAGAAGATCAAGTTACGCCATTGCAAGTGGGGGATAAAGTTTTTGTTTGTACACCGCATAACAACATTTTTGCCTTGGATACAGATACCGGCAAGCAGCTTTGGAAAGCGGAGGTCAACTCAAAAGCTGATGCTTGGGAGCGTTGCCGCGGTGTTGCATATTTTGATGCGACTCAGCCGCTGGTTCAGCCCACTTTGGCAGGATCTACGCCTGTAACGGCAGTCGCAAACAATACGGTTTGTCCGCGCCGCGTATATACCAATACACCCGATGGGCGCTTAATAGCAGTCAGTGCGGATACTGGAGAACGCTGTAAAGATTTCGGTATCAACGGAACTGTAAATTTGCTGGAAGGCTTAGGGGATGGTACCGCCGCGCCGCGTTTTGAAGTGACTTCAGCGCCGACTATTGCAGGCACGACTATTGTAATTGGCAGCCGTATTGCAGATAACGTCGCGGCTGATATGCCTGGCGGTGTTATTCGTGCATACGATGTCATTACAGGAGAGCTGCGCTGGGCATTTGATCCCCGTAATTCAAACCCGAACTATGTGTTGAAGCCGGGTGAAATTTATAAGCGCAGTTCAGCAAACTCTTGGGCTGCTATGTCCTATGATCCGCAAATGAATACTGTCTTTTTACCTATGGGCAGTTCTTCTGTTGATGTGTGGGGGGGGAACCGCCAGCCTGTTGATCATAAATACAATACGTCCGTTCTTGCATTAGATGCTACGACAGGTAAAGAAAAGTGGGTTTATCAAACAGTACATAATGATCTTTGGGACTTTGATTTACCAATGCAGCCAAGCTTGGTGGATTTTCCTATGAAAGATGGATCTACAAAACCGGCGGTGGTAATTGGTACAAAATCTGGACAGTTTTTTGTGCTTGACCGTGTGACTGGCAAGCCTTTAACCAAAGTCATTGAACAGCCTGTGAAGCCTGCAGATATTCCGAATGAACAATACAGCGCGACACAGCCGCGTTCCGTTGAAATGCCGCAGATTGGTAATCAAACCTTAACTGAATCCGACATGTGGGGCGCCACGCCTTTTGATCAATTGATGTGCCGTATTAATTTTAAATCGATGCGTTATGAGGGGCTGTTTACAGCACCGGGTACTGATGTTTCGCTGAGTTTTCCAGGTTCATTAGGTGGAATGAACTGGGGCAGCATTGCATTTGATCCGACACATCGTTATATGTTTGTGAACGATATGCGCTTGGGTTTATGGATTCAATTGATTAAACAGACTCCAGAAGACCTTAAAATTCAGGCAAATGGAGGCGAGAAAGTGAATACAGGCATGGGCGCTGTGCCCATGAAGGGAACGCCATATAAGGTGAATAAGAACCGCTTTATGTCGGTTTTAGGGATTCCATGTCAAAAACCGCCTTTCGGAACCATGACTGCGATTGATTTGACGACACGTCAAGTCGCATGGCAAGTCCCATTGGGAACAGTACAGGATACGGGTCCAATGGGAATAAAAATGGGGCTGAAAGCGCCGATTGGCATGCCGACTATTGGCGGGCCAATGGCGACACAAGGCGGTTTAGTCTTCTTCGCTGCTACTCAAGATTACTATTTGAGGGCTTTTAATTCCTCTAATGGTCAAGAGCTTTGGAAATCACGTTTACCTGTAGGCAGCCAAGGCACACCGATCAGCTATGTTTCTCCAAAAACAGGAAAACAGTATGTAGTCATTTCTGCAGGAGGCGCTCGGCAATCTCCCGATCATGGCGATTATGTCATTGCCTATGCTTTAGAGTAATGAATGTATAGGTATTTTAAGCATGTATTCAGCTCAATTCTTGCGGCTTGAATCATATAAATAAAACGCTTAAGCATCAAAGAGAAAGCGATCTTGAAGATCGCTTTCTTGAACATTGACGGAGTAATGAAATAAAAAATCCAAGCGATTAACGCTGCGCTAAATGAATCATTTCACCTATTTTGTCTGCTGTTTTCAGCAGTTCAGGTGCAAGTTCTTCAACACGCTGCGCATTCATACGCACAGATGGCCCGGCGATGCTGACGGTGCCAAATGGTTTGCCCGTAGAGGATTGACGATGATTTTTGCCATAGCCGTCATGCCAAGCTCATAAGTATCACAAATTAAGCCGTAACCGCGCTCTTTAGCAGCCTGAATCATCTGTTCGAGTTGTTTAAGGTTCTGTGGTGAATTAGGACCGAATTTTTGCGATTTTTCAAAACCTTCACGATCAACAATGCGTGAGAAGGATTCAGTATCAAGGCTGGAAAGGTAAGCTAATCCGCATGCGGAAGCGGGTAAGTAAGCAATACTGCCAGAATCAGGATCATATTTGAGCCCTGACTTGGATCCTTGCGCTTTTCCAATCCAAATGATGTTTTCATTTTCAATCATGCCTAAACGGACTAATTCAGCAGATTTTCCTGCCAAGTCATTGGCGATTAAATCATCGCTCTAATTTCATAGGCTGTATTTCGTATTAAAGGCAAAATATTTTCAGTTAAATATTGTGCAGTCACATGCTTGGTTTGTGACATGCAGTTTAAGGCAGCAACAGCTTTTCCTTGGCCATTTAAGATAGGCACTGCAATGGCTATGACACCTAGTTCATGCTCTTCTTTGGACAAGCAATAATCTTGTGCAGCAGTTTGTTCTAAAACGTCATAAAACTGAGCTTCATTTTGAATTGTAAAAGGTGTTAAACGTTTCAGACCATGCTGTTCAAACCAGCTTTTTTGTTCAGCTTTATTTAAATAAGCCAATAATATTTTACCTGTGGAGGTGGCGTGCGCAGGCAGCCGATTGCCCAAATGCATGCCATAAGGGCTGGCGCGTAAATTATCCTGTACCGCCAAGTAACTTCGCGCAATAGGCACGACCTCATCACCATCTAAAACCACAATTGAATATGACAAAGATGTCTGCGCACATAAAATATTCAGAATAGGCTGAGCGATTTTGGGTAAATGAGCAGAACTTAGATAAGAACTGGAAAAACGTAAAACTTTTGGGGTCAACCAAAATGAATGTTCATCGCCATCTAAATAACCGAGGAATTTTAAAGTTTTTAAATAGCGTCTGGCTGCCGTACGGCTGATATTGGTCCGTTCTGCAATTTGCGCCGCGTTCAGTTTTTGCCGATCAATGCCAAATGCTTCTAAAAGACTTAAGCCTTTAGCAAGTCCAGAAATAAAGTCATCATTGCTGATGCTTTCACCTGAGGTCTTATTTTCAATTAAATCGTAACGCATTTTGCTTCCTTGCACATTCACATCATCATTTATGAGATTTTGACCGATATACGGACAATGCTACCGTAATACGGTGAGTATCCTCTATCGACTATAGCTGAATTCTTATAAAAAATTTAATTTGAAAGCATAGAACAGGGAGCATAGCGAATGGAAATTTTAAGTACCAAAGTTGCAATTATTGGATCTGGGCCAGCGGGGTTATTGCTGGGGCAGCTTTTGTATAAAGCGGGAATTGAGCATATTATTATTGAGCAAAGAAGCAGTGAATATGTTGCTGCGCGCATTCGAGCCGGTATTTTGGAGCAAGTTTCTGTCGATCTTTTACGTGAAGCAGGCGTTGATCAGCACCTGAATGAAATGGGGCTGCCGCATCATGGAATTGAAATATTAAGCAACGGCGAAAAGCACCGTATTGACTTATCTGCTTTAACACAAGGCAAGGAAGTCACTGTTTATGGGCAAACTGAAGTAACTAAAGATTTAATGCAGGCCCGTGAAGAGGCTGAATTGCTATCTTTTTATGAAGCAAATGATGTAAAAGTTCATGAGTTTTACAATGCACCTTATGTGACCTTTCATAAAAATGGCGTGGAATATCGTGTGAATTGCGATTTTATTGCAGGGTGTGATGGCTATCATGGTGTGTGCCGGGCCACAGTTCCGCAGGATAAAATTAAAACGTTTGAAAAAGTATATCCTTTTGGATGGCTGGGCATTTTAGCTGATGTACCGCCAGTCTCTGATGAGTTGATCTATGTGCAGTCTGAGCGCGGTTTTGCTCTTTGCAGCATGCGGTCTAACACTCGAAGCCGCTATTATTTACAAGTGCCTTTAACCGATAAAGTTGAAGAATGGTCAGATGAACGTTTTTGGGATGAACTCAAAAACCGCTTAGATCCAGAAAGCCAAAAGAATTTAATTATAGGCCCCTCCATAGAAAAGAGTATTGCCCCGCTGCGGAGTTTTGTGACGGAGCCTATGCGTTTTGGCAAGCTGTTTTTAGCAGGCGACGCTGCGCATATTGTTCCTCCAACTGGCGCAAAAGGTTTAAATCTCGCTGCTTCTGATATTGCTTATTTATCCAGCGCTTTAATTGAGTATTATTTGAAGGGTTCAGAACAGGGCATTGATGACTATTCTGAAAAATGCCTAAAACGCGTTTGGAAAGCAGAACGGTTTTCTTGGTGGATGACCCATTTATTGCACCGTTTTGAAACGGAAAGTGATTTTGATATTAAAATTAAACAAGCTGAACTGGCTTATGTTTTAGGGTCAGAGGCTGGGCAAACCACGCTTGCAGAAAATTACGTAGGGCTGCCTTATGAAATTAAAAAATTCGATGATTTAAAACAGGCAAGTTAGATATATCCCATAATAAAAAAGCACCTGAAGGTGCTTTTTTTATTTAAATACATAGAAAATAATTGCAAATTTTCTTATGACATTCCTAATTCGCAGTATCCAGAACATTACTATAAACTTGCTATTTTAGATTTATATAATTGAAAAATAATATATTTAACTTTTATTTTGCAAAAAAATGCTGGCTGTAACAGCAAATGGGAGAGACTATCAAATCTTAGAAATAATTTTTTTATATTCTTGCAGTTACATTGAACTATCTGAGTGAAATTCGGTTTTTATAAAATTAATTTGCTGCATTTTTACAAACTATATTGAATTTTACATGTAATTTTGTTTTATTGTGTGGGTCAACATTTGAATATAGGGAAATAGATATGGCACTTTCAGCAGAGAAAGCAATCGAAAGCATCCACACCATGCATGTACTCATTGAAAAAATTTTCAGCGGTGCAAACAGTGAGCAAGATTTATCATTATTAATTGAACATTTTTCTGAAAATTTTGAAATGGTCGGTGCCGCAGGTAAAAAATTCAAGTTTGAAGAAGTGAAACAGCTGTTTGCGAATAATCAGGGAAAAATGCCTGATATTAAAATTGAAATTTATGATGAAGAAATTATTTTACAGCATGAACAGGCTATTGTTCTGACTTATACAGAAAAGCATACGAAAGAATCGGGTGTTTTAATACGCCGTTCTTGTGCATTGATTGAGGAAATTCAAGGCAAAATGCTGTGGCGTTTCCTGCAGGAAACTTTTACAGGGTAAACGCAGTTTTATTCCATTTATTTAAAAGCATAGGCTTATGCAGCTTTATCCCTTTAAAATGCATGAGTCTAAGTCTGAACTCCTTTAAATAAAAAACTGAATACAGGTTAGTCTAATTATCATAAAGCATCTGCCTAAGTTGGCACAAAGAGTATATCAGCTTAATTCCAGTTCTAGCTGTTCTGTTTAAGTCTATAAATTAATCAATTTTTAATTTGATTGAACAGAAAAATTCGAGTGAATTTACGTTAAATTTTTCCAGTCAAACTTGGTGACGAATAATCTAAAGGTATGACTTTATACTTTAAAAGATATGGAAAATTACATATAAAAGTGAATACAATTAAGTCAAGGATGTAAAAGTCTTGAGTATTTCAATCTGGAAAATAGGCTTGAATGGAAGCGGATTTTGGATAGGAATAAAAGGTTTCTGATGATATTGATCAAGAAATGTTTTCCTGATCAAGGGTAAAAGAAATACTGGCTTATGAGGAATATAAGCCGTCGTACAAGGATTAAGTGACATGAATAGTTCTATCAATGATCGGGCTGCCGCGGTCAGTAAAAAATCAAATGTATATGCATGGTACGTGGTGTTGCTGTGTATGCTGGCGTATATCTTTTCATTTATTGACCGTCAAATTCTGGCATTGATGATTGAGCCGATTAAAGCCGATTTGAATTTATCAGATACCCAGTTCAGCTTATTGCATGGTTTGGCGTTTTCATTGTTTTATGCATTTATGGGTTTGCCTTTAGCTTATCTGGCAGACCGTTTTTCACGCCCTAAAATTATTGCAGTCGGTATTGTCTTTTGGAGCATTGCCACGGCTTTTTGCGGTTTAAGCAAAAGTTTCTTTCAGCTTTTCTTCAGCCGGATGGGTGTGGGTGTCGGGGAAGCAGCATTATCTCCAGCGGCATATTCGATGTTCAGCGATATGTTCAGCAAGGATAAACTAGGCCGTGCTGTCGCAGTTTATTCCAGCGGATCATTTGTCGGCGGGGGAATCGCCTTTTTAGTCGGCGGCTATGTTATTGGCTTGCTGAAAAATATGAGCTTGATTGAAGTACCGCTTCTGGGGGCAATTAAAGCATGGCAAATGGCTTTTATCCTTGTCGGGCTGCCGGGTGTTTTTATTGGCCTGCTGTTTATATTGACCGTGCGTGATCCTCAGCGAAAAGGCCAGCGTTTAAATGCGCAAGGCCAAGTTGAAAAGACCAGCATGAAAAAAGCGTTCAAGTTTATTAAAAAGCACCGCACTACTTTTGGCTGCCATTATTTTGGTTTTACCTTCTATGCAATGGCGCTGTACTGCCTCATCAGCTGGACACCTGCATTTTATATGCGCAAATATGGGCTCACACCAACAGAAGCGGGATATATGCTGGGTACCGTGATGCTGGCAGCGAATACCATAGGTGTATTTTGTGCAGGCTGGCTAAATGACTGGTTTATTCAAAAAGGCAGAAAAGATGCGCCTATGGTCACTGGGGTTATTGGAATTGTCGGTTTAATTATTCCTATGATTGCATTCACTCAAGTATCTGAACTTTGGCTGTCTGTGACTTTATTGGTTCCAGCAATGTTCTTTGCATCGTTTCCAATGCCTATTTCAACAACAGCCATGCAAATGCTGGCGCCGAACCAGCTGCGTGCGCAGATTTCAGCGGTCTTCCTGCTGATCAGCAACTTAGTTGCTGTCGGAATCGGAACGACTTTAGTGGCGTTAATTACTGATAAAATCTTTGGAAATCCTCTAATGGTGGGCATGTCGTTGTCTATTGTCGGTGCTTGCTCATGTGTAGTTGCCTTTATTTTACTGAAAAAAGGATGCAAGGCCTTTAGTGCCAGTATGCAGCAGGAGCACCCGGTTTAAGCGGATGGTTTGAATTTTAAAATTCAAGCAATAGCTCATTACATTTAATGGGCTTTTGGCGTTATTTTAGTTCATAAAAATGAATTTAATGGAGTGCGATAATGAATCAGAGTTTGAGCCATTTGCATTATCTGGATGAATTCCTATTATTTAATTCAGATGACTATCAGACCATTAAGGATAAAATCAGCCATTATTTGTGCCCGCATCAATTTGATGTAGACGAGGCTTCGAGTTTAAATACCCGCTTGAATGGCTTTAGCTTTGGAAACTCGGCTTTATACGATTTGAAATACAGCGCAGCTGTGGCAATCACTATAGATAAAGCGTCCCCGCATTATTTGTTCCGCTTTAATCTTGAAGGGCAATGTAAAGTTGAGCATGCGAAAAGTCAGGTGCTGCAGTCATATGGCATTATGACAGTAACCCATCCCCATACTCAAAACCGAATTATTACCAACCATCGCTGCCGCAATATTATTCTTAAATTGACACAGCAGGACGTGGACACACAGCTGTGTAAAATGCTGGGTTATACTCCTGCAGAAGCGATAACATTTGATAGCGGAGTACCAATTGCAGCAGAGGGTCTAAACGCTATTGTTGAAACACTGAATTACCTTTGTCACGCCTATTACAATATTCAAAACTGGAGCTTTATTTCAGCCAGCTTCAATCAGTATTTAATTGAATTGATTTTGCTGAAAGTTCCCAGCAATTACAGCCAGCGGCTCAATGCACGCAGACCAAAAGTGCTGCCAAGCTACATGAGAAAAGCACAGCATTATGTTCAGCAACATCTTCAATCGCAGATTTCACTTGCAGATCTGAGTGTTTTTTGCGGTGTTTCCAGCCGGACTTTGCAAAAAGGCTTTAATCAATACTGTGAGCAAACACCCATTGAATATATCCGGGATCAGCGGATGCAATGGGTGCATCAAGCTTTAGTGAACAGCCATTCCAGCGATACGGTAACGGATATTCTTTTACAAAACGGCATTCAAAGCATGGGGCACTTTTCCAATTTATATAAAAAACGCTACGGCTGCCTGCCGTCAGAAACATTAAAAATGAAGGAAGTGTAAATTTTAAAAAGTATGCGCATACCGAATAGCCTATTCGCATACGGGGACGTGAACTGTACTTGAATCTTCTAAAGTTAACTCAGTTAATCAGGAGGATTTGAAATGAAAATTACAGTACTTGGCGGTGGTCATGGATGTTATGCCTCAGCTGTGGAAATGGCGGAAAAAGGCCATGAAGTGGTGTTGTGGCGGCGAGATACCGATGCGCTAAAAGAATTAGCAGAAATTGGCGAGCTCTTGATTTTGGATTATCAAGGTGAGCGCTCTGTGACAGTAGGCTTTAACAAGAGCCAGATCAATTTACAGGAATCTTTAGAGCAGGCGGTTACAGACGCTGAGCTGATTATTATTCCTTTGCCTGCAACCACACATGTAAATTTAGCGCAGCAGGCGGCGCCTTATTTTAAAGATGAGCAGGTCGTTTATTTACCGCCAGGCACTTTTGGCAGCTTTGTCTTTGCTCAAGCAATGAAAGATGCTGGAAATCAGGCACAGGTCGCTTTTGCTGAAACTGGCACATTGCCGTATTTGGTGCGCAAGCATGGGCTAAACCGCATTGTCGTAAGTGGCTATGCAACCCGTTTACCGACAGGTGTTTTCCCCAGCAGTTTATCCGAACATGCCTTCAAGGTTTTACAGCAAGCCTATCCGAGCGTAGAGCCGATTGAGGACAGCTTAAGCGGCGCATTGATGAATGCAGGCCCAATCATTCATCCACCGCTAATTATGATGAATGCAGGCCCGCTCGAGCACTTCGAGGCATGGGATATTCATAATGAAGGCACACAGCCATCCATTCGCCGAGTCACGTCTCAGTTGGATGCTGAGCGTATGCGCCTGCGTGAAGCCTTAGGTTATGCAGCCCCCCATTTTCCGCTGGCTGATCATTACAATAAAGCAAATGAAGGGGATGAGTGGATGTATGGCCGAGGCGCTCATGGCAAGCTTACAGACAGCGGTGACTGGCGGGAGGATATTGATTTGCAGTCACATCGCTACATGCTTGAAGATACCCGTTTAGGTTTATCCTTAATTGTTTCTGTAGGCCGTTGGGCTGGTGTCAAAACCCCCGTGGCTGAAGGCTTGCTGAATATTGCTTCTGCCGTTGCAGGTAACGATTTATATGCTGAAGGCCGAACATTGGAAAGTTTGGGTTTAGCTGATAAATCAAAACCAGAGCTGCAAATGATTTTGCAGCAGGGAGTCTAAGATGTCCAAAATTCAGCATACTGCTGTGGTAGGGGCTGGGCGAATGGGCAAAGCCATTGCTATTGCTTTTGCCTATGCCGGACTGCAAGTTAAGCTGATTGACGCTAAAGAGCGTTCAATTAATGATTTTGTACAATATCAGCAGCAAGCAGAGCAGGATATTGTACAAGAATTGCGGCTCTTAAGCCAAATCAAATTCATACAGCCTGAGCAAATTTCAGCGATTCAAGCCAATATACAAGTGATTGAAAAGTCTGCTTCGATTCAAATTTTAAAACAATGTGATTTAATTTTGGAAGGTGTGCCTGAGAAATTACAGGTGAAGCAGGATATTTTTGCTTGGCTGGATCAGCATATTTCGGCAGACTGCATAGTTGCCTCAACGACATCCACCTTTTTGGTGACAGATATTGCCAAGATGCTTTCTCATCCTGAACGGGTGGTGAATGCGCATTGGCTCAACCCCGCCTATTTAATGCCCTTAGTCGAATTAAGCCGCTCAGAACAAACGTCAGAACAAGCAGTACTGACGCTTAAATCTTTTTTGACTGAAATTGGCAAAGTCGCGGTGGTATGCAATGCCAAAGCAGGTTATATCGTTCCCAGAATTCAAGCTTTGGCGATGAATGAAGCGGCACGGATGGTCGAAGAAGGTGTCGCGTCCGCAGAGGACATTGATATTGCCATCCGCACTGGTTTTGGGCTTCGGTTTTCGGTCTTGGGATTACTTGAGTTTATTGATTGGGGCGGCGGTGATATTCTGTATTATGCATCACAGTATTTAGAGGGAGAGCTAGGCGAAAGGTATAGCGCGCCAGATATTATTAAAGAAAATATGCAAAATGGCCGAAATGGCCTAAGGGAACAGCAGGGTTTTTATCAATATGAGGGAGTGGATATTCCTGCTTATAAGCAGCAAGTGCTTCAAACATTTTTGAATAGAATTGAGGTATCAGGTTTGAAGCCAGAATTGAATATTGTTTCTTCTGGGCTTTGAAATAGAGCCAGCAATAAGCCCATTGTCACGTATGGGCTTATTGCTTGATGGCCATTTTTTCAGTTATCAGCTGGATGGCATCAGATCAAATAATTTTTTCATCTGAGCATTCAGCTGAATCAATTCCTCATCATTAAAAGCGTTTAAAATTCCTGAAAGCGTGACTTGGCTGATCTGATTAATCTGTTCTACCAGCTTTTTGCCTTTGTCTGTCAGCTTGACCATAGAAATGCGTTCGTCGAATTCAGAAGAAAAAACCTGAACAATGTCATCTTCCACCAGACGGTAAATAGCCTTGGTTGCAGTGGTTAATTTAAGTGTTGATAAGTTGGCTATTTCGGTAATGCTGGCTTGACCTAATGCATTTGTGCTTAAAATAATTTTGCGGCGCGTGTTGTCTATTCCTAGTTTTTTTATAGACTTCTCAATCAGCTGTGTGTATTTACCGTTGACTTGGGAGACCCAGAAAAAAGGGTAGCTTTGAAGACTGCTAGGTTCATTGTTAGGCAGAAAATTTTCTAAATGAGTAAGCATGGCAAAGTGATGACTTTGTGAAAATTGATAATCCATTATACAAAAATTAGAAATATTTTCTTTGCTCTCTGTTATGAAAAATACTTGACAATTACATTGCTTTTTCAGATATTAGTCTTAGTAATAAAAATACATGGAAAAGTGAATGAATATTGTCGCAAAGGATGTTCATTTAGGGTCAGGAAAACTCACCGTGATGGTGAAAGACTCTATCGATATTCAAGGTTTTCAGACGATCGCAGGCAGTAAAGCGTTAGAGGCCATTCCTGCCGCAGAGCAAAATGCTGTTGTGGTGGAGCGTATTTTGGCTGCAGATTGTCAAATTACTGCAAAAACAAATTTGCATGAATTGGCTTTCGGTATTACAGGCATTAACCGTGCTTTCGGTACAGTGCTTAACCCGAAATACCCTGCACTGATTCCTGGCGGATCATCAAGCGGTTCGGCTGCGGCTATTGCTGCCGAACTGGCAGATTTTACTTTAGGAACCGACACAGGCGGTTCGATCCGCATGCCTGCTGCCTGTTGCGGTATTTTTGGCTTAAAGCCGACTTTTGGCCGTGTGAGCCGTGAAGGCGTACATCCTGAAAACAGTTCATTGGATTGCGTCGGCCCATTTGCCAATTCAGTCAGCATGATTGAAACCGCCATGCAGATCATTGATCCGAGTTTTCATCCGGCAAAAGCGCTGGAATCAGCCCCTAAGCTTGCAGTGCTGAATGTGCAGGCGAGTGATGCAGTGAATGAATGTATTGCTGAATACCTTGCAAAAGCTGGTCTGGATTTGACACATACAGCGATTGCTTCTTTTGATGACGCATTTCATGCCGGTATGCAAATTATCAATTTTGAGAACTGGCAGGCCTATGGGGCATTAACTGAAACAGGACTTTTGGGCTCAGATGTCCATACGCGTTTGCTGAAGGCCTCAGAAACTACACGCCAGCAGGTTGCCGAAGCAGAATATGTAAAAGAAAAGTTTAGCCAAGAAGTAGATGCTTTGCTGAATCAATATGATGCATTGCTGTTGCCGACATTGCCGCAGATTCCGCCGCAAGTTGCAGATGCGGAAAATACCGTTGCATTTTTAAATTTAACAGGGCTGGTCCGTCCATTTAATTTGTCTGGGCATCCGGCAATTTCAGTACCGCTAGAGACAAAAGATGGCTTGCCTGTTGGGCTGCAGATTGTTGCCAAAAAAACTGCGGATGAACAGCTCTGTGCAATTGCAGAATTTGTCGTGAAGGCGGCGCAATAAGTTACAAGGAGTTAACAAATGAATGATTTATCTGCAAAGGATTTTGTCATGGATGATACCGCAGTGGACTTGACGGCTTTATGTCAGGAAATCCGTGCACGTGCATGTACCGGTGAATTTGATAATCAGGCCTATGTCAGTCAAGACATTATTGAAAAATTAAAAAAACTGGGTGTCTACCGAGCATTTGTGCCTAAGCGTTTTGGCGGTTCGGAAGTTTCACCGCGAGAGTTTTGCGAGCTGATTGAAAAATTATCCATGGCGGATGGCTCAGTAGGATGGGTGGCCAGCTTTGGCATGAGTCCAGCTTATTTAGGCAGCTTGCCGGAAGAAACCTTGCAGCAGCTTTATAAAGATTCCCCGGATATTGTTTTTGCAGGCGGCATTTTTCCGCCGCAGCCAGCAGAAATTACTGACGACGGCGTTGTTGTTAAAGGCCGCTGGAAGTTTTCTAGCGGATGCATGGGTGCAGATATTGTTGGTGTCGGTATTGCTCCGCAAAAGGACAATGAAGCGCAAGGCTTGCCGCGTATGGCAGTCATGCCTGCAAAAAAAGTAAAAATTGAAATGACTTGGGATACCGTCGGCTTAAAAGGAACGGGAAGCCATGATTTAGTTGTTGAAGATGTCTTGGTTCCTAAAGAGTGGACATTTGTACGCGGAGAGCCGTCTAAGCTTTCTGAACCTTTTTTTAAATATCCTTCTTTATCTCTTGCAACACAGGTCTTGACTGTAGTCGGAGTAGGTGTGGCGGCTGCGGCTTTAGAAGAGTTCAAGCAGCTTGCGCCAGGCAAAGCTTCTATTACTGGGGGTTCCGAAATTGCAAACCGCCCAGTAACGCAATACGAATTCGCGCAAGCTGAGGCAGAGTTTAAAGCGGCGCGTACCTGGTTTTATGAAACCATGGATGCCGTTTGGAGCGAAGTTGCTGCAGGCCGTACACCGACAGCGGAACAAATCAGTGATATGCGTTTGTCCTGTACTCATGCTGCCCGCGTTGCTGCCCGTGTTGCCCGAAAAATGCAAATGCTGGCAGGTATGACGGCTATTTATACCAACAATGTATTCAGCCGTTTTGTGAACGATACCAATGTGGTCACGCAGCATGCCTTCATGGGGGATGCCACGTTGCAGAATGCAGGTTTAATCAGCTTTGGCTTAAAACCGGCACCGGGCTATTTATAAGCAGATTGACTTTATACGCGGGTATTAAGAATGAATGACAAAATGGATTTGACTGCAATTATGCAGCGTTTAGCACAGCTGGAAGCGCAGGCTGCAATTCGGAACTGCATTAACCGCTACATGGAAATTTGTGATGCTCTAGATGCCAATACGGACTTGAATGAATTAATGAATTTGTTTGATGACGACAGTATTTGGGAAGGCATAGGCGAGAAATATGCGCAGTCTTTTGGTCACTTCAGCTCACGGCAGGCGATTCACGACATGTTTAAGGGTTATACCCAGAAAGATTCGCATTTTGTGATGAATGCGCATTTTGTCAGTTCAGAACAAATTTATGTTGAGGATACGCAAGCAAAAGCCTCTTGGCTGATGCTGCAAACCTCAGCATTTAGAGATGGCCGCAGCCATTTAAATGCTGCCAAACTCACCGTGACATTTAAACAGCAGCAGGACGGGTCTTGGAAAATTAAGCATTTTCAAACAGAAAATATTTTCAGCCGTCCGGTCTCTCATTGGAACAGTACAGCGGAATTGCCAGTACCGTCTCAGAAATAACTCAAGGATAAATTGAAAAGGATAATTGACATGAACAGTATCATCCCAATGCAGAATATTGATATTGACTACAATGAGCTAGTGCAATCAGACCGTGCGCATACTTCTCTTTATAAAGATGAAAAAATCTTTGAAGATGAAATGGAAAAAATCTATTACAGCAATTGGGTCTGGGTTGCGCATGCCAGCGAAATTCCAGAAGGCGGCAGCTATAAGACCATGAATATCGGCAAACAGCCGGTGGTTGCAGTACGTGACCGTAAAAAGAAAGTTCATGTGCTGCTTAACCGTTGCCGTCACCGCGCAGCAACAGTATGTGAACATAAAAAGGGAAAAACCAACAGTTTTGTATGTCCTTATCACGGCTGGAGCTATGCTTTGGACGGCAGCCTGCGCGGTGTACCGTCTCCTGAAAGCTATGGTGAATGCTTAGATAAATCTGAATTCCCTTTAGTCAGCCTGCGTGTTGAAGAATACAACGGCATGATTTTCGCCTCATTTAATCATGATGTTGAACCGTTAGCAGATTTCCTTGGCGCTGCGAAAAAATGGATTGACCTGTTCATGAAACAGGGTGCGGGCTATCCAGTGAAAGTATTGGGCGAGCACCGTTTTACGTTCCCCGGCAACTGGAAAATCCAGCTGGAAAATACCACAGATGCCTACCATTTCCCGCTGGTGCATAAATCATTCTTAAGTTCAGTCGATGAAAAAACTGAAGAATTATTCAACTTTGATAATCAGCCGGGCTATGTCGAAGATTTAGGCAATGGCCATAGTGTCATGGTGATGATTCCTGAACTGGTCGATCTTGAAGAAGAATTGATGGAACGTCCAATTCAGGAGCGTTTTGAAGATTTAGCTCAGGCATTGCGTGAAGAAGGCCATGCAGAATTGGAAGTACGCCGTATTGTGCGCGCTGTAGGCGGTTCGGGCTTTAACTTGAACTTATTTCCGAACATTGCGTGTTCAATGGCGTTCTTCCGTGTCATGCAGCCGATCTCTGTAGATAAAACAGAAATTCATCACTCAGTGATTACCATGGATGGCGGTCCGCAAATTGCCAATCAGTACCGCTTGCGTTTGCATGAGCATTTCCAAGGCCCATTTGGTTTTGGTACTCCGGATGATGCAGAAGCTTGGGAGCGTGTGCAAAAGGGTGCAGATGCCGGCAATGATTTATGGATCATGCTTAACCGCGGATTACCGGGCGAAGTAAAAACCGAAGATGGTTTAAAAAGTGACGTAAGTGCTGAAACAGGCATGCGGGCTGCATATCAGCAGTGGAAAAAGCTGATGACAGCTTAAGGAGAGAGCAATGAAAATCGATTTAAATTTACTGAATGAAGTGACTGCTTTTATTTGGGCCGAAGCGGACATGCTGGATCATTATGAGCATGAAGAATGGTTAAAGCTGTGGAATGAAACAGGCGTTTATATTATTCCGATTGATCCATCATTAACGGATTATGAAAATAATTTGAATTATGCCTATGACAATCATCACATGCGCCAATTGCGTGTGAACCGCTTAGATAACGGTGAGGCCATTTCAACATCTCCAAAAGCAAATACGGTACGCAGTGTATCCCGTGTACGTATTGTCAAAGATGAAGGCGATGAAATTGTTTTGCGCTGTGCGCAAAACCTGCGTGAATTCCGTAAAGAAAATTTGAAGCACTATACAGCGGATGTCACATTCCACTTGATCCGCGATGCTGAACAAGGTTTTAAAATTAATCGTAAAATTATTAACTTAGTTAATTCTACCGATACTTTAGCGGGTATCAGTTACATTCTTTAGGAGAAGAAAATGAAACAGGTTGTTTTAGTGACTGGTGCTGCATCGGGTTTAGGCAATGTGATTGCGGAATACTTTGCCAGCCAAGGTCATCAAGTTATTTTATCTGCAAGCACTTTGGAAAAAGCTGAAGCGGCTAAAGCGCGCAGTGAAAATGCCAATAATATGTTTCCTCTGAAGCTGGATATTTCTGTAGAAGCAGATTTTCATGCCGCTGTGCAATGGATTGAAGAGAAGTTTTCAAAACTTGATGTACTGATCAATAACGCGACGGTCACCAAAGCAACGCCAGTTTTAGAGATTACTGCGGCAGATTTTGACTGGATTACTCAAGTCAATCAGCGCGGTACATTCCAGTCCTGTCAGATTATTGGCAAATATATGGCAGATAAAGGTTATGGCCGTATTGTCAATATGGCTTCTTTAGCCGGTCAAAATGGCGGGACGGCGACAGGTGCGCATTATGCTGCGACTAAAGGCGCCATTGTGACCCTGACGAAAATTTTCGCCAAAGAGTTTGCCGCGAAAGGTGTCACCGTCAATGCGGTTGCGCCTGGCCCAATGGAATCTCCAATTGTGCGCAGTGTAGTCGCTGACGAAAAGATGGCACAGTTTATTCAGAACATTCCTGTCAAAGCCTTAGGCAGTATGGAATTTATTGCGGAAACGTGCGCGTTATTGGCAAGTCCAAATGCCAGTTTTGTGACAGGTGCAACGTGGGATATCAACGGCGGATTATTTATGCGTTGAGCCTTAGGCTTTATGCATAAAAGGGAGATTAATTATAATAAGAAAACCCTGCATCTGCAGGCTTTTCTTATTTTGTTCATGATAAATTACAGCTTCCATCCAGAATTTTATTTGGCTGAAATTAAATTACCGATAAATTGTTCTGGTTCAATTTCTGCTGTTACCATGACATGGACACCAATATTTCTGAGTTTTTCTCGTAATTGATCGCCCATTCCCGTAGTTACGAATATATCCATAGGCAGCAGTTTTTCGAGTACTTCACCAGACTGCGAAAAGGATTGCTCCTTTTCAACTTCAATAAGTTGTTTATCAGTCACTTCTCTATCTTTTAATTCATATTTCCAGAATTTCCGACATTTTCCCGCATGGGGAGTAATATGACGTCGGTTTTGTGATGTAATAACAATTACCATAAATATTTCTCCAAACCGATACGACCACTTTTTATGGTTATGTATCGGTTCATAATGATTTATAAGTTACTAATAAAAGCTATTCACAAATCTAGCTAATTGTTTTCAAGAAAGATTTTCCAATACAAACTGAGGTGACTTTATAAACAGTTTGATTAAAGCTTGCGCCGAACTTGAAGGATGCCGAACACCTCTTTCCCAACTTTCTAGCGTTCTTGGGGATATGCCAAGTTTAGATGCTAACTGTTGTTGAGAGATATTCATTTTTTTACGTGCCTTAATGATTTCCTGAGCTAATGTTAAATTAACGATATATGGGAAATCATGATTAAAATTCACATGGTGCTGTTGAAGTAGATGCATAAATACCCTCTTCTTTCTAAGGACCTAATAAGCAAGTTGAAGTAAGAATCTAAAGCTCATAGCAATGACCAATAAACTTAAGAAACCGACTAGCCATAACAATATGAACCATTGAAATTTAGATAATTTCATTAGGAATTCCTTTAATGATAACCTTCATCCCCAACACGAACTTTATCTCTAAATACCCAGTATGAAAGGGCGGTATAGACCAGTATGATTGGAATCAAGATCAGTGCCCCAATCAGTGCGAAAAGCTGGCTATTGGCAGGTGCAGCAGCATCCCAAATGGTAATTGAGGGCGGGATAATGTAAGGAAAAATACTGATACAGAATCCTGTGTAAGCCAGAAATATGAGTCCTAAGGTATATAAAAAGGGCATAGCTTGATTTTGCTTGATACATGAGCGCACCGCTAAAATGGTACAAACTAGAACAAGCAAAGGGACTGGGCTAAAATAAATCAATTGAGTGGGATTAAACCAGCGCTCAGCAATTTGTGGATGTGCGATTGGCGTATAGATACTGACAGCAATGAAAATAACCAACAAGCTAATCAAAAGCTTGGGCATTAATTTATACATATGCTTTTGTAGTACGTCATCAGTCTTCATGATGAGCCAACCACATCCCAATGCTGCATAAACGACTACAACACCCAAACCTGTAAATAATGAAAAAGGTGTTAACCAGTCAAAGCCACCACCAGCGTAGCGATTATCAACAATATCAATACCCTGAATATAAGCTCCTAAGATTACCCCTTGTAAGAAACTGGCAACAATAGAGCCCCAAATAAATGCATTATCCCAAATGTACTTTGTTCGATTGGCTTTGAAACGGAACTCAAAAGCCACGCCTCTAAAAATCAAAGCTATTACCATCAAGATGATAGGTAAATATAAGGCTGACAGAACCGCTGAATAGACAATAGGGAAAGCCGCAAAAAGACCAGCACCACCTAAAACCATCCATGTCTCATTACCATCCCAAACAGGGGCAACGGTGTTCATCATGACATCACGTTCTTGCTGATTTTTAATAAAGGGGAATAAAATCCCGATACCTAAATCAAAGCCATCAAGTACAACGTAAATAAAAACACCAACTGCAATAATGACAATCCAGATTAAAGATAAATCAATCATGAAGATGCTCCTTGATCCTGATCATCAATTTTTTCATCAATGGCGCTCAGAGGTCGCATTGGTGTTTTGAAATGGCCAACACCTCCAATTTCTTCTGGTGCGTTATGTAAAAACTCAGGTCCTTTATGCATGAGTTTGAGCATGTAATAAATGCCCACACCAAAGACAATGAAATACACGATCACAAAAATAATCAGAGTTAATCCAACCTGTTCCGCCGAAACAGGAGAAAGGGCATCTTTAGTCCTCATAACGCCATAGATAATCCATGGCTGACGTCCTACTTCTGTGGTGAACCAACCTGCGAGTAAGGCGATGAAGCCTGAAGGGCCCATCAGGATTGCAAAGCGATGAAACCACTTACTCTCATAGAGGCTGCCTTTTTTTCTGAGCCATAGGGCAGTGACTGCAAGGAAGAGCATAAGCATACCTAGCGCAACCATGATACGGAAACTCCAAAATACTATTGTTGAATTTGGGCGATCTTCAGGCGAAAAGTCTTTTAATCCTTTCACCGTCCCATTCATGGAGTGGGTCAGAATTAGGCTTCCTAAATGTGGAATTGTAATCGCATATTTCGTGCGTTCTTCTTGCATATCAGGAATACCAAATAAATATAAGGGCATCCCATGATCATGGTTCGTTTCCCAATGGCCTTCCATAGCAGCAAGTTTGGCTGGTTGATGTTTTAGGGTATTTAAACCATGGGCATCACCTATAAAAATTTGGAGGGGAGCTAAAATGAGGATTAACCAAAGTGCCATAGAAAATGATGTTTTGACTAATGCATCTCTACGGCCTTTGAGTAAGTGCCAAGCAGCAGTAGCAGCAACAAGTAGAGCTGCCACTAAAAAGGCTGCAAGTGCCATATGGAATAAGCGATAGATAAAGGACGGGTTAAAAACAATAGCAAACCAATCTTGAGGTACTACAATTCCATTTTCAATGGTGAAGCCTTGAGGTGTCTGCATCCAACTGTTTGAAGACAAAATCCAGAACATTGAAATACATGTACCGATGGCGACCATCAATGTGGCAAAAAAGTGTGCTTTTTTGCCGACTCGACCCCATCCAAAAAGCATAATGCCTAAAAATCCAGCCTCTAAGAAGAAAGCACTTAGAACTTCGTAGCTCAGTAGTGGGCCTGTTATTCCTCCTGCAAATCGAGAAAACTCACTCCAGTTTGTACCAAACTGATAGCTCATCACGACACCAGAAACGACACCCATGCCGAATGATAATGCAAATACTTTCACCCAGAATTTGAATAAATCATGATAAATAGAATCGTTTGTTCTAAGCCATCGCCATTCCAAAACAGCAAGAAAACTTGCCAGTCCAATAGAAATCGCAGGGAAAATAATATGAAATGACACCGTGAATGCAAACTGAATACGTGCTAACTCAAGTGCCGTAAATCCTAAGGTCATAGCAACTCTCCACATCCGAAGCGTGCTCTAGATTGCATATGCTCTGATATGAGTGTGCCTACACAGATACGTGCATTTTTTAATAGTAAAAACATAGCGATTAGTCTCTTCAACTAATTAAATTTTAAAACAATAAGGAATTGCCAATAAATTTAGACAGCAAAAGAGACAGGAGGGGCTCGACCTTGAGGGATCAGAAATAATTGTTTTAAAAGAAAAAAGATATGAAAGAAAGCTTCTTTAAAAGCTAATAACCGAACTTGAATTCTCACGACTACTTCTTTAACACCCATGCCTGGTAGTGGAACAACATGTGCGTAAACTACACAGTACTGACATTGATGATTTGCATCGTGATGATGGCTAGATGAAGCTTTTTGTTTGAGATATGCATGATTAAGCTTTTCAGTATCATGATTAGCTAAACCCAACTCTTGATGAGAGTGATTATGCGTAGAATGATGTGAGCTATGCTCATGGTGAGAAGTATCTAATTGAAGTGCATGGACAATAGTTTCACAGACAGGAGAAATTTGATATTTCTCTGGAAGTAAAGGCTGTAGAAAAACAGCAATCTGTAACAAGATTGCAGAGAGTGCTAGCAATCTTCCTAAAACCATGATCACTTAGATGGTCTCAATTATCCAAGTAAGGAAAATGGATTGTAGCAGAATATATATTTATTAAAAGTACATTGTATTAAATTGAAAGACTTAGATTTTTATTTAATTTTGTCTACTTAAAGTATTTTAAAAATAGATTATTTGAAATTAAGTATTTGATTTTAATATGAATTAATTCAGATTAAAATCGTGCATGATTAATTTTGCTTTTAAAAAATAATGATTAAAATTTATAAAGTAAAGTAGGTGAGAGTATTTTCCCTACATTGTAGGGGTATTTATTACACATTCGATTATTATCTAAATCTTTGTGCTTTAAGATTTTCTATTTTTTTAAATTGAATTATTTCATCAGTTTTACTCATTAGATATCTTAAAGTAATAATGATATTGTAAATTATGATTTTACAATTTATGTGTTGAATTGAGAGCTGCATTTGTCCTTGCGATAGTTGCGATGTTGTTGCAAATAACCGTTTTTATGCAACCTTTACTACCAGAGAAATTTCAATTCTCACTGGTATGCGTAACTATTTCCGATTTAAAAGCTCAGATACAAAATCAAGAACTACAGCATCAGCATGTATCATACCATCACGATGTTGATGCTATTAAATTAGAAACCGCAAAAACTGCACATCATCATCAGTTGAATCATCAATGTATGTTCTGTACTGCATATGGTCATTTGGTCGCAAATTTAGAGATTGATCTAAACCCCATTTTAGATCGTATTCAAATTCGTTTACTGTCTTTTCAGAAAGCATTTAAACATGTCTATTTTGTACTCCAGCGACTTTTTCTAACGCCTCAGGGGCGTGCACCTCCTTTATTTGCTTAGATTCCAACCTCTTATGTAAATGGAACATTGATGAAATGTTCCAATGGAAACTTATGCTTAAAAGGAATTGAAATGCCTCAATTCAAATTGAACCCTTATTTAAAAGGGAATCATTCTATTGTTTCGCCTCAAGTAACAGGGCTTAAACACAATCAAGCCTTAATTGATTTAGTACATCGTTCTGTTGTTGCACTATCAATTTGTGGTTTTGGTTTACAACTAAGCTATGCTCAAGATAGCTCAGCGCAATCTATGCAATTGCCTGTTTTAGTGATTGAAGCTCAAAAACAAAGTGCTGTTGACCCACTCCAGTTGAAACAAGTTAACTCAACGGGGAGTCGCTTAGGATTAACAGCTCAAGAAACCCCTGCAACAGTACAAACCATTACTCAAGAAGACTTACAAGAAAAAGGCTTAAGAACGGTTAAAGAGGCATTTGGCAATGTGACAGGTGCGACTGTAGGTAATGTGCCGGGTAACCCAGCTGTGCTTACGATGCGTGGTTTTTCTGGTAATGCCAACACGGTATTGCAGGATGGCGTTCGTGTGGGGGCTTCTACCTTCGTAACAAGGGATTTAGATGTTTGGAAGTATGAAAAGATTGAGGTTTTAAAAGGACCATCATCCGTACTTTTTGGTGAAGGTGCTTTAGGCGGTGCAGTTAATTTAGTCACACGAAAACCTAATTTAGAAAAGAAAACTGTGGAAGGGCTGCTTAACTATGGCAGTTTTAATATGGTAAGAGCCGCTATTGGTGGGAATCTGCCGATAGATGATGAGTTGGCTATTCGCTCTGATGTAAGTTATTTAAAATCAGATAGTCTGTATGATATTGATGATCAAGAAACGACTAAATTCGGTGCGGCAGTGAGTCTGCTGTATAAGCCTAATGATGATTTATCAATGCTGTTTTCAGCAAATTTTGATCATGACAAAGAAACTTCAAGCTATAACGGCTCACCGTTAGTTTCAGCTTCGACAGCTAAAAATCCTAGTCACATCGTAGATAATCCTTATGGTCTAGTCGTGGATAAGACAACAAGGCATAAAAATTATAATCCAGACAGTGGTGAGTTAAGTGCTGACACAACGACTCTCTCTTGGTCGACGGATTATCGCCTTTCACCATCATGGACGTTCAATAATATTGCAACGTATTACCACGCAGATCGAAAATTCTATCTATCCCCAGAACAAAATTTTGACAGCCAAACGGGGCTATTCAAACGGACAGTTCAGCGTTGGAGCCATGATCATGATGTATGGAGTAATCGCTTTAGTTTCGGTCATGATCAATTGATTGCAGGGAAGTATCGTAATCGACTAAGCGTAGGCTCTGAATACAGCTATACCGATTTTAGTAGTCCCCGACCAAGTGGAAACCTAAATGCTGTAGATCCGTATCATCCGAATGTTGGAGAGATGCCTACCAGTGATTGGGCGGGATGGACGAGTTACAATAAATTTTCAACTCAAATTAAGAATTGGTCTGTTTTTGCAGAGGATGCTTTTAACATAACGCCAGATTGGCTTGTTGTCGGTGGGGCACGCTATGAACGTCTTGATGTAGAGCGAACAATTGATAACATCCTAACCGATAGTCAGCAGCAATTTAATCCTACTTTTAACCCATTCTCTTGGCGTATAGGCAGTGTTTATAATCTAACGCCAGATACCCAACTATACGGTCAATATAGTACAGCGGTTACCCCCGTTTCTTCTTTACTTGTGATCTCGACAGCGAATGGAAGTTTTGATTTATCAAAAGGGAAATCGGCTGAACTTGGTTTTAAGTCGAGTGTATTAGACGGCAAGCTGGACATGATTGGTTCAGTTTACTGGATTGAATTAAATGATATTTTAACTCGTGATCCAAACAATATTAACTTAACTGTTCAGGGAGGACAGCAGGTATCTAAAGGCGCTGAATTTACAGCTTCTGCTGCGATTACACCGCAGTTAAAAGCGAACTTAGGTTTGGCTTGGGTTGACGCAGAATATAAGAAATTAATAGAAGCGGGTGGTGCGAATCGTTCAGGTAATCAGCCGATTAACGTTCCTGAAAAAGTTGCTAATGCCTCATTGAGTTACCAGCTAAGCAACTTGCCTATTACGGTGAGTGGATTTGCAAAATATGCGAGTGGTTTCTACACAGATACAGCGAATACATACTTCGTAGATGGTCATACCACGTTCGATGCTTCCTTAGCATATGACTTAAAAAATATGACTTTTACACTATGGGGTCGAAATCTGACCGATGAATTTTATGGTGAGTATTCCGGTTACTCCGCGAAGCAAATTTATATTGGTGCACCAAGAAGTGTTGAACTTGGCGTCACATTTAAATTTTAAGCACCAGATTTCATAACCTTATATCAGCATATACACATTCAGAGTCACTTATGTCTAAATTTTTATTTCATCCACTGACGTGGAGTATTTTACTTGTTCAACTTTCAACCCACGCAGTGTCGGCCGAAAATGAATCTGCTTCAAATCAAATTGTAGCTCAACTGCCGAGTATCACGATTACCGCAGAGAAGCAGGATGAAAGACATAGTTCTTCACAAGCGATTACGCAGTTCAATCATGACCTGTTAGAAGTACCTTTTACTAAATCACATGTATCAGCACAAGATATCCAAAACCATAATGTTCAACGTATCAGTGATGCGCTTTCGTTTGTAAATGGTGTGGTTTATCAAGATAGTTATGGGGGAGGTTTTTGGGACAATTACTCATTTCGCGGATTTAGTACCGATCCGAACATGGGTACGATTTACATGCGTAATGGTTTGAGCTCTGTGAGTGGTATCCACACCGCACGAGATATGGTGAATATTCAAGCGATTGATTTCTTGAAAGGCCCAATGGCGGCAATGTATGGTCAAGGTGCAATAGGAGGGATTATGAATATCACCACTAAGCAACCTGAATGGCAGAAAAAAAGTAATGTAAGTCTGAGTGGAAGTACGCTTGAAGAATATCGAGCAGCCTTAGATACCACGGGCGCGATTAATCAGGATTTGGCTTATCGCCTAGGGCTTGCCTATGAAGATAATCAAAGCTTCCGTGATCATGTTGATAATCAGCATTATTACATTGCACCACAATTAGCATGGAAAATTTCTGAACAAACCCAGTTAAATCTTGATACTGAGTTCTCAGAGTCTAAAGGCGTTTTTGATCGTGGCGTACCGATGGTGAATGGGAAACTTCCTGTCAATAATAAAACCTTTTTAGGTGAGCCTAGCGATGGTGATATTGAGATTAAAGATCAAATGTATCAACTGCGTTTAAACCATGAATTTAATGAGGATTGGAACAATACAACAGCAATCACTTACAGTCATGGTGAACGTGCAGGTACATCAACCGAAATTTCGTCCATTGCATCAGATGGAAGAACGGCAAATCGCTTCCGTCGCTCCCGTCAATTTGAGACAGACACGACCAACTTTCAATCTATCTTAAGAGGTAAGTTTGATACTGGGGTAATCAGACATGAACTGGTTACAAATGTCGAAGCAGGTCATTACACCATTGATCAAGCGCAAAGAAGAAATGCAGAAGGAACGAATAGTCCGATAGATATTTATAATCCTATTTATGGTCAAAACCTTCTTCCATTAACTCGAATAAGTAAAGATATGAAAGAAACCCAAACTATGATGGGTGTAAATCTTCAGGATCAAATTTTTTTAAATGAGCAATGGAATATTTTGCTTGGTGGTCGTTTCAATCGCTTAGAACAGCAGATTGAAAATCATCTAACGGCAAAATTAGCTAAACAGACATTTACACCATTCACACCACGTGCAGGGATTAATTATCAGCCGACTGAGCAGTTGTCTTTCTACAGTAACTGGGGGAAGGCATTTGAACTGAATACAGGGTTGAATAAGGACAATGAACTGTATGAACCAGAGAAAACAGAAAGTTGGGAAGTCGGTGGTAAATATAAATTTTTACCGCAAAGTTGGTTCGGTCTAACGTATTTTGATATGGAAAAACAACATCTGCTCACTGAAGGCATTACTGATAGCTATGTAGATAGCGGAAGAGTGCAAAGCCGTGGTGTTGAGTTAGAACTACAACATCAATTCACTGACAAGCTACGTGTTAATGCTAACTATACTTATACAGATGCTGAAATTGTAGAAAGTGAAGTTGAGGATAAGGGCGCAAGGCTTAAAAATATTCCTAAACATACGGCAAACTTAAGTGCTGACTATCAATTTGACCTTGCAGGACATGATGCTGGCTTGGTTGGCAATATTAATTACTACGGTAAACGCAGTGCAAATTATATTGATAATGGAACCAGTCTTCCTGATTTTACTGTCGTTAATATTGGTGGCTATGTGCAGCTACGACCAGACCTACGTGCGCAACTGAATATTGATAATCTTTTTGATCAAGATTACTACGTCGCAAGCTATACAAACTATTGGGTGCAGGTGGGTGAACCGCTCAAAGCAACACTTAGCCTAAATTGGAAATTCTAGTCTGTGGAGTCAGGAGGGACAGTGTCACAAGATGTGACCGCTCCTTTATAGTTGCTAAGAGATATCGTTTATGAAAAATACATTATTATGTTCTTTTGTTTTTGCTAGTTTGTGCCTCGGATGTAGTCAATCTGAACCTAACCCTAAATCGAGAGAAGCTTCGACCAAATCCATAAAAGTTATTGATCCTGAATTACAGAAATGGGTAGGCCAATATAAAGGAATTTTACCTTGTGCAGCATGTACTTCTTTCTGTGAAGGGTGCGAAGGTATGACTGTCGATTTAGATGTTAAGGAAAACCAGACATTTAAATTGGTTAGAACCAGTAATAGTGGACACAATAAACCCGAAGTACACGAAGGACAATTTGTGTTTACTGATAACGGGAAACTTAAAATTCAGCTCAATGGCATATCTGAGCGGAATACAGTTTTATGGCAGCAGGGTTCTGTGGAAGTTCTTGATGCCAAGACCGGTCTACCTTTCGAAGCCTATTTAGATTTTGAATTAACGAGAAGAGTTTAATGAATAGCTCCCACTTTCATATAAAAAGTAGGAGCTTAAATGGTCTGTTAAGCTTTTTTCTCTTTAACGCCACTAATAAAGATAGCGACTAATGCTACAACTAGACTTAAACCAAATAAAGGCAGTAGTAGCCCAAGAATAATCAATATAGTTCCTAGAGTAAGTCTTTGAAGCGTTTTTGCACTTTTCCATGTACTTAAGAACAAATTTGAAAACTGTATTGTCGTCTGTTTGAGGCCTGTTCTTTTGTACCAAGCTAAATATGCATAAAGAATCATTACACATAGTGCTAGTGAGTAAATAATGAGTATCAACTGGTTTATCCAACCAAATAAAATTCCAATGTGGGCATCAACTCCCCAGCGTGTCAATTTAGCTATTAATGGATAGTCATCAAAATAAAGCTGATCAATTACGCTGTGATTTGAAACGTCAATTGCAATGCTATCTGCTTGAGTAGGCCAACTGCGTTGAATCTCAGAAATACTCCATACTTGATCTTTTTCTAAAGGTGGTTTTATTTGTACCTGAGAAGCATCTATTCCATGCTTTCTAGCGAGATCTAAAGCTATGTCGAAATCACCAGAAGTGACTTGTACTGAAGCATGATTATGTACCATTGAATGATCTTCATGGTGCATAACCATTTTTGATGTAGGTTCGGCTTTGATAGATGTTGATAGAACAGGTGTTTGCCAACTTAGCGCTTGGCGAAATATTCGAATATTTTCACCCGCGTATTCAGACCATGTTAAGCCAGTAACTGCTACAAAAAGTAGTAATGGGAAAAAAATTAAGCTGATAGTGCTGTGTTTTTGAATATATTTATTATGCTTGATTTGGTTCTTCTCAGATGCTTTTCGGCGTTTATACCATTGGTAAAAGCCAGTAAATATCAAGACAGCTAACCAACTTGCTGCAAGTTCACTATAAAATCTTCCCCAGCTTCCTAGCAATAAATCTCGATGTAAGTGATCTAGTTTAGTTCTAAACGGAAGTAAACCACTTGTGCCATATACAGCTAATTGACCTTTTACTTCAAGTGTATATGGGTCAATGAAGATGGCTTCATTTTGCCACCCTGATTCAGGATCTGAAAAAATAATCCTTGTAGTCTGATTTTCTGTTGGTGATGGACGTACTTCAGTTATTTGCGCAGTAGGAGATAAAAATTGTCTAGCTTTCTCAATTTGCTTGCTGAGAGACTGTGTTTTTGAATCGTTATGTTCGATGTATAAAATATCTTTATAAATAATTTTTTCAATTTGTGGGGTAGCAGCATAAAAAAAACCAGTTAGGGCCGCGATAAAGATAAACGGGGCAATAAAAATACCAGCATACGCATGTAGTAAGCGAACTAAAGTTTGCCAAAGATGAAAGTTCATTCTGGAACAATAACAAATTATAAGTGTAAAACCTTACTAGAATTTAAAGCATATATATATCCTTTTTTTGAACAAAAAATATTTTCTTAGACTTTTTTGCACAAATATTTAGAAACTAGCTCTGTCCTAAACTATTTAGATTCAAGTGACAACTTAGGTGTGAGATTAACTTAATTCATTGAATATATTTAGGACTGTTACACACTTTAGTTTACAGTCTCTTTTATACATTCCTGATGGTTTTGGAGCGTTATCCAAGAGTTTGGATATTTCCTTGTATCTTTTTCTATTTGGCTTATGCCTTCTGATTAAATGGGTCTGATTGGGTATGCAAGTAATACAGGATTCTATAGACTTCTTTCATAAATTATTTTTTACTCAGTTCTATATTGTAGATTCCAGCAATTAGATTAAACCTTAACTCCAGTCTTTTACCTCGATTCCGATAACGCCCAACAAGAATCTTAAAGGAATTGAGCTTGCCAAATACATGCTCAATTCCTATTCTTCTTTTATTAATTTCTCGGTTGTAAATTTTGAGTCTAGGATTCAATTTACAGCATCTTTTGGCTTTTAACGGCAATAAGCTATTCGCAAAAAAAGCATAGATTCCTTGATAGCCTTTATCTGCAAGAATAAAAGCGCCCGCAGGAATTTGATTTAAGTTACGTTTGAATAGCTCAAAATCATGCATAGCACTATGACGACTACATAAACTCAAAATTTTCCGGGTTTTGTCGTGAATGATCATCTATACTTTAAAGGTATGTGCCTTTTTCTTGCCGCTGTAGCTTTTCTTCTGTTTTTTAGGTCTTTGGATCGGAATTTCTGTGGCATCTACAATCGCCACATTCTAGTGTATGCTTTCAGCTTCAGGTAATTTTTTCGGTAAATTAAACAAATTAGACTGAATTAGGCAGTCTTCAATATGACGTGAAATTCGGGATACCGCTGGCTCTGAAACATCATAACTTGTAGCAACGTGAAATAAGATTCGGTATTTACGCCAATAGCTGAGACACAGTAAGGCCTGATCTTCAATACAAAGTTTGGTCGGTCTACCATTCATTGGGATCTACTTTTTCATGTATTCAATGATTAAATCAAAGGTTGACCATGAGATACCTGTCTATCGCTTAAACAGGGTTTCAGGAAGATTTCTAAAGTCGAGATATTTCATAGGGTGATTATGCTTGAAAAGCCTAAAGTTATTCTAAATACAGATTGTATCATCAATCTTGCTTGACAAAATCCTGCATGGTTATTCATTATATATTTATATCATATTTATTGATTCATATTGAGTTGAAATTCTATGACCCTCACACGCCACCAAAAAATCTTTTTACAAAAGCAAAAGATATTGGAGGTAACGGAACAGCTCTTACTGGAAAATAATCAGGATATTGTTGTTGGTGACTTGGCTACAGCTCTCGATATTGCCAAGGGTACGATTTACAAGTATTTCCATAGTAAAAATCAGTTGTATCTAGAATTGTTGATCATGAATGAACAGCGGTTGCTGGATATTGCGAAAAATGATCAAGCGGATGTGAAAAAAAGTATTACAACTTATATGCTTTATCATTTAGAAAATGCTAATAGAACCGTTTTATTTCACAATATTGAAGAACAGATTACTAGTCAAGAACGGGGACTAAAGAACAAATTTGAACAGCTCTATGCAATACGAGAGCAACGTATTTTAGAGGTAAAGGATATTACTCTTGAGTTTCTAAAATCCTGTGGTAGTTCAATTGCTGTGCGCGATTATTTGTCCTATGTCTGGACCATTACTCATGGTGCCTGCTTACTATTAAGCTCCACTTATTATCAAAAATCGGTGGGTGGGCGCACTGATTTAATGAACTTCTATATCAAGCAGGCGTTGAATTTATAAATGGTTACTGATTAATCTTCTGGCCATTTTAATTCTAAAATCCGTCGTAGTTCCTGAACATTTTCAACCCCAATATACTGCTTAAGTTCTTCTTCTGCTTTATTAATTTCAGCAATAGCAACAGTAGCCATTTTCTGTCCTTCCTGACTGAGCTGTACCATTTTGACTCTTTTATCATTTGGGCTGTCGAGTAATTCCAAAAAACCTGAATGAATGCCTTCATTGACCAGCTGATGTACTGCCTGTCGGGAGATTTTTAATCTGCGTGCCAGTTCAGACATGGGCACAGGGGCATTCCCTAAATAGCTATATAGCCGTGCCATCGACGGGGTGATATAGCCATAGCCGTTCTTTTCAGCATTCTGCATTAAATGTTCTTCAATCCACTCAAGGCGGGTGCGTAGCAATACTCTTAGTGATTTCACAATTTTTTTACGTTAAAAAACCTTTGATCAATATAACAAAAATTTCAGTTTTGTGACTGCTAATACCTTTGGCTAATTTAAATAAACGTCAAGTTTGCTTGACAATATATTCAAATCAAATTAATTTGTTTTTGCTAGGACAGCAAAACAAAAAAAAGGGTACGTTGCATGGAACAACAAAATACACAGCGTAATGCTGTAATGACGATCTTGATCTGTTTCCTCATTGCATTTATTGAGGGAATTGATTTGCAGTCTGCAGGAGTTGCAGCTGCAGGTGTAGGAGCACACTTTGGTCTGGACAAACCGGCTTTAGGCTTATTTTTCAGTGCTGCGATTCTAGGTTTATTACCAGGTGGCCTGGTGGGTGGACGTCTAGGAGATCGTATAGGCCGTAAAAAAGTCCTGATTATTTCCGTTACATTATTTGGCTTATTTTCAATTTTGACTGCATCGGTCAGTTCATATTCCGGTCTGTTATTCGCACGTTTTATGACTGGTGTCGGCTTGGGTGCTGCCTTGCCGAACTTGGTGGCATTGGCTTCTGAAGCAGTCAGTGAAAAAGCACGGGGTCGTGCCATTTCTCTCATGTATTGTGGCATGCCAATTGGTGGAATTGCCGTATCTTTATTGGCCAGCAGTGCACTGGCAAGCGACTGGAAAGTGATTTTCTATGTGGGTGGTGTACTGCCTTTACTGGTGATTCCACTGATGATGTGGTTTTTACCTGAATCACGTGCTTTCTTGGCAACCCAGCAAGCAGATGCACAAATTGAAAAAGCCAAATTCAGCGATTTATTTAACGCATTTTTCCGCCTGCCTACGCTGCTGCTTTGGGTAGGCTACTTTTTCACCATGATGGTGGTGTACATGCTGTTGAACTGGCTGCCGTCTTTATTGATGGAACTGGGTTTTCAAAAACAGCAAGCGACCATGGTGCAGATGTTCTTCTCGGTAGGCGCCTTCATTGGAACAATTGTACTTGGTGTACTGGTTGACCGCTGGAAAATGAAAAACGTCATTCTATTGATGTATAGCGGCATTGTTATAGGTCTGGTAGCACTCAACAGCTTTGAAACAGTCACTGGAATGTACTTTGCCGGGGCACTCGTGGGCTGTTTCACGATCGGCGGTCAAATGGTGCTATATGCCTTGGGCAGTCAGGTTTATCCAACCCAAATGCGCGGTACAGGTGTAGGTACAGCCATGACAGTTGGACGTTTTGGTGCGATGGCAGGACCTGCAGTTGCAGGACAGTTTTTAGCAATGGGCAACGGTGCAACAGGTCTGATTGCCACCTGTATTCCAGGCATCATCATTGCTGCAGTTCTGATTCTCATTTTACTGGGCACCATGCAAAAACGTGCCCAAGCACAAGCATAAAACCCACGATACAGTATTGAGTATGGACTTGGTGCTGCAGTTTTTTAAACGAATATATGGAAGATGAGCATGAGTTCTGTAAATCAAATTCTGATTGAAAAACAAGGTAAAGTTGGCATTGTCAATTTTCAAACAGATAAATTAAATGTGCTCTTGCATTCACTGCGCGCAGATTTGTATCAAGCGATCCAACAATTGTTGGCAGATGCAGAGGTTGAATCAATCGTCCTGGCAGGTTCAAACAAGGCATTTAGTGCAGGTGCAGATATTGCCGAGTTTTCTGCAGGGACTTATCTCAATTTTCCATCATTGCACGATTTAGTTCATTTAATTTCAGATGCCGCGAAACCTGTAACAGCTGCAATTTCAGGCACCGCACTAGGTGGTGGATTAGAACTGGCTTTGGCTTGCCATCACCGCGCTGTTCATGCAAAAGCGCATTTAGCATTGCCAGAAGTTCATTTGGGTTTACTGCAGGGTGCAGCGGGCACACAGCTGTTACCGCGTTATATCGGTGTGGAAACCGCTTTGGACGCTATTTTAACGGGCAAGCCACTGAAGCTCAGTGCTTTAAAAGATTCCGCTTTGCTGGATGTTCTGACTGATGCTGATGTAAAACAGGCAGCAATTGAATTTGCATCAGCACTCGGTACGCAGCCAGTTCATATTAAACATCAACGTATTCAGTCAACAGATGCACTTAATGACCTGCTGCAGCAAAAACGTGAAGCAGCAGGCAACAAGCCGCAGCATATTGTGCAACATGCGATTATTAATGCGGTGCAAGCAGCTATGGACTTGGACTTTGAAGCAGGTTTTGCTCAAGAACAACAACTATTTCAGCAGCTGACTTCAAGTGATATTTCTAAAAGCTTGCGACATGCTTTTTTTGCAGAGCGTGAAGCCAAACATATTCCCAATTTAGATGCTGCTACAGCGGCAAAAGCCATTGAACGTGTAGCTGTGATTGGTGCAGGTACTATGGGTAGCGGTATCGCGATTTGCTTCTTGCAGGCAGGTTATCCAGTCACGCTCATTGAAAACCAGCAAGTGGGTTTAGACCGCGGTTTAGCGTTGATCGCTAAACACTTTGCAGGACAAGTGGCAAAAGGTCGTTTGATTGAAGAAACAGCCGCCGCCATTCAAGCGAACTTACAGACCAGCTTGGAATACAGTGCATTGACGCAAGTCGATTTAGCAGTAGAAGCAGTTTTTGAAGATTGGGATGTGAAAACAACAGTATTACAGCAGATGGATCAGCATTTGCCAGCGCATGCGGTTTTGGCCAGCAATACTTCGACTTTAGACCTGAATCAATTGTCACAGCAAACCTCACGTCCTGAATCTGTGGTTGGTCTGCATTTCTTTAGTCCTGCGCAAATTATGCCACTTCTCGAAATTGTCCGTACAGACAGCACCGATCAAGCCACTTTAAAAACGGCTTTAGACATAGGCAAACGTCTGAAAAAAACCGCTGTGGTGGCTGGTGTTTGTGATGGCTTTATTGGCAACCGTATGCTGAATGCCTATTTACGTATTGCTGGGCTTTTGATTGATGCAGGTGCATCGCCGTATCAAATTGACCGCGCTTTGGAAAATTGGGGTATGGCGATGGGGCCATTCCGCATGTGTGACATGGCGGGTAATGACATTGATTACATGATTCGTAAGCATCAGTTGAAGCTTAATCCAACAAAGAAATTCTCAGGTTTTGCAGATCAGCTATTTGAGCTGAAACGTTTTGGACAAAAAACACAAAAGGGTTGGTATGACTACAGTCAAGGCAACCGCCGCGGAGATGTAGACGCAGAAGTGATTGCTTTAATTGATGCCTATCGTGCTGAACAAGGTATTACTGCAAAAGCATTTAGTGATGAAGAAATCGTGGCACGTTGCATCTATGCCTTAGTCAACGAAGGATTCCGCTTACTCGAAGAAGGCATTGCTTTACGTCAGTCAGACATCGATGTGGTGTATTTGGCGGGTTATGGCTTCCCGCGCTGGCGTGGCGGTCCTATGTTCTATGCACAGCAGACTGGTTCTGATGTCATGACGGCTTCTATGCAGCAATTTGCACAAGACCTATATACCGATGCAGATTTTTGGCAGGTTCCAGCGTTGCTGGCGCAGGCTGCAGCTTAAACGTTGCGTGCATAGAACAGAATTAAAAGGATTTGGTGGCCCAGCAGAGTGAATCACTGGGCACAGAGGATAGAAAAATGAGCACATTACATTTCAATCATTTGCCGCGTCATTTATCACAAAATTTATCGTACCCACAAACGGGGCTGTATGAGCATTTGACGACCAATGCACAGCGCTATCCAGATAAAGTGGCGGTGAACTATTACGGCAGCCAAGTGAACTATGCAGAGCTGAATGAACGTGTAGAGCGTTTCGCTGGCTATTTACAGCAGCAGGAAAATGTTCAGGCAGGCGATCGTGTTGTGATCAGCATGCAGAACAGTGTCTCATTCATTATTGCCTACTATGCCATTTTGCGTTGCGATGCAGTAGCGGTTCCTGTCAATCCAATGAACAAAGCTTTGGAATTGGAATGGTATGTATCCGATACAGAGTCGAAAGTTGCAGTGGTCGGTTCAGAATTAGTGAGCGAATTTGAAACCTTGTTGGGCAAAACCTGTTTAGGAAAAATTATTGCAACGCGTTATGCAGACGATTTATTTACCTCAACAGAATTTGTGATTCCAGAAACGGTTTTGCAGGCGCCTGTAGTAGAAGAAACTACGGAAGTGGTGAATCTGCAAACAGCATTGCAGCATGCGCCTATTTGCACTCAAGCAGTACGTTCAGGCGAAGACTTAGCTGTGGTGTTGTATACATCAGGCACCACAGCACATCCCAAGGGCTGCATGCTGAGTCATCGTGCTTTAGTGGCGCAAATTTTGACGCAAATCAACTGGAGTCCTTGGGATAACACCGCAAAAGTATTGTCGGTTACGCCATTTTTCCATGTCACTGGCATGATCAATGCCATGTGCTTGCCCATTTGGCTGGGTGCAACCACTTATCTTATGACCCGCTGGGACCGCCTTTGTGCAGCGCAAGTGGTGGATATGCATGGCTTAACGCATTGGTGCTGTATTCCAACCATGGTGGTGGATCTGCTCGCAATGCCAAATGTGAATAAATTCAATTTTAAATCGTTCACTCATGTCTATGGTGGCGGCACAGGTATGCCGCATGCCATTGCGCAAGATTTTGAGACCTTAACAGGAATCGAATTTATTGAAGGCTGGGGCATGACCGAAATGGCGGCGGGTGTGCATCTTAATCCTTATGGCCGCGGAAAGCGCCAATGTTTGGGTGTACCGCTGTTTGATGTAGACACTCGCGTGATTGACCCAGAAACAAGTGCAGAGCTAGGCATTCGCCAAAACGGCGAGATCATTTCGACCAGCCCATGTTTGTTCAGCGGTTACTGGAAAAACCCAGAAGCGACAGAAGCTTCATTTATTGAACATGACGGCAAGCGCTTCTTTAAAACGGGCGATGTTGGCTATTTTGATGAAGAAGGCTACTTCTTTATGGCAGACCGCTTAAAACGCATGATCAATGTGTCGGGCTATAAAGTTTGGCCATCCGAAGTAGAAAGCATTCTGTACCAAAATGAAAAGATTTTAGAAAACTGCATTATCCCATGCAATAAAAATGACCGTGGCGAAAGTGTAAAAGCCATTGTGGTGTTAAAAGCCAATCAAATGATGACTGAAGACGAATTAAGACAGTGGTGCCGAGACAATATGTCGGCCTACAAAGTGCCGAAAGTGGTGGAGTTTGTAAATGAACTGCCAAAAACAGCAAGCGGAAAAATTAACTGGCGTTTACTGCAAGACAAGGAAATGAGCGCATGAATAGCTACAAAGCCCCTCTCAAAGATCTAAGCTTTATCTTCAACCATCTTTTAGATCAAGAGCAATTGGCTCAGCTTCCGGGTTTAGAAGACTTAGGTGTAGATCTGTACGAATCTATTTTAGATGAAGCAGGTAAATTTGCCACCAATGTGCTTGATCCGATCAATGCCAGCGGTGACCGTGAAGGTTTAAAAATTGCCGATGGTGTAGTTACGACACCGAAAGGTTTTAAAGAAGCGTATGCGCAGTACACGCAAGCAGGCTGGAACAATATTTCCTTAGAGCTTGAGTTTGGCGGTCAAGGCTTACCTTATATTTTATCGACTGCGGTCAATGAAATCATGATGTCTGCGAACAAGTCCTTTGTGATGTGCTCAGGTTTGACCATTGGCGCGATTGAAGCGATCAGCCATGCAGGTTCAGATGAACTGAAGCAAAAGTATTTGCCAAAACTGGTATCAGGCGAATGGGGCGGTACCATGAACCTGACTGAGCCGGGTGCGGGTTCAGATGTCGGTGCGTTAAAAACCAAAGCCATTGATCAAGGAGATGGTACTTACCGCATTCATGGTCAAAAAATCTTTATCACTTTTGGTGAGCATGATTTTACCGACAACATCATTCACTTAGTGTTGGCACGTCTGCCTGATGCACCTGAAGGTGTGCGCGGTATTTCGCTATTCCTAGTACCAAAATTCATGGTCAATGATGATGGTTCATTGGGTGAGCGCAATGATCTGCGCTGCGTATCCATTGAACATAAGCTCGGCATTCATGCCAGCCCAACCTGTGTGATGGCCTATGGTGATAACGAAGGTGCACAGGGTTATTTAGTTGGCGAGAAAAACAAAGGCCTTATGGCGATGTTCGTGATGATGAACATGGCGCGTTTAACTGTAGGCATGGAAGGTGTTGCTTTAACCGAACGTTCTTACCAAGCGGCGCTTGATTATGCGCGTGAGCGTTTACAGGGCGTAGACGCTGAAACTGGGCAATCAGTTGCGATTATTGAACATGCAGATGTACGCCGTCAGCTGTTGCAAATGAAATCTAATGTAGAAGCCATGCGTGCGCTGTCGTTATTTATTGCGCAAGCGCAGGACATTAGCTTCCGCCATGCAGATGCAGAGGTATGTCAGCACAATCAGGGTTTAGTGGATTTACTGATTCCAGTCTTTAAAGCATGGGCGACTGAAACAGCATTAAAAACCACAACCACAGGCATTCAAGTGCATGGCGGCTTGGGCTTTATTGAAGAAACGGGTGTAGCGCAATATTTGCGTGATGCCGTGATCAGCGTGATCTATGAAGGTACAACGGCTATTCAAGCAGCCGACTTAGTGGGCCGTAAAGTGGTGAAAGATCAGGGCAAAAACTTAGGCGTACTGATTGGCTTAATGAAGCAAACTTTAGCTCAAGCAGAAGCCAATGCAGATCTGGCGGATATTGCCTTTGAGCTGAAATATGCCATTGAACTGCTGGAACAGCATAGCCGCGCAATTGCAGGGCAGTTTATGCAGTCAACTAAGCAGGCGCTTTCGGTTTCTGTACCGTACTTAATGCTGACGGGTTTAGTGACAGGTGCATGGCAATTGGCGCAAAGCGCTGTCAAAGCATCTGAGCTTTTGGCCGCAGGCGATAGCAACGTCAACTTCTTAAAAGGCAAAATTGAAACGGCACGTTTCTATCACAAAGCGGTATTACCAGAAATCCGTGGGTTGGCTTATACGGTGAGCAATACAGGCAGTGTTATTACAGGTTTTGATAACGTCTATTTTGGTGAATAAGTTTTGGAGAATAAGACCTAATGGCCTTTGATTTAAAAGCATGTATTGACAGTTTACAGCCCCCAGCAATTCATACTTTTCTTGGCGGAAAGATTGAAAGCATTCAGCAGGATGAATGGCAGGCGGTGATCAGCTATCAGCCGCGTCCTGAATTTGCCAATCCAATGGGCCAGCTGCAAGGCGGCATGCTGTGTTCCATGCTGGACGATGCTATGGGGTTATTTGCTATGCTGGCGCAAGAAGGTGCTCCTACAGTCACAGTGATGATGAATATTTCATTCTTAAGACCTTGTCAGCTGGAACAGGTCGAAGTGCAGGTATCTTTTGTCCGTCAAGGCCGCCGCTTTTCAAATATTGAAGCTGTGGCTTATCAGCACGCTAAAGCCGTGGCAAAGGCAACAGCAGCATTTACACCTGTGTAAAGGGTAAATAGCCAAATACAGACCATGATCTTTGCCTGCTTCCGATGTGGGCAAAGAGTAACTATATCGCTTTACAGATTTTTTTTTAATGCTTAGGCATGTATGAATGAATGGCATCAGGATGATGCATCGGGGAAGCAGGGAGAATCATTTGAAAGCACGTATGACTTAAAGATCATGAATTAGCAGCTGTCTAAAACAGCACACCATCTCAGGTATCAACTTAAATTTCTATTGGCATTTGCCAATGGAACAGGGAACTTTTGTCTAAGGATTTTGAACATGAAAAAAACAGTATTGGCTGCACTGTGCACATTAACATTTGCCTCAAACAGTGTCTGGGCGGACTTTATAGACGACAGCAGTGTTGCTGTGACGGCGCGTAACTTTTATTTAGACCGTAATTTTACCGATCCAGAAGTGAAGCAATCTGCTGCCCGTCAATGGTCACAAGGTTTTATTTTAAATGCTAAGTCAGGTTATACCGATGGCCCAGTTGGCCTAGGTGTAGATCTGTATGCAGGTGCAGGTTTTAACCTATGGGGCAAAGAAGGTTATCAAGGCACCTCATTAATGCCTGTAGATAAAAATGGCGATCCAGCTGATTCTTTTGGCAAAATTGGCCTAACCGCAAAAGCTAAAGTGTCACAAACTGAAATTAAGGCGGGAACACTATTTCCCAACACACCTGTTTTAGTCGGTTCTCCAGCACGTTTACTTCCGCAAATCTACCGTGGTGTAGCACTAGAATCAAAAGATTTAGAAAACTTCAAACTAGAAGCGGGTTATGTAGACCGTGTGACGCATCGTGATTCGACCAACTGGGAGAAAATCAAACTTTCAGGCGCGAACATGAAATATCCTTCAGTAGAAACGTCTGGCTTGCATTATGCGGGCGGCTATTACTACTTTAACCCTGAACGTGTGGTTGGGTTATTTTATGGCAATCTGCATGAGGTCTATGATCAATATACGCTGTGGGTGAAAAACACGTATCATTTTGATGACCGTTATAGCGTATTTAATGACTTCCGTTATTTCCGTACAGTCGATGAAGGTGCAGCTTTAGCCGGTAATATTGATAATCATCACGGCAATATGATTGTAGGCGTCGGTATTGATAACCATAAAATCAGCGGCGGCTATATTCATAACTCGGGCGATACAGGCTTTCCTTACTTAAGCGGCGGCGAAGCGAATACCTTTATTGACTCTTGGGCGAGCGACTTTTTAAACCCAAATGAAAAAGCGTGGTCCATCCGCTATGACTACGACTTTAAAGATCAACTGCCAGGTTTGAAATTGATGACGCGCTATACCAAAGGCTCAGATATTCATCTTGAAAATTTAAAACCGGGTCAGGAGCTGGAAGAGCGAAAATTTGGTATTGAACTGAGCTATCAGCTGAAAAGCACACCGTTAAAGGGTTTGTTTATCCGCTTGCGTCATGAAGACTACAAAAATGATTTCGGCCCAATGGCGACCTTTAAAACAGCCAAAGAGCAACGTGTGAATATTGACTATACGTGGAAGTTTAAATAAAAGGGCTTTATAAACTGCATTAGTAATGTAGTGGCATCATTAAAGAATGGCAGATTAAATGCGTTATATGAATGGACGATTGATTTGCCATTTTTTTTAAGTACTTAGATTAGCATTTGAAGTGCAACAGCATGTTCTTGGAATAATCTACTTAAAGTAGATAAAATTAAAAAAGATGATATCTAGGTTAACATCGTAGAATTATCCAATAAGTTGGTTTTGATCAAAGTTGAATCTTTAATTAATTACAATTGATTTTTAACGGTATTTAATACGGTATATTTGATTCTATAAAAAATAATTTATATTCAAAACAATGTGTTATTGAATATTTCTTGTGCGCGCTGAGCGCACTATCCCTAATAAACCAAAATGTTCAAAGCAACAGTACAAATAAAGAAAATGTAAAGTTGAAGTAATTCTAAATTCCTAAAACGACTTGATATGGCTTGAATCCCTCTAAAACAGCATCAGCGACCAATTGAATAAAAGGCTCGGTCTTTTCATAAGCCATCCATTGATCCAAAGCATCATAATAAGCCAATCGATTTTCAACTGTGATAACACAAGGTGGGTAACCAGCTTTAAGCAACTCTAGGTTCATCAATAGACGTGATGTACGCCCATTTCCATCAATGAATGGATGGATACCGACAAAATCTGCATGTACTTTAGCTGCACGTTCAATAGGATGAAGTTTATGTGCCTCCAAGTTGTACCAATCGACTAGCTGAGCCATTTTGTCATTTAGTAATGTATAGTCGGGTGGGGTTGTTGTAGCACCTGAAATTAATACGTTTTGCTGGCGATAACGTCCTGCATTCTCGTCATCGATATTCTTTAGAATGAGCTGATGGATATTTCTAATTTGCCATTCAGAAAATGGTTCTTCTTTTCGAATGATGTCTTCAACATAAAAAATAGCATTTCTATGATTAATGGCTTCGAAGTGTTCTCTTAATGCTTTTCCTCCTACAGTAATTCCTTCTAAGACTACTTTGGTTTCTAATAGAGTGAGCGTATTACCTTCAATTGCATTGGAATGGTAAGTCCATCTAACAATAAGATCTTCTTGTAAGTTTTTGACAATAGAAGAGGAAAGAGGGCGATGTTGATCTAATTTAGCTTTTAAATCATCAATAATTTCAAACATTACCTCTGTCCTTGAATTCTCATTTATAAGCAATAATACATTAAAAATAATTTTCAATATATGAAATGTTATAACATTTTAATTACCATCAAAATTTAAATGTGCTATAGTCATACATACATTCAAAGGTTTTTACTTAGCCTTAAGTATCAGAAATATCTATTAAAATTTAGTGGGTCAAAATTGGGTCAATGAAATATATTTTTTGTTATAAATTACATAAAAACAGTTGCTTGGGTTTTGAGTTCAATTGACGCCACCTCCACCAAAATTCCCGATTAAAGATGATTACCAATAATCAAATTTAATCAAAAAAATGAATAAAAGCCTTGGTTTAGCAATAAATCAGGGCTTTTTTTCTGCCTGCTGTTTATCAGCGTCTGTTATTGTAAGTCATTGATAATTGCTTTCTATCAAATATACTTGTGACACAATAGTGACACGCGTGTAACAACAAGAATGCTTACAGACATCCAAGTTAAAAGTCTTAAACCAAAAGAAAAGCGATATTCAATGGCAGATGGGGAAGGGCTTTCTATTGAGGTTTTTCCTACTGGGAAAAAGAAATGGGTGCTTTCATATCGAATTGAAGGAAAGCAGACCAGGAAACAGCTGGGTGAATATCCCGAAGTCGGCTGTAAAGAAATAAGAAAAGTTGCACGGGACTTTAAAGCCGAGGTTTCAGGTAAATCAAAGATCTCTCATTATTTAAAACAAGTGTGTGATGAATGGTTTGAATTAATGAGCCCGCAGTGGTCTAGTGAAAAATATATCAGCACGGTTAAATACCGTTTGGACTACATTACAGCAGATTTTTTAGAGCTGCCTTTAGATGAAATCACTCGTTTTCAGGTTTCATCAAAAGTGAAAGAAATAGTGGCCAAAGGAACACTCGAAACGGCCACACGTTGTCTGCGCCTACTCAATGCAGTTTTTAATTTTGCGATCGCATCAGGATATACAGAAAAGAACCCTTGTATCTTAGTCGGGGAGCTTATTCCTGAGCATGAGGTTCAAAGCTATCCATGTTTMCTGATGTTTTGACCACCGCTAAGGGTCTGGGCAATGGTTTCCCTATTGGCGCAGTGATGACCCAAGGCCGCGGTGTCGGCGTTTTGACTGCCGGCAATCATGGTTCTACGTACAGCGG
>NZ_LUAW01000003.1 GCF_001605895.1 Acinetobacter pragensis
CAACGCATGGCGCGGTCATCATCAATTACCCATATTTTATTTCGCGACATGGTCGGACTCCCAAGGTAAATATAAGCTAAATACTGTTTTTCCAGGAACTGACTGACATTCAATCATTCCGTTATGTTGATGCATAATGTTTTGTGCAATGCTGAGCCCTAAGCCAGTGCCTTTTGCGCGGCCGGTTACTAAAGGATAGAAGACGGATTCTATGATTTCTTCTGGAACACCGGGCCCATTGTCTTCAATATCAATGCGCACAGCTGAGCGCTTCAAAACACCATTGATTGTTACAAGGCGCTGAATGCGGGTTCTAAGAATCAGCTCAGGCTGATGATCGATAAAGAACTCTTTGTTTTCAGTCATCGCTTGAACCGCGTTGACACTGATATTCAGCATGACTTGAATCAGTTGATCGCGGTCAGCTAAAACATCGGGCAATGACAGGTCGTAATCGCGGGTGATTTTAATTTTCTTTTTGGTTTGATTGGCAATCAGGGTGCGGACCCGTTCAAGCGGATCATGAATATTGACAGGTTCATAGCTTGGTAATTGGCGTGAGCCCAGCATGGTGTCTGCCAAATTGCGTAAACGGTCTACTTCACTGATAATAATATCGGTGAATTCATTATATTTCGGGTCGTTTAAGCTGCGTGCAAGCAGCTGTGTCGCGCCGCGGATGCCGCCAAGCGGGTTTTTGATTTCGTGCGCAACGCCGCGAATAAGCTGGCGGGCGACTTGATGCTGCTGAATCAGGTTTTCTTCTTTTGAAATTTTCAGCATGCGGTCAATTTGATTCAGTTCAATCAGCAGCAGCGGATGGTAAGGCTTGCCGGAGTTGAGCTGTGAAGCAGTATAGTCCACATGAATATCTTTGAAATTCACATTGATTGTCGCTTCACGGCGGGTGTAGTGCTGACCGGAGTACAGTGTGTTTTTAAGCGCCTGTTCTGTATTGAACTCGTCATTTGGCATATGCAGCAGATTAAGCACCGGCATGCCGGATGCGCGCAGCAGGCTGATGTCAAACAGCGCCTCGCATGCAGAGTTTAGATAAAATATGTTCAGATCACTATCGACCAGTAAAATAGCTGTGGTTAAATTGTCGACCAGCAAGCGGTAATCGATAGAAATAGGATGATCCATTAGCGATGGTTTCCTGTATTAAAATAGCGCAATGGCATCTTCATAAATCGGGCGGTTCAATCTGATAAGGCCTGATATGATGCAAAATACACGCCAACTTTTATAAAATGACTAAGTTTTGGTGCTTATTTGAGAAAGTGCGCTGAAAGTGGACTTATCTGAAAATGTATAGCGGATTCTGCAAAGGCTGTAAATAAATAATGTTCCAAAATGGTGCGGTGTAAATTATATGGAGAAATTTATAGCATTATTTTAGTGCGTGATATAAAGAGTGCGGATTCCACCTGTTTTTATCATACGAAAAGACATACAATATGCGCATTCTAGTGGAGCGCAGATTCATGAAATCCCCCAAAGTCGGTTTTGTTTCTTTAGGTTGTCCTAAGGCATTGGTAGATTCCGAACGAATTTTAACTCAGTTGAAGACTGAAGGTTATGATGTTGCATCAGATTATGATGGTGCTGATTTAGTTGTTGTAAATACCTGTGGTTTTATTGAATCTGCAGTACAAGAGTCTTTAGATGCGATTGGCGAAGCCATGAGCTCAAATGGCCGTGTGATCGTGACCGGCTGTTTAGGTAAAGATGAAGACAAAATACGTCAAATGCACCCCAATGTTCTTAAAGTAACGGGGCCAGCAGCATATCAAGATGTTATGGAAGCAGTGCGCGAATATGTGCCTGAAAAGCCAAAACACAATCCATTTATCGATTTAGTTCCGGATCACGGCATTCGCCTGACTCCAAAGCATTATGCTTATTTGAAAATTTCAGAAGGCTGCAACCATCGCTGCACATTCTGCATTATTCCGAGCATGCGCGGTGATTTAGTGTCACGTCCGGTCGGTTCTGTGTTGAATGAAGCGCAAGCGCTGAAAAAAGCAGGTGTAAAAGAAGTCTTGGTGATTTCTCAGGATACATCTGCTTATGGTGTGGACACCAAATACAAGTTGGATTTCTGGAACGGCCAGCCTGTTAAAACCAAATTCTATGACATGTGCGAAGCGTTGGGTCAGCTGGGTATCTGGGTGCGCTTGCATTATGTATATCCATATCCTCATGTAGATGCTGTGATTGATTTGATGGCGCAGGGTAAAATTCTGCCGTATTTGGATATTCCTTTTCAGCACGCCAGTCCGCGCATCTTAAAATTGATGAAGCGACCAGCTCACAGTGAAAATACATTAGACCGTTTGAAAGTGTGGCGTGAAAAATGCCCAGACTTGGTTCTGCGTTCTACCTTTGTTGTCGGTTTTCCAGGTGAAACTGAAGAAGATTTCCAAATGCTTCTGGATTGGCTGCAAGAAGCGCAGCTGGACCGCGTAGGATGTTTCACATATTCACCGGTTGAAGGCGCAACTGCAAACGATTTGCCGGACCATGTGCCTGAAGAAGTTAAGCAAGAACGATATGAACGCTTTATGGAAGTTCAGCAGGCGATTTCTGCGGCTAAGCTGCAAAAGCGCATTGGTCAAACCATGACTGTATTGGTTGATGATTTTGAGGAAGAGTTCCCAGTTGCTGTTGCGCGCTCTTATGCGGATGCGCCGGAAATTGACGGCAATGTCTTTGTCGAAGATATCGATAAATCACAGATTAAAGCGGGCGATTTACTTGAAGTTGAAATTACTGACGCGGATGAGTATGACTTATTTGCCAAGCTGATTCGTATCAAAACTGCTTGAATCGATATATTCGAATAAAATTTTAGATCAAATTTAGATTAGATATAGGTATTGGAGTTTTAAATGATGGACTCAAAAAAACCGCGTTATGAACGTATTTTGCTGAAATTGTCTGGTGAAGCGCTTGCCGGTAATAAAGACATGGGGATTGATGCGCAAGTGCTCGATCAAATGTCTTTAGCGATTGCGCACTTGGTTGGCCTAGGTGTGCAAGTGGGTATTGTAGTGGGCGGCGGAAATTTATACCGTGGCAGCCAGCTGCAGCAAGATGGCTTGGTTGGCCGTGTAACCGGCGATCAAATGGGCATGCTGGCAACAGTGATGAACGGTTTGGCATTGCGTGATGCTTTGGTGCGCCGTAACATTAAAACCCGTTTAATGTCTGCTTTGCCGATTGGCGCAGTGGTAGAGTCATATTCTAGCCGTGATGCGATCCGCCACTTAACTCAAGGCGAAGTCTGCGTATTTGTTGCAGGTACAGGCAACCCATTCTTTACCACAGATACAGCGGCTTGCTTGCGCGGTATTGAAATTGAGGCGAATCTGATCCTTAAAGCCACTAAAGTAGACGGTGTCTACAATAAAGATCCAAGCAAATTTGATGATGCTGTGAAGTACGATGCATTAACATTTGATCAAGTGCTTGATGAAAAGCTGGGTGTAATGGATTTAACAGCAATTTGCTTATGCCGCGATCATAATGTGCCGCTTCAAGTATTCGATATGAATAAAAACGGTTCATTGCTTTCTGTAGTGATGGGCGAAAAAGAGGGTACTCACGTCACCAAATAATGACGTGAGCCTGAAAGCGCTTTATACTGCAATTTATTTTGTAAATTACATCTTTTAAAATTAAGTAAGGAAGATCACATGATTAACGATCTTAAAAAAGACAGCGAAGACCGCATGAACAAGACTTTAGAGTCTTTAGAACATGGTTTTGCTAAAGTACGTACAGGCCGTGCGCACCCATCTATCTTAAATGGTGTGATGGTTCCTTACTATGGTTCAGACGTGCCATTAAACCAAGTGGCGAACGTCGGTGTTGAAGATTCGCGTACACTTTTGGTGCAGCCGTTTGAACGCACTATGGTTGCTGCAATTGACAAGGCAATCCGTGAATCTGACTTGGGCTTGAACCCAGTGACGGCAGATGCTATTCGTGTGCCAATGGCAGCGTTGACTGAAGAAACCCGCCGTGACATGCAGAAAGTTGCGCGTAACGAAGCTGAAAACGCTAAAGTTGCAATCCGCAACATCCGCCGCGATGTGTTGGGTGATATCAAAGCGCTGCTGAAAGAAAAAGAAATTTCTGAAGATGATGAACGCCGTGCAAGCGATGAAATTCAGAAAATCACAGACAAGTTTGTTGCTGAAGTAGACAAGCGTCTGGCTGCCAAAGAAGCTGAATTGATGAAGGTCTAAGTGTCAATGGCCTCAGCTGAAGAAACTTCCCATCTTCCAAAACATGTTGCCATCATCATGGATGGCAACAACCGTTTTGCCAAAAAAAAACAAATGCAGAAAGGCGATGGACACCGTGAAGGTAAAAATGTCCTTGATCCGATTGTTGAACATTGCCGTTCTCACCACGTTCAAGCGTTAACTGTTTTTGCATTTTCAAGCGAAAATTGGAATCGGCCTCAATACGAGGTGGATTTGCTGATGAAACTGCTTGAAGAGACCATTCGTGAGCAATTGCCGCGTATGGAAAAGTTCAATATTGCATTGCGTTTTATTGGTGATCGTTCGCGTTTGTCGCCTGAGCTTTGTGACTTAATGTTGCAAGCGGAACAAAGGACTGCTAAGTTCACAAGCATGACGTTAACGATTGCAATCAGTTATGGTGGAATGTGGGATATGGCGCAAGCTGCAAAACAGATTGCCGCGGATGCCCTGAATAAAAAAATAGATCTTGAAATGATTGATGCCGACCTTTTTGGCCGGTACGTCTGTTTAAATGATCTGCCAGCTGTAGATTTGTTAATCCGTACTGGCGGCGATTTTCGACTTTCAAACTTTTTGTTATGGCAGGCAGCATATGCTGAACTGTATTTTACAGAAACATTATGGCCTGAGTTTACCATTGAAGAGTTGGATGACGCATTTGCGGTTTTTGCAGGACGCGAACGCCGTTTTGGTAAAACATCAGAGCAAGTTCAACAAGAGCAACTTGAGAATTAATAAATGTTAGAGCGGATTATTACCGCATTGGTATTGGTAGCAGTCGTACTGAGCTGTATGTTTACTACGCAGTCACATTATCCAATGTATATGCTGATGATCATTGCAGCTGGGGTTGCTGGATATGAGTGGTTCAAACTCATGCCGAGAAAATCAAAAAATGTCATTAAGCCTGTAGCTTGGGGCTATGGTTTGGTTACAGCGGTATTGTCAGCATTAGCCTTGCAATATAACGATTTTGCATTGCTGTTATGGACAGCGTCCATTTTCACTTGGATTTTAAGCGTATATTGGGTGAAATCCTATCCGGATTATGATGGCTGGTACAATAACTCTCTAAAATTTATTGGCTTAATTCTTGTTTCTGCTGCAGTCACTGCAATTTTTTCAGTTTGGCAAAGCTCGCCTTGGTGGCTCATGTACTTGTTCCTTCTTGTATGGGGTGCAGACAGCGGCGCATATTTTGTCGGACGCAAGCTGGGCAAGAAAAAACTTGCGCCTGATGTCAGCCCGAATAAATCTGTAGAAGGTTTATATGGCGGCGTTGCTACAGCCATGATTATTGTAATTGCTGTAGAAGTCCTTTACTTGGATTTGACTTTAGCTGAGCATATTCTATTTCTGATTCTTTCCGTTATTACGGTATTCAGTTCAGTATTGGGCGATTTATTTGAATCAATGATCAAGCGCCGCGCAGGCATTAAAGACTCAGGCCGAATTTTGCCGGGCCATGGCGGAGTGCTTGACCGTATCGATTCACTGCTGGCAGCTGCGCCAATTTTTGCGGCGGGCATATATGTTTTAAAACTTATAGGTGTAGATTTATAGATGTCACAATCTGTTTGCATATTGGGTGTTACAGGTTCAATCGGTCAAAGTACCTTAAAAATATTGGATAACCACCCAGAAGAGTATTCCGTTTTTGCAGTCACGGCGCATAGCAGAATTGTAGAATTGGCAGAAATTTGCAAGCAGTACCATCCGAAAGTTGCTGTTGTTCCGTCTAAAAAAGTAGATGAATTGCGTCAGCTTCTGATTCTTGCAGATTTGGCAGATATTGAAATTCTGCAAGATGAAGCCGGTTTAATCGCTGTTTCTGAACATCCTCAGGTGGATGTGGTCATGGCGGCCATTGTTGGCGCTGCAGGCTTGATGCCGACATTGGCCGCAGTTAAAGCGGGTAAGCGCGTTCTGCTTGCCAATAAAGAAGCGCTGGTCATGTCAGGTGATCTGATGATGCAGGCAGCGCGGGATCATCACGCTGCGCTGCTGCCGGTAGACTCTGAACATAATGCAATTTTCCAGTGCTTGCCTGAAGGTTATTTTCAGGCAGAACGCAACGGACAGCCTAAAATGGGCGTGTCCAGAATTCTGCTGACAGCATCCGGCGGCCCATTCTTGAATCATACGCTTGAGCAATTGCAAAGCGTAACGCCTGCTCAAGCCTGCAAGCATCCAAATTGGTCAATGGGGCAAAAGATTTCAGTTGACTCAGCGACTTTGATGAACAAAGGGTTGGAACTTATTGAAGCGTGCCATCTCTTTTCAATTTCAGAACATTTTGTAACAGTTGTTGTTCATCCACAGAGTATCATTCATTCCATGGTTCAATATGTGGATGGTTCAACTTTGGCGCAAATGGGAAACCCTGATATGTGCACGCCGATCGCTCATGCTTTAGCGTGGCCGAAGCGTATTCAAACACATGTCCCGCCTTTGGATTTGTTTGTTCACTCACATTTAAATTTTCAAGAGCCGGATACGCTGCGTTTTCCAGCATTAAAGCTTGCACGCCAAGCCATGCAGTCCGGTGGATTGGCCCCTGCAATTTTAAATGCTGCTAACGAAATAGCAGTTGCTGCATTCTTAAATAATCAGCTAGGATTTAGTCAGATTCCGCAAATTGTTGAACACACCTTGAGTCGTCTTGAAAACTCAGCGGCAGACAGTATTGATGTGATTCTGCAGGCTGACCGTTCGGCGCGCAAAATTGCCCAGCAATTTGTAATGAATAAAGGGAACTGATTATGAACGCCTTGTTTATTATACTTGCTGCCATTTTCCTGTTAGGGCCGCTTATTGCAATTCATGAATTCGGCCATTACATTGTAGCGCGCAAATTGGGCGTTAAAGTGCTGGTTTATTCCATTGGATTTGGGCCGACTTTGCTGAAGTGGACATCTAAAAAGTCTGGTATTCAGTATCAGCTTTCGGCGCTACCTTTGGGCGGTTATGTCAAAATGCTGGATGAGCGCGAAGGGGATGTTCCTGAGAAGGACTTGCCTTATGCATTCAACCGTCAAAATCCATGGAAAAGAATAGCGATCGTTGCTGCCGGCCCATTGATCAATCTGGCATTTGCTGTAGTTCTGTTTTGGATCTTACTGCTTCCGGCACAAGAGCAGCTGAATACACGGGTAGGTAAAGTACTGCCGAACAGTCCCGCAGCGGCTGTACAAATGCATGAGGGTGATAAAATCACAGCCATTGACGGTATGCAGGTTTCAACTTGGGAAAGGTTGAATTTTGCACTGGTTGACCGCGTTGGTGAAACGGGCAGCATTGCTGTTGCAGCGGATCGCGCAGGCGAAACCAAGAACTTTAATTTGCCGATTCAAAATTTTTTAAAAGATCAATCTCAGTCACCATTAGAAGCGCTGGGCTTCATTCCTTACCGCCCGCATTTGCCAGCAGTTATCTCTAAATTAACGGATGATGGCGCGGCGGTCCGCCAAGGTATGAAGGCTGGCGATCAAATTGTTGCTATTGATGGCGTAAAAATGAATGAGTGGTTTGATGTTGTGCAGGTTGTGCAGGCATCACCTGAAAAACTGCTCAAGATTGATGTTTTAAGAAATAAGCAATTGATTCATCTTGAAGTGATGCCGCAAGGCAAGCAAGATAATATGGGTAAAGTGACGGGTGTACTGGGCGTACAGAGTGATCCGGGTAAAGTCACAATACCGGCTGAATTTAAACAGACCATACAGTATTCACCAGTTGAAGCATTTACAATGGCAGTAGATAAAACTGGACAGATTTCCAGTATGATTCTGAACTCCATTGTTAAAATGGTTCGTGGCCTGATTGGGCTGGATAATTTATCTGGACCAATTACCATTGCCAAAGTGGCGGGTCAAAGTGCAGAAATGGGCTGGCAAACCTTTATTTCCTTCATGGCGCTGATGAGTGTGAGTTTGGGAATTCTGAATCTGCTTCCTATTCCAATGCTGGATGGCGGGCATTTGGTGTACTATTTAGTTGAATTAATTCGTGGTAAACCTGTTTCTGAACAAATACAATTGGTTGGACTGAAAATTGGTATGGTACTGCTTGGCAGCATGATGCTGCTGGCACTTTTTAATGATTTTATGCGTTTATGAAACTGCGTAGAAGATGGAATAAATTAACAGCGGAAAAGACTGGCATGCAGCACACACATTTATTTATGCCTCTGGCACTGGTTAGTGCTATGGCAGCAGCACAACAAGTATACGCGGCAGATGATTTTATAGCACAAGATGTAAAAGTAGAGGGTTTGGTCCGCCTAACCCCTGAAAGCGTATACGGTATGCTGCCGATTACCAGTGGTGACCGTGTTAATGACCCTGTAATCGCGAATGCGATCCGTACTTTGTATGCTACCGGCCTTTTTGATGACATCAAATCGGCTCAGGAAGGCAATACTCTTGTATTTAAAGTGGTTGAACGCCCTGTTATTTCTAAAATAGAAATGAAAGGCAATAAGCTGATTCCTAAAGAGGCGCTTGAAGAAGGCCTGAAAAAGATGGGCTTGGCCGAAGGTGAAGTTTTAAAACAATCTGCATTGCAGACTGTGGAAACGGAGCTTGAACAGCAATATATGCAGCAGGGCCGTTACGATGCTGATGTCACCGTGACAACAACGCCTAAGCCGAACAACCGTGTAGATTTATTGATTGAGTTTGCCGAAGGCAAAGCGGCTAAAGTCGTGGATATAAATGTCATTGGCAATACTGTCTTTAAAGATAGCGATATTAAGCAGGCTTTTGCTGTCAAAGAAAGCGGCTGGAGTTCAATTGTTTCACGCAATGACCGTTATGCGCGTGAAAAAATGGCAGCAAGCTTAGAAGCATTGCGCGCTATGTATTTGAACAAAGGCTATATCAATTTTAATATCACCAATTCAAGCCTGAACTTAAGTGAAGACAAAAAGCATGTCTTTATTGAAGTTTCAGTAGATGAAGGTGAACAATTCAAATTCGGTCAAACTAAATTCTTAGGTGACGCGCTTTATACAACAGATGAATTAAAGCCTCTGCAGCTGTATAAAGATGGTGATCTGTATTCACAAGAAAAAGTAAATGGTGTTAAGCAGCTGATGCTGCGAAAGTACGGCAATGCAGGCTTTTACTTTGCAGAAGTCAATGTTGTGCCTGAAATCAACAATGAAACAAAAATTGTCGATTTAAATTACTATATTAATCCGGGGCAGCAAGTGACTGTCCGCCGCATTAACTTTGCCGGAAACTCAAAAACTGCGGATGAAGTGCTACGCCGCGAAATGCGTCAAATGGAAGGCGCATTGGCAAGCAATGAAAAAATTGATTTATCTAAAGTGCGTTTAGAGCGTACGGGCTATTTCAAAACTGTTGATATTAAGCCTGCGCGTATTCCAAACTCGCCTGACCAAATTGACTTGAATGTCAACGTGGAAGAGCAGCATTCAGGGACAAGCACCTTGGCTGTCGGTTTTTCGCAAAGCGGCGGTATCACATTCCAGGCCGGTTTGAGTCAAACGAACTTCTTGGGTACAGGCAACTCTGTATCGATTGATTTATCACGTTCAGAAACTCAAGATTATTACAATTTAAGTGTAACAGATCCTTACTTTACGATTGATGGCGTACGCCGCGGCTACAACATGTACTATCGTAAAACTAAGCTGGATGATGACTATAACGTTAACAACTATGTTACAGACAGTTTGGGCGGCGGGATTAACTTTGGCTATCCTATTGATGAAAACCAGAGCATCAGCGCAGGTTTGAATATCGATCAAACGAAAGTGACAACGGGCCCTTATGTGTCGACTTATGTCCGTGATTATTTGCTTGCAAACGGCGGTAAGGCGACAGATAAAGGATCGTACTGTCCTGCGGATTCTTCAGGTAATTCTCAGCTCACTGTTCCAGTCTATGATACAGATGGCACAACAGTCTTGTCTTATACATGCGCTGTTCCTGAGGTTACCTACGATAATGCTTTCGAAGGCGATTTTTTAACATATAACTTGAACTTAGGCTGGTCATACAACACCTTAAACCGTCCTATCTTCCCAACTTCGGGTATGTCGCATCGTGTAAATGCAGAGATTGCGTTGCCGGGCAGTGATGTTGAATATCAAAAATTAACCTATGACGCGCAAGCGTTCTTCCCATTGGGTAAAGATTTTGTACTTCGCGGCTACGGTAAGCTAGGCTACGGTAATGACCTGCCTTTCTATAAAAACTTCTATGCTGGCGGTTTTGGTTCGGTTCGCGGTTATGATAACAGTACATTGGGGCCAAAATATCCTGGTGTAACTTATAATGAAACCAATACTAAAGATTATGATCCGGAAGAAGTGGGCGGTAATGCTTTAATTCAATTCGGTGCAGAATTGGCGTTGCCATTGCCGTTTAAAGGTGATTGGACGCGTCAAGTCCGTCCAGTATTGTTTGCGGAAGGCGCGCAAGTATTTGATACCCAATGTGATATTCCAAAAGGCACTTTGTATCTGAATTCGAGCAACACGGCTGTGAATGCTAAAAGTTATTGTGAAGACAACTTTGGCTTCGATATGAATAACATGCGCTACAGTGTAGGGGCAGGCTTTACATGGATTACCATGATTGGCCCATTATCTCTAAGCTATGCATTCCCGCTGAATGACAAAGCCGGCGATGACACTAAAGAAATCCAATTTGAAATTGGTCGTACTTTCTAAGTACGGCCTTTTGGCATAAATAATAATCTAAAATTTAAGGATTAATATGAAGAAGTTTTTCGGCGGTGCAGTTGCGTTAAGCATGTTAATGACTTCTGTGGCCCATGCGGCAGGGTATGGAATAGTTGATTTAGAAAAAATTGTTGAGCAAAGCGCTTATATCAAACAGCAAAATGCTAGCATGCAGCAGCAGATTAAACCGCAAACTGCAAAAATCGAGAGCTTAACGAAAGAGCTTGAAGCTTTGCAGCAGCGCGCGCAGCAAGGTGCAAATTTATCTGATGCTGAAAAGAAAACCATGACACAGCAGTATCAAACAAAATTGCAGGAATTGAATACGCTGCAACAAAAAGTTCAAGGCACTGTGGAGTCTAGTATTCAGGCTTTGAACCGCACAATGGACTCAAGAATTAAGCAGGCAGCGGAACAATTGCGTAAAGAGAATAGTCTTGATGTTGTTTTGAATAAAAATTCAGCGCTTGCCTATGACCCTAAGTATGATTTAACTGATAAAATGATTCAAAAGGTTAATGCAATCAAATAATCAATGAATCTTCAAAATTTCAGTTTAGAAAAACTCGCTCATCTTGTACAAGGTGAGTGTGTTGGTCAGCATGATCTTCAGCTGAGCGGTTTAGCAAGCTTAGAGCATGCTGAATCCCGGCATTTGGCATTTGTAAATGCAGATAAATATATTGATTCAGCCGAGCAGTCAAATGCTGGCGCATTGATTGTTACTGACGCTTTAAAACAGCACATTAAATCTAAGCAAAATTTCATTATTGTTTCCAATCCTTATTTGGCTTTTGCTATTTTGACGCATGTCTTTGAAAAGAAGCATACGAAAATAGGCATTGAAAGCACTGCACAAATTGATCCTTCAGCAATCATCTCGGATTCAGCCTATATTGGGCATTATGCTGTGATTGGCGAACATTGTGTTGTTGGTGATGGAACTATTATTCAATCTCATTGCAAAATTGATGATGATGTTGAAATCGGCAAGCAATGCTTTATTGATTCGCATGTGACGCTTACAGGTCAGTCCAAACTGGGTGATCGGGTGCGTATTCATGCCAATACTGTCGTTGGCGGTGAAGGATTTGGCTTCGCGCCATACCAAGGCAAGTGGCACCGTATTGCGCAATTAGGCTCTGTTCGCATTGGCAATGATGTGCGCATTGGCTCAAATTGCAGCATTGACCGGGGCGCATTGGATGACACAATTTTAGAAGATGGCGTCATTCTTGATAACCTTGTGCAAATTGCTCACAATGTAAAAGTGGGCGCGAATACCGCAATGGCCGCCAAATGCGGTATTGCTGGAAGCACAACGATTGGCAAAAACTGCATCTTCGCAGGCGCGGTCGGCGTGGTAGGCCACATAAATATTGCAGATAACGTGACGGTAACAGGGATGTCAATGGTCACAAAAAGTATTTCTGAGGCTGGAAGCTATTCTTCAGGAACACCGATGCTGGAAAGTTTGCATTGGAAACGCGCAGCAGTGCGCTTTAAACAATTAGCAGATGTGCCATTGACCCAATTGATGAAAAAACTTGATCATATGCAGTCTCAAGTAGAGTCCCTTGAATCCACTTTTAAATTGCGTAAATAATTATGATGACTGAGTCGAATACTCCCGCATTCACAAAGCCTGAACTGCCAATGCAAATTCAAACTATCCGTGAATATTTGCCGCACCGCTATCCATTTCTATTGGTGGACCGTGTAACTGATATTACAGATTCAGGCATTGTAGGCTATAAGAATGTCTCAATGAATGAAGAATTTTTGCAAGGACATTTTCCTGGCTTTCCCATTATGCCTGGTGTGCTGATTGTTGAGGCAATGGCGCAAATTTCAGGTATTCTAGGTTTTGTCATGAACAATCAGAAACCGTCAAGTGACAAAATTTTTCTATTTGCAGGCGCAGAACGCGTTCGTTTTAAAAAGCAGGTTGTTCCAGGGGACCAGCTTGTTTTAAAATCAGAGCTCGTGATGCAAAAGCGCGGCATTTATAAGTACAACTGTATTGCTACAGTTGATGGTATTGTTGCTGCGACTGCGGAAATTATGATTACGCAACAGAAAACAGAGCAAGCATGAGTAATAACGAATTTATTCACCCAACAGCGATTATTGACTCATCTGCAGTAATTGCGCCAGATGTGCAGATTGGCCCATATTCTATTATTGGACCAAATGTCACTATTGGTGCAGGTACAAAAATCCACTCACATGTGGTAATTGGCGGATTTACCCGCATTGGACAGAATAATGAAATTTTTCAGTTCGCCAGTGTCGGTGAAGTTTGCCAAGATTTGAAATATGCAGGTGAAGAAACGTGGCTGGAAATCGGTGATCATAATTCGATTCGTGAACATTGTAGCCTGCACCGCGGCACAGTACAAGATCAGGGCTTAACCAAGGTCGGCAGCCATAATCTATTGATGGTGAATACCCATATTGCGCATGACTGCATTGTGGGTGATCACAATATTTTTGCCAATAATGTCGGTGTGGCAGGACATGTGCATATTGGTGATTTTGTGATTGTCGGCGGCAATTCTGGAATTCATCAATTCTGTAAAATTGATTCGTATAGTATGGTTGGCGGTGCATCGCTTATTCTGAAGGATGTGCCTGCCTATGTCATGGTATCTGGCAATCCTGCGCATGCTTATGCAATGAATGTGGAAGGCATGCGGCGTAAAGGCTGGTCTAAAGATGTGATTCAAGGCCTGAGAGATGCATTTAAGCTGATTTATAAATCTGGTTTGACGACAAATGAAGCGCTGCAAAAAATTCGTGCAGAAATTTTGCCCGAAGTGTCTGAAGTGCAGCTGTTTATCGATTCTGTAGAGCAATCCGCACGCGGTATTGTGCGTTAAGTTCATGCTCTATTGAAAAAACCGCCATCAGGCGGTTTTTTTTGTTTCTATCTGCTTTTATTTAAAATATTTGGCATCTTCTGATTGAGGATAGTTCTTTAACAGTTTTTGCTTATATTGCGCTGCTTGTGCGGCATTGTGGTCTACGTCTTTAGCAATGCTGTAGAGCTGATAGAGCGCACGTGAAGCGCGTGATGAATTGGGATAAGTATTCACAACAATACCGTAATTGCGCTTGGCTTCTGCATAATTGGTTGGCTCAATTGCTAGATTGAATTCTGCGAGCCAAAAATGCGCATTGCTGATATAGACGCTATTCGGGTTGTTTTTGATGAAATTCTGCATCGGGGCAATAGCCTTTTTAGCGCCGCCTTGCTTATAGGCATCTAAGGCCACCGTATAAGCAGCTTTATCTAATTCAGATGCATTCTGCTGTGCACTGGCAGCAGTTGGCGGCGTTTTTGCAGCAGGGGCAGGAATAGAAGCAGCAGGCGCCTTTACAGCTGGGGGCTGGCTGGCTGCGGCAGGACTGCTGGGTGCAGTACCTTGTTGGTTATCCTCCGCATTGCTGTCTTCTGCTGCAGGGTCAACTTTTTGCTGCAATAATTCCAGACGCTGATCTAAATCCGCGTAGCGGTTAGTCAGTTCATTTTTAAGCTGGAAAATTTCATTATCCTGCTCTTCAATTTTTCCGCGCAGGGTGCGCAGATCATTTTCAAGCTGCTGATTCTTTTGCATTAGCTGCCAGCTTAAATTTGTTGATGCTGGAGCGCTTTCGGCAGAATTGCTGCTTCCATTTGTATAGGCGGCAGGGGTGCTTTGACTGTAGCTTGAACTGCTTTGGCTTAAGCCGCGGGATTCAATAGGAACACTAGCCAAAACAGAGGCAGAGCATAAAAAGGCGACTGTGCCTAAAACATGCTTATGTAGCATCATAAAATTTCCATTTCGTCTTGCAGATGGTTCATTTCTTTTTAGAAATATGCATCTTTGTATAAATGAGATAAGCACATTAAAAACGTCAAAGGTCTTAAAAGCAATCACCTTTTGCAAACTTGTTGTGTTTTAAAGTAAATTGCTCACTTGGATTTTCAGGCATGGTGCTCTTTAAAACCTTTGATTTGCTGTATAAATAATCAAACGAATGAGCAGCTTAGTTAAATCGGCCAATATGCCTTGCAAGTTCAATAAAAATCTCTATACTCTGTTCTTGCAATGGTAGCCCTGCCGGTTACTTCGCAATTGTAATCTACGAACCCCGCCAGGACCGGAAGGTAGCAACGGTAGTAGACCTATGATGTGCCGAAGTCTTGCTGGCAGGGTTGCCACCATATTTAAAATAAAAAATGACATTTTCAATTTATTTACTCCTTCTATATTTTAAATCTTCAATTCCTAATCATCTTCTTTGCGTGAAATCGCCTTTATAATGGCATCCATTTCAAACCCTCTATACATTAAAAAACGAATCTGTTTGGCTTTGATCTTCGGGTCTTTCGTTACTTCTGTGCCGTATTTTCTCACTTTGAGTTCATAAGCTTGCAGAACCCAGTCTGTTTCCTTCAGTTCCTCTGCAATTAAACCGCTGTCAATTTTTTTTGTTTTTAATGCCATTTTAATGCGGTTCGGGCCTTTGCCTTTGCGCTTTTGGCTGGACAGCATGATTTCTGCCACACGCTGGTCACTTTGATAATGCTGCGCGGCAAGTTCATCAACCAGTGTGATCACCTCATCTCTGGATTCAGCATATAAGGCCAGTTTTTCAATTAATTCAGCTTTTGAATATTCTTTACGGGTCAGTACGGCAAAGGCATAAGAGCGCAAACGGGAGCCTTGCAGGCCTGTTTTTTTGTCTGTACGATCTTGATCAAAACTTAAAGCGTCATTTTCTCGATCGATATCAGTTGCCGATGGGTTTTCAGCTGAATCTGCTTCGTCTTCAAGCTGCTGCTTGAGCGCTTGATAGTTGATGAGCTTAGGGAATTTAGAATCATTCATAAGTTTAATTGGTGGGTTTTGCTGAATATAGAAAAACGCCCCGAAAGGCGTTTTATAGTTTAACGTGCAATACTGTTATTAAGCATCGAGTAAATCAGGTTCTAAGTCATCTTTTTCATCGAGCGGCAATGTGACAGGTGTCAGCAGTTTTTCACGAATCAAACGATCCAGCTCTTTCGCAATTTCAGGATTTTCCTCTAAATGGCGAATAACGTTGTTTTTACCTTGGCCAATTTTATTGCCTTGATAAGAATACCAAGCGCCGGCTTTTTGCACTAATTCTTGCGCCACAGCTAAATCAACCAATTCACCCAGCTGATTGACACCTTTACCGTATAAAATCTGGAACAGGGCTTCTTTAAATGGCGGCGCCATTTTGTTCTTCACTACTTTAACGCGGGTTTCTGAGCCGACAATTTCATCGCCTTCTTTCACTTGGCCAATACGGCGGATATCTAAGCGTACAGAAGCATAGAACTTCAGCGCATTACCGCCAGTTGTAGTTTCTGGGCTGCCGAACATTACACCGATTTTCATGCGGATTTGGTTAATGAAAATAACCATGCAGTTTGAACGTTTGGCATTACCCGTCATTTTACGCAATGCTTGGCTCATCAAACGCGCTTGCAGGCCCATATGCGAATCACCCATTTCACCTTCAATTTCGGCGCGGGGGGTTAGGGCTGCTACAGAATCGACAACGATCATATCAACTGCGCCAGAGCGTACCAGCATGTCGGCAATTTCAAGCGCCTGCTCGCCATGATCGGGCTGCGATACCAGCAGGTTGTCGAGGTCTACACCGAGCTTGCGTGCATACTGCGGGTCTAAAGCATGTTCAGCATCAATAAATGCACAGGTACCGCCAGCTTTTTGACATTGAGCAATAGCCTGCAATGTCATGGTGGTTTTACCTGAAGATTCAGGGCCGTAAATTTCTACAATACGGCCTTTCGGCAAACCGCCAATGCCGAGTGCGATATCCAAGGTGAGTGACCCGGTTGATACTGCTTCAACAGCCAAAACGGTATTGTCACCTAAACGCATCACTGTATTTTTACCAAATTGCTTTTCAATTTGGCCCAATGCAGCATTCAGCGCTTTGCTTTTATTATCATCCATCTTACAACCTCAATACGATGTCACGAAACAATATACTCAAGTGGATGTCTTAAATCGAAACGTTGTCCACATCAATATAGTGACAGAATTTAATCTTAGGTTCATTAAAAATCACAATACGTGCGACATATTGTGACGCTCTTTATTCATCATCATTATAAGACCAATCTTGGCCTGACTGCTGATCATTTTCTCTTTTAAACTTCCCGATATCACGCCGGTCTTTTTTACTTGGCCGATGCTCCGGGCGAGCAAGATTATGCAATTTTCTTTGTGAGGCAAGCAACTCTCTGCGCTCAATACTGGCCTCAGTTTCTTCATAAAGAAGCTGAGCGGCAGGCGCTGGCCCCCGTACATCCGAAAGCGCTTTAACAAGGACGGTTTTTTTCTCTATGCCTTGCTGAATGGCAAGCTCCATCCCTACACGGACTTCACGTGATACTTTTACGCGTTCGCCATTATGATGGACTTTGCCACCTTCAATGGCATTTTTTGCAATGGAGCGGGTTTTAAAAAAGCGGGCTGCCCACAGCCATTTGTCTATACGCATACCAACCGCATCTTCGGCCAGATTTGATTTACGCATATTTCTTCCGTTCCTCGGCATTTTCTAAAATAGGGATTAAATCTGTTAATGCGTCCAGCATAGGATAATTGCAAGTGCTTCGCGGCGCATTTGCAGAAGACGGCTGCGCAATGCTGTAGAGATTTTCAATGCCGAATTTTGCGGCGCCATTCAGCACCTTTTCAGTGTCATCAATAAAATAGCAGTAGGATGCATCAAAGGGATGCATGGCCTGCAGTTTTTTCCAAAAAGGCTGGAACTCTTTGGCATGGCCTAAGGTTTCACTGCTGACCATCACATCAAAATATTCAGAAATTCCGGTTTCTTCAAGTTTAAAAGCCAGCCCAGCTTCATCTGCATTGGTGGCCAGCCAAACTGGATAATCATTATTTTTTAGGTAGCTTAAAAGCGCGATGCAGCCCTCACGTTTCGCGACACGGGTTTTGTGCTCGATTTGCATGGCCAGTACATCGACATCGACTTTTGCTGTCCAGAAGCGTGAGGAGTACCAATTTAGGGTATGATTATGTTCTTGGTAGAATTCAGACAGTGTGAGCCTGCTATGCTCTAGTGAGCAATGATGTGTTTCCGCGTAGCGGATTGGAAGTAAATGATTCCAAATGAAATCATCATAAGCAAGATCAAGCAGGGTTCCATCCATGTCAAAAATAATCACGGGTTTATCTGAATAATTTGGCATATATAAAAGGCTTTCTATGTTTAAAACAGCAGCGTTGCCGCAAGATTCTATGATTTTACAGCTGGTGCCCATTGTGACACAGGCATGTGAAATTTTGCGAGAAGAATATCGGAGATATTGTGCAGGCGATGTTTTTGATGTGCTTGAAAAAGAAGATCATTCACCTGTGACGCAGGCCGATTACCGCACTAATCGTTATATTACCCGTGAGCTGGCCAAAATTTCCGATTTGCCGCTGCTGTCGGAAGAAGGTGAAAAAGATGAACGGGAGAAGTGGCAAAAATTTTGGTTGCTGGATCCGCTGGACGGTACTAAAGAATTTTTGCATAAGCGCCCTGAGTTTACCATTAACTTAAGTTTGGTTGACGGTGCAGACACGGTGTTTGCTGTATTGGCCATCCCTTGCGAGCATTGCATTTATTTCTGTCCAGAGCAGGGCCTGCCTTTAAAATACAATTATCAGGCTGAACAATGGTTCGCTTATTGCGCTTTAGATCATGCAAGCAGTGTGCAGATAGGCTTAAGCCAAAGCAGTCAGAACAAGCCTAAATATGCTGAATATTTAGACGTTTTATCCACTTTAACTGAATTCAGCGTGTTTAAAGCAGGCAGCGCATATAAGTTTTGCATGATGCTTGAGGACAGTGTGGATATTTATCCGCGTTTTCATCCAACCTGCGAATGGGATACCAGCGCGGGGCAATGCCTGCTTGAACGGATTGGCGGCGGTTTGATTGATTTCAACGGGCGCCCGTTTACCTACAATCAGCGTGATACCTTGCTGAATGGCGGGTTTATGGCATTTAAGAATCAAGAGATGAAAGATATTGCGATGCAGGCGCTGGCATTGATGCAGAAACGCCATTGAGCAAAAAATTGATCATGCTATAGTGGTTTTGAATTATTGAGTTTAATGAATTATGCCCTTAGATTTGCTCCCGCCCAGTATGCTCAAAGCAATAGATTTATTGCCGGACGCAAAAATACCTGTGACTTTATTCACGCGGCATTCCATTCGTGAAGTTGTTACAGGGCAAGGGCTTGCAGGCTATGATTTGCAGCTGACGAATCAGGGGCGTGATTTGGCTCAGTCGTGGGGATCCTATCTGATTGATAATACAGACCGCGTGATTCAGCACTGCATTTCCAGCCCGATTCAGCGCTGTGTAGACACGGCCGCGTTAATGATTCAAGGCGCGGATGTGCAAACAGTAGAGCCGAATACCCATCATATCGAAATTATAGAGCAGGGACTGCTGGTTGAGCCGGGCAGCTTCGTGCTGGATATTAAGCAGGCCGGGCCATATTTTCAAAGACAGGGCGCTCTAGGCTTTATCAACAGTTTTGTGAATAATGCCTTGCCAGGCATGAAGCATCCGATTCATGGCGTTGTTGATGTTTTGGAGCTGATCTACAACACGCATCCAACCAATTCATATGGGTTGAGCCTAGCAGTAAGCCATGACACCATTTTAGCCGCGATTTTGGCGGTCATTTCCGGTAAGCATATTGTGACCAAAGAAGACTGGCCTAAAATGATGGAAGGCTTGTTTGTCTGGTTTGAGGGCGATGTCTTTCTGGAGTCCAAATTGAAATGGATTTGGCGCGGGGAGATTAATGAGCTGAATATTTGGGAATTTCAGCATTTGCAAATATGAATGCCTTAGCTGAACAGATTTATTAAGCAAATATGTAAGTTTGGCGAGCAAAATAATTAAATAAAGATTGTTTAAAGCGCTGTCTAGATCATTGCCTAGCAGCGCTTTTTAATCATTATGGCTAAGCTGCTAAATTTTGGCTTTGATGCGGTGCGGGAAATCCTGCAAATCAATCTTCAAGTCCTCATCATTTAAAGACCAGAGCGATGTATTGACAGGCATTTGCTGCTGATGAATTCGGCTGTATTTGTCGGCGGCAATGAGCGTCGCAATATCGTGGTCTGGAATGGTGTATGCATCGACAATATCTTTTGGATACTGCGTACGTGCATAAAAGGCTTCTTCGCTTTCACCTTGGTGCAGGGCGAAAATACGCTCAACGGCCGGCAGATACACGCCATAGCTCAGCCATGAGTCTACTCCCTGAGAGGCTTGAATTTCAGCAGTGCCTTTCATGTTGGATATAACTTTAGCTAATACATCTTTTTCGCCCTTAGTGGTGAAATATTCAATATATTGCTGTTCTGCAGGCTGAAATTTTTCGAGTGTTGGAAGAAATTTGTTAATCATTAGATTCCCCGAATATTTTATTGCTTCTTGCGCGGTGTGTTCAGGATGGGTGTGTCAAAGCGCTAATCTCAGAAGATAATACCATAATTTTTTTAAGGGTATTTTATATTCATTCAAATCTTTTAATGAAGCGAATATGAATCAATATTTTTTAATTATCGATTTGGTTTTTAGAGCTTATGCTTTATTGCAAAAAAGATTCATCTTTGAAGAAAAAAACTATGACATTTTTTGCCACATTTAAAATGCAAATAAGCATGTTTGATGGCAAAGTTTTATTTTTAAATACGATATATATCACGTAATTTCATGTCAAATTAATATTTTTTTCCTATTAAAATTAAAAAGCGTCTGTTTTTGACAAATCACGTCATTTGCAATAAAAAAACAATATTTATAGGATGCTATTTTGTGTGAACTTATTGATTTTTAATATTAATGTTGGGTTCGCTTTTTTAACTATAAGTGTATCTGTATTAGGGTAAATAATGAAAAGTGTGATTTGTTTTGCGACAAGCAATTTAAGTGTCTGTGTTTTGGCATTGATGCTTGCTGGCTGCGGCGGCGGGGGGAGTGATGATGGCAGTAAAGGGGGAACAGCGTATGATCCTGAGCTGGGGAAATATCAAGAACCTGCACAAGGTGCGCTTGAAGAAGGTTCGCTTGGATTTTATGACTACGATGCAGTTGAAGATGTCAGAAAAATTCGAGAAGATTTAGAGGGTGATTTTCATGCAATGATTCAATTTGGTCAGCAGCATGTTGTAGACCCTAATGGCAATGAGGCAAATAAAATGCCTCGCTTAACCAGTGAAAAAGAAGCATTGCTTTTAGTGACACCGACGGAAGCTATGGGAACGGTTTCTGGTTTAAGCGCTGAAATTTATCTGGATAATAAGTTAATTCGCACAATTGCATTGAACGATCCTTCGCTGATACCGGCATCTGATCAGAGCGGGCAAAAAGGGCGTCCTAACGTTTACTACAGTAAAAAAGCATGGTCAGGTCATTTGAATTGGGATGAGGTAAAGCCGGGCCTTAAAATTCGTCTCATGGATAGCCAACGCAGAAGTGGTGAACTTGCAGAGGAAAAAATTGACTTTGCGCCGCCAGGGGAGCTGGTGCTGAATAATATCCGTATAGGTATGTTAAGCGACCCCCCGATTTCTACGGGACATTATATGTTGCTGGAACCTGAAAAAGCAGGAACGGATTATTTCCAAACGATTCCGGCTGCTGAGATGGTTGTAGCTAAGTACGATGATATTCAATTAGATAAAGTGATGGTGGCATCTGGTGTTATTTATGACGATGTCAGTGCAACGGATGGCGGTGTGTACTCTGGTGACATGCGTGAAAATGTAGGCAAGTCTACATTTAGCGTGGGGATCAACTTAGCGAACTGGGGTGTAACCAGCGCTTCTATGTCAAGCCAATCTCAGCCGCAGCTCACGGAGTCTGTCATTGTGCATCACTCGCGCGGCCGATATGCAAATGGCTACAGCACTCATGGCTTGAGCGGCGGTAATGGTATGCTGACTTTGGTGGATTCGGTAGGCAATGAGTTCAGTCATGAAATTGGCCATCATTATGGATTAGGGCATTATCCGGGTGCGGTAACAACAGCGGGCGTCACAAACTATTTTTGGGCATCGCACCATGCGGATAGCGGCTGGGGATATATCGCGAACCGAAACAAAATGCGGGGTAATTTAATCTGGGCTTCGACCTCTTTATGGGATGCGAGCACGGGTACGGCAAATTTTAAAAATTTATTACCATATAGCCGTGATGCAATGTCCGGCGGCTATTCAAGCAGTACTTATTCAAAATATACGCACTATACTGGCTACAGCACATTCTTGAAAATTCAACCGCATTTTAATCGTGCAGTATGGGATGAAACGTCACCTACCGGTTATAAATTGTGGGATGCCAATACGCGTAAAATGGAAATTACACAGCCAAACGTGCCTGCATCTTCCGAGATTTGGTTTAACAGCGCGGATGGAAACTATTTAAAACCTAAGCAGATCGGTGTTCCTGTATTTACGATCTTGGGTGGGTATGATCCTGAACAGCAGGTTGGTTTGCTTTATCCGGCTGCACGAAGTAACTGGGGGAATGTTTTCGATTTACCGGCCGCAAATGCAGCCAGTGCAAGTTCAGCATGCTGGCTGGATGTCAAACTGCCTTCACAGAATAAAATTATAGCTTTGGCGCCAAAACGCATGGGGTCAAATGCCAACAAGCTTCATGTAAATATTGCAATTTCAGATCAGCCTAAATCTGTAGATTTGTATTGTCAAAAAGCTGAAGAGGCTGCAAAGCTATTATCTCATATTGATATACCGGCATATGCGGAAGCCATTAAGCCAGCGGTTAAAATTGGCCGTGTTTCTGGCTATAGCGCACTCCGTTCTATAGAGCTGCCACAATTGGAAGAAGCTTTAGTTACTCAGGCAGGCAAGGCCGTTGTGAATTTAAGCTCAGCAGAAGCATTACTGTATGACTCATACAAAAATGAAAAATCACTGCTGAGCAGGGCTGCTCAACAGCAATTGGAGCGCTATGAAACTCAACAAAATACAGTTTATCGTTTGAATCGCTGGATGAATGCTTATTCTAAGGATTTATTGAATAAAGTTGCTGAGGCTGAAACCGCACTTGAAAAATTCATGCAAAAACTTTCAGTCAGCCAAGAAGGATTGTTGAATGAAACTGCGCTGATTCAAAATGGCACCAACTGTTTGAAGTCAGAAACTTTGGAAGACGGCTCTTTAAATCTATATATCAGCGGTCAGACGGGCTGCAGTGCAGATGATAGTGAGAAATGGATTTATGATGCGCTTGGGCGTATTCATAATAAAGCGCAGTTAAGCCAGTGCTTAACAGGAAATGGCAGCGGCGCTAAAGTGACACTTGAACGTTGTGCATTAAATCAAGATACGCAAGTCTGGACTATGGATGCCGCGACAACGAGTATTCGTCAAAGCGGCCAATGCTTGGATTTGAGTTCTGGCCACTTGAGCAATAACCGTGGAACTTTAATCCGTTACAGCTGTACCAATGGTTCTAATCAGCGCTGGACGAACTTAAATACCAACAATAATCTGCTGCTGGCTTATCTTTCATCATCAAACTTAGAGATGCTGAATAAATAGGGCGGTATCTGGGATAATAAAGCCTGCATTTGCGGGCTTTATTATTTCTGCCTATAAATAATAGACAATAAAAAAAGCCCGAAAAGGGCTTTTTTTATTTTTTGCGATTAGTTAGAAGCTAATGCTTTAACTTGCGCGTTCAAGCGGCTCTTATGACGAGCAGCTTTGTTTTTATGGATGATGCCTTTATCAGCCATGCGGTCGATTACAGGTACAGTTGCTTTGTAAGCTTCTGAAGCAACAGCATAGTCGCCAGCAGCAATCGCAGCTACTGTACGTTTAAGATAAGTACGAACCATAGAACGTAAGCTAGCGTTGTGTTTGCGTGCTTTAACGTTTTGACGGGCACGTTTTTTAGCTTGAGCAGAGTTTGCCACTCGTGCACTCCTTGAATTAGATTGGTCTGGGCGGGCTGAACTTCAACTGAAAACCACATCAGCAGAACTATCACCAGCCCGTAAACAAGTGGCATATTTTGATTAGATTATGCAGTTAAGTCAAGTCTTGACATGCTTTGACAACATTTTAGATGAAGAAAAATTCCAAAGAAAACGTTAGATTAATAGGAATGGCGGGAGATTGTACAAAAAATGATTAATTCTATTGAAAATGCGATTGTCATCGGAGCAACAGGTTTAGTAGGGCGGGAGCTGATTCGTCAGCTCAGTCAAAATGAATATTGCGCAAATATTACGGCAGTCGTGCGCAAGCGCGATAATGAATTTAACCATTTGGAAAAAGTGCAGCAATTTGAGCTGGAAGACTTTCTGCTGCTGAATGAACAGGATGTCAGCGGCTATACGCATGCATTCAGCTGCCTTGGAACAACCATGAAGCAGGCGGGCACGAAAGAAAAATTTTATAATACGGATTTTGTCATTAACGCGCATTTTGCTGAGCTGCTGGAAAATATGGCTACGCACTATATTCTTCTCAGCGCTTTAGGCGCCAACCCGAAATCGCCTGTCTTTTACAATCGGGTCAAGGGAGAGCTGGAGTATTACGTCAAAAACTTGGCTTTAACCCGCACATCCATTGTTCGCCCGTCATTATTGCTGGGACAGCGTCAAGAATCGCGCAAGCTGGAAGACGCGGCGCAAAAGCTGTATCAGCGCTTTTCGCATTTAGTACCCGACAGTTTTAAATTTAAGCCAGTGACAGCGGCGCAAGTGGCTCATACTATGGTCGATGCAGCGCAAACACAGACTGAAAAATTTCAGATTTATGATAATTTACGCATACAAAAAACCAAATGAGGGGATAAACCGTGTCTACAGTGCCTTTTGTAACCTGTGATCTGCTTGATGATCATCCAGAGAAAGAAATTCAGGTGGTAACGCCATCAATGGATGGAAAATTTTTCAAAAGTTATGGCGCGCGTAAAAGTTTTGGCGGTCAGGCTGTTACGGTTAAATGTTTTGAAGATAATTCACGGGTGAAAGAGCTGCTGGCGACAGACGGTGCTGGCAAAGTATTGGTTGTTGACGGCGGAGCTTCTATGCGCTGCGCGCTGATGGGGGATTTAATTGCAGAATCTGCAGTAAAGAATCATTGGAATGGCGTGGTCATCTATGGGTGCGTGCGTGATGTAGACGCGATTGCAGCATTGGATTTAGGGGTTCATGCGCTGGCATGCATTCCGCAAAAAAGCAACCGTAAAGGCGCTGGAGAAACAGATATTCAGCTCAACTTCGGCGGTGTAAGCATACAGACCGGCGATTATATCTATGCGGATAATAATGGCATTATTGTGTCAAAAAACGCATTAGCCGAGCTTTAATTCAATCTAGCGGCATGAACGCAAAAGCGTCAGTACAGCAAGCTGGCTGATGCTTGCATAAAAATTTAAAAACAATAAAAGCACCACAGCTTTGAAATGGGCTGAATAATAAGGATTCGACTATGTTAATGCATCAAGTAAAAGTTCTGCAGGCTCTGGCGTCAGCGGCATTGGAAGGCGGTCGCGGCACCAATGGCACAGCGCACCCGCAGCAGCCGCCAAATGCGCTGAAGCTGTATGAATTTGAAGGCTCTCCGTTTTGCCGCCGTGTCCGTGAGGTGATGACCACACTGAATTTAGATTATGAAGTTTATCCTTGCCCTAAAGGCGGTAAGCGTTACCGTGATGAAATGAAAAAATTGGGCGGGCGCCGTCAATTTCCTTTCTTGGTAGATGAAAATACAGGCACGCAGCTGTATGAGTCACAGGATATTATTCATCATTTATTCAAGTATTATGGCAGCACTGGACGGACACCCAAAAAATATTCTCACTACCCTAAAGTGCCTGCTTTAGCGCTTGCCGGTACGCTGGCCAACGGCGCTCGCGGTGTTTGGGTCAATAAGAAGATTCTAGAGCGTAAAGCGCCTGAACAGCTGCTTGAGCTGTGGGGCTTCGAGGCGAGTCCTTATACACGTATTGTCAGGGCTGAACTGACAGTGCTTGAACTGCCGTTTAAATTCCACAATGTCGCCAAAGAGCGCTGGCAAGATCAGGGCTTGGCGGTGCTGCGCTTAAAGCCGGGGAAATACATTCCTCTGGCAGGCGGAAAGCGGGAGCATGTGTTGAAGGTCATGGGGGAGAATATTCAGGTGCCGTATTTGGTTGACCCCAATACTGGCGTCAAATTGTTTGAATCTGCTGAGATTGTAAAATATCTCCAAAAACAATATGGTTCTTAAGCTGGCAAAATGAAGGATAAGATTGTGCCTTGGCTTTATATTTTGTGCTGCCGAAGCTTTAATGTCCAAAGGCTGAATGCGTTAATTGAAGAATAACTGGGAATATACTTAATTATAGGGATATTCTACAGTTTTCTAATTCATTAGAATCAAAAATAGTTTAGGGGCAATCAGGGGATGGCGATGGAAGTAGTTTTACCAGTACCGGTTTTGGTCGTGGAAGATGAAGAAATCATTCAGTTTCGGCTCCGTAAAATTTTGAATGATCTTGGCTATGCCAATGATGTGCTGCTGTTTGCTAAGAATGTAAAAGAAGCATTTGAAATTTTAGAACAGCAGCCGATTTCACTGGCACTGATTGATTTAGGCCTGCCTGATGGTCACGGCACAGAAATTATCGAAAAAATTCGTGCCGCTGAAAGCAATACCATGATTCTGGTGATTTCTGCATGGAGCACGCAGGAAAGTTTAATTGGCGCAATCAAAGCTGGCGCAACAGGCTATGTGCTGAAAGAGCGGGATGATGCTGAAGTATTGCTGTCCATCCGCAGTATTTTGCGCGGCGGCGCGCCGATAGATCCTTTTATTGCCCGTGAAATTCTAAAGCAAATTGCTCAGACCGAAATCGAGCAGCAGACAGAAGTTGCAGGAGGCAATAGCAGCGCTGATCAAAACATTTTGACCTTCCGTGAAAAAGAAATTCTAAATTTGGTGGCGCAAGGGCTAAGCAACCGTGAAATTGCTGAGCAGCTGTTTGTTTCACGCTATACGGTAGAAAGCCATATTAAGCATATTTACCGAAAACTTTCAGTGACTAAACGGACTAAGGCTGTCAGCGCCGCGCGATCATTAGGAATTTTATAATGTTTCGATGGAAATACTTGTGCTGCATTTTGCTGAGCTGCTTGATCAGTTCATTCTGCAGCGCTTCTATTTCCTATCAAATCAACAGCCAATGCCAAGTTATTTTAAACAGCATTAGTAAAGTCCAAACTGCATCCAATTTAGAGCTGCCGAAGCAGGGCTGGGTGCCGGTTCAAAAACTGCCCGATAATTGGAATGAGGCGTGGCCGAATTATACAGGCGGGGCATGGTATAGGCTGATATGGAGCTGGAATTGCCAAGATCATGCGCGGCTGGCGGAACCGATTGCTTTTTCCATCAGTCATATCAATACAGCAGGGGCTATTTTTTTAAATGGCGATATGCTTTGGAGTGACAAGAGTTTGCATGAGCCTTTATCCAAAAGCTGGAACATGCCCAGATTTTGGATTATGCCCATATCCGGTTTAAAGAAAAATAGCAATGAAATACTTATTTATGTAACCGGTTATTCTGCAATGAGCTCAGGAATCGGAACAGTCAGTTTTGACAATGTTATTAAAGCAAATGCCGTGAATGATAAAAGAATTTGGAATATGCGGACCCTATTCCAAATCAATTTAATTTTATCGGCCACTTTAGGCATGTTTTGTCTGGTGATCTGGCTTTACCGCCGCAGTGAATCAAGTTTTGGCTGGTTTGCAATCAGCTGTTTTTTATGGATTCTTTTTATTTCCAATATTTTAGCCACGGAAACGTATATTTTTTCAAGTTCTGTAGCCGCCGCCCGAATGAATTTGATTATATTCATGTTGTATATTTTGTGTTTTTGCACATATTTGCTCAGATTCGTGCGGGTTAAAAAGCCAAAAATTGAACGCTTTCTGCTGATATTGACTGCAGTATTCATTCTCTGTATTTGGACAGTTTCATTGAATCAGATGAAGGGGCTGTTTGATTCAGTGTTCCTGTTTTATTGCGGTATTTATTTTGTGACATATATTCATTTATGCTGGGTTGCTGTGCGTGTAAAGCGCTCAGATTATATTCTGCTGGCTGTCTGCATGACAGCCATTATGTTTATTTCTGTCTATGATTTAAGACTTGTTTTTATAAGCTCAGTTCCTGATATTACGCTTTTATCACCCTATACCTCACCCTTATTTACACTGTTTATTGTTATTCTTCTCGGTTCTCGTTTGGATCGAAACATAAAAAAAATTGAACATTTCAATGATGAGCTGTCAACAAAAATACAGCAGGTCAGTTTGGATTTAAGCAGCAGCTTGAATGATCAGCACCGTTTGGAATTGTTTAATGCACGGCTGCAGGAGCGGATGAAATTATCTCATGACTTGCATGATGGGCTTGGATCCTCCATTGTCCGCTCTATGATTTTGGTCGATCAATGTGATAAAAAAATTCCAAATAAGCAGTTTTTATCGATGCTGAAACTGCTGCGTGATGATTTACGCCAAATTATTGACAGCGGATCTGTTGCAGGGAATAAAATACCGGAGACACCTTTGCTTTGGGCTGCTCCTGTCCGGCATCGTTTCAGTCAGCTGATGGATGAAATGGATATTCGTGCGCAATGGGAGTTTGCTGCGCAATGGGAAACTGAACCCACAGCCTTGCAGTGTTTGAACTTAATTCGTGTATTGGAGGAAAGCTTGACGAATGTGATCAAGCACAGTCAGGCAACACAGGTTAAAGTCAGCATGCATTATGCCAGCCCATCACAGCTGGAATTAATCATTCAGGATAATGGCGTTGGTTTTGATGTTGATTGCGTAAAGCAAAATGGCATGAGCATAGGCATGCGCAGCATGCAAAGCCGCATAGAGAAGATGAGCGGTAATTTCAGTATAGATTCAGGAGAAGATGGCACGATTGTTCATGCCTGCATTAAGCTTTAGACTGCTCTATATATCATTCAGCGCAAACAGTTTTATTCTGCCGTAAAAAAGAGGGACATGAGCCCTCTTTTTTTACAATGCGACAGTGTTGTTTTGCCGTTAACTTTCAGATTCTGACGGCAATAGCATGATGACAGATTCATTCATCAGCTCAGCAATATCTTCTAGAATATCCTGATCAAATAAAGTTTCATCTAAAGCTATGGCTTGGCCATCTGCCAGCTTTTTCAGATACGGCGCAAACTGCTCAGAGATACAGATGCTTTCGCCGTTTGCCCAAAATAGCAATTCATCATCCTGCTCGGTATAAAGCAGGCGGGAAGCGGGTTCAAGCATGAGCAAGTATCCTTGCTCTAAAGCATCTTCCAGATCACCCGTGCCGATTTCTTCAGCATCGGGAATATTTTCAGGATATTTAGGCTCCGATATGAGGCTGACAATGGCATCTTCGATTACAGTAGAGTTTTGCAATTGTTCAAAGATTTTTTCTTTTAAATATTCCAGTTCATTTTGTGTCAATTGACCAATTGCGCTTTGCTGATCGCGGATAATGTCCAACAGCGGGTTTTTAAGCGCAGGATTTTCAGAAAATTTATCACAAACGCGATCCATCATGTCCGCCACATTCGGCATGCGGAAACCAAATGAGAACGTAAGGCAGTCATCTTCTGCAACGCCGTAATGCGATAAACCTGGCGGTACGTAGAGCATGTCGCCGGGCGCCAGCACTTCATCAAAATGCACATCCATTTCCGGCAATAATTTTAATGGCTGGCCTGCAATAAAATCAGTTTCGGCATCACACATTTGGCCCAGCTGCCAGCGGCGGTGTCCATGACCTTGAACAAGAAATACATCGTAAAAGTCAAAGTGCTTGCCGACAGAACCGCCTTTAGGCGCATAAGACACCATGATGTCATCGCGGCGCCACTGTGGAATAAATGAAAACTTTTTCCACAGCTCAGCCAAGTCAAACGAGTAGTGATCAACGGCTTGCACCAGTAAAGTCCAAAGTTTTGGCATTTTTTGAAAATCCGCTTTCAGCAGCGGAGAAGATTTGACAGACCACTGATTGGGATCGCGGTCTTTCTGTTTGATCAGGCGGGCCGTGATATTTTCTTCCAGCGCAAGCTCCATCACATCATCTGGTTCTAAAATTCCAGCAATTTCAGGTAATGCATTGCGCACGAGCAGCGGTTTTTTTTGCCAATATTCAGCAAGAAATTGTTCGGCGCTGATTCCGCCAAGAACGTCTAAAGGTTGAGACATGAAATAGCCTAAGCAGATTTAAATCAATATTGGGCTTATTGTCTTATGATCAAAGGGAGCGGTGCAAGGGGATTATATTATTATTTGAATACGCTCAGTCTGCAGACAAGCCAGCATTGCATAAGACAGCACAAGACGCGCGTTTATTGTGTGATTGAATTTGACTTTTACGCTATTTTTGAACAGCAGATGTCAGATGCTTTTAGTACTCATTGTTGAAAAGCAGGCTTGAGAATCTTGAATGCAGGCGAATGATTGATAACGCCATGTATGGCTGGATGATATCAGCGAACAGCAAGCTGTGGCTATCCGCTGAATGAGGGGTGTGTAATGAGTATGAGCCTTAAGGAACTAAAACATTCAACTGACGCAAAATATTGCACAGCTTAATCATTGGCATGCCCATTAATGTGGTTTGGTCATGACCAATCATTTCTTCAAAAAGGCTGATTCCCAGACTTTCACATTTAAAGCTGCCGGCACAGTGCAGCGGCTGTTCTACTTCAATATAGCGTTCAATTTCAGGCAGGCTCAGCTTGCGGAATTTGACTTTGTAATGCTCGACCAGCGTCTGCTCAAAGCCAGCCTTCAGATGCTGAACGCTCAGTGCGGTACTGAAATACACAATTTTGTCTGAATTGGCCTGCAGCTGTCTGACGGCTTTTTCAGGACTTAATGGCTTGCCGATAAAAATATCCGGCGCGCCTTCACGCCAAGCGACTTGGTCTGAACCTATGACAATCGCATCGGGATGCTGTTCTGCAATACGCTTGGCTTTTTCAAAGGCCAGTCGTTGAGCTAAATCATCGGCATGGCTTTCACCGCGCGGAGATTCATCTATATCAGGAACAATAGACAGGTAATCAATTCGTAAACGATCCATTAAATCTTTACGGGTTTGGCTGCTGGAAGCCAAAATGATTTTTTGAGTATTCATTACACTGCATATTCCATGAGGACATTAAGCGGCACATAAGACAGCACAGCTTGATGACATGCCTGTATTTTAATAGGCGGAGCAATGCCGGCTTGGTATGCCTCCACCCAACGGGTCACACAAATGCACCAAAAATCACCCGGCTGCAAACCCGGGAAACCGACTTCTGGTAAGGGTGTGGTTAAATCATTGCCTGCTTTTTGAGAAAAGCTTAAAAATTCAGAAGTCATTTCAGCGCACATTGTATGCTGGCCCAAATCAGTCGCGGCTGTGTGGCAGAAACCGTTGCGGAAATATCCGGTAATCGGGTCATAGCAGCAACTGGCTAAAGACTCGCCTAAGACGTTTAAACGATTGATATTTGGATCTGGATGAATAGACATAAGCTCTGAATCTTAAAGGGGCTTTTCACTATGATAGCAAAAGTTTGGCTTTCGATGCCTTTTCTGCAAAAGAAGCTAACCTTTTTCTGCATAATCATTTAAAATCTCCGCGTTTTGATATCAATAAAGAGAGCTATACATGAACTTTCAGCGTATGACTGACCTTGATTTAGCGGGCAAACGTGTTCTTATTCGAGAAGATTTAAACGTTCCTGTTAAAAACGGTGTGATTACCAGCGATGCGCGCCTTCGCGCTGCATTGCCAACAATTAAAGCTGCTTTGGAAAAAGGCGCAGCTGTAATGGTTTATTCTCACCTAGGCCGTCCTGTTGAAGGTGAACCAAAAGCTGAACAGTCTTTGGCGCCAGTTGCGGCTTATTTAACCGAAGCATTGGGTCAAGAAGTTAAATTGTTTACAGATTATTTAGATGGCGTTGATGTTCAGCCAGGTCAAGTTGTGCTACTTGAAAACTGCCGTTTCAATACGGGCGAAAAGAAAAACAGCCCAGAGCTGGCTGCAAAATATGCAGCGCTTTGCGATGTATTTGTCATGGATGCCTTTGGTACAGCACACCGTGCAGAAGCATCGACTGAAGGCGTGGCGCGTTTAGCAAAAGTTGCAGCTGCAGGTCCATTATTGGCTGCTGAATTAGATGCACTCGGCCGTGCGCTGAAAACACCTGAAAAGCCAATGGCAGCTATTGTCGCTGGTTCTAAAGTGTCGACAAAACTGGACGTATTGACATCTCTTTCAGACCTTTGCGATCAAATTATTGTGGGCGGCGGTATTGCCAACACATTCCTTGCAGCGGCAGGCTTCAATGTCGGTAAATCATTGTGTGAACATGATTTAATTGATACAGCAAAAGCCATTGCTGCAAAAGTTTCTATTCCGCTTCCAACGGATGTTGTGGTTGCGGATGCCTCTGAAATTAACTTTGACGATTTCTTAGGTTCTTTGGCTGCAGCGAAAGCTGTCGTTAAGAAAGTAGAAGATGTTGCAGACAATGACATGATTTTGGATGTTGGCCCAGAAACTGCAAAAGCATTTGCAGAGATTCTAAAAACATCTAAAACCATTCTTTGGAATGGCCCAGTAGGTGTGTTTGAGGTTGATCAATTTGGCGAAGGCACGAAAGCATTGTCTTTAGCGATTGCTGAATCAAATGGATTCTCTATTGCCGGCGGCGGTGATACTTTAGCGGCAATTGATAAATATGGCGTTGCAGACAAAATCGGCTACATTTCGACTGGCGGCGGCGCGTTCCTTGAGTTTGTAGAAGGCAAAACGTTACCGGCAGTAGCGGTATTGCTTGAACGCGCTTAAAGCGTAAAGCAAGTTAAAAAAGGCTGACAGATGTTCAGCCTTTTTTATTGCTCTTTTTTTGATATTTAATCGATTCATTTTATAGTCATCAAAATGAAATATAACTGCAATAAAATTTTCTGCAGTTACTCATCTACCTGTAGGAAAATCTGATGAATCTTAAACTGGCACTTGCTGCATTAATCATTGCGCCACTTGCATTAACAGCATGTTCTAAGAAAGAAGAAGCGACTAAAACTGAAACTGAAGCATCTGCCCCCGCTGCTGATGCGCAGACAACGCCTGAACAGCAGGCTGCAATTGATGCATTGGACAAGCCAGTGCTTGATGAAAAAAATCAGGATGTGCCTGCAGAAGTGGCTAATGCGCCAGCAGATGAAGCGACTGCGGATGCCGAAACAGCGCCTGCTGAGCAGGCGGCTCACTAAGTTTGTTGTTTTTATTTTAAAAGTCCCTGCATAAGCAGGGATTTTTTTTATAAAACGGCTTTTTGATGCTGATTTGAAACCATTGTACATGTAGAATATGTCGCATTACCTGGGAGGACACTATGGCTCTTATTTCATTGCGCCAGCTCTTGGATCACGCCGGCGAACATGCTTACGGCGTACCAGCGTTTAACGTAAACAACTTAGAACAAATGCGCGCAATTATGCTTGCAGCAGATGCAACAAATTCACCTGTTATTGTGCAAGCCTCTGCAGGCGCGCGCAAATATGCAGGTGCGCCTTTCTTGCGTCACCTTATTTTAGCTGCGATTGAAGAATGGCCGCATATCCCGGTCGTTATGCACCAAGACCATGGTACCGACCCTGATGTATGTCAGCGTTCTATCCAATTGGGCTTCTCATCAGTCATGATGGACGGTTCATTAGGCGCAGACGGTAAAACACCGACAACATATGAATATAATGTTGACGTAACACGCCGTACAGTTGCAATGGCGCATGCATGCGGTGTTTCAGTTGAAGGCGAAATCGGCTGTTTAGGCAGTCTTGAAACCGGCATGGCGGGTGAAGAAGATGGCGTAGGCGCAGAAGGCGTTCTTGACCATTCACAGCTTTTAACTTCTGTTGAAGAAGCGCGTCAATTCGTTGCTGATACCAATGTAGATGCTTTGGCTATTGCAGTAGGTACTTCACACGGCGCTTACAAGTTTACCCGTCCGCCTACAGGCGATATTTTGGCCATTGACCGCATCAAAGAAATTCATGCGGCGCTGCCAAATACGCACCTTGTGATGCACGGCTCAAGCTCGGTTCCTCAAGAATGGCTTGCGGTCATTAACCAATACGGCGGCGACATCAAAGAAACTTATGGTGTTCCAGTTGAGCAATTGGTTGATGCAATCAAGCACGGTGTTCGTAAAATCAACATCGATACAGATTTGCGTTTAGCCTCTACAGGCGCAATGCGCCGTATGATGGCTGAAAAACCTAGCGAATTTGACCCGCGTAAATTCTTTGCTCAAACTGTTGAAGCAATGAAGCAGATTTGTGTGGACCGCTACGAAGCTTTCGGTACTGCTGGTAACGCAGATAAAATTCGCCCAATTTCTTTAGAGAAAATGGTTGAACGCTATAAATAATCTGTTATAGATTATTTGTTCTGAGAAGCCCGCACTATGTGGGCTTTTCTTTTGAAGCATTAAAAAATAAGGCGTAGCTGCGCTGAATTTAGAATAAAGAGATTGCTATGGAACTGATATTTGCAGCAGCATTATGCAGTGTTGCGGTGTCAATTTTGCTGAAAATATGCAAAGAAAAAGGCTTCAATACGTTTCAGATGATTGCATGGAATTACGCCGCTGCGAGCATTTTATGCTATCTGTGGTTTAAACCCGACTTACAGCATATTTCTGTGCAGCAAACGCCGTGGTGGCTGATCCTGATATTAGGCATTTTATTGCCTTCGATTTTTTTATGCCTAGCCAAGTCGTTGCAGACTGCGGGTATTTTAAAAACAGAGATTGCGCAGCGGCTATCGGTGGTGCTGTCGTTAAGTGCGGCTTATTTTATATTTCAAGAACAATTTAGCCAGCTGAAAGTGATTGGCATTGTATTGGGTTTAATCGGCGTTATATGTATTTTGGTATCACAGCGCACGGCCAGTCAAAATACAGAAAAACCATACGCAATTATTTACTTAACCTGTGTTTGGGTCGGCTATGCGCTTATTGATGTGCTGCTGAAATATACAACCGGTTTGGGGCTTCAATTTTCAGTCGCATTGAATTTGGTTTTTATCTATTCATTTATCCTTTCTATTTTGTATACAACAGTCCGCAACAAAAGCATTGGCACTGTAAAGGATGTTCTGGCAGGTTTAGGCCTAGGCATATTGAACTTTGCCAACATTGCGCTGTATGTCAAAGCCCACATGCTGCTGAAGGATACGCCAGCGATTGTATTTGCAGGCATGAATATTTTAGTGGTGCTGTTTGGTGTGCTGGGCGGCTTGATTATTTTTAAAGAAAAACTAAAAGTCTGGACAGGGTTGGGTTTGTGCATGAGTATCGTGAGTGTTTTATGTTTGGCCTATGCGATGGCTTAAAAATTTGATTTGACTGCATTCATCAAAAGGAAAGCCTGCATAAGCAGGCTTTTTTATAAGCTTGGCAAGACAAAAAATACAGCTTTAAGATGCTTCGGGATGCGCCGACTTCAGCATGCGCACATAGCTGGATAGAAACTGGATGGGATGATGAATCAGATCTTCAGTTTCTGCAATGCCTTGCAGCAGGCCAGCCTGCTGCCAGCTGGGGCAGGCAGGGTAATGATGATTATCCTGTGTGTAAGGATGCAAATAGCTCTGTTTGCATGTCGAACATTCAAATTTCATGGGCATGCCAAAAATGGCAGATCGATGACTCAATTTGTAAATGCTTAGCGCCATGGTGCACCTCATCATCAATATAATTATACTTGATTAAATATTAAGCAAAATGTGAGCCAGTAGCTGAGATTTTTTTGAAAGCGGTAAACATCAGTTTCTATTTAAATACGCAGGTCTGACGCTTACCGTATTTTGCATGTTTTTAAATTGAGTATTTACAATGTGTTGGTTGCTGCGCAACTTAACGGCTGAGGCGGAGCATAGGGCCTTGCAGATAGCTTTTTGCCACAGCGATAGGGTGTTTGATCAGATCTTGAACTTCAATTGTGCCTTGCAATTGCCCAGCGTGCTGGCAATCTGGACAAGTCGGATAGTTTAAAAATGCGTCAGAATTGTATTTATGCATATATACCGTTTTGCAGGCAGTGCATTTAAATTTCATGGGCAATTTTGGTGCAACAGGCATAATCAGTGACCTATTTTGTATTTGCGCAAAATATACTCGATAATTGTTTAAAAAATAAGTCCCGAAATGACAAAAAAAGGGAGAAAGTCTCCCTTTCATCGCTTTTTTATAAAGTTTATAGCAGTGTAAAGATATCTTCTTTAATCAGGCGCGATTTTGGCAATTTTGCATTGAAGTCATTTTCGCTGCGGTAGCCTAACGTCAGTAGTACAGATGGAATCAAGCCTTTTTCAGCCAAGCCGAGTTCTTCTGCAATCAGTTCTTCGTCAAAACCGCCGATCGGGGTGGCGTCAATGCCTTCAATGCCGGCTGCCAGCAAGGCCTGACCTAAGGCAATAAAGGTTTGGTTCTCTGCCCAGCGCTGAATATCGCCTTTTTCATTGCGGTAATAATCGACATAACCTGTGCGGCTGTCTTTTTGGCCTTGCTTGGCTTTTTCATCTTTAAAACGCCCGCTGATTTCATCACGGCTCAGTAAATTTTCAAGATGAGTTTCACTGATATCTGCTTGAGTGCAAAATAAAATGGTATGTGATGAATCCAATACCTTCGGCGCGTTGTAGGCATATTTACCAACCAAGGCTTTAGCAATACGCGCTTTAGCTGCTGTATTGTCTGCAATGAAATAGTGCCAAGGCTGAATATTGATTGAAGATGGGGCAAGGCGCAGAATTTCTAATAGGCGTTCAAACTGCTCTTTCGGAATTTTTTTATTTGGGTCATAGGCCTTAGTGGTATAGCGGGTTTTAGAAACATTCAGCAAATCCATGAAAACGGTCTCCATTAATCAATTTTCTTTATCTTACCCGATTCAATGCATAAATTGATTAGAAGAATTTTCATATAACTTAGATTTAGCTTTGAAATGGCGGCCGATATCTTAAGCAATCACCCGGCAGATGAAATGGCGGCAGCATCGAACCTGCTTGCTCATAGCTCATTTCAATGAAGAAAGAGGTTTTCGCTATTGGTGATTTTCATTAAAAGGAGTTTAATCAAAGGAATACCTCATCCTGCAATGAGCAAGCAAATGATTGATTATACAAACCACTTTAAGCGTAAATTGAAAACCCAGCAGCAGATTGGCTTATGGGTGGGTTTGGCGGATGCCTACGGCACTGAAATCGCCGCCAATGCCGGTTATGACTGGCTGCTGATTGATGGAGAGCATGCGCCCAGCGATTTAAGAACGACTTTGGCCCAGCTGCAAAGTATTGCAGCGTATTCTTCTCAAGCTGTGGTGCGTCCACCGATTGGCAGTGTGCAATTAATTAAGCAGCTGTTGGATATTGGCGCGCAGACACTGCTCATCCCAATGATTGAAACGGTTGAGCAAGCCGAATTAATGGTGAAAGCGGTGCATTATCCTCCGCTTGGCGTCCGCGGTGTGGGCGCGGCGTTAGCGCGGGCGACCCGCTGGAACAGCATTCCTGACTATTATGCAAAAGCGCATGAAAATATCTGTCTGCTGATACAAATAGAATCTGTCACAGGATTAGAAAATCTTGATGAAATTTTAAAAGTTGACGGCATTGACGGTATCTTTATCGGTGCCGTTGATTTGTCTGCAACCATGGGCTATGAAGGCAATCCAAACCATCCGGACGTGCAAAAAGCAGTCATTGATGCCATAAAGCGGATTCGTGCGGCGGGAAAAGCAGCGGGCATTTTGTCAACTTTGCATGAAGCTACACAGCAATATATTGACTTGGGGACAGAGTTCGTTGCTGTTGGCGTTGACACCAGTGTATTGATGAATTCGCTGCGCGAGCTGCTGCAAAAATATAAAGCAGATGCAGAAGTCGTGAAATCTGAGGGTGGCTATTAAACTTAAATATTAAGTTTGTGTAAAAGCAGGTTGGTGGCTTAACCTGTGCCTGCTTTTGCTTTATTTTTTAATAGAGACAAATTGAATATTTATAAGGGAAATTCATTATTTTGCTAATTTTGTAATGACACTGTACAATGAATCTATTCGTCTAGGCAGGTATTGTTCCTGCTTTTTATTTATTATTTAGCTAATTGTGATTAATCTTGTCTTAAGCCATTATTGCTTAAACATTATCCTTGTAACTGCAGAATTACTATTCAATCTTCGTTTTATTAATCTCTTTGTTCTATCACAAAAAGCTCACAAGTTGAGTCAATATTTTGGAAAATTTAAATGAATGGCGTACAGCCGTCGCTGTCAATGGCGATAGTATAAACGTTAAATTAATACCGCTGAAACGCAAACAAAATACCAATGATGGATTCATTTGGGTGTCTGTTGGGCAAATGGTTGAGCTGGAATCCGGTGAAACTGTGCCAATGAATTTGGATGGTCTAAGTTTTTATGCGGGACAAAATCAGCTGTACCGTTTGAAATAAGGCATACAGCTTTTATATTCAGTTTATAGATCAAGTGGCGCTAGATTAATAGCGCCATTTTTTTAATTCAAAATGCTGTCTAGGCGCATCGGGGTTTATTTCCAAAATTTGAGCGTGGTCTTCACGCCAATCACCTAAAACAATTCTAGGCTTACCAAGAATGTCATGAATTTTCGGGCGGTGGGTATGGCCATGAATGAGGACATCAGCTTGCTGTAACACCTGTTCAACGGCATGCGGATTCACATCCATGATGTCATAGCTTTTAAATTGGTTGGCCTGCTGGCTTTTTTTACGGAAACCGTCAGCCAGTTTTTGGCGGAAGCTTAAAGGCATTCTTTTTAAAAAGCCCAATAACAGTGGATTGCGGATAATTTTGCGGAATTTTTGATAGGACACATCATCAATGCAGAGCAGGTCGCCGTGTTCAATACGAATGCGATACTCTGCAATTTGCAGTATTTCAATTTCTTTCAGCAATGTGCCATTGAATTTATTAAGGAATTTTTCGCCCAATGCAAAATCGCGGTTGCCCGCTAAAAAGTAAACATGATTGCCTGCATCGCTAAATTGCTTTAAGGCCGTGATGATTTCTTCTAGCCACGGCGCGCTGTAGTCATCGCCAATCCAGGCATTGAACCAGTCGCCTAAAATGTACAGCTGGGTATTTTTATTTTTGTATGCGTCTAATAAATCTAAAAACCCCCGAACGAGTCGAGGGTGATTGGGTGACAAATGTAAATCGGCGATAAACAGATAGGTCACGGATCTTTTCCTTCTTAAGAAATCTCCCTAAATCCCATCTTTGATGAAGAGGGACTTTCCACCATAAATATTTGGTAGAAATTCCTCCCTTTAAAAAGGGAGGCTAGGAGGAATTCTTACTCAGAAATAATTTTAGCTGATTCGATAACGACGTTCTCTAGAGGAACGTCAGCGTGGTAACCGCGGTTGCCAGTGCGAACGCCTTTAATTTCGTTAACAACGTCTAGGCCTTCAGTTACTTTACCAAATACTGCATATCCCCAGCCTTGAGCATTTTTGCCAGAGTGGTTCAGGAAAGCATTGTTGCCAACGTTAATAAAGAATTGCGCTGATGCAGAGTGAGGTGCTTGAGTACGCGCCATAGCAATTGTGCCAAGGTCATTGGTCAAGCCGTTATCAGCTTCATTTTCAATTGCATCACGTGTTGCTTTTTCTTTGAAGTTTTCATCCATGCCGCCGCCTTGGATCATGAAGCCATCGATCACGCGGTGGAAAATTACGCCGTCATAGAAACCGTCACGAACGTATTCTAAAAAGTTAGCTACAGTTTTTGGCGCTTTTTCACTGTTAAGCTCGAGAACAATACGACCTTTATTGGTGTTTAATTCGACTTGAGGAAAACTCATTGTGTAATCTCCTAAACATGGACAGCAAAGCCATGGGTTTTTTGGTTGTGAGAAGCATAAGCAAACTGTAAACTACAAGGCAAGTAAAAACGTTATTTTCTTTGTTAAAATGATCAAATAGCGTTTTAATTCTCTTAATTTTTTATTTTAAAAGTGATTTTACTGTTATGAAGCCAAATGATGTTGTTTCAACACTGCCTAACACCCCGACACCAAATAGTAACGCCGTCGATGCTGTGCAGCAGGAACAACAGGCAGGCTTAGACTTTGTGCGGCAAGTGATTGCCGAAGATTTAGCTTCTGGGCGTACACAGCAAGTAGTTACACGTTTTCCGCCAGAACCGAATGGCTATTTGCACATTGGCCATGTAAAGGCGATTTGCCTGAATTTTGGTGTAGCGCAAGAGTTTGGCGGTTACTGCAATTTGCGTTTCGATGACACCAACCCAGATGCCGAAGAACAAGAATATGTAGACGGCATTGCGAATGATGTTAAATGGCTGGGCTTTGAATGGAAAGGCGAGCCTTGCTATGCATCAAGCTATTTTGATCAGCTGTATGCATGGGCTGTGCAGCTGATTCAGCAAGGCGATGCTTATGTCGATTTGCAGACGCCGGAAGAAATTAAGCTGAACCGCGGCAACTTTGTAGAGCCGGGTAAAAACTCTCCTTACCGGGACGCTTCAATTGAAGAGAATCTGGCGCGTTTTGAACAGATGCGCAACGGCGAGCTGGGTGAAGGCCAAGCTGTACTTCGCGCTAAAATTGATATGGCATCTCCGAATGTGCATATGCGTGATCCAATTCTTTACCGTGTGCTGCATTCAGAACATCATCAAACGGGTGATAAATGGAAAATGTACCCGATGTACGACTATGCGCATCCTTTATCAGATGCCATTGAAGGAATTACACACTCTTTATGTACATTGGAGTTTCAAGACCATCGTCCATTCTATGACTGGGTTGTGGAAAAGGTTCATTCTAAAGCAGTGCCGCGTCAGTATGAGTCTAGCCGTTTAAATGTTGACTATACGATTACCTCTAAACGCAAGCTGCGTAAGCTGGTCGAAGGCAATTATGTCAATGGCTGGGATGATCCGCGCATGCCAACAGTGGTCGGCATGCGCCGCCGCGGCTTCACTCCTGAAGGCCTGCGTGATTTCTGCAAGCGTGTAGGTGTTTCTAAAGTTGACGGCAGTATTGTCGATGTTGCAATGCTTGAATACTGCATTCGCCAGTCTTTGGAAAATACAGCTGCCCGCGGCATGGCTGTGTTGAACCCGCTGAAAGTGACGTTAACCAATTTGCCGGAAGCAATGGATCTAGTGCATGCGCGCCATCCAAATGTTGATATGGGCGACCGTGTTATTCCTTTGACTCAAGATATTTACATTGACCGTAAAGACTTTGAAGAAATTGCGCCAAAAGGCTTTAAACGCCTTATTCCGGGCGGTGAAGTGCGTCTTCGCCATGCCTATGTAATTAAGTGCGATGAAGTCATTAAAGACGATCAGGGTGAAGTGGTTGAGCTGAAATGTTCAATTGACCCGGAAACTTTGGGTAAAAACCCTGAAGGGCGTAAAGTGAAGGGTGTTGTGCACTGGGTGTCTGCAAGCAAAGGCATACCCGCAGAAGTGCGCATTTATGACCGCTTATTTACTGAATCTGACCCAGAAACTGGCGATGATTTCTTGGCGAACCTGAACCCGGATTCCCTGAAAGTTGTTCAGGCGGTCATTGAGCCTGCATTGGCGGAAGCCGCGCCTGAAGACCGTTTCCAATTTGAGCGTGAAGGCTACTTTGTTGCCGATCAATATGCTCATACCCGCAGCAAACCAGTGTTTAACCGTATTTTAGATTTGAAAGACAGCTTTAAACCTGGAAAATAAAATCTTTCATTTTCCAGAAGGCTCACTGTTGTTGAGTTGCCCATAGTTTAAGATCAGGCTCAACTTCGGTTGGGCTTTTTCGTGCCAATTGAAAAGGACATCATGTGATTATTAGAGATAAGACCAATAGTTTTAAACTGCTGTTTGCATGGCATGGCACTATTTTGCCAAAAGTTTTTTGGGCGCTGATGGTTGTAATCATGATTTCGGCAATGCTGGTCTACATGGCTGCGCATCATTATGTCTCGGTGCCGGAAGTGCCTGCCATTGGCTTTACCATCTTTGGTGTTATTCTTTCAATTTTCTTAAGTTTCCGCAATACGGCCTGTTATGACCGGTGGTGGGAAGGCCGTAAACTGTGGGGCGCACTAATTGCAAATGCCCGTCATATCATACGTGACAGTTATGTGCTGAATGATTCACAGCGTGAAGTGCTGATCTACCGCATTATGCTGTTTACGCATTTGCTCCGCGACCGCTTACGTAAAAAAACCGATGACTTTGGTTATTATCAAGCGCATTTACAGCTGTCGGAACTGCAATGGCAAGCACTGTTGCAGCATTTAAATCAGCCGCAGTACATTCTGGAAATTGTGCAGAAAGATTTGGCGGGTTTGTATAAAAACGGCCAAATTACGGACATTATTTATTGCGCTTTAACCAAGCATACAATTGCCTTAGGCGATATTCATGCCGGCTGTGACCGTATTTCATCTACACCATTGCCATTTTCCTATTCAGTGCTGCTGCACCGCGCCGTCTATTCATTCTGCTTTATTTTGCCTTTCAGTTTAGAATCCAGCCTTGGGATTTGGACACCGGTTATTGTTGCGCTCATCGCTTATTTGTTTTTAGGTTTGGATGCCTTAAGCGCCGAATTGGAAGAGCCATTTGGTGAACAGGAAAATGATTTAGCGCTGGATTCGATTGTGCGCAGCATCGAGCGTGAAATGCTGGATTCATTGGGTGCAGATTTACCGCCAGCAGTGGAGGCGCATAAGGGTAATCTGATGTGATGCTTATTTTTGTATGAATTTCACCCTTGAGAATAAATCAATCAGACAGCTTAATAACATCATCAGGAAAACTGGCGGCAGCATAAATTTCTTGGACGCTTTCTTATTGAAAGATTTTATTGAGCCGCCTGCCTCTATTTTTTGATTCTGTTCAAAAAGATTAAATTTTAATTTCTGCATTGTGCCTTTGATTTTCCAGCTTAATCATTTGATTTAAATGAAGCTCCCTTATGTAGTGATATGCAGCCTCCAGATAACAATTCAACGCTATAACGCTGGCCATATCCTATGCTATCACTGAATGAAAATCTGATAGCAGGGGCAGAGATGAGTATTGCAATTGAAAGTCAAATGCTGATCCGAAAATCGATTAATATCGTGTTTAATGCTTTTGTTGACCCCGTGATTGCGAGTCAATTTTGGTTCAGCAGTTCTACCGGGTACTTAGAGAAAGGAAAGACGGTTAAGTGGACGTGGGAAAAATATAAGGCGGTAACGGATGTTCATGTTTTAGATATTAAAGTGGACTGCTCCCAGTATCCTAGACATTGAAGTAGCCTCATTTTGAAGCTGCTTCAAAGGCTTCTGGGCTCATTCCATCAAGATGCGAATGGCGCCTGATTCGATTGTAAAACATCTCGATGTAATCAAACACATCCGCACGCGCCATTTCGCGTGTTTTATAGATTCTCTTTTTAATTCTTTCCTTCTTCAAACTACTAAAAAAGGATTCRGMA
>NZ_LUAW01000004.1 GCF_001605895.1 Acinetobacter pragensis
TTAATCACTGTCTCATTTTTTGCCACAGTCTCGCCGTTTGCATTTGCAGATGGCCCGGCTATTCAAAAAACCTCTGCTGTGCCGCAGCCCAAGGCGCAGCAGCTGGAAACCATTCATGTGCAAGCGCATCCATTAGAGCAGACCGCAGCGGATTTTGCAGTTGCAGACAGTATTGTCAGTCAAAAAAAACTGGCTGAACGGCCGGCAACCATTGGCTATGCCTTGGCGGATGAGCTGGGCGTCTATTCCAACCAATACGGTTCAGGMTMAGCAGAAGAGTAAGTATGTAGCTTTTGCACATGCTCGTTTGTCTATTATCGATCTAAGTAATGCTGCAATTCAACCATTTGAATCACAATGTAATCAATATAGTATTATTTTTAATGGTGAAATATATAATTATCAGGAAATCCGTGACGAGTTAAAATGCTTAGGTTTTACCTTTTATACAGATTCGGATACTGAAGTATTATTGGCTGCTTGGCAACAGTGGGGGCTTGAAGTCTTAAGAAGACTAATTGGTATGTTTGCTTTTGCTGTATTAGATAAAGTAACAAATAAAGTTACTTTAGTCCGTGATGCTTTTGGAATAAAACCTTTTTTTTATAATTTTGATAATGATGATTTATTTTTTGGTTCAGATATTCGTGCGGTAACTGCACTTATTGGTAAAAAATCCCAACCAAATTTACAAAAAGCTTATGATTATCTTGTTCATGGGGATTATGACTCATCTGAACAGTCATTTATTGAGGGCATTAAGCATTTACCTCCAGGACATTGGTTTGAATATGATTTAATTACAGGTACAATTACACAACCAATTGTCTGGTGGAAACCAGACTTGTCAAAGACTTCTAATTTATCTTTTCAAGATGCTGCGCAAAGAACACGTGAATTATTTTTAGATAGTATTAAGTACCATTTGCGTAGTGATGTTCCTTTAGGTGCGGCCCTTTCAGGGGGGGTAGACTCATCAGCTGTTGTTTGTGCTATGCGAACTTTAGATTCTACTGCTGAAATTCATACATTCAGTTATATTGCTGATGATGAAAAACTAACTGAAGAAAAATGGGTGGATGGCGTTACGAAATATACTAATGCTACTGCACATAAGGTTTATTCATCTAGTAAAGATATGCAAACTAATTTAGATCATATGCTTTTAATGCAAGGAGAGCCTTTTGGTGGGACCAGTATTTATGCTCAATATCGCGTTTTTAAGCTTGCAAAAGAAAAAGGGATCACTGTCACTCTAGATGGTCAAGGTGCAGATGAATTATTAGCGGGATATTCTGGTTATCCTGGCTATCGTTTACTTAGTTTAATTGAAAAAGGTGATTTTTTAGAAGCACATCAATTTGCTAAAAAATGGGCAAAATGGCCAGGAAGAAGTTATGGTTTAGCATGGAAATATTTAGCTAGAATTGTTTTACCAGATGCTTGGTATGCTTCTGTTCGAAAAAATATGGGACGAGATTTTTATCCAAAATGGTTAAATATAGACTTCCTTAAACAACGAGATATTTATTTTTCAGAAAATCGACCAATTCAGGAAAAAGTTAATAAAGGTAAACGTGTAAGAGAAGCTTTATCACATGCGCTACAAGGCCGAGGTCTTCCAAGTCTTTTAAGACATGGTGATAGAAACTCAATGGCATTCTCTATTGAGAGTCGTGTACCATTTTTAAGTTTACCTTTAGTTGAGTTCTTATTAAGTTTACCTGAGCATTATCTAATTTCGAATGAAGGTGAAACGAAACATGTATTCCGTGAAGCAATGCGAGGAATTGTACCTGATAGCCATTTAGATCGGAAAGACAAAATTGGGTTTGCAACACCTGAGTCTGAATGGTTATTAGGTATGGCTACAGAAATACGTAGATGGATTGAAGAAACACCAGAAATTGATTTTATTGATAAAACTGAAATTATTAAAGAGTTTAATGAAGTCGTAGATGGTAAGCGTAAATTTGATTTGAAAGTATGGCGTTGGGTAAATTATTTACGTTGGTATACTTTGGTTATTTGTGAGAAAGATAATGAATAACGTGCATATTAATATGAATGAATTTACGAATGCAAGTCGTGTGTTAAAGCAAGTAAATTCGCTATCACAAAATAAAGTATTTGAAAATATAACTATTATTGCTTTAGGTTCTGAAAAATTAAAAGAATATGAACAGCTTTCAAAGAATGTAGAATTATATCGAATTCGTTTAGCTACTCGAAAATTACCTAAAGGTTTGTTTTTTCAACTTATTAAATATGTAGAGTTTTTTATTAGAACATTTTTTATTTTATTAAAAGTAAAGCCAAAGGTTGTAAATGCACATGCTCTTGGTGTTTTACCCTTTGCTGTATTTGCAAAATATGTATTAAATGCACTAGTTGTTTATGATGCACATGAGTTAGAAACAGAGCAATCTGCGGGTTTAGATTTACGAAAAAAATTATCAAAATTTTTAGAACGAAAACTAATCCATAAAGTAGATATGATGTTGGTTGTGAGTGAAAGTATTGCTGATTGGTATGTTAATGAATATAGTATTTGCCGTCCCTCAGTTGTATTAAATGCACCTAAACAAAGAGCATTAAAAGAAAATAATCATTTTCGTGAAAAATTAGGTATTCGTAATGAGCAAATTATTTTGCTTTATCAAGGTGGTTTGTTTAATGGCCGTGGTATCCATTTAATATTAGATGCTTTTAAATCTCGTAATGATAATAAAATTGTTATTGTTTTTATGGGATATGGTGAATTGGAGCAAGCTATTAAAGCTGTTATGCTTGAATATAATAACATTTTCTTTTATCCAGCTGTACCTCCACAAATTGTACTAGAATATACTGCTTCAGCAGATTTAGGAATTTCCCTAATCGAAAATACATGTTTATCTTATTATTATTGTATGCCAAATAAATTATTTGAATATGCTATGGCGGGTTTACCTATTTTAGTTTCAAATATGAAAGATATGTCTGAATTAGTTATTAAAAATAATATAGGAACTGCAATCAGTAATTTTTCTTCAGATGGAATTAATCAGGCAATAGATGAATTTTTAAATCAGGATTTAACCGTTATGAAAAAAAATGCATATAGTGTAGCCTGCGATAATTCATGGGAAATACAAGAAAAAAAGATGTTAAAAGCATATAATAATATGCTTAGTTGTAAGGGAATATAATTAAATGTCTAAGAAAAAAATTGCTCACTTAACTTCAGCCCATCCTCGCTTCGATACACGTATTTTTGTAAAACAATGTAGTTCTTTGGTTGATATTTATAGTACGTATTTAGTTGTAGCTGATGGCAAGGGAGATGAGGCTAAAAATAATGTTAATATTATTGATGTTGGTGTTTATTTAGGGCGTAAAAATAGAATTTTAAATGCAACCAAAGCTGTATATAAAAAAGCTATTGAATTAAATGCAGATTTATATCATCTTCATGATCCAGAGCTTATTCCTGTTGGTTTAAAACTTAAGAAATTAGGGAAAAAAGTCATATTTGATGCACATGAGGATTTGCCTAACCAAATTCAATCCAAACATTACTTAAAACCTATTACAAAAAAAGTTTTATCTTTTTTAGTAAAAAAATATGAGCAATGCGCTTGTTCAAAACTAGATGGTATTGTTGCTGCTACACCATTTATTCGTGATAAGTTTTTAAATATTAATGCTAATACAATTGATATTAATAACTTTCCTAAGACTGAAGAATTCATAAAAATTAAGCATTCAAATGTAACAGACAATAATCATGTTTGTTACATTGGCGGTTTAGCGGAAGTGCGTGGAATTACTCAAATGGTAGAAGCTATTGATTTTTCGGATGATACGCGATTACTTATTGCTGGTAATTTTGCTGATGCTAATTTGGAAAATAAAGTAAAGCAAATGCAAGGTTGGAAGAATGTCGACTTTCTTGGCTATGTAGATAGAGAAGGTATTCAAAATACATTGTCTAAATCATTTGCTGGGCTTGTGGTACTACACCCGACACAAAGCTATCTCGATTCTTTGCCAGTTAAAATGTTTGAATATATGTGTGCGGGTATTCCAGTAATTGCATCGGATTTTCCATTATGGCGTAGCATTGTAGATGAAGCACAGTGTGGGCTTTGTGTTGATCCATTGAATCCATCTGCAATTGCTAGCGCGATTAAAACTTTAAATACAAACCGTATTGATGCTCAAAGAATGGGTGAAAATGGTCGAGTTGCTGTGCTTGAAAAATATAATTGGAATATTGAAGAGCAAAAGTTGTTTCAATTTTATTCTAAAATTTTAGGTTAATGATATGTCCTCAGTACAAACCATTTGGCTCATCAACCAATATAGCTCAACACCTGAAACAGCAATGGGCGGAAGACATTATTATCTTGCGCAGGAATTAGCAAAAAAAGGATATAGAGTCTATTTAATTGCTGGTCGATACAGTCATTTACTGCGTCAACCGAAACAATTTTCAGAACCTTATCTGTTAGAAAAAATTGATAAAAATTTTACCTTCGTCTGGGTGAATTTACCAGAATACCAAGAAGCTCACAGCAAACAACGTGTGCTGAATTGGTTCAAATTTTCTTGGGCACTCACAAAATTACCATCCGTTATTACGGACCGACCTGATGCAATTTTGTATTCATCTCCTTCGCCTATAGGTTACTTAGGGGCAAAGCATCTTGCGAATAAATATAAGGCAAAATTTATTTTTGAAGTCCGTGATATTTGGCCTTTGACATTAATTGAGCTTGGTGGTCATTCTCCTAAGCATCCATTCGTTCGATTCATGCAATGGATTGAAGATCGAGCATACAAAAAGTCAGGCTATGTATTCTCAAATCTTTTCAATGCTGTAGAACACATGATGAGTAGGGGGTTAAACCCCAAAAAATTTAATTGGATTCCAAATGGAATTTCAATAGATGAGGTCATTCATAAAGAAGATTTGTCTTTAGATGTTTTATCTCAGTTACCAAAGAATAAATTTATTGTTGGCTACACAGGTACAATAGGTGTAGCAAATGCGATAGATGATTTAATTGATGCTGCTAAATTATTGTCAGCTTATAAAGATATTCATTTTGTACTTGTAGGTTCAGGTAAGGAAAAACAGCATTTGGTTCAAAAATCATTGGATTTAGGATTGGATAATATTACGTATATTGATGCAATTCCCAAGAAGCAAATTCAGTCTATGTTACGTACATTTGATATCTGTTATATAGGCTGGCAAAAAAATTCACTTTATCGATTTGGGATAGCACCGAATAAGCTGCCTGAATATCTTTTTTCAGCTAAGCCTGTGATTCATGCTTTTTCTGGAAAAGGTGACATTGTTGAACTGGCCGATGCAGGATTAACCATTGATGCTGAAAATCCAGCATTGATTGCGGAATCAATCTTGCAGTTATACGATTTACCTGAACATGAGCGCCAAGCAATGGGGCAACGTGGGAAGGAATACGTCTTACAGCATTTAGACTATTCTAAAATTGCAACAAAACTTGAAAGTATTGTTTTGCCGAAGTGAATTAAAACTGATGAAAAGACTGTTAGATATTATTCTTGCCTCTATTGCGCTTATGCTCCTTTCCCCCTTATATGTATTCGTTGCTTATAAAGTGAAAAAAAATCTAGGTTCGCCAGTGTTATTCCGTCAAGTGCGTCCGGGTCTAAATGGCAAGCCATTTGAAATGATTAAATTCCGTACCATGAAAGATGCTGTGGATGCACAAGGTAATCCATTGCCAGATAGCGAGCGCTTGACAACATTTGGTAAAATGCTGCGTTCAACCAGTCTAGATGAAATGCCTGAACTGTGGAATGTAATCAAAGGCGATATGAGTGTGGTTGGCCCTCGTCCATTACTTATGGAATATTTGCCTCTTTATAATAAAGAACAAGCAAAGCGTCATAATGTACGGCCCGGTATGACTGGTCATGCACAAGTGAATGGTCGTAATGCGATTAGTTGGGAAGAAAAATTCAAATTAGACACATGGTATGTCGAAAACCAGTCAACCGTATTGGACTTTAAAATCATGTTGAAGACAGTTCAGAAAGTGATTGCGAAGGATGACATTAGTGCAGAAGGTGAAGCAACGATGACTCGCTTTACAGGATCAAACCATAAGGATGAAGAATAATGTCGGATAAATTGATTGGTGTTTATGGTGCAAGTGGATTTGGCAAAGAGGTCATGCCGCTAGTACGTGCGCAATTTACTGAATTAAATAAAGAACATTTTGTATTTATTGATGACGGTCAGGCAAATACAGATTTAAACGGATTTCAAGTACTAAGCTACACTGATTTTATTAATGATTCTAAAACCGATAAACGCGTGACAATTGCAATCGCAAATAGCCAAGTACGTGAAAAATTGGTGGCTCGTTTAAACCAGGACAGTGTTCAACATTTAGAAATTCAAGCAGCGAATACAGTTATTTTAGATGAAGTAGAAATGGGTGAAGGCAGTCTACTGTGTCCTTTTACATGCATTACTTCAAATATTAAAATTGGTAAGTTTTTCCATGCAAACATTTATAGCTATGTTGCGCATGACTGTATCATTGGTGACTACGTCACATTTGCGCCAGGTGTAAAATGCAATGGCAATATTCACATTGAAGATCATGCCTATATTGGTACTGGCGCTGTGATCAAACAAGGCGCACCAGACAAACCATTGGTTATTGGCAAAGGCGCTGTGGTTGGTATGGGTGCAGTCGTGACCAAAAGTGTTCCCGCAGGTGTTACTGTTGTAGGTAATCCAGCCCGAATTTTAGAGAAGAAATAAAGATTTTTAAAAATCAATTTAGGAATAAAATATGTTAAACACTGCATTTGAACCATGGCCAAGCTTTACGCAAGAAGAGGCGGATGCTGTATCTAAAGTACTGCTATCAAATAAAGTAAACTATTGGACGGGTCAGGAATGCCGTGAGTTTGAAAAAGAATTTGCAACCTTTGCAGAAACAAAACATGCCGTTGCATTAGCAAACGGGACAGTCGCGCTAGACGTTGCATTAAAAGCTTTAGGCATTGGTGCAGGTGATGATGTAATCGTTACATCGCGCACATTTTTAGCCTCTGCCAGTTCAATTGTGACGGCCGGTGCTAATCCCATTTTTGCAGATGTGGAATTGGATTCACAAAATATTTCCGCCCGAACCATTGAAGCTGTCTTAACGCCAAATACCAAAGCAATTATCTGTGTGCATTTGGCTGGCTGGATGTGTGATATGGATCCAATTATGCAGCTGGCGCAAGATAAAGGCATTTATGTTATTGAAGACTGCGCGCAGGCACACGGCGCAAAATACAAAGGTAAATCTGTCGGTTCTATCGGACACATTAGTGCATGGTCTTTCTGTCAGGATAAAATCATGACCACTGGCGGTGAAGGCGGTATGGTCACCACCAATGACGAAAGTCTATGGAATAAAATGTGGTCTTATAAAGATCATGGTAAGAATTTTGATAGTATTTATAATAAGCAGCACCCACCAGGATTTCGCTGGCTGCATGACTCATTCGGTACCAACTGGCGCATGATGGAAATGCAAGCAGTCATTGGCCGTATTCAGTTAAAAAAAATGGCGGAATGGACAAAAGTGCGTAACGAAAATATGCAGAAAATTTATGCTGCTTTTGAAAATACTCCTTATGTAACGGTTCATCAGCCTTCTCAAGATTATATCCATGCAGCTTATAAATGTTATGTACAAGTAAATACTGATCAATTGCCTGCAGATTGGTCTCGCGACCGTATTATGAATGAAATTTCAGCAATGGATGTTCCATGTTTTAGTGGTTCATGCTCTGAAGTTTATTTGGAACACGCGTTTGATGGAACGCCTTGGCGTCCTGAAAAGCGTTTACCAAATGCACAAAAACTTGGAGAAACGAGTCTGATGTTCATTGTGCATCCAACGTTAAGTGAAAGTAGTTTAAGTACGACAATTATTGCCATTAAAAGTGTACTTTCAAAAATTTAATTCACTTTCTGTGTAGCGAGTCTCAGTAATTGAACTCGCTTACGTTTTTACATTTGTTTAATAATGCTATATCGACTAAAACCATTTTTAGTTCAATTATATAAATAGCATAGAGAAGACTAGTCCTGTGAAATCAGTCATTATGCCCTTGGTGAATTCCCCTCGGTACGCCAAACAATTATTTTTAGTAATTTTAGATTTTTTAGCGTTTCCAGTTTTAATTTGGTTTTGTTATGCATTACGTGAGTTCAATTTAGGTGCGGAAGTTGTTCCTAATATCGCCTTTGGTTCATTTTGGATAAGTGCTCTAGCTGTGGTCATTTCATTGATTTGCGGGCTTTACCATTTTATTGTTCGTACATTTAACGAAGTTTTTTTTACTCGTTTAGCAATTACTACAGGATTAACAATCTTAGGTTTATATGCTTTAGCGTATTGTAGTCATGCATTTATACCAACTTCAATTCCATTGATGTTTGGATTTTTAATGTTTGCTTGGGTCTGGTTTAGTCGTAGCGCAATTCGTTTTATTGTGAGAGCAAGTTTACAGACGAATATGCCGAAAAGAAAAATTGTGATTTATGGTGCAGGTTACGCAGGTCAACAAATTGCGGCTATGTTAAATCGTTCTGATGAGCATTTCCCATTATTTTTTATTGATGATAATGAATCATTATTTGGACAAATTATTGGGGGATTAAAAGTATATAGTGCAGAGCAAGGACTTAAGCATTTAAATGGTGAGAAGATTGATGAAATTTTAATTGCACTTCCTTCCGTAGGGCGTACTCGTAAAAGTGAAATTGTTCAATTTTTAGAATCAGCACATATTAAGATTACTGAAATTCCAGGGCTAACTAAATTAGTAGATGGTGATATTCAAATCTCAGATATTCGTGAGGTAGATATTATTGATTTATTAGGCCGGGATCCTGTTCCACCTATTTCTGAATTACTTGCTAAAAATATTCATCAAAAAGTTGTTATGGTTACTGGTGCCGGTGGCTCAATTGGGTCAGAGCTATGCCGCCAAATTATAAAAAATAAACCACAAAAATTGGTGATTTATGAGTTAACTGAGTTTGCTTTATATAGCATTGATAAAGAACTGCGTTTAAATTCTAGTATTGAAGTTATCCCAATTTTAGGTACAGTGTTAGATGAATTAAAGCTTGAACGTGTGATTGAACAATACCATGTCCAAACGGTTTATCATGCCGCTGCTTATAAGCATGTTCCTTTGGTGGAATGTAATCCTTTAGCAGGCCTGAAAAACAACTCTGTAGGCACTGCATTTAGCGTAAATGCTGCAGTCAAAAAAGGTGTAGAAACATTTGTATTAATCTCAACTGATAAGGCTGTTCGACCAACCAATGTTATGGGTGCTTCGAAGCGAATGGCGGAATTATATTGTCAAGCTATGGCTGAGGCCCAAAACCAAACGCAAATTAGTATTGTGCGTTTTGGTAATGTTTTAGGTTCATCCGGCTCAGTTGTTCCTTTGTTTAAGCAACAAATTGCCAAGGGTGGTCCAATTACAGTAACTCATCCTGATGTAACACGTTATTTTATGACAATTCCAGAAGCATCCCAGCTCGTTATTCAGGCTGGTGCTTTAGGTACTGGCGGTGATGTTTTTCTATTGGATATGGGTGAACCTGTTCGTATTCAAGACTTAGCTCGTCAAATGATCGCTTTAAGTGGTTTAAAAGTTCGTGAAGATGGTTCTGATATTGGTGATATTGAAATTCAGTATTCTGGCTTACGCCCAGGGGAGAAATTATATGAGGAATTACTGATTGATCAGGAAGATACACAAATCACCGAACATAGCCGTATTCTTCGGTCTCTTGAAAAACATTATACATTAGAACAATTGCTGCCAATTTTCGAGCGTATTGTTGGGCTGGCAGCAACTGAAGATGATGTCGAGTGGGCTATAGAGCAGCTTGAAATACATGTAGATGGCTACAAACGTAGTTTGGAAATCAAAGTAAATTAATTGAAATGAATGTTTATTATTAGATCGAACTAAAATAAAATGGCGCTTTAAGCCGTATGAGAGTAATAAAGAAGTACTTAGTGAATATATAATCAAAATTAGCAATATTATGAATTTAATAAACTATTTTTTGATTATATATCATCATACATTCAGCATGGCTTTGTTGCACAAACCTATTCTTAATAGCTTCTTCAGCAATATAATTTCAAAATGAAGAAGCCTGCCCCAAAAAATCTATTGTACAACCAGTTGGCCCTCGTATAACGAAGCTTTAATTAAGCGAGGTAATATTTCAGTTTGGTTTGATCCAACGACTTAATGGTATGCTCAGCCACAAGCTAAGCATGGCCGGAATCAAACCTATTCTGACACTGCAATTCAATGCTGTCTGATGATCAAATCTCTATTTCGACTTGCTTTACGAATGGTCACAGGCTTTGTTCAAAGCCTTTGAGGCAGTTTCAAAATGAGGCTGTCTAGGGTACAGGGAGCAGTCCAATCTCCGCAATTTCTAGAGTTTGTTCGAGGTCTAATGGATATTGTTCTCGAATATCGATAGTAGTGGAATGCCATTCCAGTAATAAAAAAGCAGAAAGTTCTAGATCAGACAGAAGATGATGGGTTCTTTGGCTTTTATGACCAAAAACTCGGTGAGATCGACCTTCTGAACTCACATCTCGAATTGTAATCCAAGGCTTATAGTTACTTCCAAAACCCTGTCCTCGTCCTTCTTTAATCCATTTTTGAATTTTGAGTTCATGATTTTGTGTGTTCTTAAAATTAGCCATAAAAAAATCCACACAACATGCTTTTTAGAGCATAGCCTGTGTGGATTTTTTGAGCAATCTAGTATTACACTTTATTACTCAGTATGAGGTTTTATTACTCAGTATGAAACTTTATTACTCTCATACAAAAGCGCCATTTTTAATAGCAACTATTATTCTACAGTCACAGATTTTGCTAAGTTTCGAGGCTGATCCACGTCAGTACCGCGCAGGACTGCCACATGATACGACAGCAATTGCACAGGGATACTGTATACAATTGGAGCTAAAACTGCACTGATGCTAGGAACTTTCACCACATGCTGGCGGTCTTTTTCGTTGACACCGCTGTTGATGTCAGCAAAAACAAACAACTCACCGCCGCGCGCTTGAACTTCTTCCATATTGGATTTCAGTTTGTCCAGCATGTCATCCTGCGGCGCAAGAATCACCACAGGCATGTCATTATCCACCAAGGCCAATGGCCCGTGTTTCAGTTCACCGGCGGCATAGCCTTCTGCGTGAATATAGGAAATTTCTTTCAGCTTCAGCGCGCCTTCCAAAGCAATTGGGAATTGCGTGCCGCGGCCTAAGAATAGGCAGTGCTGTTTTTCTTTAAACAATTCAGACAGACGCAAAATTGCTTCATTATTCTGCAGTGTATCCAAAATTACTTTTGGCGTGTGCCATAATTCGGCTGTAATGGTTTCAATGTTTTCAGCTGCGATGGTATTTTTGACTTGGCCGATCTTCAAGATTAACAGCATCAATGCAGCCAGCTGCGTAGTGAAAGCTTTGGTTGACGCTACCCCAATTTCAGGACCAGCTAAAGTCAGCAGGCTGTGGTCGGTTTCACGCACCATCGAGGAGGTTGCTACATTGCAAATCGTCAATGTGGCAATGTCTAAATTCTTGGCTGCAGCGCGTTTTTGTGTATCGCGAAGCGCAGCTAAAGTGTCTGCTGTTTCACCCGATTGAGAAATACAGACATACAGCGTGTTATTCACAATCACTGGAGAGCGGTAACGGAACTCACTGGCAATTTCAACTTGTGCAGATACATTAATTAACTGCTCAAACCAATATTTTGCAATCATTCCGGCATGGTAGCTGGTACCGCAGGCAATAATCTGTACTTGCTGGATTTTGCTGAAGTCCGCTTCTGCATTTTTCAGAAAGTCATCGCGCAGCGCATTGCCGTTCAGCGCTTGAGAAATTGTTTGCTGAATCGCCTCAGGCTGTTCGTAAATTTCTTTCAGCATGTAATGCTTGTATTCGCCTTTCGATGCATTGCTCACCGCAGCATCCAATTCTTTGACTGGACGTTCAACCCGGTTGCCGTCGACAAAGACTTCGATGCTGGTACGGGTCAGGCGCGCAATATCGCCTTCTTCAAGGTAAATGAAGCGGTTAGTAATCGGCAGCAGCGCCAGCTGGTCAGAGCTGATAAAGTTTTCGCCGATCCCGACGCCAATGACCAGCGGAGAACCTTCACGTACGGTAATCAGCTCATTAGGGTGGTCTGTATGCACAATGCCCAGCGCGTATGCGCCTTTTAGCTGAGGTACGACTTGGCGAACTGCTTCCAGCAGGCTAGGCGTGTTTTTCAGCGCATCATTGACTAAATGCGCAACGACTTCTGTATCCGTTTGAGAAGTGAAAACATAGCCCAGCGCTTCAAGATCATCTTTCAGTTCTTGATAGTTTTCGATAATGCCGTTATGCACCACCGCAACATCGCCTGAAATATGCGGATGCGCATTGTTTTCAGTCGGCTTGCCATGTGTCGCCCAGCGGGTATGCGCAATGCCTAGAGAGCCGGCGATATGGGACTCATTGACGGCTTCTTCTAAATTAGCCACCTTGCCGACACGGCGCTCACGAAGCACCTGCCCGCCATTGATTAATGCGAGGCCAGCAGAGTCATAGCCACGGTATTCGAGGCGCTTTAAGCCTTCAATTAAAATATTTGTAATGCTGCGTTCAGCAATGCCGCCGACAATACCACACATAGTAAAACCCTCTTATTTCTTGATCTTTTGCGGACGCTGATAGTTTTCTTTCACGAATTGTTTTGAACGTTCAACGGCTAGGCAATGGTCAGCAACATCACTGGTAATAGTTGAGCCTGCACCGACAGTTGCGCCATTGCCAATGGTGACAGGAGCAACCAATGAACTGTTCGAGCCAATAAAAGCGGCATTGCCAATAACTGTTTTGAATTTGTTTGCGCCATCATAGTTGCAGGTAATGGTACCAGCACCAATGTTTGAGCCTGCGCCAATTTCGGCATCGCCTAAATAGGTAAAATGGTTGGCTTTTGAGCCTAGGCCAATCGATGAGTTTTTAACTTCAACAAAGTTGCCGATATGTACGTCATTGGCCAGTTTTGCACCTGGGCGCAAACGCGAGAATGGACCGATTTGGGTGTTTTCACCGACAATAGCATTATCAAAGATGCTGTACGGCTGAACTTTTGTGCCTGATGCAATTTGCGTGTTTTTGATGACGCAGCCGGCGCCAATTTCAACGTTATCGCCAAATTCACAGCGGCCTTCAATAATGACATTGATGTCAATTCGCACATCTGTGCCGGCAACCAGCGTTCCGCGCAAATCAAAACGGCTTGGATCAATTAAATGTACGCCGTGCTGCATCAGCAGTTTTGCTTGATCGGCTTGGAATTCACGTTCTAAAGCCGCCAATTGCACGCGGTCATTGACGCCTTCAACTTCAAATGCGCGTTCAGGTTCGACAGACTCGACTTCTAAGCCGTCTGCAATTGCCATTGCGACAATATCCGTCAGATAGTATTCGCCTTGCGCATTGTTATTGGATAGTTTTGGCAGCCACTCATGCAATTTGGCATTGCTGACACAGTAAATGCCAGTGTTGATTTCTTTAATTTGACGCTGAGCATCGTTGGCGTCTTTATGCTCCACAATGGCTTGAATTTTGCCATTTTCACGCACAATACGGCCATAGCCGGAAGCATTCGGCAGGGTAAGCGTCACAAGGCCGATGCCAGTATTTTGAGCGGCATTCAGCAGTTTTTGCAGTGTTGCCTGACTGATGCATGGCACATCGCCGGATAAAATCAGCGATTGGCCTGATTTTGGCAGTACAGGCAGCGTTACTTTTACCGCATGGCCTGTACCGAGCTGTTCAGCCTGTTCAACCCACTGTACTTGTTCTTGCGCAAATTCTTTTTGAACCAGATCGCCGCCGTGTCCGTAAATTGTAATAATATTATCGGCGTGGAGTTTTTTTGCTGTCTCGATTACATGTCCAAGCAAAGGGCGGCCAGCCAATGGCTGTAGGACTTTTGGCAAGCTGGAACGCATGCGTGTTCCTTTACCTGCAGCGAGAATGATAACGCTAGTAGACATGTCAGATCCTAGGGGGTGTTTTCATCATACAGATGTGAAATAAAAATAAATGCAGATACAGAGCGCGGCCCAAATACCGGCAATGATATCGTCCAGCATAATGCCGAATCCGCCGCCAACTTGACGGTCAATCACGCTGATCGGCCAAGGCTTCCAAACATCGAACAGCCGGAATAGGCCAAAACCGATGAGCGCCCAGAGCCAGTTCATTGTTCCAAGGTAAATCAAAGGCAAAAAGGTGATGGATTGACCTGCAAATTCATCCCACACAATTCGGCCATCGTCATGCACACCCATGACTTTAGCTGTTTGCCCGCAGATATAAATACCGATTAAAGACATTAAAACTATGGCGAATATGGTGTTGAAAAAGCCAATTGCAAGCCAGAATGGAATAAACAGTAAGGCAAATGCCGAGCCGAAAGTGCCCGGCGCTTTCGGGGCAAGGCCTGAACCAAAGCCGACACCGCAAAAAACGATGCACCGGTTCAGCCAGTTCATTTGCTTAAAATTAATTTCTGGTTTATGCAAAATGTTGATACCCATGAAATGGAATGGAACAATTTACGCCATTCTGAAAATAAGTTAATCCCAAATTTTGGGTGATTTGTCCAATAATTGTCAGGTTTACATCTAATTTTTGCTGCATCAGCAGCTGATAGTTGTTCGGGCTTATTGTAAAGCATAATTCATAGTCATCACCACCGGCTAAAGCGGTTTGCCATTTCTTTTCTTGTTCTAATTTTGCAACTTCGGGGCAGACTGGAATATTTTCCAATTGCAAAATTGCGCCCACGTTGGAAGCATCTAAAATATGCCCTAAATCCTGCGCTAAGCCGTCAGATATGTCGATCATGCTGGAGGCTAAGCCTTTGAGCTGCTGTCCAAGCTGGCAGCGCGGGGTGGGATAGTCCAGCCGCTTTTGCAGCGGGTGGCCTAAATGCTGCAGGCCGTAGGCGGCATCGCCGACGGTGCCGCTGACACAGATTAAATCATCAGGCATTGCACCTGAGCGGGTCACGGCTTTGCCCGATTCAATCCAGCCCAGCGCTGTGACGGTGATGGTGAGGTGGGGGCTTTGCGTGGTGTCGCCGCCAATTAAACTCACGCCAAATTGATCGCAGCAGTCATACAAGCCCTGACTGAAGCCTTTCAGCCAAGCATGATCAATTTGGGGTAAGCTCAAAGCAAGTAAAATGCTGTGCGGTTTTGCGCCCATGGCCGCAATGTCGGACAGGTTGACCGCAACGGATTTCCAGCCGATGGCATGCGGATCGGTATTCAGCGGAAAATGCCGTCCTGCAACAGACGTATCGGCGCAGATGACCAATTGCTGATGCGGAGGGGGAGTGAGCAGGGCTGAGTCATCCCCGACGCCCAAATCGACTGAATGGGTATTCTTTCGATTGAAATAGGTGTCAATAAGTGAGAACTCAGCCATACGCGCAAATCAACTTAAATTATTGAGCTTGCTGCTTTTCTGCTGCACGTAGCGTCGTTGCTAAACGGTCCAATACACCATTGATGTACTTATGGCTGTCTGCACCGCCAAAATGTTTAGCCAGCTCAATCGCTTCATCTAAAAGAACACGGTATGGAATTTCAAGATGCTCTTTGAGTTCATACGCGCCAAGACGAAGGGTGGCAAGCTCTACGCCGTCCAGCGCAGAAAGTTCACGGTCCAGTACAGGAATTAAGAGCGCATCCAATGCTTCATGATTGGCAACCACTTGAGTCAACAATTCATGATAATAGCTTAGATCCACTTTGTGCATGGCATTTTCCACGCGTGTGCGCGCTTCAATCTCATGGACTGGATTGTGGCTCATCTGCCATTCATAAATTCCTTGCACAGCAAAACGGCGTGCTTTGCGTTTTGCTGCATAAGTTGCTTGAAGTGTTTGCGACATAGCGTTAAATAGCCTTTAACAAGTTAACCATTTCAATAGCAGTCAAGGCAGCTTCACCGCCTTTATTACCTGCTTTTGTACCCGAGCGTTCAATCGCTTGTTCAATGCTGTCCGTAGTCAATACACCATTAATGACCGGCAGGCCAGAGTTCAGGCCAACAACGCCTAAGCCTTTTGCGCATTCGCCAGCCACAAAATCGAAGTGAGGCGTGCTGCCGCGGATCACTGCGCCCAATGCGATTACCGCATCAAAACGTTCAGTTTCTGCCAATTTCTTAGCAACGACTGGAAGTTCCCATGCGCCTGGTGCGTGAACAACAGTGATATTATCCTCTGATACGCCATGACGTTTCAATGTATCAATTGCACCATCCAGCAGATGTTCGACAACAAAGCTGTTAAAACGGCCAACTAAAATCGCATAACGGTCTTCGTTTGCGAGATTCAACATACCTTCAATACGGCGAACTGCCATAGCAACCTCGATTATTTCTCTGATGTTTGATGTGCGGTGATATATTCCACCACTTCTAAGTTAAAGCCTGATAGCGCATTAAAGCGTAAAGGTGAACTCAACAGCTTCATCTTTTCTACGCCTAAATCACGCAAAATTTGTGCGCCCACGCCAATAGTTTGATATTGCTGAGACAGCGCAGCGCTGGATTTGGTCGGTTTTGGCGCAGCCAGGCTTTCTAATGCGGGGCCTAAGTCCTGCAAATGGCGTTGGCCAATCCAGACCAATACACCGCGCTCGCTTGATGCGATTTCTTTCAACGCTTTATCTAAGTTCCACGCGGGCTCGCCGTCTTGCTTGTTGATTTTCAGCAAATCGCGCACAGGGCTGAAGCCGTGTACACGCACCGTAGTGATCCCTTGCTTCGGTTCGCCTTTTACCAGCGCCAAATGGATATCCGGATTGCCGATTTCTCTGTAGCGGAACAGTTCAAATGTACCGTATTCAGTGTCCAGTGTTTGCTGGTCAATGCGCTCTACTGTCTGTTCATTGGTCATGCGGTAGTGAATCAGATCCGCAATGGTGCCGATTTTCAGGCCGTGTTTTTCTGCAAACACTTCCAAGTCCGGACGGCGCGCCATGGTGCCGTCTTCATTGATGATTTCACAAATCACCGATGCCGGTTCCAAGCCGGCCAAGCGAGATAAATCACAGCCGGCTTCGGTGTGGCCTGCGCGGTGCAGTACGCCGCCTGGCTGCGCCATCAATGGAAAAATATGGCCTGGCTGTACAATATCTGCAGGTTTTGCATGCGCAGCAACTGCTGTTTGGATAGTATGCGCGCGCTCTGCAGGTGAAATGCCTGTAGAAATGCCTTTAGCTGCTTCAATAGACAGCGTGAAGTTTGTGCCGTGCTGAGCGCCGTTGGCGTCAACCATAAGCGGCAGTTTCAGCTGTTCGCAGCGTTCGCGGCTGAGTGTTAAGCAGACTAAGCCGCGGGCATGGGTAATCATGAAGTTAATGTCTTCAGGGCGCACGTGAGTCGCAGCAATGACTAAATCACCTTCATTCTCACGGTCTTCATCATCCATCAGGATGACCATTTTACCTGCACGAATATCTGCTACGAGCTCTTCAACTGTATTGAGCGGCATCAGCCTTCACCTTCTTTTTCGTCTTCTGTGAAGACATTAAACTTGTATGGATTGCCGCATAGTCTAACGTTTTTTTGCGTTCTTTGCCTATGCTTATCATTTTCCCTTTCAGGTTCATTGTTATACACAGTCCGCGCAGACTTTTAAAGCGGCCTGCATTTCAAAAGAATGCATATATGCACAATCTTTAAGCAATTGAAAAGAATAAAAAATGACAAAGTTATATGATCGGCGAATAAAATTGCCTTAAATTTTCAGCCTAAGCCAAAAAATATGAACATTTGGCTTTTCTGGACGAATGGAAAGGCTGCATTAAAAAATACGGAATTCACTGATCTGTTTTTCTATCAGCACGCTTGAGCGGCAGGTGCAGATTTCAGCTGGGTTCAGGACGGGCATGATAGCAGCGCTGAAAAGCCTCTGCCGTTTTTCCAATGAATTCATCGGCATTTTTGCTCCAAATTAAGCAAACTTTAGAGGGCAGCGGCTCGGGATGCAGTGCAATGAGCTTGACTGAATCCGGCAGGATGCTGCGGAATTCCTCGGGCACAAGGCATATGCCCAATCCGGCATCGACTAAGGCCAGCTGTGACATTTTCCGGGAGCGTATGCTGGCTTTCTGCGGATGAAAGCCATGGCTTAGGCATAGATTGGCGGCTAAATAGCTTAATCCGCCACGCTCCGCATGCGGTGTGGATACAAATTTTTGCCCGCTCAATTCATCAATGCCGATGCTGCTTTTGTTCTGAAAAAAAGGATGGTTTTTATGCACCGCAGCGAACAGAGGCTGCGCATATAGCTCGATGCAGCTGATGTCCGTCATTGGGTGAAGGACAGGCGGCCGGATGAGGCCGAGATCGATTGAGCCATTGAGCACAGCGCCGATTTGCTGTTCAGAGGACAGTGTATTGATTTCAATCTCGATCCCTTGCTGCTGGCAAAGGCTCTGCAGGGCCTGAATTTTAGGCGGATCTAAAACAATGCTGCTGGAATGCGCCAGCTGCAGGCAGCGTCCCCGGCCTTGAGCAATGCCTTGCGCAACTTCAATCGAGCTTTCAAGCTGAATTAAATGCGCTTTAAGTTTTTGATAAAACGACTGGCCGGCCGGCGTAAGCTGGATTTTCTTTTCGGTGCGGTCAAAGAGAATAAATTCTAATTCATCTTCCAGTATTTTGATTTGGCGGCTTAAAGCCGATTGGGCAATAAATAAATGCTCGGAGGCGGCGGTAAAGCTGCCGTGTTCAACAATCGCGATAAAATATTGAAATTGCTTAAGGGTTTTCATATCTAAAAATAAGATGGATTGCGATAAATTCTATATTAGATGAGATCGTTAATTTTAAATATGCTGAGGGCAATCTATTTAAAGAGATTTGGATAATGCTGCGTCTTTTCAGGGTTTGGCTGCTGCTGCTCATCGTGTGTATATGCGTGCAATCCTTTGATTTTTATATTTTTGGAAAAACTCATCAGCCTGTGCAGGCATGGGCTGAAGATGAATGAGGCGCATAGCGCGCAGCGGTAAAAAACTCAAAGCGGACCGGAGTCCGCTTTGAATTTAGAATGCATCAGCAATGGATTAGAAGAAGCCCATTGGTTTGGTGGAGTAGCTGACCAGCAGGTTTTTGGTTTGCTGATAATGATCAAGCATCATTTTGTGGTTTTCACGGCCGATGCCTGATTTTTTATAGCCGCCAAAAGCCGCATGCGCAGGGTAGATGTGGTAGCAGTTGGTCCATACGCGCCCTGCCTGAATGGCGCGGCCCGCACGGTAAGAGGTATGTGTGGAACGTGACCAAACCCCAGCGCCTAAGCCATAAATGGTGTCATTGGCAATTTTGATCGCATCGTCAAAGTCTTTAAAGGTGGTCACTGACAATACCGGCCCAAAGATTTCTTCCTGGAAAATCTTCATGCTGTTGTCGCCTTTGAAAATGGTCGGCTCAATATAGAAGCCTTCTCCAACTTCCTGACGCTCACCGCCTCCAGTCAATACTTGCGCGCCTTCAGCACGGCCCGTAGCGATACAGCCTAGAATCTTATCCTGCTGCTCTTGAGATGCCTGTGCGCCAATCATGGTGTCAGTATCGAGCGGATGGCCTGTCTTAATGCGTTTGACGCGCTCAATGGCTTTTTCCAGGAACTTGTCTGCAATGCTTTCATGCACCAGCGCGCGTGAAGGGCAGGTGCAGATTTCGCCTTGGTTCAGGGCGAACATGGCGAAGCCTTCCAGCGCTTTATCCAAGAAATCGTCATCTTGGTCCATAATATCTTCAAAGAAAATATTCGGTGATTTGCCTCCGAGTTCCAGCGTCACTGGAATAATATTTTCAGTGGCATACTGCATAATTTGCTGGCCGACAGCTGTAGATCCGGTAAATGCAATTTTAGCAATGCGCGGGTTGGTTGCCAGCGGGCGGCCGACTTCGACACCGTAACCGTTGACAATATTGAGTACGCCCGCTGGCAATAAATCCTGAATCAGTTCAGCCAGAACCAGAATGCTGGCAGGAGTCTGTTCAGCAGGCTTTAAAACAATGCAGTTGCCTGCGGCCAATGCCGGCGCCAATTTCCATGTCGCCATTAAAATAGGGAAGTTCCACGGAATAATCTGCCCGACTACACCCAATGGCTCATGAAAGTGGTAGGCAATAGTGTCTTCGTCAATTTCTGAAATGCCGCCTTCTTGCGCGCGGATACAGCCTGCAAAATAGCGGAAATGGTCAATCGCTAAAGGAATGTCCGCCGCTAAAGTTTCACGGACAGGCTTGCCATTGTCCCACGTTTCCGCGACAGCAAGCAGTTCGAGGTTTTGTTCTAAACGGTCTGCAATTTTCAGCAGCAGATTTGAGCGTGTAGTTGGTGATGAGCTGTTCCAAGAGGCTTTGGCTTCATGCGCTGCATCCAGCGCCAATTCGATATCAGCGGCAGAGGAACGCGGAATTTTAGTGAATACTTTGCCATCGACAGGGGAGATGTTGTCGAAGTATTCTCCATTTACAGGCGGCACCCATTTGCCGCCAATAAAGTTTTCATATTGTGATTTAAATTGAATTTTTGAACCGGGTTGGTTGGGATCGACGTAACGCATATGAAAATTCCTTTGCTTATTATGGTGTGCTTTATCTCAAAGCTTACTGCTTTGGTATAAGGTACTTTTGTACATTATTTAACTAGCATACCTAATATAAGGTTGGAAAAAGGTTGGTTGAATGACGGTTTACAACCTTCAGACAAATGGTTACAAGGATAGCAATTACAGGGATAGATGATCAGTCATAGCTTGAGAAGCTAAAGGATGACCGTGATGCAGAATTTAGTAGAAAAAAGGAAGCAAATAGAACAATTTAGGCAAAGCAGCAGCCTATCGCCCATGCATGCTGAACTGCTGGGGCAAAGCATACACAGTTCTTGGCAGCGCTCCAGAACAGCCGAAATTCCCCAAGGTCGTTTGGCAGCGCCGATGTTGCCTGCGGCCAAGCAGGCGCCGAATGCGCTGCAGCAGGCGTTGACACACTGCGCTGAAGATTTAAAGCATATTGCGCAGCAGTCTTCCATGGTGGTAGCGGTTGGGGATGTGGGCAGCACCATTATTTGGACAGCCTCCAGCCAGCAGATGCGGAGCGCGGCTGAAAGCGTGCATTTTATGGAGGGCGGGCAATGGAAAGAAGAACTGGTCGGCACGAATGCGCTGGCATTGTCTTTAAAAACCCAGCAATCCAGCTGTGTCTTTTCCAATGAACACTATATGGCGTCAATTCATGACTGGGTATGCTATGCCGCGCCGATTATTGACCCGTATTCCAAGCAGATTCTAGGGGTGATTGATTTATCTACGACATGGAAAAACCACAATAGCCTAGGTTTGCTGGCGGCCGAGCGCTGTGCGTCCATTATTCAATCGGCGCTGCAGGAGCAGTATAAGCAGCAGCTGTATATTCGGGCATTTTCGGCCTCGCAAGTGCTGTTTAACGGCAAAGTGCTGGTCATGACACCGCGGCAGATTGAAATTCTAACGATTTTGGCGCTGTGCCCGCAGGGCATGACATTGGACACTTTGCATCAGGCGCTCTATGGCGAGCGCAAGGTCAGCATCGGCACTTTAAAAGCTGAAATGTCGCAGCTGCGTGATGTATTGGGCGGCATGCTGGGGTCTCGGCCTTATCGGATTTTAGCCAATGTTGAAGCGGATTTCTTGCTGGCGGAGCAGGCGCTGGACGCTGGCTATACCGAATCTGCGCTGAAATTATGTTCAGGCGTTTTCTTGGCTAAAACGGAAAGTCCATTTTTGTGCGCTTGGCGGGACTGTTTAGAGTCGCGCCTCAGCGATGCGATTTTCAAGGCCAATGAAACCGATGTGCTGCTGCGCCATGTGGCAAGATTCCCTGAAGCCATTGATGCGGTTGAACGGTTGATTGAGCTGATGCCCAAGCATCATCCGATTCATCAAACGCTGCTGAAGCAAAAGCACTACGGCAGCAGCTGATGACGCGCTATAGGCCCTTATCGGCCAGCCAGCGGAACAGCTGCTGATACACAGCATCGCGGACAGGCTTCTGCGACAGCACTAAATCATGCAAGCCATTGCGGATGCTTTGCACAGTGACATCTCCTTGAATTTTTTTGGCATATTTTTGAATATCTTTAACTCCTAAAATTACATCGCTGGTCTGCGCGTCTTTGCCCCATTTACGCGGGTTTTTCGTTTGGTGCGAGTGCATTACCAATACGGGCACATCAATTTTAACGCCTTGGTGAATTTCTTTTTGCGCTTCAAAAATTGCCCTGACAAAGCTTAGGCGAACTTTAGGGTATGCCGTTTTTTTCCAGTCCAGGCTGAAGTCCCATTCGCCTTTTAAATCTTTATGCAGGCTGGCGGTATACCATTTGTTCAGTTCGCTGGGGAACTGCAGGTCGGGAAAGATCTTGCCGATCCGGCTCAGCTTCGGCAGCCCTAATTTGCGCTTAATTGGATTCATGTTGAAATCGTAAAAAGGGCTATTGACCCACAGCGCTTTAATCAGCGGATGGTTGGGATGATGCGCAGCATACAATGTTGTGGTGAGGCCGCCTGTAGAGTGGCCGCACAGCAGGACACTGTCATGATGTTCAGCGCCGATGATGTCCAGCGCTTGAGTAATTTCTGCATCATATTCTGCAATTTCGCGAATATTATAATATTTTTGATGCGGTAAAATGGAGCGGCCGTATTTTCTTAGATCCAGCGCGTAAAAGTCAAAACCGTGCTGATTGAATTGCTCCGCCATTTCCGTTTGAAAAAAATAGTCAATAAAGCCATGAATATACAGGACCGCTTTTTGTGTGCTTTGCTGGGCTTTTTTGCGCACTAAGGTGGCAATGACTTTGCCTTCATAATCATCAGGGAAGTGCAGCGCGGCTTGTTCGTAGCCTGCGCCGAGGATATCGGGTTGATACATTAGAGGAATTGCTGTTGCCGACATAGTTTGCTCTGATTGTTATTGTCATGGATTTTCTTATCCTTGATGAAGTTTAAAATTTTGTCAATTACCAATAAAAAAGGCAATTTAAGCGCACAGGCCAGCAAGGATAGGCTGACCCAATGAAACGGCATGAAGGGCTGTTTCATTGCGCTTAAATTGCCAAAGCAAATAAAAGGTTAAGGAGGGAGCTTAGACCGCGGCTTTAAAATCCAGCACTGACGCGCTGGATTTGAGCGCAGCTTTAAAGATGTCAACCACTTGAGCATGCGTCGCTTTACGCGGGTTGGTCAGCATGCAGGCATCTTTTTGCGCATTTTCAGACATAATGCCCAAATCTTGCTCTTTTACGCCCAGCTCTGAAAGGCTGGATGGAATGCCAATGGATTGCGACAGTTCACGGATCGCCTCAATCGCTGAGAATGCCGCTTCGGTGACCGTTAGGCCGTTAGTATTCACGCCCATAAGCTGTGCAATGCGCGCATAGCGGTCAGGGCAGGCAATCAGGTTGAACTCGCAAACGTGTGGCAATAATACCGCGTTGCAGACGCCATGCGGCAGATTGTAGAAACCGCCTAACTGGTGCGCCATGGCATGCACGTACCCTAATGATGCATTGTTGAAAGCCATGCCCGCTAAATATTGCGCATAGCTCATGGCATCGCGCGCTTCTAAATTTTCACCATTGGCAACCGCGGGGCTGAGCCATTCACTGATCATGCTGATGGCTTTTTCTGCACAGGCATCGGTAATTGGCGTTGCCGCAGTTGAGACATAGGCTTCAACAGCATGCGTTAACGCGTCCATTCCTGTTGCGGCGGTGAGTGCAGCCGGTTTGGCAATCATCAGTTTCGGGTCATCAATGGCAATCAGCGGGGTGCAGCGCCAGTCGACAATCGCCATTTTGACATGCGTGTCGGTATTGGTAATGATGCAGAAACGGGTCATTTCTGAAGCCGTGCCCGCTGTGGTGTTAATGGCGATCAGCGGGGTCATCGGCACAGTGCTTTTATCAATGCCTTCATAGTCACGGATGTGGCCGCCGCCTGCCGTCACTAGGCCCACGCCTTTCGCGCAGTCATGCGAAGAACCGCCGCCAAGAGACACAATAAAGTCACAGCCATTATCGTTATATTCTTTGACGCCGTTATGCACGTTAATATCAGTTGGGTTGGGTTCTGCGCCAGGGAAAATATGGCTGTCGACACCGGCGTCTTTTAAGTAGCCGGCAATGGTGTCTGCGACGCCAAATTTGAATAAACCGGCATCGGTTACGATGAGGGCTTTTTTAGCCCCCAAGTTTTGCGCTTTGCCGCCAATTTCTTTGGCGCAGCCTGGGCCAAACAGCGATACGCAAGGGATGTAAAAACCGTTCGTTTGATCTGCAATATTTTTAAAAGCCATGGTGCGATTCCTTCTACCATTCATTGTCGTCATTGTTATGGGTGATGCTCACCGTAAAATGAGTATTGAATAGCAGTCCTGAAAATCACACCTACCAAAGACCTACCAAGTGTAAGGATTTAATGACTGAAAATATAAGAAATTAATATAATATTGATTTTAAAGTATAAATAAACTTAAAAGGAATATCTTAAAGAGGCTTGGCTTACCACTAAGGTCGAAAATCAGATGGATTTTAATGGCGCGGAGCACGCTCAGAATAAAGAAAAATTAATAAGGACAGCAAGAAAAAAGCCCCAATCTTTCGATCGGGGCTTTTTGAATTTGGAGCGGAAAAAGAGACTCGAACTCTCGACCCCAACCTTGGCAAGGTTATGCTCTACCAACTGAGCTATTTCCGCAGGGCTACCCAATTTTTTAAATAAAAAACTGAATGAAAAAATTTGGAGCGGGAAAGGAGACTCGAACTCCCGACCCCAACCTTGGCAAGGTTATGCTCTACCAACTGAGCTATTCCCGCGGAGTCTATCCAATTTTTTAAATAAAAAACCGAATGAAAAAATTTTGAGCGGGAAAGGAGATTCGAACTCCCGACCCCAACCTTGGCAAGGTTATGCTCTACCAACTGAGCTATTCCCGCATAGCCACGTATAATACAGTAAGCATTTTGAAGGTCAATAACTTTATGAAAAACCTTGGTTCAATTGCATAAAATAAAAACAATTCCGCAAGAAATGCTAAATTTTTAGGCAAAATCATCAGCTCATAGGCACCTGCCATAATTTTAATTTGGCGGCGGCTGCGAAACCTGCTGTGAGAACACGTTATACTTAGAACAGTTTTTTAGATTTTGGAGCGCAGCCTTGAGCTTGGAACAGCAACTCATCGAACGTTTACAGCAGTTATCTCCCAGCCATTTAGAGATCGTGAATGAATCTGCTGGCCACGGCGGTTATTTCCCCGGCAAAGAGTCACATTTTAAGGCCTTGATTGTCAGTGAGGCCTTTGCAGGCCTGCGCTTGGTGCAGCGCCATCAGAAAGTGTATGCCGCAGCAGGCGATCTGCTCGGGCCGGGCAATATTCATGCCTTGGCGATACATGCTTTTTTGCCTGAAGAATGGAAGGGGCAAGATACGTCTAGCCCAGAATGCGCGCATGCTCCAAAGCCTTAAAAGGACATATAACTGATATGGAAACACAATTGCTGATTAAAATCATACATATGTCCGCTGTAACGCTGGTGTGTCTGGTCATTATCGGACGCGCTTTTACCTTATTCAAGGGCGTGCAGGGCAATCAGCCGAATCCTGCGGGGCGTACGCTATTTGTTGCATTGCAGCATTTATCCATGACGCTGATTGCAGGGACTGGCATCGTGCTGCTGTTTATGAAAAATTTTGATGTGCAGCCATGGTTCTATGCCAAAGTGATTTTGTTCTTGGTCCTGCTGTCGTCTTTAAGCAAAGCTTACCGCAAGGGAGATCAGCTGAAGCTGCAGCAGCGCCGCGCAGGTCTGTTTTTGGCCGCCGTTGCATTGGTGGCTATTATTGGCCTGGTGGTGATAAAGCCGAACTTTGGCTGATCACCAGACTTTATAAATTGTCAGACATAATAAATTGAACATAAACTGTTCTCAGGTAGACTGAGAACAGTCGAAATAATAATGAGATAGAGGGGGTTTGAATGCTTACACGAGTGGTATTTAACCAAAAGGGCGGGGTTGGAAAATCCAGTATTGCAGTCAATTTAGCCGCCATCAGCGCGCATCAAGGCTTCAAAACACTGGTGATTGATTTGGACCCTCAGGCCAATTCCAGCCAGTATTTGCTGGGGGATGACGCTACATATTCAGCCGATAAGCCGGCATTAGAACCCAATATTGAAAGCTATTTTGAAGAAGTGCTGGGGACACAGCAAAGCAAAGGCCTGCTGGGCAATGCGATCGGTTCGATTTTAAAAAACCGGGCGAAAGGATTGGACAGCTATGTGCATCAATCGCCTTTTAAAAACTTAGATGTGATTCCGGCCAGCCCGAATTTAGGCGCTCTGGCGCATGCGCTCGAGTCTAAACATAAGATTTATAAATTGCGTGATGCATTGCAGCAGCTGAATGGCAAATATGACCGTATTTTTATTGATACGCCGCCGGCATTCAATTTTTTTACTTTGTCGGCGCTGATTACCGCAGATCGCGTGCTTATTCCATTTGATTGCGATGTCTTTTCGAAGCGCGCCCTGCAGACATTAATTGAAAATGTGATTGAAACGCAGGACGATCACAATGATCGTTTGGAAATTGAAGGGATTGTGGTGAATCAGTATCAGGTTCAGGCCAAGCTGCCGCGAGAGGTGGTGCAGCAGTTGAAAGATGAGGGCTTGCCGGTGCTGAACAGCATGCTGCCTCCATCGGTGCTGATGAAAGAATCGCACCATAAAAATCAGCCGCTGATCCATTTGGCAGCAGATCATAAATTGACGCAGGCCTATCAATCGTTGTTCAATGAAATTGAGCAAAAATAAGATCGAGAACATTATGAATGCAATCAAATTAAGCTTATTGGCGGCCAGCGCCTTACTGTTGGGCGCATGCGCTACAACGGTGAAACCGACCTATGTTTCGCCTACACAGTACCAGTCATTGAACTGCTTTCAATTGCAAAGTGAATATAACCGCATTCAGCAGTATTTGAATAATGGCGTACAGCCTGCTAAGCGCACAGGCATGGGTGTCGGTGTCGGTTTAGGCGGCGGCTGGGGCAGCGGCGGCGGTTGGGGAATCGGGCCAAGTGTTTCAGTCAATATGGGGCAGTCTTCAAATACTAAAAATACAGAAATTTCGCGCTTAATGGGGGAGCAGGAAGCTGTTCTGCAGGCTGCCAAATTCAAAGGCTGCCCAATGATTCCGCAGGCCAAAGCGGCTCAATAGCAAACCTGCTTGAATGATGGAATTCCCTGCTCAGCGTATTTAAAAAAATGCGCTGAACCGGAAAAAATGTAATAAAACTTGTCGATACGGCTCTGCGGTTCTCAGGCTTTAACCAGCATGTGCATTGACGCAGGCTATTGTCTTTAAATTTATTATAAGTATTTAAAAAATATTAATTAAAAATAAAAAATATGCTTAAATCTTACCCGTTCTAGGGCTTGAGATTTGATTCAGATTTTCTATTGTGCAGTAAATGCAATGAATTTTTAACCTGCACCGTACTTGTTTTTATAAAATCATTTCAGATAAGGTGTGCGCACTTTTGGGTAAATTCAGGTGCTTATGATTGAGAGTTGGCTTTTTGTATTGGCAATGATTGCTGTTCTGATGACACCGGGACTGACCAATGCATTACTGGCAAGCTCCGCACATCAGCAGGGCATCGCCAAAACCAGTTTATTTATTCCTGCAGAGTTCTTCGGCTATTTTTATGCCATTAATATGTGGGCATTATTGCTTCATTTGAGCTCGCCGGTTTGGCCCAATTTAGTTCATATCCTGCATTTTCTCAGTATGCTGTATGTATTCTGGCTGGCTTTTCATCTTTGGAAGTCTTCAGATTTACAGAAACATAATCAGAAAAACACGGCGATCCGTCCGCGGCAGCTGTTTTTTTCAACGTTGAAAAACCCCAAAGCGCTGCTGTTCGCCGCCGGTATTTTACCGCTGGAAACTTGGGAAAATCCCACTAATTTTATTTTGGTCTTTGCCGTGTTCAGCTTGGTGCTGCTGCCCTGCGCTTTGTTTTGGATGTCATTTGGGCGGGCAATTCTGTCGGGTGATACCAAGCAGATCAAAGCCGATCTTTTATATAAAGGATCGGCCATGATGCTGGTGCTTTGCATGCTGCCGGTACTGATCCGCTTTTTTTCATAAGCGGGCCGCGCTGCTTATCATCCGCTTTTTTTCATTTTTTGACGGACAAATCCGACAATGCCCGGCAATACGCTGATGATGATGATGCCGAAAATTAAATGCGTGAAGTTATCTTTCACAATGGGCATATTGCCGAATAAATAGCCCAAAAGAATGAATGAACCCGTCCAGCACAGCGCGCCAATGACATTGTAGCTCAGGAAGAATTTATAATTCATGCTGCCTGCGCCAGCTACAAAAGGGGCAAAAGTGCGCGCAAATGGAATAAAGCGCGCAAAAATAATGGTTTTACCGCCATGTTTAGCAAAAAAGCTCTGTGTGGCTATCAAATGCTGCTTATTGATAAAGCGGGATTCAATTTCAAATACTCGAGGGCCAATGTACTTGCCGATATGATAGTTCAGCGTGTCGCCCAATACGGCCGCCATAAAGAGAAGAATAAATAAAACCCACGGATTCATTGCGCCTGTAGAGGCCGCCAATGCGCCGGCTGCAAAAAGCAGGCTGTCGCCGGGTAAAAATGGCATGACCACTAAGCCGGTTTCAACAAAAATAATCAGGAACAGAATTCCGTAAATCCACACGCCGTAATTGGCAATGAATTCCAGCAGATGGTCATCTACATGTAATATAAAATCAATAAGTTCCATGAATAAAAAACAAACGAAAATGTAATGGAATCCTATCAGTCCAGTCTATTAAAGTCAGTATTAAAACGTAATTAATTTCCTGAGCATCCGTTTTAAAAATAGAACAATAAGTCTTAAAAAACAGTATTTATTTGTTATTGGCAACGCCGTAGCATACTCACATCATTTAAGCAGAATTCAATAAGGTGTCCTATGTTTAATCCCAATACAACGCTGAAAAATCTCAGTGCAAACGCTCAGATGAATACGCTTCTCAGCTTTATTGCCCGCGCATTTATGGCGTATATTTTTATTGTGGCAGGCTGGGGAAAGTTGACAGCTTATAGCGCAACTGCGGGCTATATGGAGTCGATGGGTGTACCGGGGGCATTATTGCCTTTCACTATTCTGGTTGAGCTGGGCGGCGGTCTGGCGCTGCTGCTGGGTTTTCAAGCGCGATTCGCCGCATTCGGCTTGGCGGTGTTTAGTTTAATCACGGCATTTTTATTTCATGGCAGTGCAGAAGACAGCATCAACTTTATGAAAAACTTTGCCATGACAGGCGGCCTGCTGTTCTTAATGCTGCACGGCGCAGGAAAATTCAGCGCAGACCATGTGATTGAAAGTAAATTTGAGTAAATCGGGATTTCATCAGCGCGGTATAAATCAGAACGCAGTGAATACTGCTTTCTGGTGTTTGAAATGAAACAGATTTTTTTGCGTTTATAAGAAAAATTTCTTTGCGGATTCTACTGAAACAGGCCAATTTTAAGGGTTGCCCGAATAGTGTGCGCATTGCGTGGAAAAATGCTAGAATATCGCGCTTATATTCGTTGCCTGCATAGTTGTTTTGCCATGACTACCAATACCCAAATTACTGAAGATCGTATCCTTATTTTGGATTTCGGTTCTCAATATAGCCAGCTTATTGCACGTCGTGTACGTGAAGCTGGTGTTTATTCAGAAATGTACGCATTTGATATGTCTGAAGAAGACATTCGTGCATTTAACCCAAACGGGATCATCCTTTCAGGCGGTCCAGAAAGTGTTCATGAAGAAGGTAGTCCGCGCGCGCCAGAAGTTGTATTCAACTTAGGCGTGCCGGTTCTCGGTATTTGCTATGGCTTGCAGACCATGTCAGAGCAGCTGGGCGGTAAAGTCGAGCCGGGCACTGTACATGAGTTTGGCTATGCTGAAGTCAACATTCAAGTCCGTGACAAACTGATTGGCGATCTTGAAGATACGAAAGACCAGCTGAAAGTTTGGATGAGCCACGGAGACAAAGTTACGGCTATTCCTGAAGGCTTCCAAGTGACGGCAAGCACGCCAAGCTGTCCATTTGCCATGGTTTCTGATGAAGCCCGCCGTTTTTACGGTATTCAATTCCACCCAGAAGTGACGCATACGGCCAAAGGCGCTGAGTTATTGTCTAACTTTGTGCATGGAATTTGCGGGTGCCGTAACCTTTGGAATTCTGAAAACATCATCGATTTGCGTGTTGAGCAGTTGCGCAAACAAATCGGTGATCAAAAAGTATTGCTTGGCCTTTCAGGCGGTGTGGATTCTTCTGTCGTGGCGGCGCTTTTACACCGCGCAATTGGCGATCAATTGACTTGCGTATTTGTAGATAACGGCTTGCTTCGCTTAAATGAAGGCGAGCAAGTGATGGACATGTTCGCGAAAAACATGGGTATCCGTGTGATTCGTGCAGATGCGGAAAACCGTTTCTTAACCGCGCTTGCGGGCGAAGTTGATCCTGAGAAAAAACGTAAAATTATTGGCCGTGAATTCATTGAAGTCTTTGCTGAAGAAGCGCGTAAGCTGGATGGTGTGAACTTCCTTGCGCAAGGTACAATTTACCCTGACGTGATTGAATCTGCGGCTACTAAAAACGGCAAAGCGCATGTGATTAAATCGCACCATAACGTGGGCGGTTTACCGGAAGATTTAGCTTTTGAATTGGTTGAACCAATCCGTGATTTGTTTAAAGATGAAGTTCGCCGTTTAGGTACAACTTTAGGCTTGCCATTTGAAATGCTTTACCGTCATCCATTCCCAGGTCCAGGTCTTGGTGTGCGTATCCTTGGTGAAGTGAAGAAAGAATATGCGGATATTCTGCGTCTTGCTGATGACATTTTCATGCAGGAACTCCGCGCCAGCGGCTGGTATGACAAAACTGCGCAAGCGTTTGCAGTATTCCAGCCTGTTAAATCTGTTGGTGTAGTCGGTGATGGCCGCCGTTATGCATGGGTAATCGCGCTTCGCGCCGTTGAAACTGTTGACTTTATGACAGCGCGTTTTGCTCACCTTCCATACGACTTAGTAGATAAGATTTCTACACGCATCATGAATGAAATTGCAGACGTTTCACGTGTTGTTTATGACGTATCATCTAAACCACCAGCGACTATTGAATGGGAGTAATTTAGGGCTTTCGGACAGCACTGCTGTCCGCCTAAATTACGCCAAGAGCTATGCTCGCGGCAGACTAGGCTTCGTGCCAGTTTTATTCCGAAAGCTATGCTTGAGGCTATTTAGGGTGACCTAAATATTTCAATAAAAAAGAGCGCTTAGGCGCTCTTTTTTATGTTTTATGGTGTCTGATGACTAGGATGAAGTGAGTCATTCTGAATTGAAATATTTATACTTTCTAATAACGCATTATATTGAATTATATCTACTTCTTGAACTTTATTGATAATAGCTTTAGCTGATTTTTGCATTTCAGGTTGTTCGGAAATAGTTTCACCACGTTCAAGTACACCGGTCATATGTGAATATTCATTATGAATTCTGTCAGTTAATGTTTTATGAATTTGCTCACCCCAAAAAGTCTTTAGTTGATTATCTAATTGATACGTTGGAGATGGAAATTTATAGAAAGTATAAATCTCTAAAAATTTTCGTGCATTGTTTCCGAAATTGTAAAAAATGTGGAAATTGGAATCATCAATTTGATTCACGGTTGCACATTTATAAATCTGATCAAATAAAAAGTTGAATTCAGTTAAAAACTTACTTAAATAAAGAGGCATTTGTCGAATGGTTGAAAAATTATCATGCCTTTGAATTAAAAAATATCCCGCTTTTCTTTTTAGTTCTCCAACTTGCCCAATTGCATTATCGGATTCAACGCCTTGAATACGACGTAAATATTTAAGAAATTCTATATTATGTGTTGAAATAAAGAGTTGAGAGAATTTTTTCTCCTTACAAATTTTTTCTTCAATTAATGAGAAAATAAAGAAAATATGATTACTATCTAAGCTACAGATTGGATCATCTATCCAAATAATTGGGTTATCGCCATTATCTAAAGAATTCTGTACCTTTGCTAAGAAATAGCAAAAAGAGATCAGACTTTGCTCACCTTCGCTTAAGTTATGGGCTTTTGTTCCATTACGTTGAATTTCAAAGTGAATATTTTGAGCCTGTGGGTTGTCAATTGCTTTTAAGCTAAGTGCTTGGTGACCAAAGTCATGATTAAGAATATTATTAATACGAATACAAGCTTCACCCTCAGATTTTAACTTATCTTCTTCCGTTTTAATTTCAGCAGTAATTGCATCTTTTTGAGCTTTAAGAGTTGTTAATTCAGTTTCTAATGGTGAAATTGCTTGGAAAGCTAGGTTTATATCTAAGTTTTGTTGAGTGAAATTAATATCTTGTAAGAAATGATAAACGTGGTTTAGACGTAAAGCATTTTTAGCTTCATTTTTTTGATTTTCAAGTAGGTCATTTTGCTGAATGCAATGTGTTCGTACAGCATCAATTTGTTGAATTATATTTTCGATTTCTAGTGAATGATCTTGTGGATATTCAGCCTTTAATTCTGTAAATAGCTTCCCATTTTTTTGTACGAGTAAGGCTTTCAGTTGTTCAAGTGATATTTTTTGCTTTTCAATAGCAGTGGTCAGCTTAGTTTTTAATGATGAAAGTTCTGCGTGATATTGTTGATAATACTGATTAATATCAAAATCAATTTTGAGATTTTCCCCATCTATTAAACTTGTTAAGCGCTCAATACCTTTTAATATACGATTTTGAAGATTCTGAGTTTCTTGATCAAAATGCTGAGCTAGTTCTTGGCGTCTTTTAGCAGAAATTTCATTTGTACAAAATGCACAATGAGTACGATCTCTATGTAATGAATGACCTGTTTGTACCCATGAGTTTAGAGAAGGATTATGTCTTAATTCTTCAATCTTATTTGAACCACCGACAACAGTTTTTAGAATTTCAGTTGTTGAATGAATGAGTGATTGAAAATTTAAATTATAAGTTGAAAGTTCAGAAGGATCTGGTAATTCATTTTGGTTTATTAGAGCTTCTTGAGCAGTTATTTGTGTCTCTGTTAAGACTTGAAATGTAGCATTTTGAGCTAAGACGATATCTTGTTTTAATTTTGCAATAGTGTAGTTAATATCACCAAATAAAAGATGCTGTTTTTTTATTGAATCAGAATTACGTGTTGCTTTATCTGTAAGCAACTTTTCTAAATCACCATTTCTAATACTGTAATTTTCTTTAGCATTTTTCACGTCATTTTCTTTATTCTGAATATTAAGGAAAACACCAGATTTAGCATTTTCATCATTTGAACCTAATTCATCTTTTAATTCTTGAATCCGATCTAAAATCTGCTGATTGTTACCACCTAATGTCACTGAAAAAGACTCAATGTTTGCATTCTCATCATGAATGAATTTGAGATTTTCTTTCACAAAATCTGAGTTGTAAACATGAATTGGGTGAGTAAATGTGGTTAGATTACTTTGCGAAATGATAGAGCTATCTGAGAGTTCAATTTTGAAATTAGGATAATCATATTTTGGTGAAATAGTATGTTTTTCTAGAGATCGGATAATTTTAGAAAGACTAGTTTTACCTGAATAGTTACGCCCATAAAAGATATTGATATCTTTAAAGTCATAAGTCTGGCCATTTCCAAGATTTAAAGCTGTATTCCAATCAAAATCTTTAAAAATAGAAAAATTATCAATTTTTGATATACGCTTAATTTTCACTTTTTTCCCCTTTAATTTTTAATATTCAAATATTTATTGATTTATTAAATATACTTTTTGGTTGTTAATTCTTCAAT
>NZ_LUAW01000005.1 GCF_001605895.1 Acinetobacter pragensis
GGGTCCAGCGCGCCCAGCTCAACGATTTCTGACACTTGAGCGATGGTGACTTCTGCCGCCATGGCCATGATCGGGCCGAAGTTGCGTGCAGATTTGCGGTAAACCAGATTGCCCCAGCGGTCGCCTTGCTGCGCTTTAATTAAGGCGAAGTCCGCTTTGATGGGATTTTCTAAAACGAAGTCTTTGCCGTCGTAATTCAGGGTGGGCTTGCCTTCCGCTAAAAGCGTACCGAATCCGGTCGGGGTGTAAATAGGGCCCAAGCCCATGCCTGCGGCTTGAATGCGGCAGGCCAGGTTGCCTTGCGGCACCAATTCCAATTCGATTTTGCCGGCGCGGTACAATTCATCAAAAACCCAAGAGTCGGACTGACGCGGGAATGAGCAGATGATTTTACGGACAGCGCCGGCTTTAAGCAGCTTGGCCAGGCCGTAATAGCCATTACCGGCATTGTTGTTAATGATGACCAAGTCTTTGACGCCGAGTTCAATCAGCCCGTCAATCAGTTCAGCGGGCTGGCCTGCGGTTCCGAACCCGCCAATCATGATGGTGGAGCCGTCCTTAATCTGGGATAGGGCCTCTTGCAAAGAGCCTGAACTTTTATCAATCATAGTGTTTCCTCATCAAACATTGCGCCTAAACTAACCCTGAGTAGGACTTTGGGTTGAAGGCAGGGCAGTCGTAGCCGGTTGACGCTTGGTTAACACCAAATGAGCGATCATTCCGATACAAATGCCCCAAAATACTGAGCTGAGCCCTAAAAAATGCATGCCAGAAACTGTGGCAAGAAATGTAATCAGTGCTGCATCTCGTTGAGATTCATCTTTCATGGCGGTACTCATATTGGTTGCAATTGCACCAAGCAAAGCAAGTCCCGCCAAGGCGGCAATCAATTCTTTAGGCAATAGGCTGAAAAGCATGACAATACTTCCAGCAAACAAACCTCCTAAAATGTAAAAAATACCGTTAGCAATACCGGCGATATAGCGCTTTTCTTTTAATTCGTGAGAATCTTTTCCTGTGCATAGCGCAGCAGTAATGGCCGCCAAAACAATGGTAATGCCCCCAACAAAAGCAACGCCCAGTGACACGATGCTGGCAACACTTAATATCGGTTTGGCTGGGGTGTCGTAGCCGCTTAATTTTATAATCGCCATACCTGGTAAGAATTGACCAGTAAGACTGACAATGGTCAAAGGAATGGCAAAGTTAAGCGTAGAAGACCATGTCCATTCAGGTGCAATCAGCTCTGGAACGGCCAAAGAAAAGCTCATGGCAACGGGGTTCATTTTTCCAAAAACCAAACTTAGCGCAATCCCCGAAAGCAGAACCCAAATAATGGCATAGCGCGGTGAAAAACGCTTAGCCACCAAGAAACAGGCCAGCATGCCAAATACCACATAAGGCATGCTGTCTGTGGCTTTGAAGAGCCCGACACCAAACTGAAATAGAATTCCTGCCATCATGCCGGCAGCAATGCCTTGCGGTATCCATTTCAATAATTTATCGAAAGAGCCGGTCAAGCCAATGAACAAAATAATCACTGCGGAAGTGATGTAGGCGGCAATGACTTCATTCAATGAAATGTGAGGGAATAAAGCGACCAATAACGCTGTACCGGGCGCAGACCACGCAGTAATAATCGGAACTTTAAATTTTATTGATAAAAAAATACCTGTAATTGCCGCGCCAATTGAACTTCCCCAAATCCATGAAGCCATCATGCTTGAAGATACATCGGCTTGCTGCGCCGCTTGGAAAAAGATAATCATTGGGCCAGCATAAGAAATCAGCACGGCTAGAAATCCTGCAACCGTCGCTGAAATTGACCAATCTTGTTTTAAGGTTTTAAACAGGTGTGCCATTGAAGGCCTCCATGCGCAATGATCCTGTTATAAAGCAAAAAAGATCAAGGTTTAGCCTTGATCTCCACCTCCAACAGGAACGACTGTGCCTGTCATGTATGAAGACTCATCCGAAGCAAGGAATAAAATTGCATTCACTTGCTCTTGAATTGTGCCGTAACGGCCTAAGAAACTGCGGTCAATGGTTTGATCAACGACTTCTTGCATCCACTGAATTTCATTTTCAGACAAAGGCTGCGCATTGCGCGGCACTTTACGCGGCGGCGCTTCGGTGCCTCCAGTTGCTACAGCATTGACGCGAATACCGTCTTTGGCATGACAAAAGGCTAAAGATTTGGTTAAAGCATTTACGCCGCCTTTAGACGCTGAGTAAGGAATACGGTTGATGCCGCATGTTGCAATTGACGAGACATTGACAATGATGCCTGCCTGATTTTTTAACATTTCAGGCAAAACAGCATGGCAGCACCACATGGTTGGAAACAATGAGCGGCTGACTTCTTTTTCAATTTCTTCAGGTGTAAATTCGGTGAAAGGCTTCATCCAAATTGCACCGCCAACATTGTTAATCAGCACATCAATCCGGCCATAATTTTCAATGGCTTTTGCTGCAACTTCTGCTGCGCCAGCATAGGTTTCTAAGTTGGCTTTCACGATAATGGCATCGCCATTTTCCGCTTCAATTTCAGCAAGTGTTTCTTCTACAAAGTCTGAATAATCAGCCAATACCACTTGAGCGCCTTCGCTGGCCACCTGCAGCGCTACACCGCGGCCAATGCCTTGCGCGGCTCCTGTCACAATTACAACTTTATTTAAAAATCTTTGACGGTCTGACATTGATATTCTCCTTGAATTAATTTGCAGAGAATTTTTCAAATAAGAAGTTTGCAGGCTTAATCCCTTCGGCATCTAGCCAGCCGCGTACAGCTTCCACCATTGGAACAGGGCCGCATAGATAAATGTCTACATCGCCATTGTTTAACCATTCATTTTCAATATGGCCCGTGACATAGCCTTTACGCTCATGATTCGATTCCGGATGCGCAACTACTGTACGGTATTCAAACCAAGGTAATTTGTTCTGCAGTTCATCCAGTTTTTCTTTGGCGACCAAATCAAAGTCATTGGTAACGCCAAATACGAGGCGGACAGGCTGTTCTGAGCCTTTTTCTTCCAATACTTGCAGCATAGACATAAATGGGGCAATACCTGTACCGCCAGCCAGCATTACGACTGGACGGACAACATTGCGCAGGTAAAAACTGCCAAAAGGGCCTTTAAAGCTCATGATGTCACCCGCCTTGGCATCGGCGCTTAAGAATGAACTCATTTTTCCTTCCGGCACATTGCGGACGACAAAGCCTGTCAAGCGATTGCCCGGTTTAGAACTGAATGAATATGAGCGGGTTTCTGCTGTGCCCGGAATGCCGACATTGACATATTGGCCTGCCAAGAAATTAATGTCCGGCTGACCTTCATCTAATTGAATATCAAAGGTAATGGTTGAGTCAGATAGGTTTTCTACGCGGGCTAATGTGCCTTTAAATTCATGAATTTCTGTTTTGCAGACATCTGATGATGCTTGAATTTGAAAAACCGCATCGGATGTCGGTTTGCATTGGCAAGCCAAGATATAGCCTTCAGCAGCTTCTTCAGGTGTTAATGCATCTTCAATATAAGTTTCTTCAGGCATATCAAATGAACCTGATTCACAAAAAGCGCGGCATGTTCCGCAAGCGCCATCGCGGCAGTCCAAAGGAATATTGATCTTTTGACGATATGCCGCATCTGATAAGGTTTCGCCTTGTGCAACAGAAATAAAACGTGTTACGCCATCTTCAAATTGAAGCGCTACATTGTGGTTTGACATGGCTGAATATCCTATATAAATCTTTGAAACGAGTCCTTTCAGCTAATTTTCCATTAAGCTGAAAGGATTTACCTTGCTGTAAGCAACAGTCTTAGAGGTGATATATATCAATCACTTGATTGATATAATCGTTTTTGAGAACCACGTACTTGTTTAAGATTTTCGGTTCATTGCCGGAAAAGTCTATTTCATAGCGCGACATGCCAAAGTAGCTGTAACTGGTTTTGTAGCGAAAACTTAAAGTATTCCAGTTAAAACGCACAGTGACTTTATCGCCATCGCGGGCCACAATCTCTATGTTGCAAATGTTATGGCTGGTGCGGGTATCCGGCATTGTTGCAGAGGAGCGCTCGGTCTTAATGCGAAACACGCGGTCTTCCAAACCTTGACGGTCTGGATAGTAAATCAATGAAATTTCAGCTTGAGGATCTTCAGTCAGCTTGTCGTCATCATCCCAAGCCGGCATCCAAAATGATGCTGACGGGGCATAGCAGCTCAGCCAATCGTCCCATTGTTCGTCATCTAAAAAACGGGCTTCGCGGTAAAGAAACTGAGAGATGTTTTCAAGCGAAATGGCATCTTGTTGAACGGCAGCATTCATGCGCTTTCTCCCATTTCAGCAGCGTCTAAATCAGCTAATTCCTTTTCAGATTGAATGGCTTTTTTCATCATTTGCAGCCAGTACTGGTGCTGTGCCAAATATAAGCCTTCATCTTCTGTTTTAATGCAGCTAAGCACTGGCTTTAAGCCAATTTCATCGGCTGCCTCATCTGGGCCTTGAACCCAATGTTTTGAACCGCGGCACATGTCGTTCCATTCCAGCTCAATGCCGGCATAACCCGCTTGGCATGCGCGGAATTCTTCCAAGTCATCAGGCGTTGCCATGCCTGAAGCATTAAAGAAGTCTTCATACTGACGGATACGGCGCGCGCGCGCTTCAGGCGCTTCGCCAACAGGCGCAATACAGTAAATGGTGACTTCAGTTCTATTTACTGAAAGCGGGCGCAATACACGGATTTGAGAACCGAACTGATCCATCAAATATACATTTGGATACAGGCAAAGATTGCGCGAACGCTCAATCATCCATTTCGACATTGGCGCGCCGAATTTCTCGGTATATTCTTCTGCTTTTACATAATTCGGGCGGTCTTCTGGATTGGCCCATTGAGTCCACAGCAGCATGTGGCCGTTTTCAAAACCGTATGAACCGCCGCCTTGCTTACCCCAAGAACCGGCGCTCATCGCACGGATGTTGTCAGCCGCCTGAGCTTCTTTACGGTGCTGAGTCGTTGCGGCATAGTTCCAGTGCACAGCAGATACATGATAGCCATCCGCGCCATTTTCAGCTGTCAGCTTCCAGTTGCCTTCGTAGGTATAAGAAGATGATCCGCGCAGAACTTCAAGGCCATGATCTGACTGATCGACAATCATATCGATAATTTTGCTTGTTTCGCCCAAGAACTCTTCGAGAGAGGGCACATCCGGGTTTAAGCTGCCGAATAAGAAACCTTTATAGTTTTCAAAACGGGCGACTTTCTTTAAATCATGAGAGCCGTCTTGATTAAAACAATCTGAATATCCTGCTTCGCTTGGGTCTTTGACTTTGAGCAATTTGCCTGAGTTATTGAATGTCCAACCGTGGAATGGGCAAGTATATGTCGCTTTATTGCCCTTTTTATGACGGCAAAGCTGCGCGCCGCGGTGTGAACAGGCGTTAATCATAGCATTCAGCTCACCTTGACGGTTGCGTGCAATGATGATGGGCTGTCGGCCAATATGGGTTGTATAAAAATCATTGTTATTTGGAATTTGGCTTTCGTGCGCCAAGTACACCCAGTTGCCTTCAAAGATGTATTTCATCTCTAAGTCAAAGAGGGTTTGATCTGTAAATACAGAACGATGAAGCTTAAATTCGCCGCTTTCAAAATCATCAACTAAAAGTTCGTCAATACGATCAAGATGGCTGGTATTAATTACAGGTATACGTGGCATGTCCGTTCTCCGACTGTCCAAATTTTGGCAAGTCACCGGGATGTCATTGCATTGACATCCCGATTTCCTATCATAAGGTCATTAAGCGCTAGCGCGGCGGCGGTCAACTTCAGTTGAAGGCGCAGCAGTCTGGTCTTTTACTAATTCAACGTTGAACGTGATGTGCTTGAATGCTTCCTTCAAACCGCGGCGTTCAATTTCAGCTGTGTCCGTGATATCTTCGGCAGTAGCGACTAAGCCATCACGCGTAGCGAAAGCAAAGTCATCCCAAAGATATTTGTCGCCTTCAATGTTGAATTGAGTCGTCAATTTGCGGTAGCCCGGCGCAGAGACAAAATAATGCACATGAGATGGGCGATTGCCGTGACGGCCAAGTTTGTCCAGAACAAATTGGGTTGTGCCTTCAGGCGGGCAGCCATAGCCGACAGGCATGGTTGTTTGAGCAACATATTGGCCTTTTGCATCGCTTAAGATCGTACGGCGCAGGTTGAAGTCAGACTGTGACTTATCAAAGAATGAATAGTTGCCTAAGCTGTTGGCATGCCAAACTTCTACTTTCGCGCCTTCAATAATATTGCCGTCAGTATCCGTTACCGTTCCTTCAATGACGAGTGTCGGAATTTTTCCAGCTTCTGAACCGTCATCCATGCGGGCAAAACCGACTGTTTCAGGTGCGCCAGCAACATATAGCGGGCCTTCAATCGTGCGGGGCGTACCACCAGCAACACCCGCTTTTGCATCCGCTTCATCAGCGCGCAAGTCGAGGTAATGTTCAAGCCCTAAACCCGCGGCCAACAGGCCCAGTTCATTGGCTTGGCCTGCATCAGTAAAGTATTCAAGGCCTTTCCACAGTTCCGTTTGAGAAATGTCTAAATCTTCAATTGCTTGGAATAGGTCGCCCAATAAACGGACCACAATTTCCTGTACACGCGAATCAACTGGACCAGTTGCTGTGTCAACATTCATTTGCTTAACGAGTGCATTAATTTCTTGACGGTTCATACTATTGCTCCTTAAGTATGCTTTGTATTTGGGTGGCTGGCGTGAAGCCTTTAAAGGTTCACCTAGCTGCCGCAATCCTTGTTAAATTCCCTTGAGGCTGCCTAAAAGCAGGCATCCAATTTTCCTATTTCCAAATCAGCTGTCATTTTCACGAATTGAAGATGGGTGGCGGTTTAAGGCCATTACTTCAATATTCATGTATGGGTACAGCGGAAGCCCTTGCAAAATGCTGTGCAATTCTTCATTGCTTTCTACATCAAAAATACTGATGTTTGAGTATTGGCCTGTAATGCGCCAAATGTGACGCCATTTGCCTTGGCGCTGTAAATCCTGAGAGTAGGCCTTTTCAACCGCTTTGATCTCATTGGCTTTTTCCGCCGGCATATCCAGTGGAATATTTACATCCATACGTACTTGAAAAAGCATGTGAAACTCCTATTAATGATTGGCAGTTATTTACAGCGCAAGTTGTCAATTTTGTCTTCATCCAGCTCAATCCCCAGTCCAGCCGTTTTTGGCACAGACAGTTCAAAATTCTGGTATTGAAGCGGTGTTTTTAAGATTTCTTCAGTCAGCAGCAATGGGCCGAATAATTCGGTGCCATAGGCCAAGTTTTCAAATGTTGAAAAAGCATGGGCAGAGGCAATTGTGCCGACAGGGCCTTCAAGCATGGTGCCGCCATAGATGTCTATGCCTGCCAGTTTGGCAATTTGGGCAACTTCACAGCTTTCGTTTAGACCGCCAGACTGCGCAATTTTCACAGCAAAGACAGAGGCTGCATTGCGTTTCGCCAAGTGGTATGCGCTATGCGGGCCCATTAGTGATTCATCAGCCATGATGGCAATATCAAATCTGCGTGTCAGGCGTTCCATTGCGTCAATATTGTCAATTGCGCAGGGCTGTTCAATCAGGTCGATACCGCCGTTTTGCAGCAATTGAATCCCTTTCACCGCTTCCAGCTCTGACCATGCACGGTTTACATCAACACGAATGGAGATGCCTGCGCCTAGGGCTTTTTTAATTGCCAGCACATGTTCAACGTCTGCTTTTACAGCGCGTGAGCCAATTTTTAGTTTGAAAATGTTATGGCGTTTTGCATCAACCATCTTTTGCGCTTCAGCAATATCTTTTTCGGTATTGCCAGAAGCCAGCACCCAAAGCACAGGCACGCTGTCACGCAGGCGTCCGCCCAGCAGTTCACTGACCGGCAGGCCGAGGCGCTGCGCCTGAATATCCAGCAATGCGGTTTGAATTGCGCATTTAGCAAAACGGTTGCCGTTTATGCTGCGTTTCAGCATTTGCATGGTTTTAGCGACATTTAAATGCGGCAGGGTTTTCAGCAGCGGTGCAAAATAAGTTTCGATATTGGTTTTGATGCTTTCAGGGCTTTCTTCGCCATAGCCTAAACCGCCAATCGTGGTCGCTTCGCCCCAGCCGATAAATCCATCGTCTGTAGTGACTTTAATCAGAACTAATGTTTGTGTTTGCATTGTTGCAACAGCCATCTTATGAGGACGGATTGTTGGAATCTCGACAAGCAGTGTTTCAATGGATTTATACATCTTTGACTCTTCGCAACCTTGCGTTGTGTACCTGATGTGATATACCTTAAAAGAATAATATTTGACTGTCGAAGATCAAATTTGCATTTTATTATATTTAAAAGGTATGAAGCAGGATGGAACTCAGGCACCTTCGTTATTATGTGGCAGTGGTAGAAGAACAAAGTTTTACCAAAGCGGCTGAGAAACTCTTTATTGCGCAGCCGCCTTTAAGCCGGCAGATTCAAAACCTTGAGGCTGAATTGGGTATTCAGCTTTTTGAGCGCGGCAGCCGCCCGCTTAAGACTACAGAAGCAGGGCAATTCTTCTATCAGCATGCTGTAAAACTTTTGTCTAATGCCGAAGAAGTAAAAACAATGACTCAGCGGATTGGTTTGGTTGAAAAAACCATTACGATGGGTTTTGTGGGCTCTTTACTGTACGGCCTTTTGCCTAAAATTGTGTATTTGTTCCGCCAGCAGCATCTTAATCTTAAAATAGAGCTCATTGAAATGAGCACTAAAGATCAAATTATTGCCCTTAAAGAAGGGCGGATAGATGTCGGTTTTGGCCGGCTGCGGATATCAGATCCTGCTGTGCGGCGGGTATTGCTGCGTGAAGAGCCTTTAATGGCTGGTGTACATGCCAGCCATCCATTTGCGCAGCAGCCGCAAGGGGTTTATTTGGCAGATCTTGTAGATGAAAACCTGTTTTTATATCCAAGCCAGCCTAAACCCAATTTTTCAACGCAAGTTCGCCAGCTTTTCTCAGAATATGGGCTGGACCCTAAAAGTTTAAAAGAAGTGCGTGAAATTCAGTTAGCGCTCGGGCTGGTTGCGGCAGGCGAAGGCATGTGTATTGTTCCTGAAAGTGCGCGAACCATCCAGCTGCCGCATTTGCACTATATTCCAATTTTGGACGATTCAGCAGTAAGCCCGATATTCTTAGCGATCCGCTCTATGGATGAAAGTGAATATATCCGCTCTTTATTTGACTGTATTTATCAAGTTTACGATTTGGAAGCTATTGAATATGACCGAGCGGTGATTTAAATAAGCAGTACAGTTGAATTTAAGGGCTGCAGAGTAAAAATAAAGTATTATTTATTATGTGAATAATATAATTATAGTGGATTTAAGCACAGCCGGCTTAAATCCACTTTTTATATGCAGTAATCGTAAAATAAACCTAATTTCCACTTTTTGTTGTGCATTTAAAATTTATAAAAACAAATTTAAGTTATTGTTTGTAAAATATATTTTAACGAAACGACTAAAAAGGTATAAATTTAGAGTTAATCGGTTTTGGACAATAAAAATCCTTTGCTTCATTGTTCCTCCAATTGGAATTATTGACAAGCAGGAGGCTTATCATGAGTACAGAACAGATCAATATTAACAACATCGTAGATGAAGCTAAATTTACTCCATTTCATTGGGGCGTACTGATTTGGTGTCTGCTGATTATTATTTTTGATGGCTATGACCTCGTCATTTACGGCGTTGCATTGCCATTGTTAATGCAAGAATGGGCGCTTTCTGCAGTTCAAGCAGGGCTGCTTGCCAGTACAGCGCTTTTCGGTATGATGTTTGGCGCAATGTCTTTCGGAACTTTGTCTGATAAATTGGGCCGTAAAAAGACCATTATGATTTGTGTGGCTATTTTCAGCGGCTTTACATTTTGCGGTGCATTTGCATCTACACCTGTTGAATTTGGCATTTTACGGTTTTTAGCCGGCTTAGGGATTGGCGGAGTCATGCCGAATGTCGTAGCGCTGATGACGGAATATTCACCGAAACGCAGCCGCAGCACATTGGTTGCGCTGATGTTTAGCGGTTACGCCATTGGCGGCATGACCTCAGCATTATTGGGCGCATGGCTAGTGGCCGATCATGGCTGGAAAATCATGTTCTTTTTAGCGGGCATTCCATTTATTGCATTACCGCTCATTTGGAAATTTTTACCCGAATCTTTGATGTTTCTCACTAAAAAAGGCGAAACAGAACAAGTCAGAACAATTGTTCAAAAAATTGCGCCTGAACTGAAAGTTTCCGCTCAGGCTGAATTCAAACTGAACGAGCCTACAGCTGGTGATGAAGCGCCATTGAAAGCGTTATTTCAGCAAGGCCGTACTTTCAGTACGATGATGTTCTGGCTAGCCTTCTTTATGTGCTTACTGATGGTGTATGCGCTGGGCAGCTGGCTGCCAAAACTTATGATTCAGGCTGGATATTCACTGGGCGCCAGCATGCTGTTCCTATTTGCTTTAAATATTGGCGGCATGGTCGGTGCAATTGGCGGCGGTGTATTGGCGGATAAGTTTCATTTAAAGCCAGTTCTAAGCATTATGTTTACAGTTGGCGCGCTTGCACTGGTTTTACTTGGTTTCAATAGCCCGCAAGCGGTGCTATACACCCTGATTGCCATTGCCGGAGCCGCCACAATCGGTTCACAAATTCTGCTCTATACGTTTGTTGCACAATTTTACCCTGCAGCTGTCCGTTCTACAGGCATGGGCTGGGCATCTGGCATTGGCCGTATTGGCGCTATTGTTGGTCCGGTATTAACAGGGGCATTGCTGACGCTTGAATTGCCGCATCAAATGAATTTTCTAGCCATCGCCATTCCTGGCGCAATAGCAGCAGTCGCAGTCTTTCTAGTAAATCTGAAAGCTTCGGTTGAAGGCTCAAAAGCGCAGCACCTGCCGCAAGCAAAAAGCATGGCGATCAAAAACGCCGCAAATGAATCACTTTAAACACTGAATAAAAAATCTTCAAAGCCCTTATGCCATGCATAAGGGCTAGAGGAAAACTTTGTCAAAATTTCGTTAAAAAAGGATGGGCTGTTGCCCGAAATGAGGTCAGGATGAATACTCAATCATTAAAATTTATGATCAAACCGCTGGTACTGGCTTGCGCTATGGCGCTTCCGGCATGGGGGCATGCAGCATCTGCAACGGATGCAGAAGTTGAACAGCTGCGCGGTGAAGTAAAAGCTTTAAAAGCGATGATGCAGCAATACGTTCAGCAGCAAAATACCTTGGCCGATGGCTTGGCAGAAGCAAAATTAAAGTCAGAGCCTAAGGCTGCTGCACCAGCGTTTAAAACAGAGGGACTAGGTTTAAAAACCAAAGCAGGGGCTGAGTTCAGCTTATATGGCAATGTCCGTGCCGATGCATCCTATCAAGCTGAAGGCGGAAGTTTATCTCGATTATACAATCAGATTAGTACTGTACCTTTAGACGGCAATGCAGAAAGCTCTGACCGTTTAAAAGCAACGCTGGCAGCGACACGCTTAGGACTTGATTTTAAAACAGCGACACAGCTGGGAGATGTCGCCGGTAAAATTGAAGTAGACTTTTTAGGCGCCAATGACAGTTTGCGCATCCGTCATGCCTATTTAACTTTTGGCGATTGGCTGGTTGGCCAAACCTGGTCTAACTTTGCAGTGCCGGACTATATGCCTGAAACCATTGATGCATTGGGTTATGTTGGCGGCGCAGTAAAACGTACACCGCAAGTACGCTATACCCATAAATTTAATTCAGCAACAAATCTGGTATTTGCCGCGGAAGATTCTAAAGATGACAGTTCCAATATGCGCCTGCCGGCTTTGACAGCCCGTTTAAATCATAAATTCACAGACAGCTTAGCGGTGAGCGCACGCGCCATGGGAACAGAGAAAAAAACGGATGCTGATACAGAAACCGCTTGGGGTGTCGGACTTGGAGCCAAACTGGATTTAACAGATAAGACGATGCTTAAAGCCGATTATTATCATGTAAAGGGTGACAGCAGTTTCGTTTCATGGACTAACCAAGGTTTTATCACCAATGCCAATAAAGACATCATTGAGACCAATGAATTTGACTCTATTACTGTAGGCATTACACAGCAGTTTAGCCCGCAATGGCGGGGAACGCTTGGCTATGGCTATATGAAAGCAGACCAGAATGACGGCTATATCAATGCGCTGGCCGATAAAACCAAGGCCAATAAAGACTTATGGCAAGCTTGGGGCAATGTCTTTTATAGCCCGATCAAGCCGATCAGCTTAGGTCTTGAATATGTTTATGGTGAACGCGAAGCATTTGGCGCTGCGCCAAACGGCAGCACCACAGGCGAAGATAACCGTATCAATGCGGTTGCCATATATAATTTCTAAACATCATCTTTCATAACCTTATATTTTAGCTCCTATATAAAAGCCTGAAGTTTTCTTTGGGCTTATATATTTCAGCCGGATGGGCTTGACGGTTTCGGCATTGATTGAATGCTGTTTTCAATACAGCAGCATAACTGATCCATTGCATGCTCGATAGCATCATTCCATGGATAGGAGCAGTTTAGGCGCAGAAAGTTCTGTGTGCCATGTTCTGGCCTGAATAACAGGCTTGGCGCTATGCCAATCTTGAAGCTCAGCAGTTCTTCATAAATTTTAAAACTGTCGCACTGTTCCGGCAGACGAATCCAAAGAAAATAGCCGCTGGGGTGATAATCAAATTCACACATTGCAGGCAAATTCTGTTTTAAAAACTGACAATATTTTTTCTTTAACTTTTCCAGTTGCCTGCGCAAATGGCGCAAATGTTTTTCATAATGGTGATGGGAAAGGTAATCGACCAAGGCATTTTGAATTAAAGGGCTGGCGGATAATGTGCTCATGAGCTGCAGATGCTGTATTGCATCTGAAAATTGACCCGCATGCACCCAGCCTATGCGGGTTCCCATACCTAATGTTTTAGAAAATGAAGAGCAATGCAGGACCCGCTGATGCCGATCAAAATAGGTCATGGGCAAGGGTTTATGCTGATCGAAGTGCAATTCCGCATAAACATCATCTTCAATTAAATACACTTGGTATTCATGCAGCAAATCGGCTATACGCTCTTTAATGTGGTCATTTACCGTAAAACCCATTGGGTTCTGACAGTTCAGCATCAGCCAGCAAACTTTAATCGGGTATTGCTTCAGCGCCTGTTCAAAAGCACTCAAATCAAAACCATGCTGAGGATGATCCGGTATTGTAATCACTTGTAAGCCGAGGCGTTCAGCCGCCTGCCATGCGCCGTAAAAGACGCTTTGCTGCAAAATAATATAGTCGCCTGGGTGTGTCAGCGCCTGCAAAGATAAATTAAGCGCCTCCAATGCGCCTGATGTAATGACAATGTCATCATATGTGCATGGCATTCCTTGCAGGATATAGCGGTTTGCAATAATTTTACGCAGCGCCAAGTTGCCAGGCGGCATGCTGTCACTGTTTAAATAGCTATTTTTACGCTTGGCGTGCTGTGCCAGCAGCTGCATGAATTTTTGATTATAAAGCAGTTCAGGATTGGGAAATGCAGAACCGAAAGGCAGGATATCTTCAGCTTGAATTGACTTTAAATAATGAAATACAGCCGAGTTAATTTGAACAGCTTTCTTTAAACTGACTTCCGCATTGTAAGATGGTTTTTGGCGGCTTCGTTCGGCCACATAAAAACCAGATTTATTCTTTGCATACACTAAACCCTGTGCTTCTAAGGTTTGATAGGCATTCAGCACTGTAATCAGGCTTAATCCGGATAATTGGGTTTGTTCACGTAAAGAAGGCAGCTTTTCATGCGGCTTCCAAACCTCATTTTCAATCATTTGACGCAAATTCTGCGCCAGTAATTCAGATTTATACATAGCATTCACGCCGAGTAATTTGATATTCATCTGTATTTATATATTGATGAAAAGCATGATATAAATCAAAATATTTATAACAGTTTTTGTTGATTTTACTTTATCTGTTATATTTTTTTATGCAGTTTTTGTGTCTACACAACGGTCTATATCTTTTTCATAATGTATCTAGATGAAAAAAGATCAAATAGGCGGTTACGATGAAAGAGACTGTAAAACATGAAGAGCCCGTCCGCAAAGCGCCCCAATATGCAGACAGCGGTCTTTCTGATAAAGCGTTTAAAAATATGATTATCTGGTTTTCCATTTATGCAGGGCTTTTTTGCCTCGGTGTTATCATTGCCATTAATGCCGATAAAATAAATATGGGATAAACACATAATTAAGCTGAAAAAAATCGCCTCGAACAAGATCAGGCGATTTTTTTTGCCCTCATGAAATGCATGCAGCTAAGTTCAAAGAAAAGAGTAGTCAAAGCTTTATTTCTAGGTTAAAACAATTGAATAGATTTGATGTATGCAGCATTTATACATCACCAAAAAGCAAAGCAATTTAAAGATCACAATGTGAATAGCCGGTTCGGCATAAAAATGGATAAAAAGCATAAGGAGTACAGGATGCTTGGCAATATGATGTTTCAACCTTTATTGATCAGTAGCATGATTGAACATGCAGGGCGCTATCATTCAGATACCTTGGTAATTTCTAAAAATACCGATTTAAGCATTACTGAAACAACTTGGGGAAATATACGGGACAATTCTAAACGCTTTGCCAATGTCTTAAATGCATTGGGAGCTGGGTTAAGTGACCGGATTGCGACTATTGCATGGAATAATCACCGCCATTTAGAGGCTTGGTATGCAATTTCAGGCAGCGGCATGGTCTGCCACACTATTAATCCGCGCTTATTTCCTGAACAGCTGGTTTTTATCATCAATGACGCGCAAGACAAAGTTATTTTATTTGATAAAACCTTTTTGCCGCTGATCAAAGCTGTGAAGCCCATGCTGAAAAGCGTAGAGCATTATATTTGCTTAGATGCGCCCGATGCAGCTGTTACAGAACAGGTGCCAGATGTTCAATTTTATGATGATTTAATTGCACAGCAGCCAGCGCAATATGAATGGCCGGAATTTGATGAGCTGACCGCCAGCTCTTTATGCTATACCTCAGGCACAACAGGCAACCCGAAAGGTGTGCTTTACAGCCACCGCTCTACAGTTTTGCACAGCTATGGCATTTGCATGCCAGACTCACTGAATATTTCTGCCCGGGATATTATGATGCCGGTCGTGCCGATGTTTCATGTCAATGCATGGGGTACGCCGTATGCGGCAGCGATGGTCGGCTGTACTTTAGTTTTGCCGGGGCCGGGCCTTGATGGTGCAAGCTTAGCCAATATGATTGACAGCTATAAAGTCTCTGTAGCGCTAGGCGTTCCAACGATTTGGCAAGGCTTGATTAATGCCGCGCTGCAGTCGGGAACAAAACTCGAAAGCTTAAAACGCAATGTGGTCGGCGGTTCAGCCTGTCCGCCTGCAATGATGAAGGTTTTTCAGCAGCAATTTGACTGTGAAACTATTCATGCTTGGGGCATGACTGAAACCAGTCCATTGGGAACATCTTGCCAGTTTAAAGCCAAGCATCAGCAGTTAAGTGACGATGAAAAACTGCAAATCCGCCTTTCACAAGGCCGCCCTCCATTTGGTGTGGATTTACGGATTACGGATGAAGAAAAAGGCATGCATGAAATTGAACGCGATGGGCAGACTTCTGGAAACCTTCAAATTAAAGGGCACTGGATTATCAGCAATTACTTTAGAAAAGCTGACTCTGCCTTAACCGCAGACGGCTGGTTTGATACCGGTGATATTGCAACTTTAAATGAAGATGGCTTTTTGAAAATCAGCGACCGTTCAAAAGATTTAATTAAGTCTGGAGGAGAATGGATTTCTTCAGTCGAACTGGAAAATCTGGCTATGGGGCATCCTAAAATTGCCATGGCGGCTGTGATTGCCGCAGTTCATCCGAAATGGGATGAACGCCCGGTGTTAATTGCCATTAAAAAGCCAGAGATTGATTTATCCGAAACTGAAATTTTAAATTACTACGCAGATAAAGTGGCAAAATGGCAAATTCCAGATAAGGTGATTTTTGTAGACAGTATTCCTTTAAGCGGCACAGGAAAAATGCTGAAAAAAGATTTGCGTGAGCAATATGGAAACATACTGCTAGATAGCTGATTGCCGCGCTTCCTTCACAGTCATCTATTCAACATTTGATGACAAAGCCCAGTCTAAACAGATTGGGCCTTTTATTTGGAATAGTGTTTATAGATTGAAGCTGAATAGGATGTCGATACAAGCAGCATGTATAACAAAACATTCATGGAAACATAACAAAGTTCAATGGGTTAACAAGGGCGTTTTTGTCGTAATGACAGCGGAAAGAGAGTAAATTATCTGCTCTTGCTTCAATCTTCCGCAATTTAGGCGATACATGTTTTCCAGCTGGATAGTATTTACTTTGATGGCTGCATTTATGCAGTCATGGCGCAATGCCTTTCAAAAGCAACTAAGTTCAACAGTTGATGTTTACGGTGTAACGCTGGCGCGTTTTCTGTTTGGTTTCCCTTTTGCGGCGGCCTATATTCTTTGGCTGTATCATGCTCATCCGCTTCAGCTGCATGCCAATTTTACAGTGAAGTATTGGATCTATATTTTTATTGCGGGATGCAGCCAAATTTTGGCCACTATTTTGATGGTGCTGCTGTTTAAACAGAAGAACTACGCCGTAGGTGTCGGGCTTGCAAAAAGCGAAGCGATATTGGCAGCTTTGGTGGGCGTGATGTTTCTGCAGGAACATTTAACTTTCTTTGGCTGGGTAGGGGTTGCCATAGGCGGATTCGCGGTATTTCTATTAAGCAAAGGCAGTCAGCTGCAGCAGCTGTCTATGCGCACCTTGCTGATTGGCTTAGGAAGCGGCCTAAGCTTTGCCATAACTTCTTTATTGGTACGTGAGGCGAGTCTTGAACTTGCTGATCTGCCGTTCCTGCATCGGGCATCATGGGTGCTGCTGTGCGTGATTGGCTTTCAATGCATAAGCATGCTTGTGTATTTGCTGCTGTTTAGCCGGAAAACATTAAAAGCGATGGGGCAGCGCATTGGACTTACTTTTAAAGTCAGTGTCTGCAGCTTCATGGCATCACTCGGCTGGTTCACAGCCATGAGCATGCAATCCGTGGCAATTGTAAAAACTTTAGGGCAAATCGAGGTCTTATTCAGTTTGCTGATTTCAGCGTATTTCTTTAAAGAAAAACTGGCGCGGACGGATCACTGGGGGCTGTGTTTTGTTGTAATAGCCGCAATTATGGTTATTTGGGTTTAACTGCATAATATTAGTTATTGATGGACTTTACTTTATATATTGCAGTGTTCTGAATTTATTCAAAATAACGGATATTGAAGGGCATTCCTATGCAAAACGTGTCACCTAGCACTTCAACTCTTATGGATAATGATCATTTCAGGTTTTTATTGGTTAATCTGGGTTTAAGTGTTTGATATAAAATAATATTCATTATTATCTTAGGGGGATTTGAATAAATCATTATTGCACAGCAAGAAAAGCCAGCAATTCATTTATGCACAATATGCTGAAAAAACAATTGAGATAAATAATTTATCTCCAATTTTACGGCAACTAGATGTATTATTTCTTCCAGAATACATCTTATAGAAGAACTGCTGGATACCTCATGGCAACGAATGCTTATCAAAATTTTTATAGAACCTTTACAAAGAAAATTTTAGATAAAATTGTTAGTCCGCAAGTTCTGGGCGATACACAAGTTTTAGAAAATAAAATTAATATTGATAATCCTGAGCAGTTTCCGGTTTGCTATGTCATTCAGGATGATTCAACTTCAAATAAAGTGCTCATTGATAATGAAACGGAAAAGCGTCAATTAGCGTCTGCTTTCGCTCCGTTAAGCTTAGGCGAGTATCAAGAAGATGATTCATTTTTAACTCTGGAAGCTGCAAAGAAAAATGCTTCTGCTTTTTATCCGGATAAATTAATCCGTTTAGTTGAATACCTGCTGAAAAATCCTGAAAATGATGTACTGCTTGTACCTGTAACGGTTTTGTGGGGGCGGGCACCTGAAAATGAAGACAGCTGGTATAAAGCGCTCATGGCGGATGCATGGACCAAGCCTACAGGCATTAAGCAGGCTTTAAATATCACCCTGTATGGCCGGGAAAACTATATTGAATTTCATGCGCCAGTCTCACTGCGCGGTTTAATTCAGAAAGCCTTGGAACTCAGTCCAAACTTTTCACCTGCGCATTATGTTGTGACTGAATTAAATACGCTGTTTAATCAATATAAAGAGGCGATTTTAGGTCCAGATTTGTCAGACCGCCGCAATGTTATCAATAAGCTGATGATGACTGATGCAGTCAAAGAAGCGATTCTGACTGAAAGCATCCATAAAAAAATAAGCGTAAGCCAAGCAGAAAGCCTGGCTAAAAAATATTTAGATGAAATTGTTTCAGATTATTCCTATTCCACGATCCGTTTTGCTGACATTGCACTGACCAAGCTTTGGACTCAGCTGTACGATGGTATTGAAGTGCATAATTTTGATATGGTGCGTGAACTGTCTAAAGATTATGAGCTGGTCTATACGCCGTGTCACCGCAGCCATATTGACTATCTGCTGCTGTCATTTGTCATTCATAAGCGCGGCTTAATGGTGCCTCATATTGCTGCCGGCATTAATTTGAATATGCCGGTCGTCGGGCAGATTATGCGCGGGGCAGGCGCTTATTTTATCCGCAGAAGCTTCAGCGGCAATGCACTGTATACAGCAGTGTTTAAAGAATATGTCCATAGCCTGTTAAGCCGAAACACGCCATTAGAATACTTTATTGAAGGCGGCAGATCACGTACAGGCCTATTGCTGCCGGCCAAAAAAGGCATGCTGGCAATGACCATTCAAAGCCATTTGCGCGGCAACAGTAAGCCGATTGTGTTTATTCCAACGTATTTTGGATATGAAAAATTACTGGAAGGCTCAACTTATATTAAAGAATTGGGTGGTCAGAAAAAACAGGCAGAATCTTTATTTGGCTTGCTAAAATCTATACAGAAAATTGAAAAAGTATTTGGCAAAGTACATGTGAATTTTGGTGAGCCTGTGTATTTAGATGATTTGCTGCAGCAGAATCACGCGCCAGAACATGTGGCGCTGGAAGAAGATTTACCGGACACTGTAAAAAGCGCCGTGAATGCGGCCGCCGCAGATATTTTGGAAAATATCAATAAAGCTGTGGTCATTAACCCCGTCAGTCTGATTTCATTAGTATTGCTCAATGCGCCGATGCATTCTTTAGCGGAACGAGATGTATTGCTTCGTTTGGAGCAATTCCGCACTTACTTAAAACATAATCCTTATGATGATCGGATGAAAATTACAGAATTGTCCAATCATGAAATTATTCAGTATGCTGTTCAATTAAAGCAAATTGAATTTGTTGAGCATGACAATGAACGCTGGATAAAAGTATGCGATAAGCAAGATGCCTTGCTGAAATACTTCAGCAACAACATTCTGCATACCTTTGTTTTAGCGGCGCTTACTGCGCATGTGTTAAAAGAGCAGGCGCCTAATGGTGACTTTATTTCAACCGATGAGGTATTGGCGCAAATTGCACAAACATATCCTGATGTGAAGAATCAATTTTTCCTAAAATGGGATGCTGAAGAGTTGCCTTCGCAAGTGACTCAAGTTCTGGCTTATTTTGAATCAGAACATTTGATACATCGGAATGGCAATCAAGTTCAAGTTAATACGGCTGATGATTTTTTAAGATTTTTATCGGCATTTGCGCATTTATATGAATTGAATTTAAAGAAAGACTAAGCAGCTTTGCAATACAGCGCGGTATCTAGCCAAGTCTGCATTATAATTCAGTGTTAGAAGCCAAACCAATAAACCGTTTGGCTTTTATTTTGAGTGCAGGTTCCGTGCATGCCTATTACGCGTATTTATTAAATAGCCAGAAAACACGACAAAAGTTATCAATTCTGTCAAATCCCTTTATAATGCTGTTCATCTTTAAAGGCGCTAAGCTGATTAATGTGAAATTTTCAGCAATTATTTAGAGCCTTTGCCATTTTTTTGTTTTAAGTCAATTTTTGCTCCGTGATTCAGCTGATTGATTCATATTTCAAATTTTATGCGGTGTCTGCAAACGCATAAAAATATTTTAGGTGCCTGCATGGAAATCAAAGTCAATTATTTAGACAATCTTCGGCAAGAAGCGAAGTTTGATGACTTCGCGGTAATCGCTGATCAGCCGATCCGTTATAAAGGTGATGGCTCTGCACCAGGTCCATTCGACTATTTCTTAGCATCATCCGCACTTTGCGCAGCCTACTTTGTGAAAGTGTATTGCCAAGCGCGCAATATTCCGACGGATAATATCCGGTTATCACAAAACAATATTGTCGATCCGGAAAACCGCTACAAGCAGATTTTTAAAATTCAGGTGGAATTGCCGTCTGACATTTCAGAAAAAGACCGTCAAGGTATCTTACGTTCGATTGACCGCTGTACCGTAAAAAAAGTGATTCAAACTGGCCCCGAATTTATCATTGAAGAAGTAGAAAGCATTGATGCCGATGCGCAAGCTTTACTGATGCCAAATTTAGCATCGGAAAGCAGCACCTTCATTGCCGGTAAAGATCTGCCTTTAGAAGAAACGATTGCCAACATGTCCAGCATTTTGGCAGGCTTAGGCATGAAAATTGAGATCGCTTCATGGCGTAATATTGTGCCGAACGTTTGGTCGCTGCATATTCGTGATGCGCAGTCTCCGATGTGCTTTACCAACGGTAAGGGCTCGACTAAGGAAAGCGCTTTAGCGTCCGCCTTAGGCGAATTTATTGAACGCTTAAACTGTAACTTTTTCTATAATGACCAATTCTGGGGTGAAGAAATTGCCAATGCTGAATTTGTGCATTATCCAGATGAAAAATGGTTCCAGCCTGGTCCGAAGGGCGAGTTGCCGGCCGAAATTTTAGATGAATATACCCGTGAAATTTATGACCCTGAAAATGAACTGTTAGGCACACACTTATTTGATACGAACTCCGGCAATACCCAACGCGGTATTTGCTCACTGCCTTTTGTCCGCCAGTCTGATGGTGAAACTGTATATTTTCCATCGAATATAATTGAAAACTTATACTTAAGCAACGGTATGAGCGCTGGAAATACATTGGCTGAGGCGCAAGTACAATGTTTATCTGAAATTTTTGAGCGCGCCGTAAAACGTGAAATTTTAGAAGGGGAACTGGCTCTTCCTGATGTGCCGGAAGAGGTCTTGGCTAAATATCCAAGCATTGTCCAAGGTATTAAAGGACTCGAAGAGCAGGGCTTTCCTGTGCTGGTTAAAGATGCATCACTTGGCGGGCAATATCCAGTGATGTGCGTAACGCTGATGAATCCGCGTACTGGCGGAGTATTTGCTTCATTTGGCGCTCATCCTAAGTTAGAAGTTGCATTGGAACGAAGCCTTACAGAATTGCTGCAAGGCCGCAGTTTTGAAGGTTTGAATGATCTTCCCAAGCCAACATTCAGCAGCAATGCAGTAACTGAACCTAATAATTTTGTTGAACATTTCATTGATTCAAGCGGTTTGGTTTCATGGAAATTCTTCAGTGCTCAAGCTGATTATGACTTTGTAGAATGGGATTTCACGAGCCAAGGCGAAAATGCCAATGCTGATGAAGCCAAAACGATGTTTGATATTCTTAAAGATATGGGCAAAGAAGCTTATATGGCGGTTTACAAGCATTTAGGCGCAACAGCATGCCGTATTTTAGTGCCAGATTATTCTGAAATTTATTTAGTCGAAGATTTAATTTTAGACAACACCAACAAAGCGCTGATTTTCCGTGAAGATATCTTAAATATCCATAAGTTAGATGATGAACAGCTGGAAGCGCTGGTTGAGCGTCTTGAAGATGTTGAAGCGGATGACTATACCGATATTGTGACGCTTATTGGTATTGAATTTGATGACAATACTGCTTGGGGGAAACTCACAATTCTTGAGTTAAAGCTCTTAATTTACATTGCTTTACAAGAGTTTGAGGAAGCCAAGGAATTGGTTGAGCAATATTTGCAGTACAACACAAATACTGTTGAGCGCGGATTATTCTATCAATGCCTGAATGTAGTTTTGGAAGTTGAGCTGGATGATGAGCTTGATTTAAATGATTATGAGGCGAATTTCCGCCGAATGTTTGGGGATGAGCGTATGGACGCTGTTATTGGCTCGATGGATGGCAGTATCAGATTCTATGGCTTAACTGAAACCAGCATAAAATTGGAAGGCTTGGATCGCCATTTGCGTTTAATAGACAGTTATAAAAAGCTGCATGCAGCGCGTGCGAAAGCGGTTAATTTAGCTGATTGATTTTAATCAAACTGTAAATGCATAAAAGGATCTTCTTAGCTTTAAGAAGATCCTTTTTTAGGATTGATGTGAGCCGTAAAGTTCCAGTTGCGCAGTTGGTGGCTTTGGACTTCATTGTAAAAACACCAACAGTATCAAATGCTTAATACATAGCATTTCGTATAATGTATATTATGTTAAATAGCATATCCAAGACTGTGGCCTGCACAACGCATTCGTTGCCACAGCTCGACATCGTGAATCTTGGAAATTGTTATTCACGATGCCGAGTATCCTAAGTAACATAATATACGTTATGCCGAAATCCGTGAGCTGTCATAAAAATCAATTAAGCCATCTAATTCAAGAATACTATTTCTAACCTGATAAGAATGATCAAAGGTAAAAATTAATTGTCTTTTCCTAAACTCCAAATACATCCTTAAAGTTGAAGCCGGGCCATAAGAAATCTCACCCTCCTGAACCAATGAAATAAGTCTCTGACACTCCCAAACACCTAAGTCAGATTCTTTAAGAAGAAATTCAATATGATCTTGCAGAAAACAAATTGTTTTTGATGCAATAGATTCAGGTATCTCAATAGTGAGAATTTTCATAAAATACCCTATTTGACTGTTTTTTAGTCAATCGTAACCCGCATGTTATAAATGGGGGTGGAAAAATCAGTCAGGAGACTAGATTCAGGACTGTGGTATTGCAGTTCTGGGGTGCTTCCTCCCGTGTTTTTACAGGTTTTGATTGTTTTTTGATCGATGTTTTTAGACATTTCAACAATCCCCAATTTCTTCTTTTAATTCAGCGTTTGTTTTTTTGTAGACGTCTGCATGAGCATCAATTAACGAATAGTCATAAGCCATTTCAGAAGCGACCAATGCCAAATGCTCCAAACACTGCTCTGTGGAGAAAGCAGGAACAAAGTTATCAATTGCACATTGGCCATTCTGAGAAACAAGCTCAGCTACCCGATTAAAAGCTGCTTGAGTGAAGTCTTGAGATGAAATAAAAGTGATCACATTCATTTTTATGATTTATCACAAATGATATTTACCAGTTTTATAACATTTGATTTGTGATATTGCAACATATCATAAAATATAAATCAGATATGATGTCGAAATTTTGGAGAATGACATGGCTGTAACAATTAGATTAAGAGATGAAGAAGAAGAAATGATCAAAGACTCAACTCTCGAAATGATGTTTGAAACAAAGATCAGAATTAAAGAATCAGATGTAATTCACACACTGATTAGAAAGCACTTAAAAGACATAAAGACAGAAGATGTAATGAAATACAGAGCTAATGTGCTTAAAAAAGACGATTAATAATATTTATAGACCAAGATGATTGACACATATTAGGGGAATATTCTCCCCTATTTTTTTTGTTTGGGGCCGCAATGAAACAAGATTTTTTAGTAATTATTAGCATAATTGCTATATACGCAATCTACTCAAAAAAGCATTTATTCTTAAATCTTATAGATAAAAATATATATTTATCAAACACTAATCTTCTATACAAAAGAACTAAAGAAGCCCTGCTAGAAAAGAACGTAATTAAAAAAGGAAACAAAATTTATATTTATGAAATAAATAAATTAAGAAGTAATGGGAAACTAATAAAAACAATGGAAATTAATAAAATTCCCTTCAAAATCAAAACTAAAAATTCAGTTAAATATGCAAAAGTTCCATTAAAAATGGAAATTCAAAAAGACCTAAAATAGCTCTAACGAATGTCGCATAACGTAACTATTATGTTAAATAAATAACACCAACTATTTAGTTCATTAATATTGATATAGACTAATTTTCTTACGGGCAGTTGTCAATTTCTTTTAGCTTTTAGAAGTGAATCTTCTTCAAGTTCACTTCTATTTGTTTTCAGATATAAGTTATAAAACCAAATCTATTCAACACGCTCAATGATCAAAGCAATACCTTGCCCAACTCCAATACACATTGAACACAGCGCATATTTACCACCTATTTGTTCAAGTTGATTCAATCCTGTTGTGACCAAACGCGCACCAGATGCGCCCAATGGATGGCCAATCGCAATCGCTCCTCCATTCGGGTTTACATGAGTAGCATCGTCAGGAAGTCCTAAATCACGCGTTACAGCAAGTGCTTGAGCGGCAAAAGCCTCATTCAGCTCAATTACATCCATCTGCTTTAAATTTAAACCAGTTTGAGCTAATAGCTTTTTTATTGCTGGCGATGGTCCAAATCCCATTATTCTAGGTTCTACACCAACAACAGTTGCAGCAATTATTTTGGCACGTGGTTTTAAACCAAATTTTTCAACGGATTTATCTGAAGCAATCAGCAAAGCTGCTGCTCCGTCATTAATGCCAGAAGCGTTACCTGCAGTCACAGTGCCACCGGCTTTCACCACAGGCTTTAACTTATTGAGAGCTTCAAACGTAGTGGATGCACGGGGATGTTCATCTGTATCTACAACAATTGGATCTCCTTTGCGCTGCGGAATAATTACCGGAATGATTTCTTTTTTAAAGAAGCCATTCACCTGCGCCGCTGCCGTACGCTGTTGGCTTGTCAATGCAAACTTATCTTGATCGGCACGATTAATATTGAACTGTTCCGCAACATTTTCTGCTGTCTGCGGCATGGTTTCGACGCCATACAGCTCTTTCAACTTAGGATTAATAAAACGCCAGCCCATAGTGGTGTCTTCAAGCTTTTGGCTGCGGCCATATGCTGCTTCTGGTTTTCCTATCACTAATGGTGCACGAGACATGCTTTCTACGCCACCGGCAATAATTAACTCTGCTTCACCTGATTTAATTGCGCGAGCTGCCATAGCAAGCGCATCAAGGGATGAACCGCAGAGGCGGTTGACTGTGGTGGCTGGTACTTTATAAGGTAAGCCTGCAAGCAGTGCTGACATACGGCCCACATTGCGGTTGTCTTCACCTGCTTGATTGGCGCAACCGTAGATTACGTCATCAATCTGTTCCCAATTTACAGATGGGTTCCGCTCCATCAATGCTTTGATTGGTATTGCACCTAAGTCATCAGCACGTAAAGGTGCTAAACCACCGGCATAACGACCAAATGGTGTACGAATTGCATCGATAATGTATGCGTTTTTCATGTGTATTTCCCTGCTCTACATTTTAAAATTTATTTAGGCTGAACTTAGACGTACTTTTTTACGTATCAAAGCTGCGTCATATCTGCATCTTTTGACAGAATCCTCTATTTGAAGAGGCTTTATGGTTGTGGGGCTACCTTGTTGATCTACTGCAATCATTGTGAAATAAGACGTGTTGGTATGACGGATGGTTCTCTGCCGAATATTTTGTGCTTCGACGCGAATACCAATTTCCATGGAACTTCTGCCGACATAATTCACTGATGCTAAAAAAGTCACCATTTCACCCACCTGAATGGGTTCTTTAAATAAAACCTTGTCAACGGATAGGGTGACTACATAAGTGCCTGAATAACCACTGGCACATGCATAGGCAACTTGATCTAGTAACTTAAGAATTGTGCCGCCATGAACATTGCCTGAAAAATTTGCCATATCAGGTGTCATTAACACACTCATTGACATTTCAGTTCGATCATTCATTGGTGAAGTCATCGTATTTCATGGTTTCTAAGATCTTGAAAATAATTATATTTAATTAAAATAAAATACAATTTCCTAAAAGTCACAAGCTCATATCTTTCAGGCAATAAAAAGCCTGACTCTGGTCAGGCTGATTGGAAACGTCTTATTAGATAGAACTGGTTTAAGCAGTTTTAGCAAGCTTTTGAAATATAGAAATATCCCCTGCAATAAACCCTAAACCTGAAACTTCAGCTAGGTTTTTCTGTTTTGCAAAGAGTTCATCTAAATTTTGTTTTGAAGCCCAATATGCAGGTCCTCCTTCCCATTTAGGAAAACCAAAGCCATTGATCATCACCAAATCGATATCATTCATTCTTGCGGTTACGCCTTCGGCCAGAAGCAAGGCTGCTTCATTGGCCATGGTCAGTAAAACGCGATCTACAATCTGTTCCGAACTGAATTCTTTACGTACAATTTTTTTCTGTTCAGAAGCTTGAATAATGAGATCGGTAATTACAGGATCGATCTGCTTTTTGCCATCAGCATAGCTGTAATAGCCTGCCTTAGTTTTTACACCAAAACGGCCTGATTCACATATTTGATCTGGAATTGAAACATAACGTGCTTCAGAATTACGCTTGTGCGCATTTGCTCTTCGCATATTCCATGCGATATCTAATCCAGATAGATCACCGACTGCAAAAGGCCCCATATTAAAGCCATAATTTTCAATGGCCTCATCAATTTGGTGAGGCAATGCGCCTTCTTCCAACATTAATTCGCATTGGTAACGATAAGCCGCATATATACGGTTGCCAATAAATCCAAATGAGTTTTTACAAATAATCGGCAATTTCCCGAGCTTTTGTACAAATGCAAAAGCAGTCGAAATGACTTCTTGAGAGGTATTGTTTCCATGGATCACTTCAACTAAACGCATGATATGCGCTGGGTTGAAGAAGTGAATACCAACAATGTTCTCTGGTCGAAGACTGACTTCCGCAATTTCATCTAAATCAATGTATGAAGTATTACTGGCAATAATGGTGTTTGCAGATGCAATACTTTCAATTTTTCGAATTAAATCTTGCTTCATAGCTAAATCTTCAAAAATCGCTTCAATCACCAAGTCAGCATTTTCAAATGCCGATTCATGGTCAGTAAGCTCAAGCTGGGCAAGCTGAACATCTCTTTGCTCAGTATTAATACGTCCTGACGTTATATCTGCTTCATAAATCGTGTCAATCCGCGATTTGCACTGTACTAAAATTGAATTGGATTGATCATAAACCGTGACATAAAAACCTGCTTTTAAAGCTGAGACAGCTATACCAGTTCCCATAGTGCCAGCACCGACCACAACAATATTTTTGAGTGGATTAATTTGTGCAGATTTTAAATCAATAACTTTTTTTGCATTTGTTTCAGCAAAAAATAAATGTCTGCGTGCAAATGCCTCTTCACCTATACGCAATTGCTGAAAAACACGCCGCTCTTCAGCCAAGCTCTCGTAGAACTCAACTTCAGCAGTTGCTTTAATCAAACGAATTGACTCTTGAACTGGTGGACGATGCTTTCCAGCTCTCAATGCTTTTTTTACAATTGTATCAAATTCAACTGATTGATCTTTTTCTACATTTTTGCTTGATAATGGATTTTTAAGGGCTGTTTTCGCGAACTTTACTGCAAACGGACGTAAATCGCCTTCTGCAATTGCATCGATCATCCCTAACTTTAAAGCTTCATTGGCTGTATAGCGTTTTCCAGAGCATATGACTTGAATACTTTTGGTTAAGCCTATTAAACGAGGTAAGCGCTGTGTTCCACCTGCGCCTGGCAGCATGCCTAAAGTCACTTCCGGCAAACCTACAATTGTATTTCCCGCTGCTAAGCGAGCGTCACATCCCAGTGCTAACTCATAACCCCCGCCAAGTGTGGCCCCACTTATGGCGGCAATGATTGGCTTGGGGCACTTTTCAATTGCTTCAATCACTTGTGGTAATTCTGGAGGCGTAATAGGCTTTCCAAATTCCTTTAAATCTGACCCTGAAATAAAGTTTTTGTCTTTGCCGATAATCACTGCAGCGGTTAGAGAAGCATCATTCGAAAACTTCATTACAGCATCGAGCAATCCCTTACGAACAGACCAAGAGCCCGTATTTACTGGCGGATTATCAATCACAATCACTGCGATTGGCCCTTCAGTTTCAAAATGAATCGTATCTGACATGGTTTACCCCTCTTTTGCTATATGAACAAGCGCATCAACTGCTGTTACGCCCTGACCTTGCGGATTGACAATCAGAGGATTCATTTCTGCTTCTTCAATGTAATATTCTTTGGACAAAGCAAGCTGTGAAAATGCCACTACAGTTTCAGCAATTGCTTTTAAGTCACCTTTGGGCTTACCACGGAAACCATCCAAAGCTTTGAGTCCCTTAACTTCAGAAATCATTTCATAAGCAGATTCTAAAGTGATTGGTGCTAGGCGCATGACGCTGTCTTGGTAAAGTTCTGTCAAAACACCGCCTGCTGCTAGCATGACAATAGGTCCAACATCTTTGTCTCGCTTAAAACCGATGAGTACTTCGCCCAAGCCTTTTACCATGGACTGTACTAATACTTTTTCCACAGTCAATTCAGGTGAATATTTTTCTACATTTTGCTTAATTTGTGCAATTGCGGTTGAAAGCTCACTGGCATTTTTTACATTTAAAATCACGCCGCCAGCTTCTGTTTTATGGCTAATTTGATCATGTAAAACTTTAACCACGACAGGATATTCAATCGTTAAACGGTCAACAGTATCGTGCACAGTAAGCACTTGATACGGTGCATTTTGAATGCCTAGTGGTTGCAAAAGCTTATAAGCTGAATCTTCATCAAGAGTGACTGTATTTTCAAACTCATGTTTTGAAATTTCAGGAATTGCCGTGGGTTGACATCTTGAAAATGCAGCATTGATGACATCAGCACATGCTTCAGGCGACTGAAATGCGGGTACGCCTGCTTGTTTTAATTGCTTTAAGGCTTCAGGTGCATCTGGTACAAGGAAGCTGACTAAAGGTTTTTTATACGTTGCAATGCTATCAACAATCGGTTTAACAGCAAGATCAGGGTGATAGCGTGCAGATGAACCGGAAGCTACCAAAACCAAATCAAATTCAGGCGCATCTTCTAAGACTTCTAGTGCAGCCTTCATAACTTCATACTTTGTACCTGCTAAGGTCAAATCAATAATTCCACCCGCATGGACTTCAACACCTTTGGCATTGAGTTTTGCAATGGTATCTTCAGTTGGAGAAACAACAGAAACATTACGAATACCGAGTTGGTCTACCACCATTGCAGCGCCGCCACCCGTAGTCGTCAGCACCCCCACATTTATTTTCTTTTTATTTGCCTGTTGTGCTGCAACTTTACTGAGCAAAGGAATCGCATTCAGAAAACCATCTAAGGTTTCAACACGCGCAATGCCACAATCTTTAAAGAAAGCTTCTGCAACGGCATCCTCACCAGCCATTGATCCTGTATGCGAAACTGCAAGGTCAGCAGCCACTTGCGATCGACCTAACTTAAATACCACAATAGGACGGTTCAACTCGGCCGCTTTAATAGCGAATTCACGTAGTTTATCAGCATGGCGCATGGATTCTAGAAACAGCATATAACCCTGAATATCTGGATTATCTAAAGTTGCCAAACAGATTTCACCGACACTTAAATCAACTTCTCCCCCCACAGAAACCAAGCCATAAAAACCCGTGTGATGATTACGACCACGTGATGTCAGTGAGCCAATCATACTGCCACTATGCGATGCACAGAAAATATTGCCTTTAAGCAGACCTGGTTCAGCAAAAGCGGCGTTGGCAGTTAAAAATAGATCTTCATGCAGGTTGACCAAACCTAAACTCGAAGGACCTAAAATACGTGTTTGATATTTAGATTTAAGTTCACGCAGTTTATTTTCGCGCTCAATACCTTCAGATCCAGCTTCGCTAAACCCACTGGCAATCAAAGTCACTACAGGAACGCCTAGTTTTCCGCACTCCTCTACTGCTTTTAGTGCCAAATCTGCACCTGTAAGCACATAGACATGTTCAGGAACTTCAGGAAGTTCACTCAATGAAGGATAGGCTTTCTCACCTTGTACGGTCTCACGACGAGGATTAACGCAATAGACAGTGCCCTTATAGCCTGCGTTACGTAGGAAATGTAAAGGGCGCCCCGCTGTTTTACTTACATCATCAGAAATACCGACTAAGGCCACTGATTTAGGTTTAAGCAAAGCATCTGACAGAGCCTGTTCTTGTTTTAACATTGAATTCATCTCTTTAAATCCTTTTATTTATTTATTTCGCACGTTGATTAAAACGACGACCAAATACATCTTCAGCAATGCGGTTTTTCAATACTTCAATTGAACCGCCTGCAATCATCCAGCCACGTGTACGCTTTACACAGTACTCAACCAATGATTCTGTGGAATATCCATAACCTCCCATCGCCTGCAGCGCTTCATTCGATACTTCCCAACCTGACAAGTTGCATGACAGCTTCGCTACACTGGTTTCATACGCAGATGGTAATCCGCCATCAGCATTCACYGCAGCGCGGTAAAGCAATAATTGTGCTGATTCTAATTTCAGCGCCATTTCTGCAAACTTCCACTGTAAGCCCTGAAATTCGCACAGCGCTTTGCCAAACTGTTCACGGTCTAAACAGTGCTGGCGTGCCACATTAAATGCATGACGACCCAATGCCAATGCACGTGAAGCATTGCCAATACGTTCTACGTTGAAACCTGAAATTTGTTTTTTGAAACCGCCTGGACCAAGCAGCACATTTTCTTTCGGAATGCGGCAGTTTTCGAAGTACAGCTGGCACCATTCTTCACCGCTCATAAAGGCCGATGGCTGGCCAATATCAAAGCCCGGCGTGCCGCGCTCTACAATTACGGAACCGATACCGTCCAAACCAGCTCCGAAGCGCACATAAATTAAGAACGTATCAGCATGCGGGCTATGGGTTGAGAATACTTTTGAACCATTGATAACGTAGTGATCACCATCTTCTACTGCTGAAGTTTTTAGCTCTGTCACAGAGGAACCAGCTCCCGGTTCACTCATGCCTAAAGCAAGCAAAGTTTTACCGGCCAGCAGATTCGGTAAAAACTTTTCTTTTAAATAAGGAGATGCATATTCTGCAAAGGTGCGGATCGCGCCAAAATTCCCAGCTTGAACAACATCTGCGCTTTTTGGACAAACCAAGGCCAGTTCCTGAATGGCAATCACCGCATCCATGAGCGTGCCGCCCATACCGCCATCTTCTTCTTTCAAGGTAATACCCAGCAGGCCCATCTCTGAAAGTTTCGCTGCGATTTCCCAAGGATACTCATGTGAATGCGCCCGTTCTAATGCGCCATCAGCCAATTCCTTTTGAGCGAATTTGCGGACCGAATCGGCAAATGCATTTTGTTCTTCGGTTAAATTGAAATCCATGTTTCTAACTCTATATTCAACATATCTTATAGATCTAGAATAGGTGTTTTAAACCAGCTGTGTTTTCAAATAAATCATCATGCTATGATTTATTTGAGAAAATGTAAAAAGCAAAAAAACGCCTATAAGGCGTCTTTTTGGTAATTAGGTGTTTAATTAGGTAGTTTTACTTTCGGTTTGTACCTGAGCATATTTAAGTGCTTCATCATTGTTGATTGTTTGATCTTTTGCTTGAGGATCATACATTTTTTCTCTAACGAAAAATAATGGAATTATACAAACCAAATATGATAATCCTAAAATAACGAATCCTGCACTCATTGAACCGCCTGAAGCCACATATCCAACCAATAGTGGTGCAATCGCTGAACCAATTCGACCACCATTATGTGCAGTCCCCAGTGCAGTCCCACGAATATTTGTAGCAAAACTTTCACTCATATACGTACTGTACACACCAAATGGCATACCATATAAGAAGCCAAAAGCAACAAGGAAATACATAATATTCTGAGGTGTATGAAAGTTCACAATTAGGAATAAACAAATTGCAGTGGCAACAGAACCAAATATAAAACTAAAGCGCCGGCCAATTTTATCTGCTAAAACACCTGCTGATAATTTACCTAAAATCATGGCTGTATAACTGCCAACCATATAATAAGTCATTGATTTAAAATCAAGGCCCATTTCATGCTCAATATAATGAGGCATCCAATGATTAACACCATTATAACCAATATGTAATAAAGCACTTGCAAGCATCCAAAGCCCTAAAATTTTCAGTACAGCTTTATCCTGAAATACAAGTTTAAAACTTGAAGCCTTCCTCGATGATTGTCCATTATTCAATTTAGCAGCAGCTTGTTCTTGCTTCCATGACTCAGACTCTGGTACAAAAATATAAATCAAGACAGCAAGAATAATTGCAGAACTACTCAATAAAAACAACATTCTCCAACCATGTTCAGGAATAATTGCGCCAGCCATAAATGAAGCTAATATATATCCAAAAGTCCATCCTGTTTGTAAAGCAGCCACAATGATAGATCGGCGTTTTGTTGGGACATATTCTGCAATTAAACCTGCACAAACAATATAGACTGTCCCAAGACCTAGGCCAGATAGAAAACGCAGTGCAGCAAATTCATAAATACTCGTTGTAAAACTCAATAAACCGGTCAGAATCGAAAAGAACAATACCGATGCAGAAATAGCTTTAACCCGTCCAAATCGGTCACTTGCCCATCCGCCAAAAATACCGCCAATTCCCATGCCCAAAAGTGTTACTGTTCCAAGCATCCCCGCTTGAACACTTGTTAATCCAAAATCTGCAGTAATTTTTGAAAGGCTTAAAGACAACATCATTACATCTGCGCCATCTACAACCAATGCCAAGAAGCAAAAGAAAAATGCGATTTTCCATTTTTTATTGCCGTTTCCATCACCAGCTATTGTTGCTACATGCATATTAACTTCCTTTGTAAATAATCAATTCGGAGTCCATTTGAATATTCACTTATCCTGTGAATATTACCCTTTAATTACTTAGCGCGCTGATTAAAACGACGACCAAATACATCTTCAGCAATGCGGTTTTTTAATACTTCAATTGAACCGCCGGCAATCATCCAGCCACGCGTACGCTTTACACAGTACTCAACCAATGATTCTGTGGAATATCCATAACCTCCCATCGCCTGCAGCGCTTCATTCGATATTTCCCAGCCTGACAAGTTGCATGACAGCTTCGCTACACTGGTTTCATACGCAGATGGTAATCCGCCATCAG
>NZ_LUAW01000006.1 GCF_001605895.1 Acinetobacter pragensis
GGCGTGGCCCGGGCAGTCTACGTGAGCGTAGTGACGGATTGGAGAATCGTATTCTACGTGAGAAGTATTAATTGTAATACCGCGCGCTTTTTCTTCTGGTGCAGAGTCGATTGCAGCGTAATCTTTCGCTTCACCGCCGAATTTCTTCGCGCATACAGTTGCAATTGCAGCTGTTAAAGTTGTTTTACCATGGTCAACGTGACCGATTGTGCCCACGTTAACGTGTGGCTTATTACGTTCAAACTTAGCCTTAGCCATGTTTATTTTCCTCGTTTACGTCGAACACAGTTACAAACAACTCGGTATCGACACATCGCCTAAAAAATCAGACACCAAATACTTGAAAAGCAGACTAATAAGCCTGCTTTTTTAAAACTTTGTAGATAATCTACTAAACTGTAATCTGGAGCTCTTATCGAGATTTGAACTCGAGACCTCTCCCTTACCAAGGGAGTGCTCTACCACTGAGCTATAAGAGCAAATATAAGAACTTCAATGGAGCGGGAGACGAGGGTCGAACTCGCGACATGCAGCTTGGAAGGCTGCCGCTCTACCAACTGAGCTACTCCCGCACGATGTTGGTATAAACCACTTTTAAAGTCTTAAAATTGGTGGTGAGGGAAGGATTCGAACCTTCGAAACTTTCGTAGCGGAGTTACAGTCCGCCCCCTTTGACCGCTCGGGAACCTCACCATTTTTACACTTACTTCAGTGCTATTCTTCTACTTCTTACTTAACATCCTAAGATGGTGCCGGCACACGGATTCGAACTGTGGACCTACTGATTACAAGTCAGTTGCTCTACCAACTGAGCTATGCCGGCGTTTCTTAGTGTTTCGTACGTTTCGTATCGGAACGGTGTGCAGTTTAGCAAAACTCAGAATCCTTGCAAGTGTTTTTTGCAAAAAATCTGTCAAAAACTCATAAAATCAATCCGTTTGACGATAATTCAACCGCTTTGATCACTGCGCGAGCTTTTATTTGCGTTTCATTCCATTCAGATTCAGGATCTGAGTCATAAACCAAGCCTGCGCCAGCCTGCACATAGACCTTATTTTTACGGATAACGCAGGTTCTGATGGCGATTGACATGTCCATTTCACCATGCCAGCCCAAATAGCCGACCGCGCCGCCGAAAATACCGCGTTTGACCGGCTCAACTTCGTCAATAATTTCCATGGCGCGGATTTTGGGCGCGCCGGAAAGCGTTCCTGCCGGAAAAGTGGCTTTAAAGACATCTAAAGCGTCAATATCATCGCGCACTTCCCCCTGCACATTCGAAACAATATGCATGACGTGTGAATAGCGCTCAATAACCATCCGGTCAGTCACTTGAACTTTACCGATCTTTGAAACACGCCCCACATCATTGCGGCCCAAATCAATCAGCATCAAATGCTCTGCGATCTCTTTTTCATCCGACAGCAGATCCTGCTCCAGCGCCAAATCTTCTTCTTTGGTTTTACCGCGCGGGCGTGTGCCGGCCAAAGGGCGAACCGTCGCAATGCCGTTTTCCAGACGCGATAAGATTTCAGGTGAAGATCCGACGATATGGAACGGCTCATCATTCTCTAAGGTCTGCCCTTGCACCAAAAATAGATAAGGTGACGGATTGAGATGGCGCAGCGCGCGGTAGACCTGCAGCGGATCGCCATCAAAATCCGAAACCATGCGGTGGCCGGGCACCACCTGCATCACATCGCCAGCTTTAATGTATTCTTTCACTTTCGCAATGGAGGCGATAAAATTGTCATGGCCTGTTAACGATTCGAAATGCGGCGCCGAATGCTTTTGCGCTTTCAGACTGACAGGAACAGCCAAAATCTCCTCCAGCTCATCCAACTGCGCTTGGGCTTTGCTGTAGGCGCCTTCATCCGCACTGTCCGCATGCACAATCAGAAACAGCGTATCTTTTAAATTATCAAACACAATGACTGTTTTAGACAGCATCATCCAAATATCCGGCAAGCCGACTGGATCCGCTTCCGGAACATTGTTCAAGCGCGGCTCAATATAGCGCACCGCATCATAGCCGAAATAACCGACCAGACCGCCTGTAAAGCTTGGCAGCGCAGGCAAGTCCTGCTGTGTCGGCACCCGGTATTGCGATTGAAAATCACGGATATACTGAAAAGGGTCAGCGCATGGCTGAGTTTCTACTGAGCCGTCCGCCTGCTTAATCGTCAGCACGCCTGCATTGCAGGAAAAAACCGTCGATTCGCCCAAACCGATAATAGAATAGCGGGCCCAGTTTTCACCGCCTTCCACAGATTCAAATAAATAGGCCTGCTTATGCGCCTTTAAACGGGCAAAAACAGATAGTGGAGTCTCTGTGTCCGCCAAACGCTGACGGTAAACAGGAATGAGGTTATAGCCTTGCGCTTTTAAATGATCGAATTGGTTTTGCGTGGTCATGCGGTTTCTCTATATATAGCGTTATTCAGTGGTGTTCGGCTGCTGGACTGAGTTTCGCCATCGAAAAACCATTCTGCTGCTCATGTTTATTCCTTCAATGCACTTAATTACGCAAGCAATTCACGAAGATCATCCACCACACGCTGCGGCTGGCAATCTTGAATATCTTCACCATGATTATAGCCATAGCTGACCACAATACAATCGATACCCGCACGGCGGGCCGCTTCTACATCATTGGATGAATCACCCACCATCAGCATCTGAATCTTTTCGGTTTGATAATAGTCCGCGCAATGCAGCAGCTGGCGCGGATGCGGCTTGCGTTCTTCAAAACGGTCACCGCCGATTACATCAGCAAAATAATGCGAAATCCCCAGTGCATCCACAATCATGCGCGCCGGCTGTTCCGGCTTATTGGTCACGCAAATCAGCGTCTTCCCTTGCGCTTTACCCCAATCCAAGAACTCGCGGATCCCCTGAAACAGTTCAGTGTCCACACAAGGATCCGCATTGTAAATTTTTAAAAATGTATCCAGCAGCTGATGATGCTGCGCCGGATCAACAGCGCCGGTCAAATGCTCTAAAACACTGCGGCAGAATATGGATGTCCCCTTGCCGACCCAAACCCGCACTTGCGCTTCGGTGACTGGCGGCAGCTGCAGCGCATTAAGGCTCATGTTCATGGCGCGGTATAAATCTGCGGCGGAGTCGACCAGCGTTCCATCCAGATCAAATAAAATCAGCTGTTTTTCCGCCAAATTCAGATTAAACATATTCACCTTCATTTTTATTGATTTACAGCTCAAACAATTAAGGCATGCGATTGCATGCCCTGATTGCAGTCCAAGCATGGCTTATTTAAAGAATAGCCAAGCCAATATGGCCAAAATAATAATCACAATCAAGCTCATCAAGCCCACGGAGGCATTTTTTTGCTGTTCTTTTTCCTGTTCAACTCTAGTCACAGGCTGTTCCACTGGCGTTGGCGCAGACTCAGGCTTTACTGCACTGATATCAACACCTTCTGGAATCGGCGCAGGTTTTGGCACAGCGACATTTTGCGGCATGCCGTCACGGCTCAGCTGCACTCCCTCATGACGCTCTTGCAATGCAGGCATGCCCTGATCATTCATTTGCTGCGCCGGGCTGTTCACAAGCGGCGCTGCCTGAGCAGTTTCTGATACAGCAACCGCCTCGGATGGCTGTACGGCTGCATCAAATGCAGGAGCCTGCACGTTAGCGGATGTATTTTCTTCTGCAGCTGCAGCAGGAATCTGAAGATCAGAATCAATTTCAACAGCCTGTGCGGGCTGCAGGACGGAAAATTTTAAGCTAGAAAATTGAACAATATCGCCGTCTTTCAAAAGCGCTTCATTTTCCACCCGTACATCGTTGACAAATGTGCCATTCGACGAGTTCAAATCCTGCACCCACAGCGCCTGATCTTTTAAATGAAAGGCCGCATGCTTGCGGGAAATTTCTGCCTGCTGCAAGACAATATCGGCAGTCTGATGACGCCCAACCAGCATATCGCGGTCGATACTGATTTCCTGCCCTGTCAGCTCACCGCTAATGCCTTGTATTTTCCAAGTCATGAAATGATTCTCTATCTGATTTTGACTTCATCATACATGCTGCTGTCTAAATTCATCAACCGCATGTTCCGTAACTCTTGCATCCCAGCCCCAAAATCTTAAGGCGCCGATGTCTGTCCCGTCCCATTCGGTACGGCAATCACCTGCCGCTTGACTGCCGGCTCTATCGCCACTGGCGTCGTCTGAACAGCCGGAAGCTGTGCGCCGCCGGACGGCACCGTTTGATACGTCGCTTTACCCTGATTCACCGGAAGCCGGGAGACCGGCACGCGCTGCTGATAAATATCTTCGATATTTTCCGGCAGTTTAGCGAAATTGCCATCATCATCCAGCGCCAGCTGCAAGCTGTACAGCTGACTGTAGCGCTGCTGTGACAGTTTTCGCGCATCTTTGGTATCCCCCACAATCGTTGGGTGGATAAAAATCAGCAGATTGCGTTTGGTATTTGACTTGCCGTCAGAACGGAATAAGCGGCCCAGCCCGGGGATAGCGCCTAAACCGGGAACAGATTGCCGTGTATAGGCGGTGTTATCAGAAATTAAGCCGCCCAGAACAATAATCTGCCCATGTTCAGCTAAAATAGACGTTTTGATGGCGCGCTTGCTGGTGACCAAGTCAGATGCTTCGCCTTTATTGGCTTTGACATCAGAAACCTCCTGCTCCACCTCCAATCGAACGGTACCGCCTTCACCAATATGCGGCACCACTTTTAAGGTAATGCCGACATCTTTACGCTCGATTGAAGTATAGGGATTGGCAGTACCGCCGGATGTGCTCACAGAACCCGTCACAAACGGCACATTCTCGCCGACAACAATATAGGCTTCTTCATTATCCATGGTCAGAATAGACGGTGTGGACAGCAGATTGGATTTGGTTTTTTCTTTCAGCGCCTGAATCATTGCGCCATACAGTTTACGGGATCCGTCAGCGCTTTCTTTATAGTCGCCTAAAACCAGAGACGTACCCGCACTGATGGCGCTGCCTGCCCCCGCTGCCCCGCCAGTCAGATAACCGGCTGCAATATTTTTAAGGCTCGAACCAATATTATCAAAATTAATCAGGCCAATGCCGCTGTTCAAATCTCCCAGCGCCCACTGCACGCCCAGCTGGTCAGTATCATTGCCTTCGACTTCAATAATGGCCGCCTCAATCAAGACCTGCTCACGGCGCGTATCCAGCTGTGAAATGGCTGATTCAATTTCCCGCATCAACTGCGGGTCCGCTTTCACCAGCAGTGAATTTTGCGTCGTATCTGCAATAATGCTGACACCGTTGGCGCTGAAGCTGCTGATGCTGTTTTCATTTGCATTGCTCGACCCCGAGTTCAGATTAATCCCTGACGAGGTTCCCGAGGATGAGCTGCTGGAACTTGAATTCGAATTATTCAGCATACTGCTGATGGAATTATTGGAGCTTGAGCCTGAGCTTGATCCAGATGAATTTGAGCCGGCCGATGATGAAACAGCCTGTCCGCTCACCAGCCCCTGCAGGATTTCTGCTAAATTTTTAGAGCTGGCATATTTCAAACGGAAGACTTTCAGTCCGCCTAAGCGGTCTGCAGGCGGCACATCCAGCATTTCAATCGTTTGACGGATACGTTTGCGCGACTGCATATCGCCTTTAATGATAATTCGGTTGGTGCGGTTGTCCGCAATGATGCGGACGCGTGAACCTTTCAAATCCTTTGAAACGCCGGTGGAGGTCATGGACTCCAGCAAGCCAATCATTTCTTCGGCCTGACTTGATTGCAGGGTCACGGCCTCAATGTCATTTTGCCCCGTGCCATCCAAATTGCGGATAATGGTTTCCAGCTGGTAAATATTGCTGGCTCGATCCGAAACAATCAATGCATTGGTGCCGCCGACAGCGGATAAGTGCGCAAACTGAGGCATCAAAGGCCGCAAGGCAGGAATCAAATCATTAGCATTGGTATTTTCCAGCCAAATCACCCGGGTCACAATCTGGTCACCTGTTGCGCGGTGGCGGGCATCATAGGGAATGCCAGAACTTTTCACATTGCTGTCCGGCACCAGCTTTACGGTATTGCCTGACGGAATCGCCACAACGCCATTGACGTTCAGCACCCCCAAAAACAAATCATAGACTTCGCTTTTATTCAGCGGCTTATTTGAAATAACCGTGACATTGCCGCGAACCCGCGGATCAACTGCAAAATTCTTGCCCGTGATATCCGCCACTTCATTAATAAATGCAGTTAAATCCGCATCCCGCAAATTGATTTTCCAAGTCTGCGCATAACTTGCCGTGCTCACCATAGCCACCAAGGGCGCTAAAGCATATGCCGCAAATACAGCACGATTATTATTTAATAAAGCCATGAACTCTTATGCTTCCCAACCTGCTAGGTGATGACACATCACTTAAAATCCTGCTGTACGGTCATCACTTGATCACCCCGTTTTATTTCCAGCTTCACCTGACCTTCGCGGCGAGCCTGTTCTAATAATTGCACTTCAGTTTGGCCTGCGCCTACACTTTGCCCATTCAATGACACAATACGGTCGCCCGGCTGCAGACCCAGTTTATTTCTTAACGCCGCCGGTGTTCGCGCTGTCACCTCAAACCCGCCGCCGGAAGCGGCGCTGACACCCATATCCTGCAGATATTGATCACGGTTTTCCTGCATGCGCTGCACCGCCTGTCCAATAGCGCTTTGGGTTTGATTGCTGCCTGAATTGCCTTGCTGCGCATCAGTGTTCATTTGCGCTGCGGCGCTGTTATTCGGAACAATCGGCTGATTCAGCCCATTTTCAATGCCCTTGAACGCCAGCTCACGCACTGCCCCATTGGCACTGCGCAAAAACACTTTATCCCAATAGACCTCGGCCAGCGTATATGATGACCCTTCCACGGCCTCACCCACCCGATACCGCTCTGCAGTCTCATTGACTTTAATCACAGCAGAAGAGAATTGGCTTGGATAACCGACGACCACGCCTTGTAAAACCATTTTCAGCTGTTCATCCGCGCTGGATGAGCGCCCGGCTTCCTGAAACAGCGCAAAAGAACTGATATTCGGCACTTGAGGCTGCTGCGAACCCAATTCAACCCGCTCCATCTGCATGGGCTGCGGCGGCGCCAGCACCAGCCAGAGCATCGATGCCAGCTTCCAGCATAAGCACAGGATCAGCAGCGCCAGCACAGCAGGCGCCAGCCGGCCGGTATTTTTCCAATCATACTGCTTCAGCTTTTCTATCCAGTCCTGCATTAGAAACCGCCTTTCAGCAACGGCTGACGTGAACTGATGACATAGGTGTCTAAGCCGGCCTTACCGTCATAGGACGGAATATTCATCAATAGGCGCTGAGTCAGCTGCACATCCAGCATCCATTCTGAATCCAGCTGCAGATTCATCATTTTTTGTTCCCGCGGGTCACGCACATCGATGCGCAGCTTGCCTTGATCATCAGCCAATTGGCCAATTAAAGACGGGACATTCATGCGTTCTTGGCGTTGCGAAAAAGTATACAGCAACTCACCGCCCGCCCATTCCAGCTGGCCGTCAGCCTGACTGAACCCTTGAAGCTTGCTATAGTTTAAAGAAATATCCTTGAGCTGAATTGAGTTGCTCGGCCATTGCCAGTCCGCCAGCGATTTCAATGTTTCTGGCGCAATCTGGCCATTCAGCGATTTGATAATGAGCTTTTTACCAAAGCCATATCCCGCAACACTCTGCAGCTGCGTATTGCCGCTATGAATTTCCACGTCTGCACCCAGCCGAAGCAGCAGCAAATCCAAAGGACGGGTTTTCCAGCTGATTGAGCCTTTCAGCCGGCCTTTATTCCAGTCTGCCTGCCCGCGCCAAATGTTGCCGCTGACATTCTGCAGCGTTTGATTATTTTTATAAAATTTAGAAATCAGCCATGCCGCTGGAACTTGCAGCATAACAAAGATAAAAAATATGATGACCGCGAATATCAGCCATTTCATTTGTTTTGGCTTATCGCTCATCCCGCCCCAACCAGTCTGTCAATTATTCTTCCCTGAAACTCTAGTTCTTTTAAAACACATTATGCACACTTTTTCTGTACAGCCAATTCAAAGATATAAAAAAACCAAGCAGTCTCGCTTGGTTTTATAAATTTCAACATACCTTAGACTGCCTTTATGACAGCCCAATGACGCAGAATTAAATTAAGAAGCTTTCCAATTTAGCGCCTTTTTCCAATTCAGCGACCAGCCAGCGCGGCTGTTTGCCGCGGCCAGTCCATGTGTCTTCCGGATTCGCTTTGCTGCGGTAGCGCGGCTCTACAGATTTGCGTGTTGTTTTCTTACGTTTGCTTGCGCCGAATTCTAAAATTTGTTCAATGCTCAAACCGACATTTTCAGCAATGGCTAAAATTTGATTATAAGCATCTTCAACCGCTTGATCTTTTTTAGATGCAATTAAAGCTTCAGCTTCAACTTGCAGTTTTTTAAGCTCTTCAACGGATAAATTACTGATGTCTGGCACGATATTAACTCCTTAAAAACTAGTTTGTATTCTTTTGCTTTTTAAACAAGCCCATCATATTTATATATATAGCAACATTCAATATATATATGCGGGTTTAAAACAAGATTTCTACAGTTTTAACAAATTATTTTTTATTAAAGATTAATATTAAATATTATGCTGGGCACGCAATTCAATTTGCTGAATATTTTGACGGATGATTTCCGGCATGGCTGTTTTCTGCATATTCACTTTATCAACACAAACAATAACAGCTTCTCCGGTTGCGGCGATTTTCTGCTGCTGCACACTCCATATTAAATAGCTCATACGCATTGCACTATTTCGGAGCTCTTCAACACGGACACCTATTTTCAGCTGATCGGGATAAAATACCGGGTTCAAATATTTACATTGATTCGAAGCCACGACAGTTAAAACATCCTGCTGAAAGATATTAAGCTCATCAAAATAACAAATACGCGCACTTTCCATATAACGGTAATATTGCACATTATTTACATGACCAAATAAATCCATATCTCCCCAGGCAACTTTTTGTTCATAAATTACCGAGTAATCTTTTAATTCAATCATTCCATTTTCCATAATATTTTGCTGTTATATTTTAATTTCTACAAAATTTGCATTATTTTCAAAAATTAAATTTAACTGTTGGGTCAAATCTTCCTGTCCCTGCAGATTAGACTTAATTCTTAAATAACTCATTAATACATCATCTGGATACTGATTCAGCAAGAGCGCCGCTTCTGCAGCGCGGCCTGTGGCCGTATAGACGTGCCATTTGGCGAAGCTGAATACAGGCAGTGCTGGGTATTGGCTTTCCCAAGCATTGATCCGCTGTTCAATTTGCGGATAATCAGGATTCTGTTTCAGCAGCTGCTGCTGAAACCACAAATAGAAGACTTCTTGATTAAATTGTTCAGACAGTAAATGCACCGCCAGCAGCTCATGCAGCGCGCTCATTTCCGGCATTCTGGAAAGCACTTTCAGCCACAGCGCTTTAATGCTGAATGAACGGCTGTACACTTGATCCTTTAAGGCCTCATAGCGTTCTTTCAGCAGCTGCAGGCTATCGGCATCCGCCTGATCAAAAGCCGCCAGCAGCTGTTCCAGCCATGCTTGCTTGGTTAGTTCATCCAAATGACCGTATTTGGTTGAACGCAAATACATCCACGGAAACTGCAGCGCAAATGCGCCCCACAAAGCCATTAGACGCTGATCATAGGCCGTACTGACATTCTTCAGCCAAGGCGAAAGCTCATGCTGATTTAAAAATTCCAAATGCGTTAAGGCTTTTTCACCGTCCTGCTGCGCCAAATGAATTTCTATCCGCTGCAATTCCGCCAATTCAAACGCCATCGGATTAGCATCATTTAATGCAGCCAGCGCCTCTGCGAACTGCTGCCGCATCCAAAAAAGCCGCGCATCAATAATGCCTTTGAGCAAACCGGATTCTGTAAATGCCTGCTGAATAAATTGACGCTGATCCTGCGCTGCATTCAGCAGCCAAATGACCGCCAATTGTTCATACGGATGCAGCTTGCTGAAACTGAAAATATTTTCGCGCTTACGCTGCTCCCGGCTTAAATACCGTTTAATTCCCAGCCAGCCCAGTTGTGCCAATAAACTTAAAAACGCCAATATAATTAAAAAAAACCAGATATTGGTTTGAATTTGCCAGTCGCGCCAGTATATATAAACGTAACCTGGACCATAACCGAAACTCAGCACACTGAATAGCGCCACTGCCAATAAACTGATAAAGGCATAAGCGAGTAAAATTTGCTTCATACGCGATTATCCCAGTAAGGCGCGGGTATTTAAACCCGGCACAGTATTGGCTGGAATTTTCTTCAAGCTATTTAAGCGCTGAATAAAAGATTGCGTTTTGGTATCCGGCAATTGCTTTAAAATTTGAATCACCAAAGTTAATTCCTGCTGAAATGCAATATATTGCCCTTTTTGCAGCAGCTGCTGCGCCAGCAATAACCGCAGCTGCACTTCTTTTAAAATAATACTGCGGCTCATTAATGCGGCATTCGGCTGCTGTACAGATTCAATATTTATCCAGCGCCGCCAAAATGATTTTTCAATTTTCGGCTCGGCATGCTGATATTGATTTTCAATTTCCTTGCCTATTTCCCGATCAAGCGCATCCAATACTGTTTTCATTTTATTCTGCTGTTCAGCATGGGTATTAATAAGCTGCATCACCATTTGCCGGTCTTTCTCAATGGCTTGGTGCAGGCTGCCCTGCAAAGCCGGCGCAAGCGGGTAGGAATTGACATTCTGGTTCAGCTGATTCAGCTTTTCCAGGGCCAATGAATATTGTTGCTGTTTCAGCGCGAACTCCACCAAATCCAGCTGCTGCGCTATGAATACGGTCGGCTGCATTGCCAAGACCGGCTGCTCCAGCGCAACGGCGTCAGCATGCGACAAGGCTCCATCTGGCTGGGCTTTGCTGAGCTGACGGCTCAATGCAGCCAGCTGATCATTCAAGCTGGCATTTCTCTGCTCCAGCGCATTTTGCTGCTGCAGCAATGCCCCCTGTCCAGCATTAAGCTGATATAAATCAAAACTGATTTTTGCTATCCACAGAACGATTAAAACAATGAAGAGAACCAGCAGTTTTTTCATGGAGTTCCTTGCACAGCCGCAATTTGTTTCAAAATGGATTCCTTTCGCAAATCATTCAACTGATAAATATGAAATAGATATTGATGCGCTTGCCGGTCTTGTTCCAACAAATGAAATAAGCGCTCGCCCAGCACTAAAAAATGCGCATAATGAAGCACTTCCGAATGCTCAGCAATCAGCATTTGCCAATTCCGCCAGCTGGCCTCACTGGTCACGAGCATACAATAGCCTTGTTGGCGCTGCAGGCGTAAAAGGTTTTTTGTAAGAATTCTCGATGCATGTTCGGGGCATTTACGCCAGTACAGCACAAAATTCAGCAGTTCAATACCTTTCTCATGCAGTGAATTCATCATGAATTGCCGGCCGCCTTCACCGCGCCAAAACGCAATTTTCACGTTCGGAGCCAATTTGTACAGCAGCGGCAGATCCAGCATGCCTTCAGAGGTTTCCACTTCCGGCACATGGCTGCTGAAGCCATAATCCTTTAAAGCCTGAGCAGTTGCATCTCCCACTGCGATCCATTGCACATGCGAAATACTGTCTGCTGTCAATCCAGCCCGCTCTAGCCCTTGCATGCCGTATGTGACGGCCGAAGGGCTGACCGCCACAATAATCTGAACAGATGCCAGCCCGGCATATAAAGCCTTTAGGCTTTCTGACCATGGCATAGGCGCCAATTCCAGCAGCGGCAAATCAAGCACATCCACCTGATGCGCTTTTAAGAATTGCGTCAATGCGGCAGCCCGTTCCGCAGGCCGGGTGTTCAGAAACAGCATGGCGATTAATACAGGGCCTTAAGAAGATCATCCGCCCCTTGCGACACGAGGTCTTTGGCTAAGGCAACACCCAATACTTCTGCATCGCTTGCCGCGCCGACCTGTACCGCTTTCAGTAAGGTTACCCCATCCACACTGCCCACACGGCCTTCTAAATGAATTTGTCCATTACTCAAAGTCGCATAGCCGGCAATCGGCACTTGGCAGCCGCCTTCCAAATACGCATTAAAGGCGCGCTCAGCCCGTACACAGGCATTGCTGTCAGCGTGCATGAGCGGCAAAATTAAATCCAGCACCTGCTGGTCATCTTCACGGCATTCTAGGCCTAACGCGCCCTGCCCGACTGCCGGCAGGCTGACTTCAGGCAAGAGTGTATGACGAATACGTTGCGCTAAGCCTAAGCGCTTCAAGCCCGCACTGGCCAAAATAATGGCATCATAATTGCCGGCATCCAGCTTGGATAAGCGTGTTCCCACATTGCCGCGCAAATCAATAATTTCTAAATCTGGACGCTGTTTCAAAATCTGACATTTACGGCGCAGGCTGGAAGTGCCGACTTTTGCCCCTTGAGGCAAATCATCAAAATGACTGTAAGTATTGGAAACGAATGCATCCAGCGGATCTTCACGCTCACAGATCACGGCCAGACTCAGCCCTTGCGGCAGGGCCATCGGCACATCTTTCATGGAGTGCACGGCTAAGTCCGCGCGTCCATCCATTAAAGCGGCTTCCAGTTCTTTGACAAACAAGCCTTTGCCGCCAATTTTTGCCAAAGGCGTATCCAAAATTTTATCGCCCTGAGTGACAAAAGTGACCAACTCAACCTTTAATTCAGCATGCAATGCTTCCAAACGGGCTTTAATATGCTCTGCCTGCCAAAGTGCAAGAGGGCTTTGACGAGTTGCAATTTTCAGGGTTTTCATAAATTTTAAACAGCTGTAAGAATAAACATGATTCTAAACTTATCTTGCTCATATTAAAATGCAAGCAAATTCAGCAAAGATGACAAGGTCTATTCTTTTTACAGCGCTTTATAGTTTATGAATCCGCTCGCGCAAATTCGGCAAATGCCGCCGGCTGACCGCCAAGCGCTCCTCCAGCTCCCGGCAGCGTACTTGGTACTGGCCTGAACTGACAACCTCAAGGCCATCTAAATAATTGACCGAAACCAAGGCGTTGCGGTGAATTCGGATAAATTGGTCGCCAAATTCCGTTTCAAGCTCTTTCAGCGTCTCATCAATCAGGACACTGCCGTTTTTATGGCGTACGGTCACGTACTTTTGATCTGCTAAAAAATAATACACATTTTCAACAGGCACCAATTCCACGCCGCGATAGGTTTTTGCCGCAATCTGATGGCGGCTGATTTTGAGTTCTTCCATAATTTCTTTTTGTTTTATGCAGCTCACTTGAGCTTGGGTTAATTTTATTAAATGATCGAGAACCTGCTGCAGTTCCTGCTGCATCACCGGTTTGAGCAAATATCCTTCTGCGTTCGATTTAAATGCATCCAATGCATGATGATCATAGGCGGTACAAAAAATAATGGCCGGCATTGGGTCCAGCTGGCGCAAATAATGCGCGCAGGCCAAACCATCCATTTCAGGCATTTGAATATCCAACAGCACGACATCTGGTTCAAGGGTTTCAGCCAACTCAATGGCTTGCTGCCCATGCGCAGCCTTACCCGCCACATGGTGCCCCAACTGAGTGACTAAACGTGACAACCGCTCTAATGCAAGAGGCTCATCATCACAAATCAGGATGTCCATTTCTCCTCCTTGCTCAGTTACCATCTTTTTTTTATAGGTTAACTGTGCTGATTTTACTTATATCGATATTGCACTACAGTAGTAAACATCCCCTTCCCTGCAAAGCTTTGAAATGTCGCTGACGAACCGTAATAGGCTTTCAGCCGCTGCTTCACATTCTCCACCGCAATACCATGTCCTTGACGCAATGTTATTTTATCCTGTGCGTATGGGTTAGTAATGACTATATTGACTTGATTTTGCAATATTTCAACCAATATGCTTATCGTACTCTTTGTTAAAATTTTTTCAACTCCATGAAAAATACTATTTTCCACTAAAGGTTGTAAAGTTAGTAATGGAATTTGTACACGTGAGTACATTTCCGGATTCACCAATTTCCACTCAACCTGCAGGCGGTCACCCAGCCGAATTTTTTCAATGGCCAAATAGCGCTGGCTCAGTTCAATTTCTTCCTGCAGGCTGACCAGCTTCAATTCCTGAAAACTGGCGCGCAGTAAGCGGGATAAATTCAGCAGCATTTCTTCGGCTTTGTCGGGATCAATACTGATCAGGCTGATGGCGCTGTTTAAGCTGTTAAACAAAAAATGCGGATGAATGCGCGCCTGCATGGCTTGAATGCGCGCATTCAGCTCACTGTGCTGTTTTTTGTTCCATTGTTCGCGCAAATACAGGTAGCGGAAACAAAATGCGCCCAGCAGCATGCCAAAACTCAGATTCATGCCAGTATGATCAAACACGGCTCCCCAGCTGAGCCCAGCAAAACTGAAGCTTTGCCCGAAGTGCATTAAAATATTCAAAACGGCCGTCGTGCACAGGACAATCATCTGCAGCAGCAGAAACCCTAAAACCAAAGTCAGCTTCAGACTCAGCGGTGAAAGGCGCTGTTCAAAATATTCTGTAACCGCTGCAAACGACAGCAGCACCCAGTTAATAAATAAAACAAATTGCATCAAGCTGATGAAAGTTAAATTTTGCCAAGACTGCGCCTGCGCCAAAGCCAGCACCATGGCGAGAATATTGCCGGCAATCAGCAGTTCCAGCACATAATGCCAGCGCCCTATTTTTTCGGGTATGGAAGAAAGCCCCATCCTCAGCCTCACTGCATTAAAAAAGATTGATCAACTTGCACTACGGCAACCCAGCCTGAATTTGCTATACTCTGTCCAGTTCTACTGCTTTTTATCTTATTGAGCCGACATGACCACATCTTCTAATTCCTCAAATCCGTCACAAGCCCATACTTCGGGCATGTGGGGCGGTCGTTTTTCTGAAGCTACAGACGCTTTTGTTGCTGAATTTACAGCATCTGTTCAATTTGACCAACGCTTTTATAAACAAGATATTGCAGGCTCCATTGCGCATGCAACCATGCTGGCTAAAGTTGGCGTTTTAACCGAACAGGAACGCGATGACATCATTAATGGCTTAAACACCATTAAAGCTGAAATCGAAGCGGGTAATTTTGAATGGCGTGTTGATCTGGAAGATGTGCACATGAACATTGAGTCGCGCCTGACTCAGCGTATTGGCATCACCGGTAAAAAACTGCACACAGGCCGCAGCCGCAACGACCAAGTGGCAACGGATATCCGTTTGTATGTGCGTGATGAAATTGATGCCATTCTGCAATTGCTGGAAAAATTGCAAAAAGGCATTTTGGGCTTAGCCGCAAAAAACACCAATACCATCATGCCCGGTTTCACTCATCTGCAAACTGCGCAGCCTGTGACATTTGGCCACCATTTGATGGCTTGGTTTGAAATGCTGGTGCGTGATTCTGAGCGCCTGATTGACTGCCGTAAGCGTGTAAACCGCCTGCCTTTAGGTTCTGCAGCGCTTGCCGGCACCACCTACCCAATCGAACGTGAATACACAGCGCAATTGCTTGGCTTTGAAGCTGTTTGCGAAAACTCACTGGATGCGGTCTCTGACCGTGACTTCGGTATTGAGTTCAATGCCGCAGCATCACTGATCATGATGCATTTGTCGCGCATGTCAGAAGAAATGATTCTTTGGACGTCTGCGCAATTCAAGTTTGTGAACATTCCTGACCGTTTCTGCACTGGCTCTTCAATCATGCCGCAGAAAAAAAACCCAGATGTTCCAGAATTGATCCGCGGTAAAACCGGCCGTGTCTATGGCGACTTGATGAGCCTGCTAACGCTTATGAAAGGCCAGCCATTGGCTTACAACAAAGACAATCAGGAAGACAAAGAGCCATTGTTTGATGCCATTGATACCGTTCGCGGTTCATTGATGGCATTTGCTGACATGATTCCTGCGCTTGTGCCAAATATTGAAATTATGCGTGAAGCCGCGCTTCGCGGTTTCTCTACAGCAACGGACTTGGCGGACTACCTTGTTAAAAATGGTGTCGCTTTCCGTGATGCGCACGAAATTGTTGGTAAAGCCGTTGCTTTGGGTGTTCAAGAATCTAAGGATTTGTCAGAATTAACCCTTGAACAGCTGCAGCAGTTCTCTGCGCTGATTCAAGCCGATGTATTTGAAAAAGCCCTGACGCTTGAAGCGTCTGTGAATGCCCGCAATCACATTGGCGGGACTGCCCCAGCTCAAGTAGCAGCCGCTATTGAACGCGCTCATGCCCGTTTGGAAAAACTTTACGCTTAAAGGATTGATACCATGACTCGACAAGTATTTTGCCGCAAGTATCAAAAAGACATGGATGGCTTGGACTTTGCGCCGTTTCCGGGCGCAAAAGGCCAAGAATTGTTTGACACAGTGTCTAAAGAAGCTTGGCAAGAATGGCTGAAGCATCAAACCACGCTGATCAATGAAAAGCGTTTGAATGTGTTTGAACCTGATGCGAAAAAATTTCTGGAAGAACAGCGCGAAAAGTTTTTTGCCAATGATGAGTCTTTGGAAAAAGCTGAAGGGCTAAAGCCTGAGTAAATTTTAGAGCGCCGCTTTAAAATTTACGTAAGACACAAGACAAGCGAAGCGCGTAGTTTCAATTGTCATGAAGGAGCCTGGAATGGCTCCTTTTTTATAGCCCAAACATCGCTCTGCACTTAAAAAGAACATGATTGCCGCTTAAGGGCTTAATCCCCCTGTCATTGTCCCGCATCGCCATAGAAATCTATAAAAATGCTTTTTTCCGTGAGCTCTTAGACTAAAGAGAAGGCGCAATTTGTATCAAGGTAATGAACTGTAAATCTTCGATACATTTCTCAATAAAACGCAGCATTACAATACAAGAACCTACATGATTTTGGAATTTAGACTTCCTATAATCAGTTTCAAGGAGATGGAAACATCTTTATATAATAATGATAAGTATCCCCGATTTTCTTCCCAGATTTCCCCCAAAATCTGGGAATTTTTTTATCTGCGATCTGGCAAAGACTGGCCTCTTTCAAGCCTTAAACAAACCGCACAGCCCTTTCATAAAGGTCGAATTAGGATGCTTTCAGTCAGGCAGAAGCCGTTCCAAACAAAACCCAAACTCCAGCATAAAGCAATAAAAAAGCCCCTGAATCAGGAGCTTTTGACCGCATCAAACATTTCAGCTTAAGGCTGTTTTAAATAAGGCCATGCGGCTTTTAAATAAATAAACATCGACCATAAGGTTAAAATGACTGCGGTATACAGCAGCGCATAGGCCAGCATTTCCAAAGGCGGCCAATTCAGTAAAAATACAGATATCGCAATCATTTGAAAAGCGGTCTTATATTTACCCACGGTAGAGACTGCCACACTGGTCCGTGCACCCAATTCCGCCATCCACTCGCGCAAAGCGGATACGGTGATCTCACGTGAAATAATCACAATGGCTGCAAAAGCCATTGAAATACTCGGCTGCCATTGCACCAGCACAATCAATGCCGTAGCGACCATCAGCTTATCCGCAACCGGATCTAAAAAACGTCCAAACGCCGAGGTTTGATTCAATGTACGGGCAAGATAGCCGTCAAACCAATCTGTCACAGCGGCTACCACAAAAATTCCAGTCAGCAGAATGTGCCGGCTCATGCCTGCATCATGGCCTTCAACCCCCATGACCGGCGGCCAATAGGCCACCACAAGAAATACTGGAATTAAAGCTATACGCGCTAAAGTTAAAATGTTTGGAATATTCAGGATTCGACCTGCAGTCATAGACACCGCCAATGTTTCCCCTTCATGCACGATGTGAATGCACAATATCTTGAGGATTTACCCTTCGTTAATTCAGATCACTTTATACGAAATGGCCCAAAGTGTCACTAGGCAAACACGGTAACTGTCTGCCGTGAAATCGCAATTAAACGGCCTGCAGCATCCCATAAATGCGCATATTCTGTTGAATAGCCGTCGCCGGCATAGTCCGTAAATACTTTATATTTAAACCAGTCCTGCAGCTGATTTTGCAGCGGATGCACATATGTCAAATGCCATGTTAGCGAACTGGCAGGCGCCATGGTTTGATACATCGGTAAAACACCCGGTGGCCACATATCAAAGGCAGCCATCAAATCCGCCACATTCATTTCCCGGTTTTCATGCAGATTCGGATCAAAACGGAACCAGCCGCCAAAATCAGGCCGCGGCGCCCCTGTGCATGGATATTGCCCTTCCGCCCAAGCCATTTGCATTTGCTTAAAGCATTCGGGCGCTAAAGGATGATGCTGGGCAATTTTCAGCGATTCAACAGGCGGATAATCCGGCGCCGGCCGCTCCTGATGCACCAAAATAGAAGATGCGCGCAGTGCGCCAAAACTGGCCAGCAAAATGCTTTGCACTGCACCCTGCTGCCACAGGCGGACTTCAACGGTGGTTACCGATTTGCCTTCACGCAATATTTCTGCCGTCAGCTTGACCTGATCTAATTGCACTGGCCCTGCAAAAGTGACACTGACGCTGAGCAAGCGCTTAGTTGCATCATTAACCGCCGACACTGCTTTATGCATCAGCATTGCCGCAACCAGTCCGCCATATATAGTGCGTCCCTGAAGCCATCCTTCAGGGATATCAATGCAGTCAGAATCTTCTATCTGCTGATACAGCGCCGTTAATGACATGCTTATTCTTCCTGAATTTGATGAAGAATATATTTAGCGCATTTACCGCTGATGTAAATGCTCAATGACCCAAGGGTCACTGAGCATTTTTGCCAAGGCTTATTCTGCCCGCGTTATTCATGCAAAATTTTGTAGATGGTTCGCGCCATGACATCGCCCAGTCCCGGTACCAGCTTCAGCTCATTTTCGGAGGCCTTCAGCACGCCTTGTATGCCGCCAAAGTGCGTCAGCAAATCACGGCGCCGTTTGGGCCCTAGGCCCGGAATCACCTCCAATACAGATGAACCGCGTTTCTTATCGCGCTTAGCGCGGTGCTTGGTGATGGCAAAGCGGTGCGCTTCATCCCGAACCTGCTGAATCAAGTGCAGCGCCTTATGATCTTCAGGCAGCTGTATTTTCGTGCCGTCCGTAAAGTGCAGCGTTTCCAGCCCGGGCTTCCGCCCCTCACCTTTGGAAACGCCCACCATAAAGGCTTCCAATTCCAGCTCCTGCATGACTTCCATCGCCATATGCAGCTGGCCTTTACCGCCGTCAATCAGCAGCAGGTCGGGCAGCATATGCTTTTTATAGCGGCGGGTTAAAGCCTGACGCATCGCGGCATAGTCATCACCTTCAGTAATGTCATTGATGGAAAACTGGCGGTAATCCCGCTTGCGCGCGCCGCCTGCATCAAAGACCACACAGGATGCTATGGTCGCCTCCCCCATGGTATGGGAAATATCAAAACATTCGATGCTGTCAATTGGGCGGCCGGCCACTTGTTCCAGCTGGTGAAAGCGTTCATTCAGCTCAAAATGATTTGCCAGTTTGCCTTTAATGGCATGCTGCACATTCATCTGCGCCAGCTCCTGCCATTCTGCGCGGGTTTCACGCACCTTGCTTTTAATCTGAATTTTTTTATCAAAATGCTGCTGCAAGGCCTCTTCCAGTTCTTTGCGATTAACCGGCTCGACATTGACAATTAATTCTGCAGGAATCTCATCCGCCACCTGAAAGTAAAAATTCGCGATAAAATCAGACAGCATCTGAGGCAAATCATCACCCAGCATGTCAGGGAAATAGCTTTTACCGCCCAGCATTTTGCCATTGCGGACATGCATAATCTGTACGCAGGTCACACCCGCATGGTAGGCAATGGCAATAATATCGGCTTCGCCTTTGACCTTATAAATCGCCTGCTGTGCCTGCACATCCCGCAAGAGCGCCATGCGGTCACGGTAAAATACCGCTTTTTCAAACTCCAGCGCATCCGCCGCCTCTTCCATTTTCGCAATCAGCTGCTGGTTCAGCTCTTTGGTGTCGCCCTGCAGAAAGCGGATCGAGTCTTTCACATCTTCATTATAGTCTTCTGGTGAAATCAGCCCTACACACGGCGCTGAACAGCGTTTGATCTGATACTGCAGGCAGGGGCGCTTGCGCTGAGAAAAATAGCTGTTCTCGCATTGGCGCACGTTAAACAGCTTCTGCAGCACCACCAGCGTATCTCTGGCATTGTAAGCGCTCGGATAGGGCCCAAAAAACTTCCCTGCCTGATGCTTGCCTTTGCCGCGGCCGCTGGCAATGCGCGGATAAGGCTTGTCTGCGGAAATAAAAATATACACATAGGACTTGTCGTCGCGCAGCATGATGTTATACGGCGGACGGTGCAGCTTGATCAGGTTCTGTTCCAGCAGCAGCGCTTCCGTTTCGGAGCGCACCACCAACGTTTCAATATCATAGATCCGCGCCACCAATGCCTGCGTTTTCGGGTGTTCAATGGTTTTTACGAAATAGCTGGAAACGCGGTTTTTTAAATTCTTGGCCTTGCCGACATACAGCAGCTCGCCGTCTTTGCCGAGCATGCGGTATACGCCGGGCAAAGTCGTCATATGGGCTAGAATTTTTTCAATATTGTCACGCGCGTTTTCGTTCACTGGCGGCCTGTCTTCTGCTGTTTTGGTGATATTGCACCTGCAATGCTACATGATGTGATGGTTTTAGACGCATTTTCAAGCATGGATCTGTCATTTCGCCATGATTCCAGCAATAACTTGATTGCTAAAAGCTATTATTGAAAAAACTGAAGTTTGCTATGCTCAATGCCTGCAGCCGAATTTTAATGAAGCCCGTTTTTTTAACTCAAGGAGTCAAACTGAATGACCGCAGCCAATCCAGCCATCCATGCCGTGAAGCCCGCCACGCCAGCCCGCAGCGCATCGGAAAAAGACCGCTTGATTGGCAAACCGCGCTTTTTATTTGATCCGGGTACCGTCATGCAGGCTTTAAGGCTGCGGATTATTGGACAGGATGATGCGCTGAACGAAATTGAAAAAATGCTGCAGGTGGTCAAAGCGGATTTTTCCAGCCCCGAACGGCCCCTGTCCGTTACCTTAATGCTGGGCCCAACAGGTGTGGGTAAAACCGAAACAGTGCGTTTAATTGCCGAAGCCATTTATGGCCATTCAGACGCCTTTTGCCGCATTGATATGAATACGCTGGCGCAGGAACATTATGCCGCCGCCATTACCGGCGCGCCTCCAGGCTACGTCGGCTCGAAAGAAGGCCATAGCCTGTTTGATGAAACCGCCATTGCCGGCAGCCACACCCGTCCCGGCATTGTGCTGTTTGATGAGCTGGAAAAAGCTTCCATTGAGGTGCTGCGCGGCCTGATGAATGTGCTGGATACCGGCAAGCTGACCTTGACCGCAGGAACCAAAACCATTGATTTTCGCAACTGCATGATTTTTATGACCAGCAATGTCGGCGCGCAGGTAGCGCAGCTGTATTTGGATAAATTGAATGTCCTGCCAAAAAAAATGCAGGACATCTGTTTAAAGCGCGTGCCGACACAGCGCATTATTGAAAAAGTCATGCAGCGCAAATTTGATCCAGAATTTATCAACCGCATTGACCGCACCCTGCACTATCGTCCGGTGCAAAATGATGCCTTGCCGATGCTGGTCGAGATTGAACTGGAAAAACTCAATCAGCGCCTGCGGCATCAAAAACGCAGCCTTTCATTGACAAAAAGCGCCAAAGCGCATTTTTGCCAAGACCATGACATCCGTTACGGTGCACGGCATTTAGCGCGCAAAATGCGCACCGAGCTTGAGCCGATTTTAGCTGTGTATTTTTTAAATCATCCAGATCAGCAGCATTTACAGATTGATGCCTCTGAAGGCGCGCTAAGTCTTGATACCCGCCAGCCCTAATAATTTTACTGCAATTTTCTAAGCTTGCTGGCGCTGCTGCAGCGCCATTTGAAAAGCTTGCATATTATGCGGTGAGAGCAAAATAAACTTCTCCTGCCCAGCTTGCACATAATCCACGCGTAGCCGTTTAAATGACAGTGCTGGAGCCAGCATTGAATGATCCGTGGCTTTGATTTGAGTAATTGCATCCAGCGGAATTTCCCATTTCAAAAACATCGATTTAACCCATAAACGCTGGTCTTGAATTTGATACCGGGTGCTCAGCAAAGGCCACCACAGCAGCGCAATGGCCAGCACATATACAGTCACAAATACTAAATTCTGCTGCAGCGTGCCTTTGGCATACATATTCACCAGCAATTGCGCCAACAACCCGGTCATCGAGATGACAAAACCCCAGACCCACCAATCAATTTTTGAACGAAAATTCTGCATAACTTCCCCCAGGACAATGTTCATTCTAACCATAAACTTTGCCTAAAAGTGTGCAATGTTCCCAAAATAAAAACACCCCGCAGGGTGTTTAGGCAATTTGAATAGAGCAAACATCTAATTAAAGGTCAATGCGCTGCTGCCAGATTCTGTAAGTGTTTTACTCGCGTAATCAATTATAAAATGGTCACTTGGCTTGCCAGAACCTACACCTTTTAAGACACTGAACACTTGCTTGAATTTGTATTGAAACGGCACATTTAATGGGTTGCTATCCAGCACCTTTCCATTCTCCAGCACAGGCGGAACTGGCGACTGCGGGAAGCTGGCCATGAGCAGTTTATACTGCTTCACACGTACTGCGCCCATGTCATTCAAGGCCAATCCGCCTGCATAAATGGTCCGGTGAAAATCGCCATAAAAGTCATAGGCCGATACTTTTTCCATATCACTGAGGCTGAGGCCCGCATTTTGCGCCAACTGTGCGGCTTTCGCTTCTGCTGCGCTCCAATCCGCGCTGAATTGCGCAGCTGATGCGCTCGGCGCCTGTGAACTTTGCGCCAAACAGCCCGCGCTGACTTTAAACTTCAGGATATTTTGCACTTCATCGACCTGTGCATAGCTTACTGCCGTATTTAACTGGCTCATAATCAGCATTTGCGCTAAATTCAATTGCTCTGCCAAATCCCGCATATCACAAGGCCAGTATTCATTCATAAAGCGCAGCTGCGATAGCTGGCCAAAATAGAAATGTGTAAATTCACGATAATTCTTAGTCGACAGAATAGCTTTATTCCAGCGCTTAGAATCATTCTCTGCCGTGGTCGATACAATATAGTCATATTCTTTTTGATACAGCGGAAACAGTTCATCAAAGCGCGGCACCTCGTCTAAAGAGATGGTTTTCACTTCTACTTTAGATGGATTGTTCAAATCTACAATTTTATAGGCCGCTCCATATACCGCCAAGGAAGGCGACTGAATATTAACTAAATAGTTGCCTGCCGCATCCTGATAATCATTGGTGCTGTTAGAGTGCATATGCCCGCCCACATGCAGCGGCAGTCCAGTCGCCGCCACTGATTTTGTTGTCTCCGCAGTTGGCACGCGCTCTGTTTGGAAAGCTTTCTCCCCAAACGTCTGTTTAATCGTATCCGTTTGATTCGCATAAAATTCCATAGTTGGATAATGCGAGAAAGCCACCAATTTTTTATTTTCCAGTTTTGCCCGGGCTGCCACACTCTGAATCCATTTCATAGTGCTCTGTTTATGCGTCACCATTTTGTTCCAGCCCGCACTGCCGGCACCGGTATAGCTTCCTTGTTTTTTCGGATTGTCCGGATCAAAACTGTCAGTTGGAATAAACACATTGGCATCAATCGACAGAAGCCAAACACCAGGCACGGGTTCTACCAAATAACTGACATCTGGCATACGCGAACACTTCGTATAATTGGCTTGCTTATACTGCCCGCCTTCACCTTCTTTACAAATTTCATATTGGCGCTTTTCGACCGTAGCTTCAGCCATCGCTTGAGGATAGTTATAGGTTTTTTCGTTATATGTGCTGTAGGGTGTCTCCCAATAGACATCGGCTTGATTCGGCTTAAAGCCATAATCGCCCAGCACATTAATCAGAGATTCATAGCCTTGTTCCATCATGGCGTTGGTGCAGGCCGTATCCGCTTCTGCATTTAAGCAAGCCTGATTCTGCAGCGCATAAATTTTTTGCGCTTGGCCATTTTGCCCCATAAAATCGCTTTTACCCGCTGTTTCATTGTCATAAGGCGCATCCGGGTCATGATTGCCAGGCGCAATAAAAAAGCGCATGCCTTTCTTTTCATATTCTTGCAGTACTTTTTTAAAGCCGTCCACATTCATCGGCTGGCCATCATCCGAAAAGTCCCCCGGAAACGCAATCAGCTTAATCCCCTTGGCTAAAGCGCTATCTAAAGCCGCACGAAACGCAAAATAGTTTTCATTAAATAAACGGGTTGATGTCAGTTCTGCATACATAGTCCGAATGGTCGCATTGCCATGCTCTGTTGGAATGCCCTTAAAAGATGACGCCCCTAAATCACCGTACACATCATGGAAATGCACATCCGCCATAAAGGCAATTTGCGCATTATTTTGTTCAGGCACCCCAGCCTGTTCGTCCTGATTGCCGCTCCCGCATGCAGTGAGCGCTAGAGGACTCAAACACAGCGCCATGACCCAAGCATTGCGCTTGTTGAATGAAAATCTCATAAAAAACCCAATATTTTTAAAGGCATCAAATACGCATTTAAATATTAAAAATGAATAAAATGGTTTAATTGCCTCTACAGGCTAGCGGCGGTTTTTTACATAACGATGAAATACGGGAATTAAACCGTCAAACTCAGGCCTCACCGCACCCTGCACTGAATATCGATCATGCCGTTAAAACAGCTCAAAACGCTGTGAAAAAGGCTGAAATTCATATGGCTGCGCCAAACAGGCTAAAACTTGGGAGAAAATTATTTTTAATTTTGATAATGCTGGCAGCAGTAAAATTGGCGCAATCATAAAAAGCCCTATTTGATTAATGCGTCAAACAGAAATATCAAATAAGCCCTTATCGTGACAAAGCGTTGTGCCCGAAGCTTAAAGCCACTGCAGCTGCTCCGCACAGAGCAAGCTGTTTTCCGTCTAACAGACGTGCGCTTTTAACCTGCGATTGACCATTTTGACTGATGCAGATGATTATTTTCTCTTGAAAAATGAATGCCATTCTGTGTATATCTAGACGCGGGACAGTTAAAAATATGAATCGAAACAAATATTTCTTTATATAGCATGCTAAAAAGACGCAGCAAGCGCCTTGAACAGCAAGGGTTCATCCAATAAAAATTGATGACCCTTGCGTCACGGCTTGATACAACTTGTTATGTTCTTTTTGGATATAGTTATCGTAAGATTAGCGAAGCATAAATGTGCGCTGGAATTGCGCACACGCTTCAAAACATCAACTTAGAAGTCCTCCAAAACAAGGAGATCAGGCATGATCCACGCTGGCAATGCCATTACCGTCCAAATGCTTTCGGACGGAATTGCAGAATTCCGCTTTGACTTACAAGGTGAGTCGGTCAACAAATTTAACCGTGCAACGATTGAAGATTTTAAAGCAGCCATTGAAGCTGTTAAAGCCAATAGTGAAGTGAAAGGCTTAATCGTTACTTCGGGCAAATCTACATTTATCGTTGGCGCAGACATCACAGAATTTGGCGAAAACTTTGCACAAGGCGAAAAAGCGATTGTGGATTGGGCATTGCCTGTTCACGACATCTTCAACGCATTTGAAGATTTAGACCTTCCTAAAGTCGCTGCCATCAACGGCATGGCTTTGGGCGGCGGTTTTGAAATGTGCCTGGTGTGTGACTACCGCGTAATGTCGGAAGCTGCGCAAGTCGGCCTGCCTGAAATCAAACTCGGGATCTTCCCTGGTTTTGGCGGCACAGTGCGTTTAAGCCGTCTAATCGGTATCGACAATGCAGTTGAATGGATGGCCATGGCTAATCCTAAAAAACCAGCTGCTGCACTGAAAGACGGCGCGGTTGATGCGGTGGTTGCTGCAGACAAACTGCAAGAGGCTGCTATTGATTTAGTGAAGCAAGCGCTTGCTGGCCGTGTAGACTGGAAAGCAAAACGCCAAGAAAAACTGGACCCGGTTAAATTAAACCCATTAGAACAAATGATGGCATTTAATTCATCGAAAGGGGCTGTTCTTTCTAAAGCGAACCCTGCGCAATACCCAGCGCCGAAACTTCTTCTAGATTCTTTGCAAGCTGGCGCAAGCTTGCCGCGCAATGAAGCGCTGAAAATTGAAGCAGAAGGTTTTGCAAAAGCAGCGGTCACACCGCAAGCAGGCGCTTTGATTGGTTTGTTCATTAACGATCAAATCGTGAAAAAAACCTCTAAGCGCTATGAAAAAGGCGCGCATCCTGTCAACCAAGCGGCTGTGCTTGGCGCAGGCATCATGGGCGGCGGCATCGCTTACCAAGCGGCCAGCAAAGGCACGCCAATCATGATGAAAGATATTGGCAACCCGCAGCTTGCTTTGGGCATGAAAGAAGCCAATGGCTTACTGACCAAACAAGTTGAACGCAAGAAAATGACCCCAGCAAAAATGGGCGAAACACTTGCGCGCATCCGTCCGACTTTAAGCTATGACGAGTTCAAAGAAGTCGACATCGTGATCGAAGCGGTAACGGAAAACCCGAAAGTGAAGGGTATCGTACTGGCAGAGACAGAGAAAAATGTCCGTGAAAACACGATCATTGCCTCGAACACATCGACAATTTCAATCACTCGCTTGGCTGAAAACCTGCAACGCCCTGAAAACTTCGTCGGCATGCACTTCTTCAACCCTGTGCACATGATGCCATTGGTCGAAGTCATCCGCGGTGAAAAGACTTCTGCTGAAGCGATTGCAACCACTGTCGTTCTTGCTCAGAAAATGGGTAAAACGCCAATCGTAGTGAACGACTGCCCGGGCTTCCTTGTGAACCGTGTACTGTTCCCTTACTTCGGCGCATTTGACCTGTTGCTGAAAGACGGCGCTGACTTCCAGCAAGTTGACAAAGTGATGGAAAAATTCGGCTGGCCTATGGGCCCTGCTTACCTGATCGACGTTGTCGGCATTGACACGGGCGTTCACGGTGCAGAAGTCATGGCGGAAGGTTTCCCTGACCGCATGAAGCCGGATTATAAAGGCGCGACCTTGACCATGTATGAAAACAAGCGTTTGGGGCAAAAGAACGACGTTGGTTTCTACAAATACGAACTTGACCGTAAAGGCAAAAAAGCCAAAGTGGTTGATCCGACTGCGTATGAGCTGGTTGCTTCTGTGGCGACTGCGGAAAAACGCGAATTTGATGCTCAAGAAATCATTGACCGCATGATGCTGACATTCTGCAACGAAACAGTTCGCTGCCTAGAAGACAACATCGTAGCGACTGCTTCTGAAGCAGATATGGCGATGATTATGGGTGTCGGTTTCCCTCCATTCCGCGGCGGCCCATGCCGTTACATCGACCAAACAGGTGTTGCTGAGTATGTTGCGCTTTGCGACAAATACGCGCACCTCGGTAAAGCTTATGAAGCGCCGCAAATGCTGCGTGACATGGCTGCTAACAACAAAAAATTCTACGGTTAAGGAGCAACGTGAATGGCTACTTTAAATCCGCGTGACGTTGTCATCGTTGATGGCGTACGTTCTGCAATGGGTAAAACCAAAAACGGCATGTTCCGCAATGTACGCGCTGACAGCTTATCTGCTGAATTGGTTCGTGCTTTAGTTGCCCGCAACCAGTTCGACACCAACGAAGTTGAAGACGTAATCTGGGGCTGTGTTAACCAAACCCTAGAACAAGGGATGAACATTGCGCGCAACATCGCGTTATTGGCTGACCTCCCTAAAACTGTTGCCGGTCAAACAGTCAACCGCCTGTGCGGTTCATCAATGCAGTCAATTCATACTGCAGCGGCGCAAATTGCAACCAACCAAGGTGATATCTTCATCATTGGCGGTGTAGAGCACATGGGCCACGTCGGGATGATGCACGGCATTGACCTGAACCCTGAAGCGTCTAAGCACTATGCAAAAGCGTCGAACATGATGGGCTTAACCGCTGAAATGCTGGGCCGCATGAACGGCATCAGCCGTGAAGAACAGGATGCGTTCGGTGTGGAGTCTCACCGCCGCGCTTGGGCTGCAACACAGGAAGGCCGTTTCAAAAATGAAATCGTAGGTGTTGAAGGCCATGACCAAAATGGTTTTAAAATCCTGTGCGATATTGACGAAGTGATCCGTCCTGATGCCAACATTGAAACTTTTGCAAGCTTACGCCCTGTATTTGACCCAAAAGGCGGTACAGTAACAGCGGCAACTTCTTCGGCGTTGTCTGATGGCGCGTCTGCAATGCTGCTGATGTCTGCTGAACGCGCTCAAGCCTTGGGCCTTAAGCCGCGCGCGGTAATCCGCTCTATGGCGGTTGCAGGCTGTGATGCTGCAATTATGGGTTACGGCCCTGTTCCTGCAACGCAAAAAGCGCTGAAACGTGCCGGCTTGTCTATTTCTGACATTCAAACTTTTGAATTGAATGAAGCGTTTGCAGCTCAAGGTTTGTCTGTTCTTAAAGGCTTAGGCATTTATGACCAGCAAGACCGTGTGAACTTGAACGGTGGTGCAATCGCTCTTGGTCACCCATTGGGCTGCTCAGGCGCACGTATCACGACGACTTTGCTGAACGTTATGGAACAGCAAGATACGCAAATTGGTCTTGCAACCATGTGTATCGGTCTTGGTCAAGGTATCGCGACCATTATCGAACGTGTTTAATTTTTAATTAAATACTGAGATACAAAAACCCCGCTAAGTGCGGGGTTTTTAATATTTGAAATATATGAATTTAAATTCAATTTTCATTCAGACCTCTACCCAATAATTAAATCAAAACTCAGTGTACCAACTATCAAATCAAAACCGTTCCTTTCAGCCACTTGCCGCATCAAAATACTCAATGGGAGAAAAAACAATTTTGACAATTTTCAAACGATTTAATGTTAGGCTTAAAGCCAATAAAAATTCAATTTGCCTAATTTCAAATTATTGGGAGTCCATCGATGTTTGCATCACCATTAAAAACAATCCTCTGCCTAGGAATTATGGGGACACTGGTCACAGGCTGCGCCACCAAAACCCTCATGACCAAAAACAATAAAACCTATACCCGAACCCATAAAGTCAGCTTAATAGAAGACCAAGTGGTGGCATTTGGACAACCTACTCAGCCTCTGCCGAATTTACCTGCACATAGTTTAGTGATTGCGGGGCAACAAAAAAGTTATGTCCTGACCCAAGGCGGACCTCAATTTGTCAGCTTGATTGGGAAACTGGACCCAAAAAATATTCAAATCACGCGGGAACTGAGTTTCTATTCAGAAAAAAATGATGGCCATTTTACAGGGATACTTCCCTTATCTTACGTAAAGCTCAAAGAAGACATCAGTAAGAAAGATCTGGAGTTTTTTATTGAAAATGGCGCCAAGGAATGCTCAAATTCAAGTGATGAACGCATGCTGGCTCAGCGTT
>NZ_LUAW01000007.1 GCF_001605895.1 Acinetobacter pragensis
AACGAAATTAACTCGGCGCGTACATTCAGCACATACATATCCAGCCATTTAATGTCAGCATGGGCTTGTGTAATATAATTTTCCGCAAAATTCAATAGCTTCCGTCCTAGACCCATATTTTGCAAAAAAGGATCAACACAGAAACTGCCTATTTCAGCTGTATCATAATTTATTGTTAATCCAATACAACCKTSMMTKRATAAAGCTGATAGCAGGGTTGTTCGATGGAATGCGCATATTCTATAGCTGAAACGGCATGATACTGTGTAGTATTGTGGAGTTGTTTGTTACAGCGCCGTATGCAATGCGGTTGCTTTGCTTAAAGTGCGGTACAGTGAGAAGAAATTGATAAAAAATTAATAAAAAACATACGCGATATTGCATAAACCGCTTTAGGATCTGCTTACAATTGATATTCGGTGCCATACTGAAAAAGCTTGGCTGTGATGGATTTACGATAAAAAATGAAGATAAATATTTTATTCAGCGCTTGCCTTTTACTTGTGAGTCCGCCTTTGCTTGCAGTTGATTTGGTGCAGGCGTATGAGCGCGCTAAACAGGCTGATCCGAATTGGCAGGCAAATCTGTTGCAGTATGAAGCAGATCAGCTGAACTTAGGCATTGCTAATGGCAATCTTTTACCGACGGTGACAGTTTCAGGCAATATCACCCGTAAAAATCAAAATTCAAATCAAAGCGGAGCCGCCCTAGGGTTTTCTTTGCCGGACAGTACCACGTCTAAGCAAATCACCCTGACTGCACGCCAGCCACTCTTCCGCTGGGATGCCTGGGAGGGCTTGAAGCAAGTCAAAACATCAATTGATTTGAGTGAAATCAATCTGCGGATGCAGCAGCAGGATCATATCCTGCAGGTGTCGGATGCTTATTTTAATGTGCTGCGCCAGCAGGCTTTAACGGCCGTGAATCTACAGGAAGAGCAGGCATTAGCTGAGCAGCTGAAAATGATGAACGCCAAACTGAACGAAGGCCTGATAGCCAAGAGTGACGTCAGTGAAGCCAATGCGCAATATCAGAATGCGCGCGCCAACCGCATAGCGACCCATGTGCAGCTTGTGCTGGCGCAGGAACAGCTGCAGCAGCTGATCGGCTTATACCGTGATAATCTGGCCGTGCTGCGTGATGATTTCCAGTTTCAAAAACCGGTGCCCAATAATATGCAGGATTGGGAAAATTTGGCGATGAACCAGAATTTAGGCATATTGCAGGCTAAAATCCAGCGCCGCTATGCAGAAGACGAAAAGCGTGTAGAAAAAGCGGCGCTTTATCCGCAGATCGAAGCGGTCGGGACTTATGGCTACAGCAAGCAAACCCCGGAATCCATTATGTCGCAAGATGGCCAGTTTGATCAGGTCGGTATTGAGATGAACTGGAATGTCTATAATGGCGGGCGGACGCAAAAATCCATTCAGCAGGCGGCTGTCAATGTCAAGAAAAGTGAAGCGCTGGTGGATGCGGCTGTGCGTAAAGCGGCAACAGACGTTAAAAAATCCTATCTGCAGGTAGAAACGGATCAGGCCAAGCTCCAAGCGCGCAAAGCGGCGATGGATTCTTCCGCGATTGTATCCAAAGCTTCGCAGGCGCAATATCAGGAAGGGCTGAAAACTATGGTGGATGTGCTTTTGGCGCAGCGCAACGCGTTTTCCGCCAAACAGGACTATCTGAATGCAAAATATGATTACCTGATGCATGTCCTGCAGCTGAAAGCTTCAATTGGGCGCCTGACAGATCGGGATCTGGAAGAAATGAACGCTTGGCTGGTCAAGCCAGCGGCGGAATCTGCTATAAAGAAATAAACTGGCCGTCATCAAACTTTAACAATGATTATGCTTTAATATCGGCTTAAAAATTTGTCTCAATTCAGCTGCTGTGGAGTGCATCCCTTGCCAAATAATCCTGTGTTGAATCACCATATTTCTTCGCAATTCAATGAAGATTTGCAGGATGTGAACACCAAATTCATGACCATGGGCGGCTTGGTCGAACAGCAGGTCGCCAATGCGATTCATGCGCTGCTGGACACTGATGCAGCTATGGCGATTGATGTGCAGTTTCAGGACAATACCGTCAACCGCTATGAAACTGAAATTGATGAGGCGCTGACGCTGATTTTGGCGCGGCGCCATCCGGCAGCCATTGATTTGCGTATGGTGATCGCCATGTCTAAAGCCAATACCGATTTAGAGCGTATTGGCGATGAAGCGGCTAAAATTGCCCGTATTGCGCAAAGTTTATGCGAAGAAGGTGGTTCTCCGCGCGGCTATATGGAAACCCGGCATATTGGCAACCAAGTGCGGGTCATGATTCATGACGCATTGGATTCATTCGCACGCTTAGATGTCGATCAGGCGCTGAAAGTCTTGCTGGCGGATGCGGATATTGACCGTGAATACCAGTCTGCTACCCGGACCTTAATGACCTATATGATTGAAGACCCGCGCCATATTACCCGCGTGATCAATGTATTGTGGGTTTTGAGATCATTGGAGCGTATCGGCGATCATGCGCGCAATATTTCTGAGCAGGTGATTTATATGGTGAAAGGCTTTGATGTGCGCCATACCAGCGTGGAAGAAATTGAGCAGAAAGTGCAGCGTTAAGCTAACTAAATTGATATGTGTGATAAAAAGCCTGCTTTGCTGACGGGGGAAAAGTCTGGTCTTGCGAAGCAAGGCTTCTTTTCTAAAAAAGAGGCCTGAAGGGTCCTTTAGAAAACTAATTATGGCAGGGCCCTATTAAGAAACAAGTTCTAAAATCAGCTGTGCGTTTCTTCTTCTGCATCATCTTCAAAGGTTTTTGCAATTTTTTCAATATTCAGGCTTTTGGCCATCGCATCAAAAATTTCTTTATACACGCCTTCCTGATGGTACAGCGCATCATGTTCGCCGTGCTCAGCAATGTAACCTTCTTTCATCACATAGGTATAATCTGCATCAATAATTTGCGACAGGCTGTGCGAGATCATAATCACGGTCCGGCCTTGCTTGATTTCATCTAAGCTCTGCTTAATCTGTTCAGTGGCAATCGCATCCAAGCTGGCTGTCGGTTCATCTAAAAAAATAATCGGCGGATTTTTCAAGAACATGCGGGCGAGGGCAATCCGTTGCTGCTGTCCGCCGGAAAGCATGAGGGCATCCGCCTCATAGCCATGCGGCAATTGCAGAATCTGGTCATGAATAGAGGCTTTTTTGGCCGCGGCAATCACATCTTCTAAGCGGGCATTGGTTTTACCATAACGGATGTTTTCAAAAATAGATCCTTGAAAAATATGATTTTTCTGTAAGACTAATCCAATGTGTTCTCGCAGGTAATGCGTATCTATTTCTTGAATATCCATACCGTCAATTTTAATTTTCCCGCTGTCCGGCTGATAGAATTTATCCAGCAGGCTGATGAGGGTTGATTTTCCTGCACCGGATAAACCAACCAGCGCCGTGATTTTATTCGGCTGTATGGTCATGTTGATATTTTTAAGCGCATGATGCCCATTGGGATAGTAAAAATCGACATTTTCCAGCTGAAATTCACCTTTGATGGCCGGTTTTTGCTGTCCGGTTGATTCAATTTCATCATCGGCTTCCAATATTTTAAAGAAGCTTTCAGAGTAAATCATGGCATCATTGACTTCATCATAAATGCGGTGCAGTGAGCGGATCGGGGCAGATACGTTATTGAACAGCAAGACGTGATACATGATCATGCCAATGCTCATCTGGCCGTCTAAAACAAAATAAGCGGTCAAGATGATAATCAGTACAATCCCGATTTGTTCAATAAAGGTTTTCAGGCCATCAAACAAAAAACTGACCTGACGCGTCTGCATTTGATTGTCAGTCAGTTCTTTTTGCAGCTTCAGCTGCTTTTCTGACTCAATGCTTTCACGGTTAAACGATTTGATGACAGTAATTGAGTTGATAATGCCTAAAATGCCTTGGCTTTTTTTCTCCCGGCCATCGCGTAAATTCCGGCGCCAGCCGCCCAGTTTCTGCGCCTGTTTATACGTCAGCCAAAAATAGATCGGCACAATGCTGAGCGCCACCAAGCCGACATAGAAATTGGCGTAAAACATGAGGCCCAGCGCCACAATGGCACTGGTAAATAAAGGTAAAATATCAATAAAGAAGATTTGCACCAACCGGGTCAGAGAACCGATGCCGCGGTCAATCCGGGTCTGCAGCTTGCCGGCTTGATTATTTTCCTGATTGAAGAAAGACAATTGGTAGGTGAGGAATTTTTCAATGATGCCTTGCGCTAAATCCTGAGAGACAAAAATCCGCAGTTTTTCCCCATAAAATTTTTGCCCGAATTGCACAAAGGCATTCAAAATTTCCTTGCCCAGCAAGATCGCTGAAATGGTGATCAGAATGTGCCAGCCTTCGGATAAGCCAAGCCCTGCTTCGACCAGTTTATTAATGCTGTCGACGGCATATTGCAGCGTCAGCGCGTTGACCTGAGCGGTGAGAGAGCCGATTAATGTCAAAATAAGGGTGGCGATGACCAGCATCCGATAAGGCCGGACAAAAGGCCGAAGTTTTTGAAACAAATGCCATAAGTTCATAAGCAGTTATTTTTATTGTGAATCCTGTTGCTGAGTCTAAGCCTGAAAATTTAAAGCGACAAGCTGTGACTTTGTATTAATTTGTGAAACGGAAGTTTTCAGTACACTGTGAAGCGGGCAGGCATTAAAACAGCAGGACGGTGAGGATGACCCTTGAATTATTTGAACCTGAAAGGCAGGACAATATTTTAGCTTTTGATGGTGTGGTACAGAATTACGGCCTCATTTTGAATGCTGAACAAAGCTGCCGCTATTTACATTATTTTCTGCAGCATTTGGCTTGGCAGCGCGATGAAGTGATCCTGCACGGCCAGCACTATATTACCGACCGTAAAGTCGTCTGGTATGGCGATGAACACTATCAATACCGTTATTCAGGCAGCCTGAAGCGTGCGCACGAGTGGAATCCTGCCTTGTATCGGCTGAAACAGCAGATTGAAAAAATTGTGGGCGCTTCTTTTAATTCATGCCTTGCCAATCTGTATGAAAATGGCCAGCAAGCGGTGGGCTGGCATAGTGATGATGAACCGTCCCTGATTTCGAAAATTGGGCATGAAACGGTGATTGCCTCATTAAGTTTTGGCGCCACACGCAAGATGAGCTTTAAGCATAAATTTCAGCCTGCAAAAGCAGATATGCTGCTGCAAAGCGGACAATTGATTGTTATGCGCGGACAGACGCAAAAATATTGGAAGCATTGCATTACTAAAACTGCGAAAGTTATTGAACCGCGAATCAATCTGACTTTCCGCTATTTTTTCCCTGCCTGAGCGCAGTAAATTCCGGACAAGAAAAAAGCCCATGAAAACCATGAGCTTCTCGCTTCTGAGGGGTGTCTTCATGTCGTTTGCCAGCATGCATGGAACATCATGTTGGTGAAGATTGATAATCATATTATGAGAATATAAATAAAAATACAATCATTTTTTATCAGCAAAGAGGATAAATTATTAGTGCGCTCTTAGTCGGCTCGATTCTCAGACAGCGTCATAAACTTCTTTTCAATTAAACTGGCGTTTTCCTGCAGAATTTCGATTAATTTTTGCAAATTAACAAATTCAAAGCGGTTTTTAGATGCCAGCAGCGTCAAGGCCAAAGGCGGCTCTTTACTGGAAAACTTAATTGGAACAGACAAGCCCGCAACATTCGGGTCGAGTTCGCCATTCGAAAAATAATAGCCTTGCTTTTTAATCTTCTTCATTTTATTGAGGAAATCATCCTCGCTATCGGCAAAACCCACTTCTGAAAGCTGAGCGGAATAGCGCTGATAGTAATCCAGAATTTGCTGCTTCGGCAGATATGACATCATAACTTTGGCGGATGACCCTACAAACACAGGGCGCGGACAGCCGCGTCCATAAGACAGCAGCAAGGTATTCTTGAAGACTTCATCGTGCAGGTCGATACAGGAATCATGATTCAGCAACGTCAGCAGACAAGAGAATTCTGTACGTTCAACAATTTCATGCATAAACGGAATGCTGATTTGCACCAGCGGGTCAGTGGTGCGGGAAATATAATCTAAAACGGCAATTTTGGACCCGAGCGTGTAATCGCCTGAAGTCCCGCTTAGGCGCTGGAGCAGCTCTGCTGAAACCAGCTCTTTAAGGTAGCGGTAACTGGTGGGTTTGGAAAGGCCCAATTCTTCACTGATGGTATCTACATTAATTACCGGACGTGATACCGAAAATATATCGAGTACAGTGAGAATTTTACCAAAACTGGAGAGCGCCATATAAACCTGCTTGGTTAACCTGAAAATCAGAAATTTAGATATACAGTTACTTTATAACAAAATGCCAAAGATTCTGCAGAACTTTTATGCGCTCAGTGTTGCTATTCTCATCATTTGGAGCGCTGTAGGAAAAAAATCATAAATAGGCGGGAAAACAAAAAAATGCTGAATTATTTATATTGAATTATCATATAGGGATATTATTATTGACATATTGAGATTAATTTGTGAAAATTATCACATAAAATATCCAATGATGAATAATTAATCAGTTTGATTCTTCGGTCTGAGTTCTTTTCTTGGCTATTTTTTGGCTGAATGCTGAAAAATGATCTTCTGTTTTTCAGCACGCATCCCTCTTATTTTGAATGTATTTTCCTATCTTGCCCTCAGGGCAGCGTACACGTCATTTTGATTGAAATGGCGCGATGAAGCCATCTCAAAAATAAGCCTTCATTCACTGACGAGAACCCATATGCTGCTGATTAAACCTTTACTCGCATTCCGTCCGAATAAAATGGATTGGATTTTTGCGTTTAAAACTTTTGCAGCAGGACTGTTGGCGCTGTATGTCGCATTTGAGCTGAATCTGGCCTATCCCATCTGGGCGATCGGCACGGTGTTTGTGATCGCCAATCCTTATTCCGGCATGACCTCATCAAAAAGCATTTATCGGGTTTTGGGGACGCTGATCGGGGCAATTGTTTCGGTCATTGCGACACCGGCACTGATCAATACGCCATGGCTATTCACTTTATTTTTGGCCGCGTGGGTCGGGTGGTGCCTGTATTTTTCATTGCTGGACAGAACACCGCGAAGCTATGTTTTTATGCTGGCAGGCTATACCACGGTCATTATTGCCTATAACGCTGTGTATTACATCGACAGCATTTCTATTTTTGATATGGCGATCGGCCGTTTTTTAGAAATTACGGTTGGGGTGGTGTGCAGCGCTATTGTGACGACGACTATTTTTCCGATGCACATTGGCCCGGCTGTGAAAGTGCGGGTCAATAAAACCGTCCAAGATACACAGAATATTTTCAATAAGATTTTACTGAACGACAAACATCAAAGCCATTATGCAGAATCTTTAGGCAGCCTTGCACGGGATATTGCTGATATTCACGGCATGACGGTGCATTTGAGCTATGAGAAGTCAACGCTCAAAGGCATGACGAAACCGCTGCAGGAAATGCTGAATCAGATGACGATGCTGTTAAGCAACTTAGTGGCCATGTCGGAACGGATGAACCAGCTGGATGAGCAATTTAAAGATGAGCATTTTCAGAAAGAAATAGTTTTGATTCATGCGCATATTCAGACGTTTATGCAGGATTATCAGGAAATTCAGGAACAGGATTTAAACTTGCTGCCGCCTGAGTTTGAGCAGGATTTTCATCAGCTGATGCAAGCGGCGCCGCACGAGCAGCAGATTATTTTGGCGGGTCTGAAAATGGATGTCCGGCACTACATTCAAAATATCCGGGCGATTCAGCTGATTTGGCAGCGGATTAACTGCGGCGATGCGGTATTGCCGGAATCTGTAACTGCCTTGACGACAAATTATCCTAATTTGCACCGTGACCATGGTGTGGCGGTACGCGGCGGAATTTCGGCTTTTATTATTATTGTTCTTGGAACCGGTTTTTGGATTCTCAGCGGCTGGAAAACCGGATTCATGCTGGCGGAAATGGCGGCGATCAGCGCCTGCATCTTAACGGCGATGGATAATCCTGTGCCTGCTTTAAAAATGTTTATCCGCGGCAATATTTATGCGGCGTTTGTCGTTTTTATTTATGCCTACGGTATTTTTCCGCATGTCACTGCATTTTGGCAGCTGGCAGTGGTGCTGGCGCCGTTTGTGATCTTCTGCCTGCTTTTATTTCCGCATCCGCCCTTAGTCGGCATTGGGCTGCCGATGCTGATGGGTACTGTCATGGGGCTGAACCTTCAGAACCGCTACAGTTTAGATCAGGTTTTATTTTTTGATGCGTCTATAGGCACGGTCATTGGGCCGATTATTTCGGTTTATGTCATTCATTTGGTTCGCGCAATGTCGCCTGAAATGACGGTGCAGCGGATATTGTCAATGCATTACAAAGCGATCCGCCAAGCGCTGTACATTCCTTATGGCGTGCCATTCCGCATACATTTGCGCAATATGCTTGACCGGATCGGTATTTTAAATACCAAAGCCGTACAGTCTGAGGCTTTAAAGCGTGACATTAATTTAGCCTTGATTGAAGCCAGCGCTGTGGTCGATTTAACGCGTCTGCAGGAATTGATGCAGAAATTGCCTGCTGAACATGAGCTGGCAGTCAGTTTGGAAGACTTGATTCAGCTGCTGGATGATTATTTCAGGACAAAAGAATTGATGCAGCCTGAACAGCAGCTGAAGGATCAGGTTTTACAGAAAATTGCGCTCTTGAAGCAGCGCAGCCATGAGTTAGACAATTGTGAAATCGCAGAGCGCCTGCAGGTTTCCTTAAACAATATCCAAAGCAGTTTATGCCATTCTTCCAATGCTGCGCCCGAATTAGATACCCAGCCTGCAGGAGTTCAACATGGGTGAGATGAATATTTACGGGGTATATGTCCCCATGCTGCTGATTCAGGCTATTGCAGCGTATGCCGTGCTGCGTGTGCTGATGCTGTTTTTAGATAAATGGGTTGAACAGGGCTGGATTGCTATGCCGAGTGTGTTCTATCTTTGCCTGTATGTCATTCTGCTGGGATGCGGACATTGGCTTTCGGCTGCTGTGCTTTAAAATTTTTGAAATGTTGAGGTGAAAAAATGACATCTGCGAATGTGCGTAAATATGTGCGGCCCGTTCTTTTGCTGGCAGCTGCGGTGATTGCTCTGCTGGTCGTGCGCCATATTTGGAATTATTACAATTCTGAGCCGTGGACGCGGGACGGGCGTGTGCGCGGAGATGTCATACAGGTTTCTTCCGATGTTTCTGGACTGGTGACTGATGTCTTGGTGCAGGATAATCAGACCGTGAAGAAAGGGCAGGTGCTGTTTAAAATTGATGTGGCGCGTCAAGCTTTAGATGTGGAGCAGGCTAAATCCGACCTTTATAAAGCCAAAGCCGGCTTGGCGGAAGCTGAAGCCGCACTGGCGCAGTCCAAAGCCAATTTGGTCAAGTCGCAAGCGGGCATCAATTTAGCGGATAAAAATGCAGCCCGCTATTCAAACTTGATGGAGGGCGCGATTTCAAAGCAGGAACAGGATCAAATGTTTGCTGCGCGGGATGAATCTCATGCAGAACATCAGCAAATGGGCGCAGCTATAGAACAGGCGCAAGCCAATATTGTGCAGCAGCAGGCCCTGATTCAGGCCGCCACCAGCAATTTGCACTTAGCGCAATTGAACTTGAACCGTTCTGAAGTGGTTGCGCCGGCAGATGGCACGCTATCCAACTTTGAACTGCAGGAAGGCAATTATGTCAAAGTCGGTCAGGCGGTCGCCGCGCTGCTGGATCGTCAAAAACTGTATATTGTTGGATATTTTGAAGAAACAAAATTAGAAAAAATTTATGTCGGCGCGCCTGCCCGAATTCAGCTGATGGGCGATTCACAGCACATTAAAGGCCATGTACAGGGCGTTGCCTCCGGCATTGAAGACCGTGAACGGACTTCAACGACAGGCCTTTTGGCCAATGTTAATCCCACATTCAGCTGGGTGCGTTTAGCGCAGCGTGTGCCGGTCAAAATTGTTCTGGATGAAATGCCGAAAAATCAGTTGGCGTTTGTGGCAGGGCGGACTGCGACGGTGCATATCGAAGAAGCGGATAAATAAAAGCTGTACAGCATTTCAAAAAAAGCATCCTTCTGGATGCTTTTTATTTCTTAGAATTTAAGGCGTCATTCCTTCAGGATTTCGGTACCAGCTTTCAATAAATAAAGCTGCGGCAATACTGTCTGCAGCCAGCTTTTTTCCTCGTCCTTGAGACTGATAGTGTTCCAGTTCTCCGCGCGCTTCACGGGTAGTCAGCCGTTCATCCACCATCAGTGTTTCAATATTGGTTTGATGGCGCAGTCTGCGGGCAAATTTCCGCGAACGGGCAGACAGTTCAGATTCACTGTCATCCATATTCAGCGGCAAGCCGACTAAAAACAAATTTGGCTGATACTGTTTGACAATTTTCAGCAGCTCATCCCAATTGGGAATACCGTCTTTCATGGGAAACAGCGCCAAAGGATTCGCGCTTTCAATGAGGGACTGGCCAACAGCCATGCCCATTTTTTGTGTACCGAAGTCAAACGCCATAATCATTTGCGGCGCATTCAAGTCAGGCATGTCCAATCTCTGAAGATAACCAAATACGGTCTACCCCCATTTTTTTATAGGCGGCATCCCAGCGGGCATCGTAGGGCAAATTGAAAATCAAATCCATATCTGCATCGCAAATCAGCCAATCACCGCGTGATATTTCGGTTTCCAGCTGATTTTTTTCCCAGCTTGCATAGCCGAGCGCCACTTGATAACGGCCGACACCTTCATTATGCGCAATGGCATCCAAAATATCTTTAGAGGTAGTGATGCAGACATTTTCACCCACTGCAATGGATGAATGCCACGTCGGCTGTCCTGTATGCAACACAAAACCGGCTTCTGGGCGCAATGGCCCGCCTTGTAAAACATCGTGCGGATTGACATTGTCCGCTTCAATTTCAAGGTCGTTCAGCAATTCTTTGATTTGGATGCCTGAAGGCCGGTTAATGATAATGCCTTGCGCGCCGTCTTGATCATGACGGGCCAAGTAAATGACTGTATTTGCGAAGAAGTCATCTTGTATATCAGGCGGAGCAATCAGGCAGCGATGCGTCAGATATTGTTTAGACACCTAGGCCGTTCTCCTTCTTAAGCAATGATTTAAAGATCGGCTGCATTTTGCCGATAACGTGCTGATTATTATCCTTCTCATTCACACGTTACTAGAGGATTGCTGATTCGCCAAATACTTTTTGTATTCGGATTCAATAAATTCCAGCAAGGGCTTCAAGCCTGCTGGAATTTAAGCTGACGCAGCTGACGCGCATGCTGCAGCGTCGTTTCATTAATTTCTATTCCGCCGGTCATGCGGGCAAGCTCAAAAATTCGTCCATCTTCTTCCAGTTCAAAAATGGTGCTGCTGGCGGGATCAGTTTGTTTCTTCTGCACCAGTAAATGCTGATCGGACTGCGCTGCGACTTGGGCTTGATGGGTGATGCAGAGAATTTGCACATGTTCTGCCAATCCCGCCAGAAGCCGCCCGACAATTTCTGCCGTGCCGCCGCTGATGCCGACATCAATTTCATCAAAGACAATGACCTCTGCATCGGTTTTCTCAGCATTCATCACTTGCATGACCAAGGCAATCCGAGAAAGTTCACCGCCAGATGCAACGCGCGCTAAAGGCTGTGCAGGAATGCCTTTATTGGCGGTAAACAGCAGCTGAATGAAACTGAGGCCTTCGCTGGATGCTTCATCCAAAGGTTCAAACCTGAATTCAAAATAGGCTTCCGGCAGCGCCAATTGCTTCACTTGCTCTGTCAGCTGTTTGGCCAGCGGCGCAGCGGCTTCACGGCGGATAGCATCCAAATGCTGCGCTTTGCCTAAAAAGTCCTGATAGGAAAGTTCGACTTGCTCGGCTAAGGTTTCAGGGTCTTCAAGTTCATTCAGCTGCTGCAACTCTGCCTGCCAAGAATCAAACTCTGTTTTCAGCAGTTCTGGCTGTGAGCGGTATTTGCGCGCCAGACGATGAAATATTTCTAGTTGAGAATTCAACTCTTCCATGCGCTCAGGGTCAAAACTTTGACGATCCATGAATTGGCGCAGCGTTGCTGTGGCATCTTCGAGTTCGCTTTGCGCATTCAGCATCGACGTATATATTTCAGAAAGCTGCTCACTGCGGCCAGCATGCGATTCAAGGCGCCGTAAAATTGAAGAGATTTCCTGAGTGATGTTCTGCTCGGCGTCATCCAAAGCCGCAAGGCTGTAATTGCAGTCCTGCATAATATGCTCATGATGGCTCAGGCGGTCAAATTCCTGCTCGATATCTTTATAGTCCATCTGGACAATATTTTCGAGTTCTTCTAATTGCAGCTCTAGGGTGTCAATCCGCTGTTTGCGCGTAGCTTGCGCATCCAATGCTACTTGATGCTGTCGGATATCTTTTTGCCATTTGCCGTAAGCGTCACGGACAGATTGCGCGGGCGCATAAAAGTTGCTGTAGCGGTCCAGCCAATGTTTAGGATAAGGCGGTTCCAGCAGCTGCTGCTGGCTGTGCTGGCTGTATAGCTGTACCAGCAGGCGGCCTATTTCTTTTAGCTCGGCTAAGCTGCTCGGGCGGCCATTAATCCAGGCTTTACTGCGGCCTGTTGCAAAAACAACGCGGCGCAGCAGAATTTCACCGGATTCATCATCCAGTTCCTGCTCTTTCAGCCACAGTGCTTCCGGTGAATCCGGCTGATAGCTGAACGTTGCGGTCACATCCGCTTTATCTGATCCAAAACGCACATAATTGGTATCTGTACGTTCGCCTAGGCATGCCGAAAGCGCATCAAGCAGCAAGGACTTCCCAGCGCCGGTTTCACCGGTTAAAACGTTGAATCCTTGTTCAATATCAATGGCTAAATGTTCAGCTAAGGCAAAATTGATCAGAGTTAAATGTGTCAGCATAAACGCATCCAAGCTGCGAGAAGTTCGAGTTTAAGATAGACAAGTTTTGTTTTTGCCACAAGACGGTTTTTATTTTTAAATCACCGTAAACCGCATAATTCTATATTAATTTGTACATAAAAATACACATTCAGCCTGATCCATTTATAAATCATCACATGCGCAATTAAAATTGATAGGTAAGGACGATAGTTTCACCCCGCCAGTGAACAATGCCTGAGCACGCAGAAGGCGGAAGTTGAGGTGATTGCATGGCTGAGTTTCATCAGCATGACAGGCATTGCGGCCCTTATCGTCAGTGCTTTGGTTCTGAAAAGCTTGGCAGATAAAATGCTGGGAAACATGATGGCTGAGGTTTGTTTGACGCAATGCCAAAAAGAGATTTGTACAGCGGAATGACTTGTTTTAGACTCAATAGCCATTGCAGTAAAATTGCACGCTGCGCATGCAAGGGCTTGCTGGCCGGCGCATCTCAATCTTTGGTCGATCTGCATTAAAGATGGATTGATTAGTTGAAGCCGCGCCATTAAAATGCTTCAAGCAAATATTATAAATACGCTTTATCTGGAGAAAATACGCATGTCAGCTCAGTTTGATCATGTATCAGTTATTAAAAAATCAAATGTCTACTTTGGCGGTCTTTGCATTAGCCACACAGTGCAATTTGAAGATGGCACCAAAAAAACTTTGGGGGTGATTTTACCGACTGAACAGGCGTTAACTTTTGAAACGCATGTTCCAGAGCGCATGGAAATCATTTCAGGTGAATGCCGTGTTCAGATCGCTGACAGCGAAGAAAGCGAATTGTTCCGCGCAGGCCAGTCTTTTTATGTGCCGGGCAACAGCCGCTTTAAAATTGAAACAGATGAAGTGCTGGATTATGTCTGCCATTTAGAAGGCTGATTGATTCCAAATAGTGAACTGTTTTAGGCCAAGAAATTTCAGTCCAAATCAGTTAAACTATGCACTGAGCATAAATCCTGTAAAGCCTGCTTTACAGGATTTTTCTTTTGAATGATCCATTGAAGTTAGAGGCTGTTCATGGCGAAACCTGAATATTATTATGGCGTACATTCTGTAGAGTCATTACTGGAGCTTGAACCTGAGCGTGTTTTAACTTTATTTGCGTTAAAAGGGCGTGAAGATCAGCGGCTGCAGCATATTTTTGAGCTGGCAGAGCCATTTGGCGTCAGCATTCAAAAAGCCAGCCGGGACACTTTGGAAAAATTGGCGGGCTTGCCGTACCATCAAGGTGTCGTGGCGGCTGTGCGTCCTCATCCGACATTAAATGAAAAAGATTTAGACGACCTGCTGACGGCGTCCAAACAGCCTTTATTGCTGGCTTTGGATCAAATCACAGATCCGCACAATTTAGGGGCATGCATCCGTACCGCAGCGGCTATGGGTGTTGAGGCTGTGATTGTACCGCGTGACCGTGCGGCAAGCTTGACGCCGACAGCGCGGAAAGTCGCTGCTGGCGGTGCCGAAAAAGTGAAATTCATCCAAGTGACTAACTTGGCGCGTACTTTGAGCCAAATCAAAGAGCAGTTTAATGTGCAGGTTGTAGGGACGATGCTGGATGAGCAGGCGCTGCCGATTCAACAGTTTGATTTTACCGGCGCAGCCGTATGTGTGGTGATGGGCGCAGAAGACACAGGCCTACGCCCAATTACCCAAGCGCAATGCGATCAAAAAGTCTATATCCCGATGGCTGGGAACCTGCAAAGCCTAAATGTCAGCGTTGCAACAGGCATGGCGCTGTATGAAGCCTGCCGCCAGCGGAATATCTGATACATTATTGATTTTATAAGAAGCCCATCATGCCCCCGCAAAAGCAAGGTTATTTGTATGTCCTCATTACTATGTGTATTTGGGGAGGCTTTACTTTAACTGCTCGCCTCAGCGCCAATTGGGGGATCAGCGCGTGGGATTTGACTGCATTGCGGTTTATGCTCGCATTTCTCATCTTAATGCCGATTTTAATCTATAAAAAAGACACTGCATTTTTATGGAAGAAAGAGCCTTTTATTTTGGCAATGGTGGGTGGTGTGGTTTATTGCTTGACTGCCTATAGCGCTTTTCATTTTGCGCCTGCGGCGCATGCGGCAATTTTTCTGAATGGCTGCATACCGCTGTGTACGGCCGTGGCTGCCTATATAATGTTTCGGCAAGCGTTCGACGGCCATACTTGGGCTAGCCTGATCATTATGGTTATTTCTTTGGCGGCGATGAGTTTTTTGATGTATCAGCAGACAGGGCAGGCTTTTGGTTTGGGTGATCTGCTGTTTTTTCTCAGTGCTATTTGGTGGGGGATTTTCACCGTTTTGCTGCGTCAGTGGAAGCTATCGGCATGGCATGCGATGTCCGGTGTGGCGGTTTGGTCAGCAATTGTTTATGTGCCGGTCTATTTATTGTTCCTGCCGAAGCATCTCACCGAACCTGATCCAGTGCATTTGATTTCGCAGGTGTTATTCCACGGAATCTTTGTGGTCATTATCGCAACATTGACTTATGTCGAAGCCATTAAGCGTCTTGGCGCCTTTAAAACAGGCAGCATTGTGACTTTGGCGCCATTTATTGCCGCTATTATTGCTGTGCCTTTGCTGAATGAACCCTTGAATATTGCAATTGTCTGCGGATTGGCGGGCATGGGGATTGGTGCGCTGCAGCCATGGCGCTGGCTGATGCATCAAGATCCGCTGCAAAAACAGCTGAATGAACAAAAAAAGCAGCCTTAATCCGGCTGCTTTTTTAATGCAGAAGCCTGCAAGGCGAGGGTCAAATATTCTTGATGCAAGGGCAGCAAGTGCTGGTACAGGTGGTCCAGATGACCGTCATTCAGCACTATATCATCTGCAACTTGCTGTTTATTGGCGCGGGGCATCTGTGCAGCAATAATGGTTCTGATCTGTTCTTCGGTTTGCCCGTCCCGCTGGGATGCGCGCTGGATCTGCAGTTCTTCAGAGGCATCAATCAGCAGGGTGCGCTGGGTCAATTCATGCTGATTGGTTTCAAACAGCAGGGGAGAAACCAAGATGGCATATGGGCTGTCTGCTTGCATCAGCTGCTGAATAATGGAACTTCGAATGGCTGGATGAGTGATTTGCTCTAGTGCTTTACGCGCTTCCGGCGTTTTAAAGATGTGTTCACGCAATGCGCGGCGGTTGAGTTCGCCATCTTTCTGAAGGACCCAGTCACCAAAGGCTTGATGAATGGCTTGTAGCGTGGGCTGGTTTTTTTGCACCACGTCACGCGCGGCGAGATCAGCGTCTACGACGATAATGCCTTGAGATTCAAACCACGCGCTGGCGGCTGATTTTCCGCTGCCGATACCGCCGGTTAATCCCACTACAAAAGTCATGCCTGTTCCTTATTGACCCAAATAAATTTTCATAATCTGCTCGCCCCAAAGAAAGGCGATCCAGCCTGCAATGGCAATATAGGGGCCGAAAGCAAAAGGCTGATTTTCTTTACGGATTTTCAGTAAGATAATGCCGATAATTGCCCCTACTAGGGAGGATAATAGCACAATCAGCGGCAGCATCAGCGGCCCCATCCAGGCGCCTAATGCGGCGAGAAGCTTGAAATCGCCGTATCCCATACCTTCTTTGCCTGTCACTATTTTAAAAATGAAGTACACAATCCATAGGCACAGAAAACCGATAATATAGCCCCAAATGGATGAAGTTGGAGAGGTATAAATAGCGAAGCTGTTGATGCCTAAACCCAACGCGGCCAGAGGAAGAGTATAGCGGTCAGGTAGCAGCTGCGTATCAAAATCAATAAATGTCAGCGCGATTAAAACCCATGTGAACAGCAAGGCGAACAGCATTTGCATGGTAGGACCAAATACAGCTGCAACGATTAATGAACACACAGCAGTCAGCAATTCAATCAGCGGATAGCGTATGCTGATCGGATTTTGGCAGGCGCCGCATTTGCCGCGCAATACCAGCCAGCTGATGACAGGAATATTCTGATACCAGCGAATAGGAGCGCTGCATTTCGGGCAAGCGGAATCTGGCTTGCTCAGCGTGATTCTGCTTTCATCAATAATCGGCTGATCTGGGTGAAGCAGCAGCTGGCAGTCAGTGCGCCATTCCTGCTCCATCATTTTGGGTGTGCGGTAAATAACCACATTGAGAAAGCTGCCTATGCACAGGCTGAACAATCCAACAGCAATATACAGCGCTGTCGGATTTTCTACAAAATAAGAAATAAGATCAGAGAACAATTTTAATTTAAGCCTTTTGAGATTTAACCAACCACAGAACCCATTTGGAAGATTGGCAAGTACATGGCAATCACCAAGCCGCCTACCAGTACACCAAGAATGGCCATAATTAAAGGCTCCATCATTGATGTTAATCCATCAACAGCATTATCCACTTCATTTTCATAATGTGTTGCGACTTTATCCAGCATAGCATCCAGAGCACCGGATTCCTCACCAATCGCCACCATCTGTACGGCCATAGATGGGAATTTATCCGTCACCCGCATAGCAAACTGCAGCTGTTGGCCTGTTGCCACATCTTCACGGATCTTCATGACGGCTGTTTCGTACACCACATTGTTGGTTGCGCCTGCTGTCGATTCCAATGCATCAATCAGCGGAACACCGGCTGCAAAGGTGGTTGCTAGCGTACGGCTATAGCGTGCGATGATCGCTTTGTAGACCAAGTCGCCAAATATCGGCGCTTTCAGCGCGGCTTTATCGAGAAAATCTCGGAATTTTTTACTGCGCTTTTTGGCTTCGAGAAAGCAGGCAATGACCGCGGCAACGGCAATAATAAAAATAAACCAATAGCTTTGGAACCAGTTTGACATGTTGACTACCATTTGAGTAAATGCCGGCAAGTCAGCGCCAAATGATGAAAATAGGCCTTGGAAAACGGGTACAACTTTAACCATTAGAATGATGGTTACAATAATCGCAACGACAATGACTGCAATGGGATACTTCATGGCCTTTTTAATTTTTTGCTTTAACAGCTCGCTTTTCTCTTTATAAATCGCTACGCGGTCCAGCATGGTTTCCAGTGCACCGGATTGCTCGCCTGATTCCACCAAAGAGCAGAACAGTTTGTCGAAATATTGCGGATACTTGCGCAGCGCGCCTGCAAAGGTATTGCCGCCTTCAACCTCGCCCTTAATGCCTAAGACGACTTCACGCATAGAGGGGTTTTCCAACCCTTCAGCGACGATTTCAAAGCCTTGCACCAGAGGAACACCGGCTTTCATCATGGTTGCAAGCTGGCGGGTAAAGATGGTGATATCCAGCGTAGACACCTTCTTTTTCATCAAGCCTTCAAGAATGTTTTTGCGTTTTTCCCGAATATTCTTAATGGTGATGCCTTGCTTGCGCAGCGTCACTTTGGCCAGCGCCATATTGCGCGCCGGCAGTTCCCCTTTGATTTTGGCCCCTTTACGGTCAATTCCTTCATAACTGAAGGTTGGCATCATCTGCGCTTTTTTGACAGCCATGCATTTATCCTTATTTTAAATTTTAAAAACAGCAATTATTCACTGGTTACGCGATTGACTTCTTGAAGTGAAGTCACCCCCTGCATAACCTTCATTAAACCTGAACGTCGTAAATTGTTGAATCCAGCTTGAGCGGCAGCATCCGCAATTTGAAGGGCATTGCCGTCTTCCATGATAATACGGGAAATTTCCGGTATCACTTTCATCACCTCATAGATCCCGACACGGCCTTTATAGCCTTCACGGCATTCAGGGCAGCCGACAGGCTGGTAAATTTGAAAGTCCGGATTTTTGATATCGTCTTCTGTAAAACCCATTTCCAGTAAGCTTTGTTCTGGAATTTCGATGGCCTCTTTGCATTGCGCACAAAGCCGGCGCGCTAAGCGCTGCGCGATAACCAAGTTCACGGACGTTGCAATATTAAATGAAGGCACGCCCATGTTGCGCAGACGGGTTAATGTTTCGGGCGCACTGTTGGTATGCAGTGTGGATAAAACCATATGGCCTGTTTGCGCCGCTTTAATGGCAATTTCAGCTGTTTCCAAGTCTCGAATCTCACCGACCATGACGATATCTGGATCTTGGCGCAAGAATGATTTCAAGGCTGCCGCAAAAGTTAAGCCGACTTTATTGTTGACGTTTACCTGATTGACACCTTCTAAGTTAATTTCAACAGGATCTTCCGCTGTTGAAATATTGGTGTCTTCACGGTTGAGAATATTGAGGCCCGTGTAGAGCGATACGGTTTTACCGGAACCGGTCGGGCCAGTAATCAGCAGCATGCCTTGCGGTTTATCCAGTGCATCCATAAATAATTTTTTTTGCTCTGGTTCATAGCCGAGCGCATCAATGCCCAGCATGGCGCTGGAGGGATCGAGAATACGCAGTACCAGTTTTTCACCAAAAAGGGTCGGCAAGGAGTTGACACGGAAATCAATGGCTTTGCTTTTAGACAGCTTTAATTTAATCCGGCCATCTTGCGGCACCCGTTTTTCTGAAATATCCATTTGTGACATGACTTTCAAGCGCGACGCCAAACGGTTGGCCAGCTGCAGGGGCGGGTTCGCAATTTGGCGCAGCACGCCATCTACCCGGTAACGCACACGGTAAATTTTTTCATAAGGTTCAAAGTGCAAGTCTGATGCCCCCATGCGGATAGCATCGACCAAGAGCTTGTTGATATATTTAACAATTGGCGCTTCTTCGCCTTTTTCTTCTTCATCGTCATCCGCGCTTTGCTCCGGCGCATCAGTCGCAATGTCCAAATCAAAGTCATCATCAAAATCAAATGTGCTTTCTTCGGCAAAACTCTGCTCAATCAGCTTTTCCAATTTATTGTGTTCAACAATAATGGTTTCAGTGTTCATTTTGCTGCTGAAACGGATGGCATCCACGGCTTCAATGTTGGTCGGATTGCTGGTGGCAACATACAGGGTGTTGGCATTTTTGAAAATGGGCAGGACGCGGTAGCGCGTGATCAGTTTTTCATCAATATCTTCGCGGATAATCAGATTGGCATCATATGCCGCAATATCAAAAATGGGTTCGCCAAATTCGGCTGAAATGGTTTCTGCCACCGTCAAAGATGGAATATTCAATTCTTTGGTGAGGTAAGCTACGATATCTTGATTGGCATTTTTCGCATTCAAGAATGCTTCACGCATTTTTTCTGCAGACACGTGTCCTTCTTCGACCAGGCGCCGAATAAACCCTGTAAATCTTGGAGATCCCTGTAGTGCTGTCATGCTTGAATAGGCCTATGTGTCAGTTTGTTTATAATTGGTATCTTAAAATTATACTTTTGTTATTTAAAAATACCATATCTTAAAGTGTTGTCACTACCTAAGTATCGCTCAAAACTTTGAACCAGTCCTTAAATCGCCGGGTTTTTTTTGAAAAACTGCCCTGAAAAGAAAGTTTCTGCTTTTTGCCATTGAAATTGCAGGCTGAAAATTATCATCAAAATTTTCAATTACGTGTAGAATGTGCCCGTTTTCATCTAAAGTTTCTGCAGGTTATTTATGTCGGGTGCGGCGATTACACCTTGGGTTGTTGGCAATTGGAAAATGAACCCATTGCGGGCAGATGCCAAACAGCTGGTTGAAGAATTAAAACAACTGCTTCAAAATCAAAATATTGAAGAATCGAAATGTCATATTGGCGTTGCGCCGATTGCGCTTGCGCTGCAAAGTGTGCAGGCGCAATTTTCAGACAGCAGCCGAAATATTTGCGTTGTCGCTCAAGATTTATCCCGTATTGCGGGAACGGGCGCCTATACTGGTGAGATCAGCGCGGAATTATTGAAAGACAGTGAAATTGATTATGTACTGATTGGTCATTCAGAGCGCCGTGAAGTTTTGGGTGACAGTCCCGCTGTGATCAATGAAAAAGTTAAGCATGCATTAAGTGCTGGTTTAACTGTGATTTATTGTGTCGGTGAAAGTCTGGAACAGCGTGAAAAAGGTCTGGCGGAACAGACTGTTCTGCAGCAAATCTGCGATATTGCTGCAGTGGTGAAGGCAGAGCAGTGGCGCCAAATTGTGATTGCCTATGAACCTATTTGGGCGATCGGCACTGGCAAAACAGCATCTCCAGAAGATGCGCAGGCCATGCATGCCAAACTTCGTGAAGGTTTAAGCCAAATTACACCTGCCGGCCGGAGCATGGCTATTCTATATGGCGGTAGTGTAAAACCGGAAAATGCAGTAGAGTTAGCAGCCTGTCCAGATATCAATGGTGCATTGGTTGGCGGTGCATCATTAAATGCAGAGTCTTTTTATCAAATTGCTCAAGCATTTGCGAATACAAAATAATTAGGAGTTCAGCATGCAAACTTTTGTGCTGGTAGTGCATATTATCTTAGCCGTTTTGATGATTGTTCTGATTTTAGTTCAGCATGGCAAGGGCGCAGATGCGGGCGCATCCTTTGGCGGCGGCGGGGCGGCGACAGTATTCGGCGCTTCAGGCTCGGCTAACTTTTTGACCCGGTTGACGGCTATTTTGACGGCTTTATTCTTTGTGACCAGCTTGACGCTGGCTGTTTATGCGAAGAAGCAAACGACCGATGCCTACAGCCTGAAATCCATTTCTTCTGCGCCAGCCGTTCCGGCGAAAGTGGCTGAAACTTCACCAACTGCACCAAAAACGTCTGAATAATCTATTTAGTTCTTTCTTTTTTGAGGTGATGCGTCTAGAATGCGTCACAGCTGCGGTGGTGGTGGAATTGGTAGACACGCTACCTTGAGGTGGTAGTGCTTTCGGGCGTGGGGGTTCAAGTCCCCCCTTCCGCACCAACTTGTAATCCAGAACATAAGTTGGTGTGTGCAGCAAATCTGTTGATGCGGGATGGAGCAGTCTGGTAGCTCGTCGGGCTCATAACCCGAAGGTCGTTGGTTCAAATCCAGCTCCCGCTACCAATCTTATTTTAGACGCAAACTGAAATAGGCGCTTTAATTTAAAGGCGAGATTAATTATTTGCATATTGTTGCGGGATGGAGCAGTCTGGTAGCTCGTCGGGCTCATAACCCGAAGGTCGTTGGTTCAAATCCAGCTCCCGCTACCAATTCTGATTAAGGTGCAACTTAGTCAGGCAAACCTTGAAGAGTTTGATTGAAAAGCCTTCAGTTTTTGTATATAATTTTTGCACGTTGATGCGGGATGGAGCAGTCTGGTAGCTCGTCGGGCTCATAACCCGAAGGTCGTTGGTTCAAATCCAGCTCCCGCTACCAAGTTTCTAAAAGAGGCTCACAACTAGGTGGGCCTTTTTGCACAGTGGACTATGGTTTTCTGTGCATAATTGKSGCKAWAGTTTCATCTTTATAAGTCATAATTACATCATCTAAGTGAGTTA
>NZ_LUAW01000008.1 GCF_001605895.1 Acinetobacter pragensis
TACATTCCAGTCCTGTCAGATTATTGGCAAATATATGGCAGATAAAGGTTATGGCCGTATTGTCAATATGGCTTCTTTAGCCGGTCAAAATGGCGGGACGGCGACAGGTGCGCATTATGCTGCGACTAAAGGCGCCATTGTGACCCTGACGAAAATTTTCGCCAAAGAGTTTGCCGCGAAAGGTGTCACCGTCAATGCGGTTGCGCCTGGCCCAATGGAATCTCCAATTGTGCGCAGTGTAGTCGCTGACGAAAAGATGGCACAGTTTATTCAGAACATTCCTGTCAAAGCCTTAGGCAGTATGGAATTTATTGCGGAAACGTGCGCGTTATTGGCAAGTCCAAATGCCAGTTTTGTGACAGGTGCAACGTGGGATATCAACGGCGGATTATTTATGCGTTGAGCCTTAGGCTTTATGCATAAAAGGGAGATTAATTATGACTGCACTTTATAATGTTGTTGTCAAAAACCGCCATGTAGAAGGCGAAAACGTTGCAGTCATGGAATTTGAATCTGCAACATCTACAGCCTTACCAAAAATTGAAGCAGGTGCGCATATTGATGTGCATTTGCCGAATGGCATGGTGCGTCAGTATTCACTTTGCCAAAATCCGGATGAAACCGGTATTTTCCGTTTAGGAATTTTACGCGATCCCGAATCCAGAGGCGGTTCTGTATCCGCTTTTGACGATTTAAAAGACGGGATGCACATTCAAGTCAGTGAGCCGAAAAATCTTTTTTCTTTGGTAAAAGCCAAGCATTCGGTATTGATTGGCGGCGGGATCGGCATTACACCGCTTATTACTATGGCTTATCAGCTGGCCCATCAAGGTGAGTCTTTTGAGCTGCATTATTGCGGCGCAAGTTCAGAGCGCTGCGCCTTTGTGGACGAAATTAAAAATGGTGAGCTCGCTAAATTCACGACTTTTCATTTTAAATCAGAGGGCGCAAGCCACCGTGAATTTTTCCAATCGGCCATACAGAATGTTGATGCAGAAAGCCATATATATACCTGCGGCCCCAATGGATTTATGGATTGGGTGATTAATTTAGCATTAACGCAGAACTTTCCTGAAAATCAGATTCATAAAGAATATTTTCAGGTCGACGTAGAAACTGGCGGTGATGCTTTTGAAGTAGTGGCCGAACGCAGTGGCAAAATCATTATGGTTGATGCTGAGGAAACCATTTTACAGGCGTTGGCGCGTGAAGGCATTGAGATAGAAATGTCATGTGAACAGGGTGTTTGCGGCACATGCATGTGTGATGTGATTGAAGGTGAACCAGATCACCGCGATGTATATTTTACCGACGAAGAGAAAGCCAGCAACGAACAAATACTGGTGTGCTGTTCCCGGTCTAAATCGGCCCGTCTGGTTTTAGATATTTAAGTAACTACGATTCAAATTGGAATTGCACAGCATAGAGTCCGCACAGGAATAGGACTGCAAAATTCAGGAGAGAAGCATGAACGCATTACAGACGATGGATACCGTAAAAATTGATCCAATGAAATTTAGACGCGCATTAGGCAATTTTGCTACAGGCGTCACTATTATGACTGCGCAAAATGAACAAGGCGAAAAGGTAGGGGTCACAGCAAACAGTTTTAACTCCGTTTCTTTAGACCCAGCTTTAATTCTCTGGAGCATTGATAAAAATTCGTCAAGCTTTCATGTCTTTGAGCAAGCGACACATTTTGCTGTCAATATATTGTCGGGTTCGCAAATTGAACTTTCTAATAAATTTTCACGCCGCAATATCGATAAATATGAAGGCACCAGTTTTCAGGAAGGTGCAGGACTGGCGCCAGTTCTAGACCATTGCTCTGCGGTTTTTGAATGTGAGCGCCATCAAATTATCGAAGGCGGTGATCACTGGATTATTATTGGTAAAGTGGTGAACTTCCATGATGAGGGCCGCAGTCCGCTGGTTTATCATCAAGGGGCTTATTCAGGTGTAACGCCGCATCCTTTGCTGCAGGTTAAAGAATCGATTGAGACTGAAGATGTCGGTCAGATGCATCAAGGACATTTGCATGGCAATGTCTGCTATTTGATGAGCCGCGCCTTTAAATTCTATCAAAACGATTATATTCCTAAGCAGCTGGTGACAGGTTTCCGTACCAGTGAAGCCCGGCTTTTACTGGTTTTAGGCAGCGGAACCGCTTCAAGCAAAGCAGATTTGCCGCGTGATATTGCGATGCCAATGCGCGAAGTTGAACAATCGGCTGCAATTCTGGAAAAAGACGGCTTGCTGATTGAAAGTGATGGTTTTTATAAGTTGACAGAGAAAGGGAAGAAAACTGCGCATTATTTATTTGATATTGCAGACAGCCACCAAAATGAAGTATTGAATAAATATTCGGACAATGAAAAAGACAGTTTTATTAAAATTTTACGGGATATTGCCGGCATTATGTAAATAGAGCGGGCAATAAAGCAAAGATATGATTGATTAAAGAACAAGGGCTATTGAGATTGAACCACCTAAACAGGTGGAAAGACCATAGCCCGCCGTTATTTCAACTATTGAAGTTGAAGTGCATGGAGGTGAGTCATTCTATGAAAAATGAAATCAGCACATGGACACAACATATTCAGGGCATATGCGGTGAGTTTGAAACTCGCTTTGATGGACAAAGTTCACTGTTTATTGGGGAAGTAAAATCTTTTTTGCTTGGTCAAACTGAAATTGCTTTTATTAAAAGCAATGCTAATTTTATTGAGCGAAAACCGGAGATATTAGATCGGGTTAAAGATCGATTTTGTTTTCTGATTTTGCAATATACGGGAAAAATGCTGCTGAAATACCGCAATGAGACTTTATTCCTAAGCGAAGGTGACATCGTTTTGCTGGATTCTAATGAGCATATTGCAATGTACCCGCAAGGGTTGTTTAGCCATATTTCAGTTCATCTTTCGCGGGACAAATTGTTTAAGCAGGCCATTACGGCAGAACATTTTGGTAAATTGATTAGCCACAATATGAGTGCGCATTTACTGAAAAATATGCTGCAGACCATTTCCAGTGAAAATATTCAATTCTGGTATGCAGAAGAAGATGGAAATGCTTTTGAAGATGCCTTGATTGCATTGATTAAACCCACGATTAATTATAAGAATGTTCAGATCAGCGGCTCCTTAAAGTTAAAGGCGGAACGCTATATTTTAGAAAATCTCGCTCACGCTAACCTTTCGCCTAAAGTAGTTGCCGAGCACATTGGCGTGTCATTAAGGCATTTATATCGTTTATTTGTGGTCGAGCAGCAATCGGTCAATAAATATATTCAGATGAAACGCCTGGAAAAAGTAGAATTTGAATTAAAAGATTTAAAAAATAAGAAATTATCAATTACTGAAATTGCTTTGAAGTGGGGGTTTGGCGACAGTGCGCATTTTTCTAAAATATTCAAAAAAGCCTATGGCATCTCGCCTCGTCAATTTAGAGAGGCGGATCGGAATTAACAAGCAGCTAACATGCATCTGATTGGTTATGAATAAAAGGCTGTTTCTATATGGAAGTAGCCTTTTATTCATATAAATATAAAGAATGTGACTTGTAAAATTTTGGGTATTTTATTTTTTGACAAAGCTGTTTTTTATGGCTGAGTTGAGCTTATTTTTTTAATGTTGTTTTAGCCATTTATTCAACCGCTAGAATGTCATTTTTTGACATCATTCAGGTCACTCCTAGACAAGAACTGTCAGCATGAAAAATGATCAAATTAAATAAGATGAAAAGTTGCATTGAAGCATGCGGCTTGACCCAAGGGGTTTGCTTTTAAATATGATGCAGCACAAGGGACGTTGGATTTTGCACCATATTTCAAGGCAATGAAAAGATGCGAACAGAGGATGTAAGCAATGCGTCAGAATAAATTATTACAAGCAATTCAAAAGGTAATTGGCATAAATCTTGGCATCATGGGGGCTGTTTTAGGCTTAAGCCAGCCACTGCATGCACATAGTCAGGCAGCGGAGATGGTTCCGCTGTATCAAAATATGAGTGATTTCGGGGCGCATGTTAAAAAAGATGATTTTACGAATAGTTATATTATTTCTAAAGGCTCATTAACTGTACGGGCAAAACCAAATTCAGATACAGTGCTGGTCAATGGGAAGCCGCTCAAAGTCAGCGTGCCGCTGGTTGAAAAAAATGGTCAGGCTGTTGTGAGCGCTGGGTTTATTAATGAAGTGTTCCAGTCCGGTTTAGACAAAACTTTTACTGTAGAAAATTCGCCGCATCCATTGAATGGCTTAAATACAGCAGAACTTAAAGCGGCGTATGACATTATTCAAAAATCTAAATATGCCTATCCAAATATGCGCTTTGCTGAATTAAAGCTTAAAGAACCAGATAAAGCGAAAGTTTGGGATACTTTCATTGATAACAAACCTTTTACTGACCACCGTATTGCCGTTTTTAATTTGTTAAAAGGCAATACGGCAATTGAAGGCGAAGTTGATTTAAACAGTAAAGAAGTCATCAAGTGGAATGTATTGGAAAATACGCACGGCATGGTTTTGATTGATAACTTTGAAGCTGTGCAAAAAGCTATTGAAAACAGTGCTGATTATCGAAAAGCATTAAAGAAACGTGGCATTGATGACGTGAAAAAAGTCATTGCAAACCCATTGACTGTCGGATATTTCGGTGGGAAAGACGGCCTGAATAAAGAACTGAATGTACTTAAAGTTGTCTCTTATTTAGATACAGGTGATGGTAACTACTGGGCGCATCCAATTGAAAATTTAGTGGCTGTCGTAGATTTAAATCAGCAAAAAGTGATTCGAATTGAAGAAGGATCATTGATTCCTGTGCCCATGGCGCCAAAACCTTATGTAAGTAAAAATACCAAGACCCCGCCTAAGCCTCTTAATATGGTAGAGCCGGAAGGTAAAAATTTTTCAATCTCTGGTCAGACCGTCCACTGGGGCAATTGGTGTCTACATGTTTCTTTAGATTCGCGTGTGGGCCTGCAGCTTTCGACTGTTACCTATAAAGACAAGGGCGTGAAAAGAAAGGTCATGTACGAAGGGAACTTGGGTGGCATGGTCGTACCGTACGGTGACCCTGAGTTGGGCTGGTATTTCAAATCATATTTAGACTCTGGTGAATATGGCATGGGCACATTGACCTCATCCATTAATCCGGGGAAAGACGCCCCTAATAATGCGGTACTTTTAGATGCAGTGATTGCCGACTATACGGGGCAGCCACAGGTGATTCCGAATGCGATTGCAATTTTTGAGCGCTATGCAGGGCCAGAGTATAAACATAAAGAAATTTTTGGCGATCAGGATGCCAGTGAAGAGCGCCGCGAATTGGTGGTGCGATGGATCAGTACTGTGGGTAACTATGACTATATGTTTGACTGGGTGTTTGGTCAAAATGGCACCATTGGCCTCAATGCAGGGGCGACGGGTATTGAAGCTGTTAAAGGTGTAAAAACACGGACGATGCATGATGCAACAGCCAAAGAAGACACCAAATACGGCACGCTGATTGACCATAATATTGTGGGAACAACCCATCAGCATATTTATAACTATCGTTTAGATATGGATGTTGATGGAGGCCCAAATAGTTTTGTCCATATGGACCCTGTAATTAAACCGACCACGGATGGTGGCGTACGCACAAGCAGTATGCAAATTGATACGAAAGTAATCGATAGCGAAAAGAGTGCAACAGAGAAGTTTGACCCATCCAGCATTCGTTTAATCAGTAACTTGAATAAAGAAAATAAGATGGGGAATCCTGTGTCCTATCAATTGATTCCATTTGCTGGCGGTACGCATCCTATTGCGAAAGGGGCGCAATTCAGCCCGGATGAATGGCTATTTAAACGCTTAAGCTTTATGGATAAACAGATTTGGGTCACTCAATATAATGCGGACGAACGCTATCCGGAAGGTAAATATTCTAACCGTTCAACACATGATACAGGTTTAGGCCAATTTATTGATAATAATCAAAATATCGAAAATAAAGATTTGGTGGTTTGGTTAACAACAGGAACCACGCATGTGGCAAGGGCTGAAGAATGGCCAATTATGCCAACTGAATGGGTCAATACACTATTAAAGCCGTGGAACTTTTTTGACAGTACTCCGTCTTTAAATATTGAGACCGAGAAAGAAAAGCAAAATACAGGTCATCATTAATTCCTCCATTTTCAAGGGTTAACCGGAGCGTTAACCCTTACTCTCTAAAGGATTGATCCAATGAAGTTGTTCAAACAGACAGCTTTGGCACTGGCATGCTCATTTTTCTTACCGATGACTCAGGCCGCTAGCCAAATAGATTATGAAATTCAGCCTTATGCGGATGTCATACTGGGTATTTTTCATAGTGAAAAAAGTTACGCTAACCCGGAAGATACCCATCCGGAAAAAACATGGCAAGAAATTGGTGCTAAATATGGCTTTAAAGGTTCAGCCAGTTTTGGCCAGAATGCCCTTTATGGCAGTGCCATAGCGATTAGCACAGGAACATTTGGTGACGGCGATGCTGGCAATGTAACCAATGGCCATGAACGCAGAACCAATTTAGGTGAATGGTCACTTGGTTTTAAAGACACACCTGTGCAGGAAGCATATTCTCGTTATGATGTTTCGGTGGGACGGCAAAATATTATTGTCGGTGATGGCTTTATGGTGTCAGGGGACGCCGTAAATCTAGGAAAGGCAGTTGCTGATGGCGAGCTGGATCGAGGCGGGGCCTATTATTTGGCGACCCGAAAAGCGTTTGATTTTACTGCGGCCTTGCAATATCGTCCTTGGGAAAACCTAAGCACAGGACTGTACTATCTAAAGTCAGACAATAAAGCGCAGTATTCAACAGAAATGCTGGTTGCCGATGCCATGTATCAAGAAGAAAAATTTGGGATCGGCGGAACTTATCTGAATGTACTGGATTTGGATGATGCTTTTCAGGAAACAGACCGCCATCATTTAAAAAATTACGCACTCAGAGCTAATTATGCCTTGAATCCTAATTTACAGCTCAAAGCGGAAGCTGTATATCAGGATAATGCTCGATCTAATGAAAATGCGGGTTACGCTGCCTTAAATTATACTTTGCCAAATTCAGCTTATCATTCAGCAGTTGGCTATCGTTTCAGTCATTATTCCGAAAATTATGATCCGATGTTCTATGGAAATACAGTCGGAATCGGCGAGTGGGTTCAAGGTGAAGTGGCTGGAAATTATGCAGGGCCAAATAACCGGAATGTGAATGCACATCAGCTGTCTTTTTCAATGAGTCCTAAAGAAAACCTAATGCTGGGCGCATTTGCCTATAAGTTCGATAGCATTAAAAAAGCGCAAGAAAATCTGAGTGCTTATGAGTTGGATTTTTATTCGGTATGGTCTGCAAATAAGCACATTAATGTAATCCCTTTAATAGGTTTCTATAAGCCTAAAAAAGATATTCAAACCAGCGGCTCGCAGCTTCCAGATAATCAATGGAATACCTATGCCCAGTTGCTGCTGCAATACACCTATTAAATAAATTTGATAGCCCATTGAATAATATGATTTCAGTATTTAAAAAAATAGGAAAATAAAATGAGTGAAGTTCAAATTCTAGAAAGTGTACGCCAATTTATGGCGCGCCAGCATGGCCACTTTGTACATGGTAAATGGATTGCGCCAGCAACCTCAGAACGGATAGAACTGTTGAATCCTGCAACAGAACAAGTGATTGCAACGATCGCCGTTGGCGGACAGGAAGAGGTGGAGCAGGCGGTTCAGAGCGCTCATGATGCATTCACCAATGATTGGGCAAATACCTCACCTTATGAGCGTGGTGTAAAACTTAACAAACTTGCCGATTTAGTAGAACAGCATGCTGAAGAACTGGCACAGCTCGAGACGTTGAGTACAGGTAAACTGATTAATCTTTCGCGCCATTTAGAAGTCGCCCAGTCTGTCGTATTTTTAAGGTATTTTGCAGGCTGGGCAACCAAGATTCATGGCCAGACCATGCAGCCGTCTATTCCGTCAATGAATGGCGAAAAATATACCGCCTATACCGTACGTCAGCCTGTGGGTGTCGTGGCAGGCATTGTGCCTTGGAATTTTTCATTAATGATTGGGATTTGGAAAATTGGTTCAGCTTTGACGACGGGCTGTACCATTGTCATAAAACCGAGTGAATTTGCGACCCTGACATTATTGCGTTTGGTTGAACTGGCACTGGAGGCTGGCATTCCTGCAGGTGTCATTAATGTTGTTACAGGTAAAGGCGATACAGGACAGCATTTGATTCATTCGTCATTGGTGAAAAAGGTTTCATTTACAGGCTCTGTGCCAACAGGTATCGCTATTGGCAAACAGGCCATGAGCAGTGATTTGACTCGTGTCAGTCTGGAGCTTGGTGGGAAAAATGCAGCTGCCATTTTAGCTGATGCGTGTATTGATGAGATTTTACCCACTTTATTACAGGCAACTTTTGTACATCAGGGGCAAGTTTGTGCAGCGCCAGAACGCTTTTTTATTCATCAGTCAAAATATGATGAGTTTGTCCAGAAAGTTTCAGGAGCACTTCAGCAGCTAAAAATCGGCTCACCATTAGATGAGTCGAGTATGTTCGGCCCGCTTTCAAATCAGCCGCATTTTGATAAAGTTAAGCATTACCTTCATTTGGCGCAAAAAAATAATCAGGTGATTAGCGGCGGTCATGCCATACAAGGCACGGGCTATTTTGTTGAGCCCACTTTATTAAAAGTTCAGGGCGTTGATGATCCATTATTTCTTGAAGAAACTTTTGGCCCTGTTGTGGATGTCATTCCATTTACAAGTGATGAAGAGCTGATAGCGATGATGAATCATTCACGCTTCGGTTTAACTGCAAGTTTATGGACCAATGATCTCGCTAAGGCGCTACGTTTAATTCCGCAAATTGAAGCAGGCTCAATTTGGGTGAATATGCATACTTTTCTTGATCCTTCAGTACCTTTTGGCGGTATCAAGGCTTCAGGAGTAGGGCGTGAGTTCTCGGATGCATTCATTGAAGACTATACTGAATTAAAATCTGTGATGATTCGTTATTAAGCCTCTCAGAGACCAGTGAAAATAGAGACCTTTTTTGTAAGTTACAACAAAAAAGGTCCGTCATTTTCTTTATGACAGACCTTTTTATAAATAAAAGATCACATAGCGCTAATGATTAATAGTTCAAAGTTATACTTTGCTTAGTACTTTGGTCAATTTTGTTCTGATCCACTGCATCTTCTTTACACTCATAGTTTTCAAACAATGGCAATTGATCGGAAAAATGAGCATCTAATTTGCCATTCTTATCAATAAAACCACTTTGACCTGGGGCTAATATTGAACACATAGTGACCTGATTTGGGTTCAGTACTACCCTAAAAGAGGCACTGCCTGTATTGCCGTAAGTACTCAATTTTTGCTGATGCGCCAGATCTGCCCATGGAATGCCGACGGAATTTTTGGCTGAAAAGCCCATAGTGGCAACAGGAATTTTCCAATCATTCGGATCTGCAGAGTTGTATTGCTTTGATAGGACTGCTAAAGCCTTTTCAAGGGCAGCTAAAACCACATCATCAGGAGATTGCCCTTTCAAGAAGTCAATTTGTTGAGGAACACTAGACTGTTTTCCTTGAAGCGCATTCCAGATTAACTTGGATGCACTGGCGGGCTGGGCACTGCGCGGATCTAAATTAACTGGATAAAGTGTATCTGTATAACGGGCGTAAATACTTTCCGACAGATTGGGCTTTAAAACCAGCTCGATCATTTGATTCAGCCATGCGCGCATAATGGCAGGAGATGCCCCTTGATAATATTTTGCTTCATGATCTGGGTGAAGCTTATAGTCCCAAGAGGACAGTAAAGGCTGTATTTTTTTTGCAGCCTCAGAAGCTTTCGGGTTTTGTGTCGCTTTAATTATAGACGGCATAAAATAGCGTGCGTTGAGATCAGCCCATGCACCAGTTTTATTAATGTCCCAAATTTCTTGCTGGCTTAGCTTTTGCTTGCTTTCAAGCGGTTCAAGCAACTCGTTGACGCGGTCTACATGCGAAAAATTAGATGAGTCTGAGCGCAACCCTGCATAAGCTTTATTGTTCCAGCTGGCGATATAGCCTTTTTCAGGATTGTATTCTTTGGGATTATGAGTGAAATCATAGAAACCTTGCCATTCCATCGAGCCATCGCCCTGAGCAGGAAGCTGGGGATGCTGATTTTCTGGACGGATCGGCAAACGGCCTAATGCAGCAACACCAATATTATTGTCTGTATCGGCATAGAACCACGTGATGGATGCTGCGACACGGTTGGCTTGTTTCAGAAATTCTTCCCAATTGGCTGCTTTGGCCGCATTCGCCCAGCCTAATAAAGTTTCGACTTCAACACCTTCCCAGCTCCTTCTTTGTGCATAAGCCATTTGATTTTTCTCATCCCATGCCGTGACAAAACCTTGTTTGCTCTTATAGACATCTAAAGCATAGTCGGCCTGTGTACGTACTTTAATTTTAACTTTATGATATTCAAAAGGAATGTATGACCCTTGATAGAGGTATTCTTTGGGATTGTTTGGATTGATTTTCAGCTGGTAAAAATCGTTGGTATCCAGTGAACCGACAGTTGAACCCCATGCAATTTTGCCATTAGTCCCAAACAAAATAGCAGGCAGGCCAACAGGCGTAATCCCTGTTAAATTATAGCCAGCGCCATGCAAGCCAATGCTGTAGGTAATGGCAGGGGTGTACCATCCTTGCTGAGGGCCGTTATATAAAACCGCTTGTCCTTCTACGGTTTTATTGCCTTTGAGAACCCACGCATTGCTTGCAGTGGGTACACCATCAATGACACCTTTGCCTAAAGCTATGCGGGCTTGGGTTAAATAGTTTTCAGCTGCCTGTTTTGAAATAGGCCGAACCTTGGTAAAGGCTTGTTTTTGTTGTGCTGAAAACGGAGGCTTTTGTTCTGACTGAATAATAGTCGGAGCGCTCGGGTCATCCAGCCAGCGCAATTGCTGATAAACTTTTAAGCCTTCATCTTGTCCCTTTTCTTTCTGCAGCTGAGTAAGCAGGTCTAAATTAGAAATTTCTGAACTGGATGCAAAAAAACGGTTCAGAATCAAGCCAACCCAGATCATTGCAATATCTTCGGACTGCCAAGCTGACGGCTTGAAATCATAATCGATAAATTCTTTTGGCATAAGCGCTGGGTTTTCGAGAACCTCTTTGATTCTTTTATTAAAACCGGCGGCATAGCCCTCAAAAATTGCGCGGTCTTCTGGAGACAGTTGAGCAAGCTGCTTTTTAATGTTTTCAGGGTTAAACCGGCTGTGGGTCGCAATATCATATTGCAAATAGTCTGGCCCTAAGACTTCGGCTACCGTACCTTGCCCCGTGCGTTTAGACATTTCCATTTGAAATAGCCGATCTGTAGCGACAGCATATCCATATCCGTAAAACAGTCCAAAGGTATTTTCTGCATAAACATGCGGCGTTCCAAAGTTATCGCGCTTAATGGTGACTTGTTTTTGAATAGATACTGGATCTAAGGTTGAAGATGAGCTGCAGCCTGCGAGAAACAGGCAGCTTAAGCCTAAAACGCCGTATCGGGTTAAAGCGTTTTTATAAGGAGGCTGATCATTCAGCATATGATTTTTCAATTTAAAGATCCTTACTTTCATTATGATTTAGAAGTGAACCGTCTGACTGCAGCCACGTATGCAAAGTGGCTTAATTCACCTATGAACATGCCTTGTTCATTATTTTAAATTATTACTTATCCATGTAATTTTCCACTATTTAGCGGGTATATAGTTATACTTTCTCTAATTGAAAGAAATTAAAAAGATAGCTTTATTGATAAGTTTAAGAATGAAAACGTGATTTTAAAAAAGTAAGTGTCTGTATTTTATTGTAATTTTTTGGTTTGAATTTAATATATATAAAAGATGCAGAAGTTTTCTCTGCAAAGAGTATTCGAGTTTAGATATTTTTGAGTGAAATATATTCTAAAGAATAATTTTTAAGATAAATGATATTTTTTAAAATTAACAAGAAAATTACATGTATTTATGTTATAAAAAATGGAGTCGTGAGACTCTTTAATGAATGATAAATGGAGTTTGTCATATGGAAATCAATAAAATATTGCTTGTTTCTGCCCTAGCAGCAGGTTCTGTAACTGCTCATGCAGAAGTGCGTATTGGTGTCGTCACTTCATCTACAGGCCCTGTGGCAATGGTGGGAATTCCACAGAAAAATACAGTTGCATTGCTGCCTAAATCGATTGGCGGTGAAAAAGTCACTTATATTTCCTTGGATGATGCGAGTGATCCGACTGCAAGCGTAAAAGCAATTAACAAGTTGATCAGTGAAAGCAATGTAGATGCCATTATTGGCCCTTCTGGATCGCCGAATGCCAGTGCAGTCATTGGAATTATTGCCAAAGCGCAAGTGCCGTTGCTTGCGCCTGTTGGCACATCAACTGTTGTGCTGCCAATGAATCCGCAAAAAAAATGGGTATTTAAGACCACACAGAATGATGATCTTATTGCTCAAGCTTTAGTCGAGGATATGGTCAAACGCAAGATTAAAACATTAGGCTTTATTGGTACAGCCGACCCTTATGGAGAGAACTGGAGCAAAGTCGTTGCAAATTTAGCTGCCAGCAAAGGCATTAAAATTACACAGAAAGAGTCTTTTCAGCGTCAGGATACTTCATTGACTGGGCAAGCGCTGAAGCTTATAGCAGGCAAGCCGCAAGCGATTTTAATTGCAGCGCCGGGCAGTGCTGCAGTAACACCGCAAGTCGCTTTGTATGACCGCGGCTATCGCGGGCAAATTTATCAAACTCATGGTGCAGCCTTAGATCAGTTTTTAAAATTGGGCGGCAAAAAAGTTGATAACACAATTTTAGCGGCCAGCCTGATGCTGGTGATTAATGAAATTGACAATAAGCATCCTTCTAAAGCAGTCGCTTTGAAGTACATGAACAATTACAAAAAAATGTATGGTGAATATCCAGCGACATTCGGTGCGAATGTCTATGATGCCGGACTGCTTTTAGAAAAGGCGATTCCAGCCGCATTAAAGCAGGCGAAACCGGGGAGTGTTCAATTTCGCCAGGCATTGCGGACAGCATTGGAACAAACCAAAGAACTGGCAGGAACTCAAGGTGTTTATAACATGACGCCAATGGATCACAGCGGTTTTGATAAGCGTGGCCGGGTTATGGTCACTGTAAAAAATGGGCAATGGAAATTGCTGAAGTAATAAATTTTTAAATTAATTAATCTGTTATTAAATTCAGGGTACAGTCGCTCTTAGAGAGCCTTTGTCCCTGAAAAATAGCAAGGATCAGGCGGTCATGGATTTAGACATCGCATTAATTCTTGGGCAGGATGGTATTACCAGTGGGGCAATTTATGCATTGCTCGCTTTGTGCATTTTATTGGTTTTTACTGTCACCCGAATTTTACTCATTCCTTTAGGTGAATTTAGTGTTTTTGGCGCACTGACACTTGCCTCAATTCAAGCTGGGACACCAAGCCGCATTGTATGGCTGCTGGTGATATTCTTTGCTGTTCAGCTGCTCCTTGATCTTTATGCGAGTTTAAAGAGTAAAACGCATTTTAATTTAAGAAGCCATAGTCTTTGGGCGGTTTACATTGGTTTAGTGGTTGCTGCAATGTATTTACTGCCATTGGCAAGTCTGCCGATGTTTATTCAAGTTTTACTTGCTTTGGCTGTCATTACGCCGCTTGGCCCGCAAATCTATCGTTTATTCTTTCAGCCTTTAGTGGCTGCAAAATCATTGGTACTGCTCATTGTTTCTATTGCCGTGCATGTGGCTTTAGTCGGTATTGGCTTGTTAATTTTTGGCCCAGACGGGGCACAGACTAAACCATTCAGTGATGCTGTATACCAATTGGGCAGCTTGGCCGTCAGCAGTCAAACCCTTTATATTATTGCTGCGTTTTTCAGCATGATTATTGTGCTGTGGTATTTCTTTGGAAAGACACTTTATGGCAAAGCACTCAGAGCCACTGCAGTAAATCGGGTAGGAGCACAGCTGATGGGGATTTCTCCCATTTTTGCAGGAAAAATTACCTTTGCAATGGCGGCTTTTATGGGAGCATTTGCGGGTATTTTAATTGCGCCTATTACGACGCTGTATTATGACTCCGGTTTTATTATTAGCCTTAAAGGCTTTGTCGGCGCAATTATTGGCGGTTTAGCAAGTTTTCCTGTGGCGGCCGCAGGTTCCATAGCCGTTGGCATTATTGAAGCATTTTCTATGTTTTGGGCCAGCGATTATAAAGAAATTATTGTCTTTACCCTCATTATTCCATTTTTGCTTTGGAAATCTTTAACGTCTCGCCACATTGAGGAGGACCATGAATGAAGTCTAAATATTTATTTGCAGGCTTTGCTGCAGTTATGGCCCTTAGCCCGTTCATTTTACCTGCATATCAGGTCACCCTTCTTAATTATATCGGGCTGAATGCACTAGTCGTTTTAGGCTTGGTACTTTTGACTGGGGTTGGCGGCATGACCAGTTTCGGTCAAGCAGCTTTGGTTGGAATTGGCGCTTATTCGACAGCTTATTTAACAGTAACAGAACAGCTGCCGCAGTTTTTAATGTGGACGGGCGGCAGTCCATGGGCAGGGCTGCTTTTAGGGATTGTTTTGACGGTTGTCTCGGCATTTATTGTGGGAGGCTTGACGTTAAAACTGTCTGGACACTACTTGCCTTTAGGCACCATTGCCTGGGGTATATCACTCTATTATTTTTTCTCAACCATTGAAAACTTAGGCGGCCATTCAGGAATTTCCAATATTCCGAGTATTTCTATTGCTGGATATGCTTTAGATACCAGCAATAAAATGTTTTATCTCATTTGGCTAATTTTATTTATGGCCATTATATTGACCAAAAATATTTTGAATTCCAGAGAAGGCCGTGCAATACGTGCGCTAAAAGGCGGGCAAGTCATGGCGGAGTCTATGGGGGTAAATACCTTTAGATCCAAAATGGTAGTCTTTGTTATATCTTCAGTTTTTGCCTCTATTTCAGGCTGGTTATATGCGCATAACCAATCATTTATCAACCCAACACCTTTTGGTTTACAGATGGGGATTGATTATTTGTTTATGGCTTTGCTGGGCGGTGTAGGTAGCATTTGGGGCGCAATATTTGGAGCAGGCATATTCACAATGCTGCGCCAATGGCTGCAAGATTTAATGCCAGTTATTTTTGGCAACGATGGGCAGTATGAAACCATTGTTTTTGGCTTAATGATTGTCCTGCTGATGCAAAAAGCGCCATCTGGCTTATGGCCAATGATTGTTAAGCTCATACCGCCGCGTTTTAGAGCTAATGATTTGCATACAGAATTAACCGCACCGACTCAAGCGCTTCCTGCCTTGGAATTGCCTCCAAAAGGTACGCTGATTTTAGAAGCAAAAAATGTGACGAAAAAGTTTGGCGGTTTGGTCGCCAACAATAATATGAATCTAAAAATTCATGCAGGCGAAATTCTGGCGCTTATTGGCCCAAATGGCGCAGGCAAGAGCACAATGTTTAATCAGCTGTCTGGTGTCGATGTTCCAACCAGCGGTGAAGTCATCTTTTTAGGTGAAAAAATCAATGGCATGCTATCGCGTGAGATTGCTCAAAAAGGGCTGAGCCGAACTTTTCAGCACGTCAAAATTTTGCCGGAAATGACAGTGTTGGAAAATGTGGTGATTGGCGCGCATTTACGTGGCAAAAAGGGCGTTTGGGCTTCGCTGTTCAGGTTAGACCGTGAAGAAGAAAATAATTTACTGAATGAAGCAAAATTTCAATTAGAGCGGGTTGGGCTAGGGGATTATCTCTATACCGAAGCTGGGAATTTGGCATTAGGGCAGCAGCGGATTTTGGAAATTGCGCGTGCTTTATGCGCTCACCCAAGCTTATTGCTTCTGGATGAACCTGCTGCTGGCCTGCGTTTGAAAGAAAAACAAGCATTGGCCGAGCTTTTAATGAAACTGAAGGCAGAAGGCATGGCGACTTTATTGGTTGAGCATGATATGGATTTTGTGATGAATTTGGTCGATCACGTGGTAGTGATGGAGTTTGGTGAAAAAATAGCAGAAGGCCTGCCAGAGGATGTGCAAAAGAACGAGGCTGTTCTAGAAGCTTATTTAGGAGGCGCAGCATGAGTGCGATAACAGAAAATACGCAAGGAAAATGCTTATTAGAAGTCAGTAATTTAAGCGTGGCCTATGGCAAGGTTGATGCGCTGATGAACTTTAATATGCGGGTAAATGAAGGGCAGATTGTGTCTGTCGTCGGTCCAAATGGTGCAGGGAAGACCACTTTGCTTTCTGCAATCATGGGCGTTCTTGCTTCAAAAGGTGATGTTGAATTTGACGGCAGTGTCGAGCAATGTCCGCCGATAGAGCGAATGGTCGTACGCGGACTAGGCTTAGTGCCTGAAAAAAGGGAATTGTTCAGCAGCATGAGCATTGAAGATAATCTCATGCTGGGCGGATTTCAGCGTTATCGGCATGGCGACCGCAGTTTAAAAGAAACGCTGGATGAAGTTTATAGTATTTTCCCGCGTTTAAAGGAACGGCGGATTCAAGAAGCGGGCACGCTGTCAGGTGGCGAGCGGCAAATGCTGGCTGTGGGGCGTGCGCTTATGGCGAAGCCTAAACTGTTGATGCTGGATGAGCCGAGCCTTGGTTTAGCGCCATTAATTACCCGAGAGATTTTTAAAATTATTGATCAGCTGCGCGGTCAAGGCGTGTCTATTTTACTGGTAGAGCAAAATGCGCGCGCAGCCTTGAAGCTGGCTGACTATGCCTATGTGCTGGAAATGGGTGAATTGTCTATGCAGGGGACGGGTCAAGATCTGGCGGAAGACCCAAGAATTATTGAAAGTTATTTAGGGATTAACAGTAAGCATCAGGACATTCTTTCTATTTAATTTTGCATTTAAGCAGGAGTGCATGATGGAAAAAAATGCCAAAATCGCTATTTTAGGCGCTGGAGCCATTGGCTGTACATTGGCAGCTAGGCTCATTTTGTCAGGCTGTGAATGTGTCAGCCTAATTGCACGCGGTGAAAATTATCAGGCGCTGTCCAGTCAAGGTATTCAGCTGAAGGATTTAACCGGCGAATATCAGTTGATACCCTATCAGGTTGTGCAGGATATCGCAGAACTTGAGCCGCAAGATATTATTTTTATTGCGACAAAATCAAATGCGCTTCATCAAGTAGCCGCATTTATTCAGCCTGTATTGCATACTGAAACTGTAGTTGTTCCACTCATGAACGGCATTCCATTTTGGTACTTTTATCAAGGGCAAAGCACTGATGATATACAGGCCATTCAATGCTTAGACGAAAATAGGCAATTGATTAAGCACTTTCCTCTAGCGCATTTAATCGGCGCTGTGGTGTTTATCACAGCAAAACTGAAGGGATATGGAAAAGTGGAGTCAGATAATCCATATCTGCTGATTTTAGGTGAGCCAAATAACCAAGTTACAAAACGCTTAGAAGCAATTCAAAGCCTTTTTGTAGATACAGGGATTGAGTTAAGGCTTACCGACCAGATAAGGGATCAGATTTGGACCAAAGTAATTGCCAACTTAAGTTCGAACCCGCTTTCTGTTGTAACAGGCGCCACTTTAAAAGACATCTATGCGCATCCGCGCCTACATGAAATGGCGCTGCAAATTACCCAAGAAGTCCGGCAAGTGGCTGCCAGTTATGGTGCCCGCATTGCTATTGATCCTGTGACTTTTTTACAGCTGGGGACAGATATGGGCAATGTGCATACATCGATGTGGCATGACTATCAAAAGAAACAGCCCTTAGAAATGGCAGGAATAGCGGAAGCTGTTTTTGAACTGGCCGAGCAATTTAATTGCCCTATGCCAGTTACGAAGCATATTTGTAATTTAACGGCATATTTAAGTGAACAATCATTGAAGATTTAAAAAGGATTTTTATGAACGCAAGCATTCAACCTTTGAATATCAGCCAGCAGGAATGGGAACTGCGTGTGAAACTGGCGGATTGCTATCATTTAGTCGATTATTTTGGCTGGACTGAAACAATCTTTAATCATATTTCCGCGAGGCTGCCAGGTGAAGAAAACCATTATTTAGTTAATCCTTTCGGGCTGAATTATAGTGAAGTGACACCAGAAAACTTATTGAAAGTCGATTTAGATGGGAACAAAGTAGAACCTTCTGAATATGATGCGAACCCTGCGGGGTTTGCTTTGCACAGTGCCGTTCACGGGGCTAGGCATGATATACGCTGTTTGATTCACACTCATACAACACCGATTAGTGCAGTGGTGCAGAAAAAAAATGGCTTTACTTATGACAGCTTCTATGGCGCACAGTTATATGGCCGAGTGGCTTATCATGCTTTTGAAGGCATCACTTTGTTTCAGGAAGAAAAGCAGCGGATGATTCAGCATCTTGCAGATAAGCATATTTTAGTTCTGCGAAATCATGGAATTGCTGTAGGGGAAAGCAGTATTGAAAAAGCATTTTTTTTACTGTGGACTGTACAGCGCGCTGCCGAAATTCAATGCCAAGCGGGCGCTTTGGGAGGGGAAGATTTTCTGCTCAATGAAGAGGTTAAGCAAAAATGTACAGATTTAACGGCAATGTTGATTCGTGACAGCGGATTTGCTAATAAATTTTTTAATGCCATGGTTCGCAAAATGCGTGAAGTGCGTTGAATAGATAGATTATCAAAGAGTTTTTTTGAATTTTGATCAACAATAATGTTGCAGTAAAAGCCATTTAAATTGGCGGTATGTTGAATATTTACAGCAAATTTACGCTTGAGATTTGCTGTACTTTACTTATTTCTGGTCATTGCTGAAGCTGTTAAGTAGGGCAATGATTTATGGGGGTATAGTTGCATTAAATTTCTATAACTGCACTCAGTACATAAGATGAATGCATGAAAAAAAGATGCAATACACAGGCATTGCATCTCAAGAGGAATGCTTAACTAATTAAAGGCAGTACGTAAAGCTTGTGTGAATGCTTCTGGCGATTCAATATTAGAAATATGCGAGGCATTAATTTCGATAAGCTGGCTATTTGGAATTCTGGCTGTCATATATTGAGCATCTGCCACTGTTGTGACGGGGTCTTGCTGACCAGCAATGACTATTACAGGTACGTGAATGGTTTTTAAATCTTCTCGTAAATCAGCCTTAGCCAAAGCTTCACAGCAGCTCGCGTAGCCGTCTGCGCTGCCAGCTGCCAGATTGTTACTCAAGTTTCTAACGATTGCTACTTGGCTTTGGATAAAGCTTTCTGTGAACCATCGCGATGCTGCAGTAGCCGCGATTGGCTGTAAACCTTGCTGGCGAACAAGCTGAGCGCGTTCCAGCCATGCTTGCTCTTGACCAATCTTTGCCGCTGTATTGCAGACAATCACATGGTTAAAGCGTTCAGGATGATGAATTGCCAGCCATTGGCCCGTTAAGCCGCCCATTGAAATACCGCAGAAACTGGCTTTTGCAACATTCAGATGATCCAGCAGATTGACGACATCCGTCCCCAGCTGTTCTAAGCTGTAAGGCCCTTGCGGTGCCGATGATGCGCCATGACCGCGGGTGTCATAGCAGACAATAAAATAATCTTTTTTAAAGAAATTTATCTGCGGCTGCCACATTTGATAATTGGTTCCCAAAGAATTGGAAAAAATAATCGCAGGTTTGCTGGCATCACCAAAGGTTGCGTAATTGATTTCAGCATCATTTGAAGTAAATGTTGGCATTTTAAAATCCTTAATTTTATAAATCCCCCTAAATCCCCCTTTGATAAGGGGGACTTTTATTGAGGATTAAACACGTTCAATAATCAAAGCGATGCCTTGACCGACGCCAATGCACATTGAACACAGCGCATATGTGCCGCCGGTCCGTTCCAGCTGATTCAGCGCCGTGGTGACCAAGCGCGCACCGGATGCCCCCAGCGGATGGCCAAGCGCAATCGCGCCGCCATTCGGATTCACCCGTTCACTGCCGTCGGCAAGGCCCAATTCACGCGTCACCGCCAAAGCCTGCGCCGCAAAAGCTTCATTCAGCTCAATCACATCCATCTGTTCAACTGTTAGCCCTGTTTGCGCCAGCAGCTTCTTGACCGCTGGCGCCGGGCCAAAGCCCATGATGCGCGGCTCTACGCCAACTACGGTTGCGCCAATAATCTTGGCGCGGGGCTTCAAGTGATACTTTTCAATCGCTTCATCAGAGGCAATTAAAAGTGCCGCTGCGCCATCGTTAATGCCGGAAGCATTGCCTGCGGTGACGGTACCATCAGCTTTAACAACCGGTTTGAGTTTGGTTAAGGCTTCCAGTGTGGTTGAAGCACGTGGGTGCTCATCGGTATCCACCACGATTGCATCGCCTTTGCGCTGCGGAATGGTCACCGGAATGATTTCTTTTTTAAAGAAGCCATTCGCCTGCGCTGCTGCCGTACGCTGCTGGCTGGTCAGCGCAAACACGTCCTGATCTTCACGGCTGATGCCGAACTGCTCCGCCACATTTTCAGCCGTTTGCGGCATGGTGTCGACACCGTAGAGTTCTTTCAGCTTCGGGTTGATGAAGCGCCAGCCCATGGTGGTGTCTTCAAGCTTTTGGCCGCGGCCGTACGCGCTGTCAGATTTGCCCATCACCAACGGCGCACGGGACATGCTTTCCACGCCGCCGGCAATAATCAGATCVGCTTCACCGGCTTTAATCGCCCGCGCCGCCATTGCCACGGCATCCAGCGATGAACCGCAGAGGCGGTTGACTGTAGTGGCCGGCACCTGATGTGGCAGGCCAGCCAGCAGCGCTGACATGCGCCCGACATTGCGGTTGTCTTCGCCGGCTTGGTTGGCGCAGCCGTAAATCACGTCATCCGCCTGTTGCCAATTCACGGATGGGTTGCGTTCCATCAGCGCTTTAATCGGCAATGCGCCCAGGTCATCAGCGCGAACCGGCGCCAGACCGCCGGCATAGCGTCCGAATGGGGTGCGGATGGCATCGATAATGTATGCGTTTTTCATTTTTAAATCCTTATCTGAAAGCTCCTCCCTTTTTAAAGGGAGGCTGGGAGGGATTTTAAAAATATGATTTATTCCTAAAAATCCCCCTGAATCCCCCTTTATAAAGAGGGACTTCCTTTTTATTTAGATTGTCCCATCCGCCAGCTTCGCGCCGGTCATCGCCTGCAATTCGTCAAAGCTTAAGCCATCCACCTTTTCAATCACTTTCATGCCTTCTGGGGTGACATCAATCACGCACAGGTCGGTGTAAATGCGGTCAACGCATTTCAGGCCGGTAGCCGGATAAGCCAGTTCAGCCACAATCTTCGGTTCGCCTTTTTTGGTCACATGGTCTGTGGTGATGAAGACTTTTTTTGCCCCCACGGCCAAGTCCATCGCGCCGCCGACTGCTGGAATGGCGTCCGGCGCGCCGGTATGCCAGTTGGCCAAGTCGCCATTTTCAGCCACCTGAAAAGCGCCCAGTACCGCAATATCCAAATGTCCGCCGCGCATCATGGCGAATGAATCCCCATGGTGGAAATAAGCGCCGCCTTCCAGCAGCGTCACAAATTCCTTGCCGGCATTGATCAGTTCAGGATCGCGGTCCTCTTCAGCAGGCGGCGGGCCAAACGCCAGCAGGCCATTCTCTGAATGCAGGAAAACATCTTTATCTGAAGGCAGGTAATTTGAAATTCGGGTCGGCAGGCCAATGCCCAAATTGACATAGGCGCCATCGGGAATATCCTGCGCCACGCGTTCAGCAATTTGA
>NZ_LUAW01000009.1 GCF_001605895.1 Acinetobacter pragensis
CGTTAAAGATGAGTATGTAGACAAAGAATTTGGTACAGGCTGTGTGAAAATCACCCCTGCGCACGACTTCAATGACTATGAAGTCGGCAAACGCTGCGAATTGCCAATCATCAACATTTTCAACAAAAATGCGGAAGTGTTGGCTGAGTATAATCTCTTAATGATCTTCTTGCTGATTCGTCACCAGCAAGCTAGGTCGGCTATACTACTCTCTTTCGATGAATAGTCAACAGGTTTTGTTGATTATTTTTAAACTCCCTCAAGATTCTCAGAATCAACCACTTCTGGCCAACTCCTTGTTTCTCAACAAGTTTTAATCAACATCACCGCCGATGGATGTGCATTCTACAGCATTCCCTACCAGACGCAACCCCATTTCTTAATTATTTTAAATAAAATGCTTTAACAGCTCATTTATTCATCAATAAGCGCAGTTTTATCTATTTTTTTAAGAAAATGGGGGACGAATCACCTAATTCATCCAAAAGTTTTTCAGCTTTGTTCTTTTCCTGCCAATTTAGCGGCCGGCAGTCGATATATTCACAATACCCGCCTTCCCCTTCTTCAAGCTGATCATTTATTTTCACAAGATAGCTGAAACTGCCTGCGAAACCTGCACCCAATCCAAATTTAAAATCGCCCCGGCTTTTCGCCTGAATGTGAATGCGGATGCCTTCTGCCTGAATATTCCACTCAAACTCTCTCGGCAAGTACATTTTTTTAAAATTTGGCGTTTTGACCGCAGGATAAAGCCGATGTATATGAAAAGTCACATTCTCATCACACATCCATGCCTGATTTTTTTTTAAGTCTTTCAAATATGCGCGTGACTGCAGCACTCGGTTCAGCTTGTCTCTGGTTTGCATCACAATCAGCTGGCGCTGACCGCTCAGATTGATAATCTGCGAGCTGTAAAATGCAATCGGAAGAAATGGAAACTTCATTATTCGCGCAAATTCCAATGAACCCAGCTGCTGAATGGCGTAATGCCGCCCCTTATAGTTCAGCTCCCCTGAACATTCAGACAATTGTGACCAATATTCTGCGAGCCCCATTCGAAGCTTATTGAAATAGCACATTGCGCCAGCAGTTTTTATCTTCAGGTCAAAGCTGAGTTCGCCATCTACACGCTGCAATTGAAAATCAGGAAAATTGCCACTGAAACTTTCACGGTCTAAAAAGTGAAAAGAACCCGCTTGAAAATTGCATTCGCGGTCAATTTCATAACTGCTGAATTGCCCGACCATATGCAGGCTGCTGCTGGACATTACTGTGGCTTTATTATTTTGATCAATGCCGGCTTGAGTTTTTTCTTGGCAAAAAATTGACGCATTGGGGCGGCCAATCACACTGATGAAATTTAAATAGTGCAGCGGCGCGGGCAGATTGGGAATTTTCAGGCCCAAAAGTATTGTTTTATATTGTGATGTTTGTGCATGCAAGGGCAAATGACGCACAAGCTTAGCTGGAGTTTGATTCAGCTGTTTGGATTGATCTAGAAAACCTTTAAACAACTGCATATCAAACTCCTTACATTGCTATGCTGCCGTTTGTTTGCGCGCAAGAAAGGTGGTTACAAAACCCGACAACGCATAAATAATGGAAATCACTAAAATACCGACCGGGATGTTGTAGGTTACTGCTGCCAATATAAATACAATAATCGGCAAGACAGCAAATGGTACGCGCTTGCGGTCTACTGTCTTGAATGAATAATATTTAATATTGGAAATCATCAATAAACCCACTGCCACAATCACAACCGCATTGATGATCTGAATGCCTGTCTCACGCAAGTCAAACACAGCAGGAAAATCACGGGCAACCAGCACCAGCGAGATAATCATGACAGCCGCAAGCGGGCTGGCAACACCGATAAAGTATCGCTTATCCACCACACCGATCTGCACATTGAAACGCGCCAAGCGGAACGCTGCGCATGCTGTGTAGACAAAGCAGGCAGCCAAACCGATACGCCCTAAATCATGCAGGCTCCAGCTGTACATCAGAATAGCAGGCGCTACACCGAAGGCCAGCAAATCTGACAATGAATCAAACTGCTCACCGAATGGACTTTGTGCGCCAATCGCGCGCGCTACACGGCCATCCAAGCCATCAAACAGCGCTGCAATAAAAATTGCATAGACTGCCTGTGTATAGTCGCCGTTCATGCTGGCAATAATGGAATAGAAACCTGACAGCAGCGCGAGCGTAGTAATCAGGTTAGGCCACAAATAGATGCCGCGACGTTTGACCTTCTGCCCTTCATGAGTATGCTCTTCTTCTTCCACTTCAAAAGTGATGCCGTCAAAAGCGCTTTCTTCCTTGGAAGAAATTTCCCGTTCGGGTTTATTTATATTTGTCATTCTACGATCCTAATTGTGACCTTTTGTCTTACTTTACTTCACATAACGCTGTTTTAAATTATTCACCGACCAGCCAGCGAACAGCCGCATGGCCGCCATTTTCGCTCATGCGCAAATGCGGGAACAGCCACTGCAGCGCTTCATCGGCATCTTGCGAGAATTTCCACGGCGGATTAATCACCAATAAGCCGCAGCCATTCAGACCAACAGGCGTATCATCTGGCCATACACACACTTCACAGACCAACTGACGGCGAATGCCGGTTTTGAACATTTTCTTTTCAAAACGCTCAATCATGGCGCGGTCCTTAATTGGATACCATACTGCAAAAACGCCTGTTGGCCATTTTTTATAGGCAGCTACCAGTAATTCTACCAATTGCGGAAAATCTTTGCGTTCAATTTCGTAAGGCGGATCAATCATCACCAAACCGCGTTTTTCTTTAGGCGGAATGACACCGAGCAAGCCTTCATATGCATCACGTTCATGCAAGCCGGCACGCTTGTCAAAAATATTGTGGCGCAATTGCTGGAATACATCACGCTGCATTTCAAAAATGGTGGCTTTATCTATTTCACGCATGCCTTCCAAAGCAAACCATGGCGAACCCGGATAAGCGCCCTTGCCAAAGTTTTCACGCATTTTTCCAACAATTTTCAAATATTGCTGCACGCCTTCCGGCGCATTGCGCGTAATGGAATCATCCAGTTTCATCAGACGGTGAATACCGTTTAAAAACTCGCCAGATTTTTGCGCTTCAGAAGTCGACAAGTCATATTTACCCGCACCACCATGCGTATCAACATAGCGATATGGTTTATCTTTTGCATTGAGTCGAGTCAATAATTGAAGCAACAATACATGCTTCATGACATCGGCAAAGTTGCCTGCATGGAAGTGGTGACGGTAATTCATGTTTCAATAATTCCTGATATCAACGGCTATTTTAGCATGAAAAATAGTTTCATTCCGATGCTTATCTTGCTCTAGAATAGCTGACCTTTTTCCGCTTCTTTTTACGGTTTTGCTTATGGATGCTGTTCTACTCCCAAAGTCCTGGGATGTTGATCAAATCTTAGATGATTTAGATCAACATGGATTTGCAATGATTGACGATGCTTATTCTGCTGAATATATGCATGCGCTGGTTGAAGAATGCATCTCCCATTTAAATCAATTTCGTGACGCCGCAATCCAGAATGGCGTGGTCAGCAACATCCGCAGTGACCATATTTTATGGATTGATGAGCAGCTGAATTTTGCCCAGCAGCATATTCACTATTTAAACGCCCTTTCAACTCAATTGAATCAGGCGTTTTTTTTGGGCATTCAAGAAGCAGAAGCGCATTTTGCCTGCTACAACGCGGGAGAATTCTATGCCCTGCACCGCGATAATCCGCAGGGGAAAAATGGCCGGATCATTTCAACCGTCTATTATCTGCATGAAAACTGGCATGGCGACTGGGGCGGAGAATTGCGCCTGCAGGACAAAAATGGCCGCTGGCATATTATTGCGCCCACCCCCAACCGCATTGCGATATTCCAAAGCGACCTGCTGCACGAAGTAATTCAGGCCAAGCATCAGCGTTTATCTATTACGGCGTGGCTGCGCAGCGGCAATCCGATTTGGTAAGCTTTAAATTCCAGTATTCATCCTCATATACTTGTCACGCCAATTTAGCGCGCATAACCGTCATTGCAATCGAGGAAGCTATCCATGTCTGACCAGATCAAACCTATTATTCAACGCATTGGTGAGACAGATCAGCTGTATTTGCAAGGCAATACTCCTGAGCTGGCCCTTGAGCGCGCGGATTTGCGCCTGCAGCTGGTGACCTTAAGCCAATTGCGTCAAGAGCAGATTCACTTTCTGCAAGAAGCCGTGGTGCTGCTTGAACAAGGCCGCTTTGAATTTGATGAAATGCCATTGCGTCTATATGTAGACTTGTCTTTGCATCTGGCCAAAGCCTATATGATGTATTTTGAAATTACCGGCGAAGCGCGTTTTGCCATTATTACGCAGCAAATTTTAAAACCCATGACGCATGATGATTTTGGCGATATTTACTTTTTTCTGGCCTATGCCGCCGCTGCCAAACAAGAGCCATCCCTAACCCGCCACTGGCTCAAAAAATACAGCGCAACGCAGGCTTTTGATTTAGAACTGCTCCGCGGGCATTCCGCGTTCGCCACTTTTCATCAAGAGCAGTGGTTCAGCGCCATGCTTCACAGCAAGCTGCATTAATATCGAACTCGCAGATATTACAATTTCATAATTCTGCAGCCGAAAACAAAAAAATGCCTTTAATAAGGCATTTTTTTGTTTTGGTTTTAATGAAATTATCCTTTCAAAAAAACCGTGAAGTTTCAAAAAAGCTTTTGAACCATTAAGCAGGCTGCAGTTTATAGGCATCCATATGCAGCTGCTGATTCAGCTCATCAATCCAAATAGCCCAGTCATCATCCTGCACTAGATGGCTGATTAAAAAGTCGCGCTGGGCTTTGTTCCAGAACGGCGCATCATGCAGGTTTTCTTGCGCAGAAAGCTGATGAGTTCTGACATACAGCTCTATAGCCGCAGGACTGCTGGCTAACCCCAACTGAGAAAACAATAAAGCTAAGGATGGTGTATTTTGATTGAGCATCTCGCCCTCCTTATCAACTAATCTGTCATTTATTATTTAATTAACTTATATGATATTGATAAAAAAACCTAGCATTTATGGCTAGGTTTGTTGTTTCAAATTGTGATTATAAACTGCACGATCCAGAAAGCTTATGCTCTGTATGCAATTGCTCATTTAAAATATCGACCACCATGGCCCAGTCATCATCTTTTTTCCAATGGCTGATAATGAAATCATGCTGGGATCTCGTCCAAAAATCTGCTTCATGCAGCGGAACATCCATGGTCAATTGATGCGTTTCTATAAACTGATCGATCGCTTCAGGGCTCGAGTCCAAACCCAGCTGATCAAAAAAAAGTTCTAAAGTCGGCTGCTGATCAAACATATGTTTCTCCCCAAGCCTTTACAAGATTCTCTTTAACGTTATCTTGAAGCAGGATAGGTTGCAATTGCTCAGATATTAAAGCATGTTATTTTTTGTTTATTTTTTATCCGCATCACAATCTGTCCGCCATAAAAAAAGCACCCTAAAAGGGTGCTTTTTTAATTCAATCGTTTAGATCAAATTATTTAACCATGTCAGCAACTGCTGCACGTTCGCCTTCTAACTCGTCTAGAGTGAAGTTGATACGCTCACGGCTGAATTCATCGATTTCAAGACCTTGAACGATTTTGTATTCGCCATTTTCAGTTGTTACAGGGAAACCGAACATAACGCCTTCAGGAATACCGTAAGAACCGTCAGAAGGAATACCCATAGTTACCCATTTGCCGTTTGTGCCAAGAGCCCAATCGCGCATATGGTCGATTGCAGCGTTTGCAGCAGACGCAGCAGAAGACAAACCGCGTGCTTCGATGATCGCAGCGCCACGTTTACCAACAGTTGGAAGGAACACATCTTTGTTCCAAGCCGCATCGTTGATTTTGTCTTTTAAGCTTTCGCCGTTTACAGTTGCAAAACGGTAGTCAGCATACATTGTTGGAGAGTGGTTGCCCCAAACTGTCATTGTTTCGATATCAGAAACTGCAACGCCAGCTTTTTGAGCAAGTTGAGTCAACGCACGGTTGTGGTCAAGACGCAGCATTGCTGTAAAGTTTTTCGCTGGAAGATCTGGAGCAGATTTCATTGCGATGTAAGCATTCGTGTTTGCAGGGTTGCCTACAACAAGTACTTTAACGTCACGGCTCGCAACTTCGTTCAGCGCTTGACCTTGACCAATGAAGATTTCGCCATTTACTTTAAGTAATTCAGCACGTTCCATACCTGGACCACGTGGACGTGAACCAACCAACAACGCATAGTCAGCATCTTTGAATGCAACTTTAGGATCGTCAGTACCGATCATGCCTTCCAGCAATGGGAATGCACAGTCGTCAAGTTCCATCATTACGCCTTTAAGCGCAGCTTGAGCTTTCTCAAAAGGAACTTCGAGCAATTGCAAAATAACTGGTTGATCTTTACCTAACATTTCGCCGCTTGCGATACGGAATAATAGGCTGTAACCAATTTGACCTGCTGCGCCAGTTACGGCAACACGAACTGCTTGCTTCATCTAATTATCTCCAATTGAGGATAGTCAATGCAATTAAATAGCTGTTCTATTTAATCTTAATAATCATAAACGCGAAAGATTGTACTCCAATCTTTTCGCAGTTGCATGTAAAAGAGAATGCTTTTCAACAAAAGTATGATAGGAAATATAAATAAAATATCTTTAATGACTCAGAAAGATCCCTTAATGGTGAAGGATGCCGGGCAATTGCCGGAGACAATCCCCGAACACTGCATGTATCCGCCATTGCTTCGATAGCATATTTTAATGTCCGTCAGAATATTGCCGGCATAAGATGGCTGGCAGCTGAACTGCACGCCATTTGCAGGCAGTCCGCTGTTCAAGCGGAGCATTTTGCTGCGCAATGCAGCAGACTGCATTTGACGGGTTTCCTGACTGGTCAGCTCTTCCGGTATTTTCAGCTTCTCTGCATAATTGATAATGGTTCTGAAATACTGGCTGGCATTCATCGGCACGCAGCCCCCGACTTCATGCCACAGCGCATTTCGGGCATTTTCATCGGGCATCACCCGCGCAACAACTTTGGCCTGAATGGGAGATAATTTTACGGCGCTGCTGGTAAAGCAGTCCTGAGAGTTTGTTTCAGGAAACAGCCCTGTAATATTCAGTGAATAGCCTTCCAAGCACTTGCGCTTTTTATTGCGCTGCGGGTCTAAAGAACAGGCGGCAGGCACCAGCTGCACATTCATCATGTAGCCATGCACAGCAGGAGCAGCCAAAACAGCAGGCGAAACACCATAGCCAGCGCCCGCCAAGAGCAAAGCCAGCCATAGTGTTTTTTTACTGCCTGTCATCCGCCGCATTCCCTGCCCCCAGTCATTCACTCATTCAGCTTTCGGGTTTAAGATTGTTTGTAAAAGTTATTGCACATTGCGCATTGGAATAGTCTGCATGCGCTTGCCGATGGACTGTGCGCCTTGCCCCAGCAGCACGCCATAATGCGTTGCATTGGTCATGACATGCTTCACATAATCACGGGTTTCAGTTAATGGAATCGTTTCTGCATATTGATCTGCTGAAAGTCCCTGATCATCCGGCTGCCAGCGGCGCGCGCGGTTCGGGCCCGCATTATAGCCGGCAGTCGCCAGAACAGGGCTGTTGCTTAATTGGCTCTGAATCATCGACAAATAATAAGTGCCATAGCGAATATTGGTATTCATATCGGTTAAAGCAGCAGGGTTATAAGTTTCCCCCATTTGGCGCGCCACCTGTTTTGCAGTATCCGGCATAATCTGCATCAGCCCTCCTGCACCGACATGCGAACGCGCACTGGAAACAAAGCGGCTTTCCTGACGCATCAGGCCATACGCCCAAGCAGGATCAATCCCTGCATTGCGGCTGTGGCTGACAACATAGGACTGATGCGGCATAGCATAGCGCAGGCTGTAATTATGCTGATTGACGGTTCTGTCTGCTGCATAAATCGCCCGGTCATACCACCCCATATCGGTTGCGCGCTTAGCGGCAGCCAAAAGCAGCCCATCGTCTTTTTTCAGATACGCCTGACGCACCGCCCAGTTCCATTCACGGTTTACATAATTGTCTGGCGCATTGACATTGCGCAGCGCAAATGCGCGCCGGAAATGAATGTCCTGACTTAAACGCTGTACATCGGCACTGCTGGGCTGCGCATTGCTGGGCACGCTGCTGTAGCTTTGGCCGACATGGTCTTTGGCCAGCAGGTTATGATAATCATCGCCTTGCGCCAAACGCTTAAAGATGTCCTGTGCAGTGCGTTTTGACGATGTATCTCCGCGCTGCTCAGACGCCCGCGCCAGCCAGTACTGCCAGCGGTCTTCCTGCTGCTGCGTCACGCTCATGCTGTTGATGGCGCGGATTAAACTTTCCCATGCGCTGAAACGGATTGCCTGACGCGCATAGATTTCGGCTTCTTCAGGGCTGAAAGGCAAGCCATAGCTGGCATCCAAATACCCCAGCACTTCACGGCTGAAATTATTTTTCATCACGGTGGTGCCGCCAATGTAGCCAACCGTGCGGTACAGCGCGCGCTGCACATCTGCCGGCGTGCCTTCTGCCGCGCGTTTTGCCGAGGCCATCGCGCTGTTTAAATCACTGTCTGCCAAACGGCCTAGCGCATAAATCAGATAAGCCTGATCTTCTTTGCTGTTTTTCGGCGCTGACCATAAATAATTCATCGGATTGGCCTGAATACTATTTAGCTGCGCCAAAGACAAATTCATATTAATGCTTTGCGCAGTAGCGAGCGCTTGGCCTGACTGGCCTGCACGCAGCTGTCCCCAAAGGCGCAGCTGACGGTCCTGCTCTGTCATCAATGGGCTGGACAGCATCATGCGGCCCAAGCCGGTGCAAGACTCAGGCTGAGAATTGGTTGTCAGCCAAACATCTTTAAATTCTGCATAAATTAACGGATCGCCGGACTTTGCACGCACTTGCGCAACTGCGCAGGTTTCGGCTTGGTCGGCATTGGTGACATATTGCAGAATAGGCTGTGCGGAACTGAAATCCGCCATTTTGACTTTTTCTTCAACGTAATCCGCCGCCAATTTTTCAGCCATCGCAGACTGAGGATAGCGCTGCGCAAAATTTGCGATTTGCGATGCAGGCTGAGAGGCTAAATTGCTGTTCAGCAGCCAATATTCAGGATAATAGCCCAAAGCATCATTTTGCATGGAATACTGGTACTGCTGCAGCATTGCGGTGTTGCCTGAATTGGCTGCGCGCAATGCTTCGTTAAACTGCTCATCAGCTGCCTGCGCAGAGTAAGAAATACAGGCTGAAGTTGCCCCTAAAGCAAGCAATTGATAATATTTATTGAATTTCCAAACTTTATTTAACATCCACTTGCCTTCTTTTGATTCACTGCCAGCCCTAAGCGCATTTTGCTCATCATTTTGAAGTTAGTTTAATAACTCTCAATCTGATGTATTGTTGTGTTATGTAACCTTATGATTAAACAATATTAATTTTCAAACATTTTTACTTCACAAATCAATATTTAATGCCGGTTATTTTAGGCTGTAAGTTTATATCGAATTACTGCTAAAATATGCGCCTTCCATAAATATAGATATGAATGAACGGGCAAATGCCAGCTTTGCAGCCAAAGCATCCGCCAGACATGCATATTCTCCAATTGATCCTTTCAGGAGCCTACATGACGGTTCAAACCTTCATCCCCAATGGTGCCCACGCTGCCTCAGAAAACACTGTTACCCAGCCACAGCACACCCCAGCTATCGACAGCGCAGTGAAAAAACTGTACATCGAAACGCAAGGGTGTCAGATGAATGAGTATGACAGTCACCGTATGGCAGATCTTTTAGGCGACTCGCACGGCTATGTGCTGACCAAAGATCCGAAAGATGCCGATATCCTGCTGATGAATACCTGCTCAATCCGCGAAAAAGCGCAGGAAAAGGTTTTTTCTGAGCTGGGACGCTGGCGCAAGCTGAAAGAAAAAAATCCCGATCTGATCATTGGTGTCGGCGGCTGCGTGGCTTCACAGGAAGGCGACAATATTCAAAAACGCGCCAACTATGTCGACATGATTTTCGGCCCGCAAACCCTGCACCGCTTGCCGCAAATGCTGGATCAGCATTTTGAGCAGATCGAAAAGCCAAAACAAGAAAAAATCAAATTGGTGGATATTTCATTTCCAGACATTGAAAAATTTGACTTTTTGCCTGAACCGCGTGTTGAAGGCTATAAAGCATTTGTTTCTATTATGGAAGGCTGTTCTAAATACTGTTCTTTCTGTGTTGTGCCTTATACCCGCGGCGAAGAGGTTTCCCGCCCGCTGGATGATGTGCTGGCAGAAATTGCAACGCTGGCAGAAAAAGGCGTACGCGAAATTTCACTGCTGGGGCAAAATGTAAACGGCTACCGCGGTGAAACCTTTGAAGGCAACATTTGCACCTTTGCAGATTTATTGCGTTTGGTCGCTGAGATTCCGGGTATTGGACGTTTGCGCTATACCACATCGCATCCGCTTGAATTTAATGATGACCTGATTCAATGCTACCGTGATTTGCCACAAATGGTGTCTCACCTGCACTTGCCTGTGCAAAGCGGTTCCAATGATGTGCTTCAGGCCATGAAGCGCAACCACACCATTGACGTCTATATTGAAAAAATTGCCAAGTTGCGCAAAGTCCGTCCGGATATGCATTTATCGTCAGACTTCATTATTGGTTTTCCTGGAGAAACTGACGAGAACTTCGAAGAGACCTATCAATTTATTCAAGATATGGATTTTGACCATTCTTACAGCTTTATCTATTCAAAACGCCCCGGCACGCCTGCATCTGAACTGGAAGACAATATTCCTGAAGATGTGAAAAAAGACCGCTTGGCCAAAGTCCAGCAATGGATCAAGCAGTCCAGCATTGATAAAACAGATGCCATGCTGGGCACTATCCAGCGGGTGCTGGTCGAAAAAGTTTCAGATAAAGATCCGAACCTGCTGATCGGCACTGCAGACAATACCCGTTTAGTCTCTTTTATCGGTGATCCGGATTGGGTTGGGCGCTTTGCTGAAATTGAAGTTACCGACATCAAAACTTTAAAGTTTGTTTATGGCGAGCTCTTGAATCTTGAACCTGACGTGGCGTAATGTAAGAGCTGAACTCAAGACTACTTTTAAGGAATTCTCTTGACTGCAGCGATTCGGCGTACAGTAACATTTCCGGGTGTTTCCCTTGACCGTTTACAAAGCATGCTTGGCGCTTACAACGGTCATTTGAAACAAATTGAACAACGTTTAGATGTCACTATTTCCCATCGGGCCGATGCCTTTTTTATTGATGGTGAAATTGATGCAGTTGAAAGAGCTGAAGGCCTTTTGCACCGGCTGCATGAAGAATCAGAAACTTCCAATCAGATCAGTGCAGACACGCTGCACTTAATGATTCAAGGCAGCCAGACTGACCGTGAATTGCAGGAAAATATGGAAGGCCAAGAACATACTGGGCTGGAAGATATCTACCTGCAAACCCGCAAAGGGCGCATTAACCCGCGCGGCGCCAATCAAAAACGCTACGTGCAGCGCATTCTGAACAGTGATATTTCCTTCGGTATTGGCCCTGCAGGTACAGGCAAGACCTATCTTGCCGTGGCTGCTGCCGTTGATATGCTGGAACGCAACGAAATTCAGCGGATTTTACTGGTCCGGCCTGCTGTTGAAGCCGGTGAGAAACTGGGCTTCCTGCCGGGTGACTTAACTCAAAAAATCGATCCGTATCTGCGCCCTTTATACGATGCCCTGTATGAAATGCTCGGTTTTGAAAAAGTCGCTAAACTGATTGAGCGGCAAGTGATTGAAGTTGCCCCGCTGGCCTATATGCGCGGACGCACCCTGAATCATTCTTTTGTTATTTTGGATGAAGCGCAAAATACCACGCCGGAACAGATGAAAATGTTCCTGACCCGTTTAGGCTTCGGCTCGCGCGCTGTGATTACCGGCGATGTTACCCAAGTCGACTTGCCCCGCGGCCAGCAGTCCGGACTGGCGCATGCCTTGCGCGTGATTGAGAAAATCAAAGAAATTCATATTACCCGTTTCCATTCCCGCGATGTAGTGCGCCATCAATTGGTACAGAAAATTGTTGAAGCCTATGAAGGATGGGACAGCGATCAGCAGCGCTTAAGCGCTGAAGCCCGTGCGGAACGTAAAGCGCAGCAGGAGGCGCTCATTGCCGACAATGACGCCAAAGCTGATGCGCAAGATTAAACTTAAGGATTTATGTTGAAACTTAACCTTTCTCTGCAGCAGGATTTTCAAGCGCCTGAATTGGCCTTGAAACGCGCCTACATTAAAAAAGTCATTGAAACTGCATTGCGTTTTATTGATGTGGATCAGGACTGTGAAATAGGCATTGCCTGCGTAGACAATGAAGACAGCCATAAACTAAATTTGGAATACCGCGAAAAGGACAAGCCGACCAATGTGCTGTCTTTTCCCAGCGATATTCCAGAAGAAGTTTTAAGCCTGCTGGATGCCGTGCCGATCGGCGATCTGGTGATTTGCATTCCTGTGGTTCTGCAGGAAGCCATTGAACAGCAAAAAACGCCAATTGAGCATTTCACCCACATGCTGGTGCATGGCACACTGCATTTAATGGGCTACGACCATGAAACATCAGACGAAGATGCTGAAGAAATGGAAGCGTTAGAAATCGAAATTCTGAAGAAGCTCGGTTTTGATAACCCATATACGGTCAAAGAAGATTAAAGCTCAAAATTTAAAAGCGGACTCCGGTCCGCTTTTTTATATCTGTACAACACTGAAATAACTCTTACTCAACACACAATAATCAAAACGGCAGGTTCATCATGAAATACGTGGTCATTTTCAAAGCCAAAATTAAACAATTTGATGAACACTATGCGCAAACAGCACAATTAATGCGTGAAAAAGCTTTAACAGAATTCCATTGCCAGCACTTTGAGGCGCTCTGTGAAAATGATCAAGAAATTGCGCTGTCTTATTGGAATCAGCTGGAAGATATTCAAGCATGGCATGCTGAAGCAGAACACATTGCAGCACAGCAGCTGGGCAAAACACAATGGTATGCACATTTCAGTGTAGAGGTCTGTGAAATCCAGCGCCGTTACAGCAGTGATCGTATGAAATAACCCATATAAACTGACTCATGCAGACAAAATTTATGTTAAAAACAATCTAAATCGCTTTGGGAAAGGAATAAATTTAATGACTCATTTCTTCACTGCAAATATCTTTAAGCAAAAATACCGCAAGACATTGATGCTCGTGCCCCTGCTCTTAAGCGCATGCTGTTTATCTGCCACCCTGCATGCAGAGAAACCTAAAGCTTGTCCAGAAGCCTCTTTTAAACAAGCAGATCAAGCTTGGGCTGGACATTATTATTTAGAAGGCGTTATGGAAGTCGGTTCTGAGCTGCTGCTGGAAAAGAACGGCAAATTTAAATGGTATTTGGCTGTAGGCGCTCTTGACCAATATGCCGAAGGCACATGGTGGAAAAACGAAAACTGTATTGGATTAAAAGCCGCACCTAAATTTCTTCGTAATTTACAGATTTTTCCAGCTCAGCTGAGTATTTCGGACAAAAATCTAGACGTGATTTGGATGGATGGACGTCAGCAAGGACGCTATGTATTAGCCCAGCGGGAAAGCAGCACAGAGACAGAATAGTCACTGCAGCCAGCACGAAGCATAGCTGCAGTTAAGTTCTCTTAATGCACTTCAAATTCAGCTTCCGCAGGGTCAAAACGCCAAGTCCGCACAATGCGCAGCTCAGAAATGTCTTTCATTTTGGAATCAAAGCCGCCGAAAGGCGCGGCTTTCCGCACGGAGGTTTTTGCCGCTTCATCCAGCATGGCGTGCCCTGAACTTTCAATTAGGCGGATTGCGCGGATACCGCCGCTGCTGTTTAAGATTACCATCAAGCGCACTTCGCCGGCTAAGCTTTGCTGTTTGGCGGCATCGGGGTAATAGCGGTTGCCGTAGAATTCCACTTTTTGGCGGAACTTTTCCATATACGCAGCCGTGTTGTCTTGCTTGGCCTGAATGCCGTCGATGGTTTTAATTTTTTGCTGGCGGCTGAAATTTTGCTGGCGCTGCAGATATTGCGCTTCGATGCTGGCAATCATGGCGGCTTTGGCCTGAAGCTGGCTTTGCATTTCATCGGCCGCTTTTTTGCGCTTGTTTTCTTCCGCCTGCTTTTGCCAGCTCAGAGTGGTCATCAGCACTTTTTCTTCAAAATTCAGCTCACGTTTCTGCTGCATTTTATCCAGCATTTCCTGCTGCTGCTCCCCAGCGGTTTGATCCACCATCGGAGCAGGCATGTCTGTAGACATCCGATGCGCTTCACGGAATTTTCCAGAACCTTGCTGATCGGCCTGCGCTAAAAAGTCGGCATGCTCAACTTTGCTGTCGCTGGGACGCAGCAAAACGGCAATTTCTTTGGTGGTTACATTGCTTTCTTGCGGCATGGCAAATTGCAGCGTTAAAACAGTTAAATGCAAAACTGCAGCCAAGCCTAAAGCGCCGGTAAAAATCGGGTCTTTCCACCAGTCTTGAATTAAAGGCTTAAAGGTCATTTTTTTCAGCATCACATTATTACGACAATTTGCCGAATTCCCCAAACACTCGAAATGTGTATAAAATAAAACATCGTTTTCATTTTTCAAATGAAACTGACAAATCCATCAACAAATGGACTGAGCATATTTAAAATCATAAAAATGGTGCAATTAATTTTGCTAAACTGCAAGCTCGGAACCTTGTATTTTTTGCATAATTCGACAAGATACATCAAAATTTTTAAAAAGCTCATTCGCTGGGACGCTCTCTATGCAAACGCTCATTTCCAATATTTCGCGACGCATACGCCAAGTGTATCAAAAGGCGGAAGGGTTTATTGAAGATGAACGCGAATTTCCACTCTCTCAAGTCTTCCTGAACGCAACCTTTCAGCGCTTTGTCACCGACAACGTGAAAATGCTGCAAGACCTGCATGCTGACCTGCATGATGACTGGCTGCGCCTGTATGCGACACTCAACTACAATGGCTTGGATATTACGCTGTCTGTGGACTTAAAACTGGTGCAGATGGAGCTGAACAAGACCACCCAGCTGATCGTATTTGAACAAATCAGCGACACACAGGTGATTGACGCCAAATATCCGAATATTCTGTATAAATGGGGCGTCAAACTCGCACTGTTCTTTTATCAGAAAGTGCTGAATGACGACCCTTTAGGCATGATTTTAGAAAAGCTGAATGTCATTAAAGTAAAAGATGATTTGCTGCATTTGGACTTAAACCGCTGGCTGGGTAAAAAACGCTCGATCATTGACACTTTAAGTAAAGTACATGTGAACCATGCTGTTTTGCGTGAAGCAGAATTGGTGGTCTTGGGCAATGTCAATTTAGCGGCGCTGTTCAGCAAAATGGCGCAGGAAAAACTCGATGTATGGGATGACAGTGACTTGGAAGAAACAGAAGTCACCCCGATTAAACAGAAAAACAAGTAAGACAGGCTGGACAAAAATTTAAGCAGTGCATATAAAAAGCAGCAGTAAATATACATTTACGGCTGCTTTTTAACTTTCATCTTCACAATCTTCGCGCATACTGGCAATGAAGGTGAAGGACAGAGATGTTTAATTATTTCACAATCGTACCACTTCATAGGAACAATTTACTTATGGCTCAGCTAGCTATTAAATCATTGGGTTTTGCTGCAGGGGTAAGCGCTGCACTGCTGTTTACTGGATTCGCAAGCCAAGCGTTTGCCATGAGTCCATTCCAAGCAAGTTACCAGTTTAACTACAATGGTAAAAACATGGGGTCAGCCACACGGACCTTAAGCAAGGCCGGCAATAACTGGTCGTATGTTTTTGTCGCAAAAGCAGGCGCTATTGCCTCCGCTACAGAAAGCAGCAATTTCAGCCTGAATGGCAGCTCCATTACCTCCGGCAGCTTTAAGCGCACCAGTAAAATTTTAGTGCACAACAACACCATGAGCATTAACTTCAACCCTAGTGCAAAAACCATCAATACCAAAAAAGATGACAAGGCCCGCTCCTTCGCTTGGCGCGCAGGCGTATTGGATGAGCTGAATGCTGAACTGCAGATTCGTGAAGATTTGAAAAACGGCGGCTTAAAATCCAATTACTGGATTGCAGATGCCAAAGAAGTTGAAGCGCGTAAATTTGTGAAGCAAGGCACAGAAAAAGTCAAAACCAGCTACGGCAGCTTTGACACCGTCAAGGTGGTCATGAAGCATGACAAGCCAGGGCGTGAAACTGTGTTCTGGTTAGCTCCAAAACTGGACTATGCGCCAGTCAAAATGTCTCACCAAGACGGTAAAACATCTTATGGCCTGCTCTTGACCGGCTATAAAGGTGCAACAAATTAATTGATTTGATCAATTTCGCTTGCATTTTTCTTGGTGCTTTTTAAAATACGCCTTTGCTTTAAAAAGCACCTGCCCTTGAGGATTCTCCCGTGTACGCACTAGAACAGAAAATCTTAGCTGAAGGTATCGTTCTATCTGAAGAAGTTCTGAAAGTCGATTCTTTCTTAAACCATCAAATCGACCCAGTCATGATGCAGCAAATTGGTCAAGAATTTGCACGCCTATTTAAAGATGCAGGCATCACGAAAATTATTACTATTGAAGCTTCTGGTATTGCCCCTGCGGTTATGGCTGGTTTAGAACTTGGCGTTCCGGTTATTTTTGCCCGAAAATACCAGTCTTTAACGTTAAAAGATGATTTGTACCGCTCAAAAGTGTTCTCTTTCACTAAGCAAGTGGAAAGCACGATTGCCATTTCTAAAAAGCATATCAATGCTGCCGATAAAGTTTTAGTGATTGATGATTTCTTAGCTAACGGCCAAGCTGCATTAGGCCTTGCCGATCTGATTCACCAAGCTGAAGCCGAAGTTATCGGTATCGGTATTGTGATTGAAAAATCATTCCAGCCGGGCCGTGAGTTCTTAATCGACAAAGGCTACCGTGTTGAATCTTTAGCGCGTGTTAAATCCCTTGCCAATGGCACTGTTGAATTTGTCCGTGACTAATTGATACAGCTGAAAATTAAAAGAGCGCAGATGCGCTCTTTTTTATGCCTGCTTAATACCAAACGTGCTTACTTTCCGTCCCAAACGTGTTCTTTCAGCACCACTGCATTGGGGATCAATTTCAAATTGGCAAATAGGTCTGCAATTTTCTGCTGCTCTGCAATGGTTGCGCCATCCAGCAATTTCGCTTTCACTGGCGATGCGCGCTTGCTTAATACTTTTTCCGCTACAGCAGATTCCAAGCCGGTGCTTTTCGCCAAAATCTGCACCGTTTCTGCAGGATGCGCATTAATCCAGTCATCTGTCGTGTTCAATGTTTCTATAATTTTATGCGCGGCAGCGGGCTGCGCCTTTAAAAACGCAGGTGACGACAGATAAAAACTGTACGCTGGCGGCAATTTCTGTGAATCAAACAATATACGGCTATCCCCTTTCAGCTCTGCTGCGCTCGAATACGGGTCCCAAACCGCCCAAGCATCAATGGATGACCGATCTAAAGCGGCGCGGGCATCTGCTGGAGTCAACCAAATCGGCTGGATGTCCTGCCAGCTCAACCCTGCTTTATTTAAAATTTGCGCAAGAAAATAATGCGCGCTTGAGCCCTTTGTCACCGCAATCCGCTTGCCTTTTAAATCCTGTATATTCTGCAAAGCGCTGCTTTTTGGCACCAGTAAGCTATGCGAGTTTTTCGAGTTAATCTCATAGGCTAAATACTCAATAGGCTTATTGCCCGATAAAGCGAATATCACAGGAGTATCACCGGTATAGCCAAAATCAATCGAACCGGCATTGAGAGCTTCCAGCGTTTGCGGGCCTGCCGGGAACTCTTTCCATTCAACTTGAACATTGGGAAATGCCTGCTCAAAAGCATGATTTTGCTTCGCCACAATTAATTTTAAGGCCGCTTTTTGATAGCCAATCTTTAATTTCTCAAGTTTGACTGCCGGTGCCGCCTGTTCAGCCGCGGATTCATTTTGCGTTTTGCTGCATGCCGCAAGACTGATACTCAAGCTTACAGCTGTCAACACTGCCCAATTTTTTTTCATTCTTTTTCCAATTTGCTATAAAAAAATGTTATTTCACAACATAACTGAAAGGGCTTTTCATCAGAAATCATTTTTCTTAACAACTAAATCTTAGAATTTAATTTAGCATTGCACCATCGCTAGGCATTATTTTGGCAGAAACAGTCAGCAGAATGCATGTCAAAAGCTGTTTTAATAATACAGTTGAAAAAATCAAGCCAATGATCATGGCCTGAATGATTTGATCAGCGCCTAAATGACTCGACTTAAATGAGCAAAAACTATGAATGAACAATCTTCCTTACAATGCCCGAAATGCGGCTCAGCTGATGTCGTCAAGCGTGATCACGAACAAAATCTGCAAAAAATTGGCGGCGTGCTGCTCAGCGGCGCAGGTACAGCGGCCGGCACAGTCGGCGGCGCAGCGTCGGGCGCATCAATAGGCGCGATGATTGGCGCGGCGGCTGGGCCATTAGGCGTCATTATGGGCGGCACAGTCGGCACGTTTGTCGGCGCAATTGGCGTGGGCATCACTGGCGGATTTTTAGGGCACCGCTTTGGCAAAAAAGCTGGAGTGATTGTTGACCAAAATGTATTCTTGGATTATCAATGCACGAAGTGCAAACACCGTTTTAATGAACAGCACGGCGTTGAAAATAACGCAGAGCGGAAAAAATAAAGCTGAACGCAGTCTGAAACCAACATAAAAAAAGAGCGCATATGCACTCTTTTTTTATGTATAAGCTTCGAGCACTATTGAGCATTCAGCGCAGCAAACTTTTCAGCAGCTTCCGCTTTTTCCTTTTGCACAGACATTTCCTGCTTTTTCTCTTGAGGAAAGTCTACCGTGTGCATCACAGGCATACTAAAAACCACTAAAGACATCATCATGGCACCGCAAGCCAAAACCGTACGAAGTTTAAAAAGAACCATCTATTTCCCCCTTAGGAAAAATTAAAAAATAGAATCATCCGCACACAAAAAAAGATGGATGATTCCTAAAAAGCAGCCTCTTACAGCTGTAAAAAAAGCGTGACCATTAGAATTTAATTCAAAGCTTTTGAATATCACTGTAAATTGGTATTTTTGATCAAATTATTTAATTTAGTATTTTTAATCTGCTATTTAGCACTAATTAAAGGCACAAAAAAAAAGCGAGAAAATTACAAAGTTATGCATTTTTCCCGCTCATTCCTTGTAAAGTTTTAACTGCCGCCATAGCTGGCAGTTAAAAATTAATAATCAGCATATTGATCGTTCTACATTGGGTGATCTGTAAAGCAAAAATCATGCTGGCGCTATAGCGCCGAAACAGTTATTCAGCTCAGCTTTTTCACCAGCTCACCCAGACGCAGCCCCTGCTCTGCGCATAAAATCTTTTCATCCTGACTCAAAGACAGATCATGGCGCGGCCCGCTGACATGGCTGGCACCATACGGCGTACCGCCGGTTTTGGTATTGGACAGCGCAGGCACCGAATTGCTTAACCCCATAATCATCATGCCGTGATGAAACAGCGGCGGCAGCATGGTCAGCAATGTGCTTTCCTGACCGCCATGCATGGAACCTGAAGCCGTAAAAACACAGGCCGGCTTGCCATGCAGCGCGCCATTCAGCCATAGGCTGGTGGTCTGATCGAGGAAATATTTCATCTCAGACGCCATATTGCCAAAACGGGTTGGAGAACCGAGCGCCAGACCAGAACACTCCGCCAAATCCTCTAAGGTGCAGTAAATATCGCCTTCATCAGGAATGCTTGGCGCCGCCTCAGTCACTACGGCTGCAATATTCGGCACCGTCCTGATTTTGACTTGAATGCCGGCGGACTCCACWYSACGCTTTTCGACTTTGCCAAGACGGCAGGCGCTTTGAACGCGGAAATTAGACTGAAATGCGCTTTAACGCAGTTTTAGCTGTTTTTTAGAGTTTAAGTGTTATTT
>NZ_LUAW01000010.1 GCF_001605895.1 Acinetobacter pragensis
TCTAGTGAAAAATATATCAGCACGGTTAAATACCGTTTGGACTACATTACAGCAGATTTTTTAGAGCTGCCTTTAGATGAAATCACTCGTTTTCAGGTTTCATCAAAAGTGAAAGAAATAGTGGCCAAAGGAACACTCGAAACGGCCACACGTTGTCTGCGCCTACTCAATGCAGTTTTTAATTTTGCGATCGCATCAGGATATACAGAAAAGAACCCTTGTATCTTAGTCGGGGAGCTTATTCCTGAGCATGAGGTTCAAAGCTATCCATGTTTACCGGCAAGTGAAATGCCTGAATTTTTTAGACGTTTAGAACAATGTAATGCGTTTCCCATCACTAAAGTTGTCTTAAAACTGGCCTGCTTTACTGGCACTCGAATCAGTGAGCTTTTAAAAGCGCGATGGGATTCAGGTGAAATTGATTTTGAAAACAAAGTGTGGCTAATTCCCGCATATCGTATGAAACGCCGAAAGGAATTAATGGTTCCTTTATCACCTCAAGTCTATGATCTATTCATGGCATTATTTCACACTAGGAGTGATGACGGCTTTATCTTTAAACATACACGTGAACCTTGGAAGCATATGACTTCTGAAACTCCCTTGGCTGTCATTAAACGAAACGGATATGCAAATGAGATGGTCACACATGGATTCAGGTCGTTATTTTCTACTTATGCAAATGAAAGTAAGCTGTTTAGAACTGAAGTAATTGATTATCAAATTGCGCATGTGAATAAAACGACAAAAGCAGATAAAACGAGCAAGATTTATAACAGAGCTGAATACTGGCCAGAGCGTGTTGAATTGATGAATTGGTATGCAAATGAAGTTTATAAGTGGATGAATTAAAATGTTTGATAAGTCTAAATATACAGTTAAAAAACAAAGCGGTTTTATTGAAACTTATATTGATAAAATAGAGGATTTAATTGAATTAATTCGTCCAGATCAATCAAATTACTTAGATTTAATGCACTGGAATGATGAGCCATTGGCTTTAGAAAATAGGACTAATGTGTGTGTATTTAGAGGCCAAGGTGATTCTCGCTGGAAGCTTACACCAAGTTTATTTCGTGTGAATAAGGAAAATTTATTTAGTCATTTTCTTCACAAAGAAAAGACAATTATAAATCATTTTGAATATTTTTGTGATGCGAGTGAAATCAGCATTCCTGGGGATTCGCTAAAACACAGAGTTACTCGTCAAGAAACTTATTCTAGATGTATAAAAGAAGAACAAGAAGTGAAATTTGATGAAAATGATTACGAACTATTAGCTTTCGCGCAGCATCATGGAGTACCGACTAGGCTATTAGATTGGAGTTATCAACCCTTAGTTTCATTATATTTTGCTGCTATTGATGGTATGAAAGAGTATGTTAATAATGATGAAAACTTAATAGATTCATTTTCGTTGTGGATTTTTTATGTTGATAATATGAAGTACTTTGATTATTTAAAACTTCTAGATGTTCCCTCAAGCCATAATAAACATATTAGTAGGCAATCTGGTTGCTTTACAATAGTTAAAGAGTTTGAGAGTCCGATAACTTTTATGAATTATCAGCCTAAGACAATTGAAAAAATTTTAGCTGATACCAATAAATCAGGAATCTTGTTGAAAGTTAATGTTGATATAGAAGCGGCTTTAGATGTTCTACATTATTGCTCTTCCTATGGATACGATGGTTCTAAGTTATTTGGTGGTGCTAATGGTGCTGCAAAATCGACAAATGATTGGTTACTTTTTCACGAATTTCACTCAAAAATTAAAAAAGGCGCTTAAATAGCGCCTATTTCTTTTTTGATCTTATTTAAGGACGTTTCGGTCCATCCTTTATACTTATCTGATGATCGATCAGGTGGGTATTTTTCCAAATAGTGTTTCTTAAATGTATTGACTGCCATACCTAACTCAGCAGCCACTTGTCTCATTGAGTACCATTTTACGATCGTACATGAAGATTCTTTCATTATAGTTTCCCTCTTTACTTAACTGTTTCAGTCAAAAAATAGACAGCACCACAAAAGCTTGAAGTGCTTAATAAAATTGTTACTTCGGTCATATTCACTTTTTTCCACCTGCAGCCTTTGTTTGATAAGGGTTAGAGAAAATCCAGCATTTGACGATACGGTCTTCTTTAATACTTGGTTGATTGCCATAACCTTGAATAACATTGTTTTCATCTGCGGGTTGGTGTGATGAACGAACTGTTTTGTTTGCCTCAATGAATTTGTAGCGCTTACTTGTTTTTAATAAATTCCGCATTTCATTGATCTCAGGTAGTGCCTGATAATTACGTGCAGCAACTTTGTATACTTCATTCAGATTGATGGCGATCTGCGAATCTGTAGTTGCGTAATGGTTCAATTGGAAGCTGGTACCACGAATACTATTGAGATATTCAAAGGCATCCCAAAACTGTTGAACAAATGGATGATCTGCTGCAATTTCTTCAATACGTCGCATGGCCATACCCTCTAAATATCTTTTGGCATCACAAATGTCAGATAAATCGATTGCATCTTTAAAGACGTGCTCCGCAATGGCATCAATCATGGCCGACACTTGGGCATGACAGAGGGCGATACGGGTATTGGTAATGCCTTTTTGATGCAGCTCAATTTCAATTTCTTTATGTTTTTCGGTATAAGTTCTGAGGATGCTTTCTTCATTCTTTAAGCAAAAGGTCATGTATTTACATGCATCTTCTAAACTCATCTGTGTCAGTCGGGTTGCAACGTGCTTTTTCTCTAAGCTGTGATTTTTAGTGTCTACAGAAATATGCAACGTACGAGATAACACCGCTTCAGATGCTTGAATCGGGGTGTTTTGGCTAATCATCACCGCAGCACGAAAAGGCGGCTCATAGGTTTCATTGCCTGCGGTTTTTAAGCCTTTAGAGCGAATCGCTCGACCGTTATAAGCATCTTTTAATTCGTCCCAACTGAACTTTGCTTTTTGAGATCCAGCCTGGTCGTTACGGTCACCCTCAATCAGTACGATGGGCATGTTAGAGGTTTGGGCAAAGTTGCGGTAAATCGCCACATTGGTTGATTTGTTTGGATCGAAGCCTTCATAGGCTTCACGGCCACTGAGTTTCCACAGGAATTCAATCAGAGTGGATTTCCCTGAGCCGGCTTGGCCGACAAATTCAAAGAATGGATATGATGAATTGATTGCCCGGATCTGTTCCGCAAAATAAGTGCCTGTCCACCATGCCAGTAAAATGAGTCCTTTTTCTCCCTGCAGTGAATAAAAGTCTTTCCACCATACCGGCTTAAATTCCTGTTTTGCATTTAGGCTGATAATTGGGGAAGCCGCTAGGGTTTTAATTTCCTTATTACCGGCCTTAAAGAAATCGTGCTCATTTTTGTGGATAATTTGACCTTTATGCACAGCGTACTGATCAAAAATATAGGCTTGGTATTCTTTGGAGTAGCCAATAAAGTCGATGGTTTTAACTTCGCGTAAGCGCTCAGTTTTCCGCTTGATGAAAGTTTCAAGCTGGCTGTCATTTCCTGTCCAGATTGCTCCTGAGAGAACAGCCATAACACGCGGTTTGAATTTACTGCGCGATGACAACTGCTCTGCAGTAAATGTAGTTTTTACAGCGCTCCACGGTGACTGAATATGAAAGTAGTACCATGATTCATCAGTAATTTCATTGCGTTGGAAATACAGCGGTTCTAGCTGCGCGTTGCATATTTCCTTGGCGGAAGAGCAGGTTTTTAATGCCTGAATGCGGACTTCTTCTTCTGTGAGCATCGAGCTTTGGGATTCTTCAACATACTGAACGGCTTTGTTGTATTTTTCATAATCCAGTTCCCACCAATAGGTGCGGAAGCGGTGGTTAAAGAAAAACTGGCTTAAACTGCTACCGTAAAAATTATAAATCAGCAGGCCTGTTTCTTCAGGCGTTTCTGCAATTTCCAGCTTTCCGTAATGGAGGTATTTTTCCTGGTCTTTTTTTGTAAGCTTGTCGTGCTGAAACAGATCATTCCAGTCCAGCTTGCCAGGCGGTAAGGCAGCTGTAGAAATCCAACCTTCATCCGTTGCGCGTTTATGGTGTTTCGCTAGATACTTTTTTCCTGCAGGATCATTGTCTAAAGCCCAAACTAAACGCGGTCTGCATTTATTAAGTTCATGACAGCGGTTCTTAATTTGCTCCAAGAGAACAGCAGGGTAATTCCCACTGTTCATATTACTCATGCTGATCACTTCAGACTGACTAAGCGCGATTGAATTAAAGATACCTTCAGTAATCCAAATGCTGCCTGCATTACACAGAGTATCTAAATCATGCACTGTCCAAGCAAGGCCAGACCACTTTCCTATGAAGTTTGCCTTCATACGATCGAAGCGTTCAGGACGGTCGATCAGACGTTCCCAATAAATGCTTTCAGCCAATTTAAAGCGAACGGTCGCTGTAACGAGGCTTCTGTTTTTAGGTGAGCGATAAAGCTCTTGGGTATACAGTGCCTTGAGCTTTGATAGATCAAAACCACGGCCTTCTTTGAGGTAGGCGTCCGCTGCAGCATGTGGGTTTGCTGTTGTTTGTGGATGATATTCAGACCAGTCTTTAAAAAGCTCCTCACAGATCTCTTTGACATGCTCCTCATAGCCACATTTATTGATACGACCACACTTCACCATGCGTGGGGTGATGGCGTGTGTATAGAGTTCTTTTTCTTTACATTTTGGACATACGCCTTCTCGATACCATTCACCTTTTTTCTTAAAATGGAATAACTGGTTGAGTCGGTCATCTATCCGTTGCTGTAGGTGATACATATCTACGCCTTATAAGAGTCTGATTTGTTTAAGCCGATTGCGGTAGACACTGGCCTTGGTCAAATCAATCGTGGATGAGTGGAATAAGGCAGAGATAAAGCCTTCAACATAGTTCTCTTGTTGTTTGTCGATCACAGTCATCGTTTCTAAACTGGACAGGTGATGTTCTAGTTCTACTTCCCACTGACGTTTGTGTTGCGGTAACCCGGTTTGAACTTCGATGTTTGGATTGATGCTGTTTTGAATGGGACGAACCATTTCTAGACTGGCTGCGAAGCTGGCAAGGCACTGGTCGTTCTGACAGCTCACAATCAGTTCGTGTAAAAGAGGAGAAGGCTTTTTACGACTAGATACATACATACGTCTTCCACAGTGCGGGCAGTAGAAACCAATTGATTTACTCATCATTACCTCTGATTTGAATTAAGTAGTTGTTGCTCCCGACACCAAGTACTTAATATTTCTTGCTTTACACAGAATTGTAAAAATCTGTAAACAGAACCCCGTAAATCTGTGAGTGGCTCAAAAGGTGTGCCTTATGATGATTTTGTTTCTTGAGGTGAAGTTTCTAGTTCAGCTTCAACAAGGCTTTTAATCCATTCGTTCAGTGACATGTTGAGCTTTGCTGCTTCGATACGAGCGAGACGACGATTTTCTGGTGTAGTGCGAAAGCTGATCTGTACTTCTTTTTGAGACTCTTGAGTAGCCATGTTTGTTTCCTTTTGAGTCCACAGTTATTAAACTGTGGTGAATAGAGAACTTTGTTAAAATGGTAAATAAGCAAAGCAATATTATCCCAATTGGGATAATTAATATATGGATTTATCCCAAATGGTAAATGAGAATAACGATCAAAGAGGCGAACGCCTTCGTCAGGAACGATCACGCTTAAATCTTTCGCAAAAAGATTTTGCTGCGTTATTTGGTAAGAAAAATATGGCTGTAATGCGCTACGAGAAAGGCGAGCGCGTTATGGGACAGGAAGATTTAGAAGCACTGCATAAAGCCGGTGTGGACGTTTGGTATTTGATTACTGGTGAACGTACTCAACATGATTTACTTTCTGATGAAGCTAAAGAGTTACTAAAATATTGGGATCAGGTTGATCCTGAGCAGCGTCAGACGTTAATGACTTTAGTGCGTAATTTTGCAGAGAGTTTTGGGAAGAAGTAACCAAGAGAGTGAATGAGTAACAGCTCATTTACTCTAAGCTTTTATAAAAAAAATAAAAATGCTATAAGTTATGAAATTTAGATTTGTGAGTTTTTTTATGTATATAAATGATGTTATGAGCTATTTAGGAGGTTGGGAAATTTTTAATAAAAATCATTCAGATTTATTAGATGATATAAAGGCAACTCTAGAAATTGTTTCTGAAAAATTATACAAAGAATATAAATCTAGTAATTTACAAGACGGAGCAAATTCAAATTTTAACGTTCTTGGATTTATTAGACAAAGTTTAATTGATGAATTTGAGAGGATACATTGGAATGAAAATAATTTGCATACCCCTTTTAAAAATGAGAGGGTACAATTTTTAGGGTTAATGAAAGAATCTTGTTATATTAAAATTACTACCTCAGCTGCTTCATCTATATTAATGTCATGGATTTATCGTGATATTGAATCAGCTAATAAATTAGCAAATATATCTGTACCAATACTTTTAGTTATTGATATTTCTCAACAGAGTTTTTTAAATCAATTGGCAGGGAAAAATTCTAATTTTGATAGTCACTTTACTAGAAGTAGAAGTTTAAAATTTATAAAAAATAGTTTGGATAAAGTTTCTCCTCTAAAATTTGAACATCCTTTTTTAATTTTAGGTGTTAAGTTAGAAAAAACGGAATTAAATATTATTAATATTGAGAGTGAAAATTTAAAAATTGATAATAATATTAAAATGGATAGATGTATAACTTTTGAACCAGAATATTATCAAGCTGGTTTAGCAATTCTTACTTATTTCGGTTCTGTACTGAAAGAAAAATATCCCGAACAAAATGCAACAGTTAAAATTGAGCAACATGATTTAACCGTACGAATGATCATAGAAACTGAAGATGGAAATATTGAAACTTTAGAAAAAGCATTACATGAATATGAGTTGGTACTTAAAGGGCAAGAAAGTGTAGATGAGTTTTATTTATCTCCTATCAAAACATTAGAGTTAAAAAATCAGCTTAATTTATTTAAGTTTCAGATAGATTCTCAAAAAGAAATTATTGCTTTACAACATGGACGAATACTGAGTTTGGAAGCGATCATAGATAAGGCACTTTCTCCAGTTGTTCATCCTCCAGTTACGATTATTAACCAATTAAATAACTCGCAATCTACCGTTATCAATTACAAGGCTGAGTTATCTAAATCTAATGATGAACTTGAGGAGTTGATTGATCTTTCGGATAGTGAAGCTTTGAAGAATAGACTTGCCACAATTCAGAATGCATTAGAAGTTAATAGAAACGCTGATCAACCAGAGGAAATTAAAGACTCAAATGGTATGAAGAAACTTGCTAAGTTTTTAAAAGATGCTAATGAAGTTGGTACAGAAGCAAATACTTTAGCTAAGAAAGGTGGCAAAGCGCTGGATCTGATCAAAAGTTTAGGAAGACGATATAACAGCATTGCTGAATGGTGTGGGATGCCTAATATTCCAGCTGTATTTGTAAAAGAATGAAAAAAGCCCTCTTAAGAGGGCTTTTTATTACTCTTTATCTACAGCCTTCTGAATCTGCTGTACCTGTTCTTGAATAATAAATAAGGTTGCGGCCACCGACTCTCCAGTTAAAGATTCACAGCTTTCCGTAGACTCAATGAGTAAAGATAAGTGCTGATCTAATAATGATAATCTTGCTTGGATATCCATATTATTCCCCTAGGAACGGTTAAAACCGTTATTTATCAGGTCAGTCAGTTCATTGAAGAACTGCCAGCTTTTTTCTGTATTTTCTAAAATCAAAATAGCTTGAACAGCGCAAATTGAAAGGTTGTAGGTGTCATGCTGCGCATTGAAGTGATAGTCAATGTTTTCCCGCAGGCGCGACCAGGTAATATTGGTTTCTACAAAAGTTTTATAAGAAACATCTGTCTGCAACATACGGTACAGCTGCTTGGAGCTGATAAAGAACTTACGCTTTTTTGTTTGCGGTTCTTGAACGCGAATAATGTATTTTTCTATGTTCATTTTTATATCCTTATAAGCTCTGCCGGCAGGATCTGTTCTGGTGAATGCCACTGCCATTTATTTAGATTGAGCCGGTTGGGTGCGGATGCGGTGTAGGCGAGTACGGTTCTGGATACTTTTTCCCAATAGAACAGGCGTGGGTCATCATGTGCGATGTCCAATTTATACTGGCGCAGCTGTCTGTATAGCGCACGGTGTTCACGAGGAATTGTGGCAATATCCTCTGCTGCGGCTTCCGTATGAATAGGGGCTTCAGTACCCTGAATTATTTCGGACACAGGTTTGGGTGCTGGCTGAGGCTTTGCAGCGCCAGCGGATATGCCAAAGAGTTGCTTTAATTTTTTATAGTTGATGGTGTAATAATTCACCCGCATAGACTTAATTTTTGAGAGCTTATTGATCTCGATTAAGCCAAGTTCCTTGAGTTTGGCCACAGCTCTTTTGATTGTCGAAACACTGAATAAACCCAGTGTTGACTGCCATTCTTCAAAGGTGTGAAACCACCACTTACGGTTTAGGTGGACAGTGAGGTTTTTCTTTTGTTTGTACTTCCGATTTTCGCTGATGAGGAAGTGCAATTTCTGCAAGAACGTGGCTGCTGCAGTCCCCAGCTCTTTAGCGAGCTGAGGGGAGGCAATGAGTGGATATTCTTTGTGTTGAAGGAGGATATTTTTCATTATTTTTCTCCCCGATAGGTTTCAGTGAAACAAGCTTTACAATGTGATCGCCATTGTGTTTTGCCACGCCAAATACCATTTTTATAGAAGAAGTCTGTGTCGAGAGGGTAGTAGTCGCCACAAAGAGTGCAGCGTTTTTCTGTACCGAGTTCAGTGTTGATATAAATTTTAGGCATACGATTCCCCTTAACGTGTGAAACGTAGGCGAATGAAATTTAAAATTTGTTTATGAATTTGGGGTTGAGCAAAGTTAGATGCTTGTAAGCGTTGTAGACAGAGGGTGTCGAGGCGTACAGGTGCTGAATGCACACTTTTATTTTGAGTGTTCATAGTCGTTTTCTCTTTGATCAGTTTTAAAAACCCATCAACATCCTTCCTACGGGATGGTGACAGACTAAACAGGGTGTAGGAATACCGCTCAAAGATGCACGGCCAGCACGAAGCTGCCCTGTCTAGCCTGCCATAACGACTGCTAAACAGTAGGCAAAAAAAATGTCGCATAAGCGACTTTGATTTGCGCTCTTTGATGATAATGCAGGTTCCTACGCCTGATCACAGATTTTGCTGTGATATGGACAATATAATTTAAATATTTTTTTAGTCAACTATTTTTAACTTTGATCATTCTTTTATAACTCTATTCTTTATTCTATTTATATATAGAAGAAAAGCTCTTTTTGATACAATGCTTTGGCTCATTGTGAGCTAATGGATCGGGTCATGTTGAGTCGATGCATGGGGGCAGAAAAGAGGAATGTATGAGTTCAGATGAGAATATTAGTGTTATTAACGATAAAATAAACACATGTATAGATTTTTTAAACAATTGTGCAGAGTTTTTTAATAATGATAGTACCTTATTGAATATGGTTTACACTTTAAAAAACAACATAAATAACCATGAATTAAAGAGCAACCTTTTTCTTCAGGATTATTTAATTATTAAGTTAGATGAAATAATTATTGAAATTGATTCAATTGAATCTGAAGATTTTGACAGACATCATGATAATAAGTTCTCAACGGAATTTTATTCAAGTAATGATTATGATAGGTTTAATAAGTTTTTTGATAATTTTAGATTATTTGTAGATAGGAATAATAAGCGTTTAGAATCATATTACTCTATGGTTTTACAAAAGAAAGAAAATGATAGAATTAGAAATGATAATATTAATCTTCTTAATGATAATAAAAAATTAAAAGAAGAAAATATAGTGTTGTCAAATACTGTTTCAAATAAAAAAGTTACTGATTTATATGATGATGTAGAAGCAGAAAATAAAAAATATTTCAGATTGTATAGGTTTTTATTTTTAGCTTCAATTTTTATGACACTTTTTTTTGCAATTTCATATGATCCCTTGAAAAGTTTATATATGAATTATTTGGAAATTACTAATACTTTTTTCAAGGTTAATTCGCCTGTTAACTTAGCGAATGGTCAAGCATTAAATTTTAATGATAAAGTTTTGAAGTATATTTTATTTAAAATTTCAATCATTGTTGTAGGGATTACTCTAACAACATACTTTTTAAAACTATCAATTTATTATCAAAACAAGTATGAGCAAGCTAAACAGACTAAGTTAGAGTTGGAGGCTTTTCCAGATTATATTTCATTGGTGACTAAGGAAACTGCAGAAGAATTAAGAAAGGAACTAGCTTTAAAATATTTTGGTAAAGAATTAGATAGAACATACAATGAAAAAATTGGTAATTTGGTTCAAGAGCAAATGAGCTCAAGTATCGATCTTGTAAAGGCAACAGCTGAAATTATTAAAAGTGCTAATCCTGTTAGTAAGAGCTCTAATAGCGAAAAAAAATAAAGTAATAAAAAGCCCAGTATAAATACTGGGCTTTTTTGTGCGAAGAGATTTGTCGCGTTGCTTAACTTTGCTGTTTAAATAGCTTTGTTAAAATGGTATTATTATAGAATAATTCTCAATAAATTTAATATTTTAGGGTAGGGGCATGTCAGTTGAAATTTTGAATGCAGTTATGCATAGTGTTAAAAAAGCAAAAGATTCTAATGTTGCAGTGCCCACTTATAGGAACAATTGTTTCCTTCCTACAAATTCTTTGTTAATAAGTTTTACTGAGTCTTTAATTGAAGCATATGCTAATCAAGCTAATACATGGGGAGACCTTAAAGAACCCAATTTGAATATTTTTCACCAAAAATTAATAGCTTGGCATACTTTTGAGCAAGAAGAGCAAGAAGAGCAAGAAGAGCAAGAAGAGCAGGAAGAGCAGGAAGAGCAGGAAGAGCAGGAAGAGCAGGAAGAGCACTCACAAAAATTTTATGCTTTTTCTAAAGATGTTCTTGTCCAAATTGTTGAAAAAATAAAAGATTCCAATAAAGCTACGGGGGGATATGTCTTACTGATTCATTATCGTGACATTACAGACTTCTTGTTAATTGTGATGCTGAAATTAGAAACGCGTTATGGAGTTAATGAAGATGATTTAGAAATATTTTCTGCTGAAACATTCAACATGGATAATTTCCATGAAGCAGCAAGATTAGATATGAAAATTTGGAGTGACAATAGACAAGAAGATCAAGAAGATCAAGAAGATCAAGAAGATCAAGAAGATCAAGAAGATCAAGAAGATCAAGAAGATCAAGAACCTTTACACTGCCTATTATTCGTAAAGAAAAGAGGTAGTGATGATGATGTAACCCGCTATTTCAGAAATGCGTTAGGTTGTGCAAACTATTCTGAATCTACACCTAATACAAAAAAATTAATTAAAGCATTAGATTCATTTGTTGCCCAAAAAGATTTTGCTACAGATACACTCCGTATGCAGTATCTTTTTGAAAAAAGGGAAGTATTACATGACTATTTGGTTCGGAAAGTTGAAAGTAGGGAATGTGTTAGTTTAAAAAATATTACTGAGCTAATTTCCTCTACTGCTGAAGATAGCGAGGGAAATGAATTTTTAAGCTATATTAGAGAAAAAAATATTCAGATTGATGAAACATTCAACCCAAACCCAGCGAAAGTTCGAGAAATGGAACGAATAACTGGAAAAATTGATAAAGCTTCCGTCAGCTTTCCTGTTCAGGCAATCGATACTTCAGTTTTTTATGATGAAGTTAACAGAAAATTAACTTTAACTGGTGTGCCAGATAGTTTGCATAATAAAATTAAGAATTACCTTGGTACTTAGTGAAATATCATGATTGATCATGAAATTAGCAATAAGCTATTTATCCAAAAGATAGCTACAATATGCCAAATGTTAGACCGCTTGGTTATGCAAGACAGGTTGGTATTTGGCTACGCTAAAAGCCAAGATGATTATAATTTTATTAAAGATGAGCTTAACTCATTAAAGCGTTCTAATGAGTTTTTAGACCCAGAGTTTTTCCCTAAAAACAAAATTTCGTTTAAAAAGACTGGTGAAATATATAAGAATTTTGAAAAATTTCTTTCTACTCCCATAAATAGAAGGAAGGTTCCAGATAACTTATATTTAGTAGAACCCAAACAAGCCTACTATTCTGATGAAATAAATGATTACTTTAATGACTATCTTAATATTATTAAATTATATGAGTTTTTTGAAAAGAAAGCAGATCATATAACTAATGATTTGGGGAACGTTAGTTTAATCTTTTTAGGGAGCAAAAAACTTATTATTTCTGATATCTATACTGATGTTGATATTATGAAACTAAATGATATAGATATCTTTTTATCTAAATTTTTAGTCGATGAGTCTAGTCAAGGAATTAGTTCAAAAGAAAAAGAAAAAATATTGAAAAAGGGGCTGATTAATTTTTTTAAAGATATGGAGTCGGTTGATTTTTCACAGATTATTCAAGACTTTAATAGGTTGTATACATATTTAAATGATGAACTGGATATTTATATGTCTAAGTTCTCATATGATGATATAAGGAAAGAGGTTGAGAAAGAAAAAGTTGATTTTATCGTTAGACTTAATAAAGTTTTTTCGGATATTCAAACTCAATTAATAGGTGTTCCTGTTTCTGTAATTTTAGCTGCAGATAAGTTGAAAATTGGCAGTGCAGCTGCTAATGATGAGAGTAGTTTCCATGGAATTAGCTTAACTAATATTTTAGTAATTCTAGCAATCGGATTTTATGCAGTTGTTTTGGCAATGTTGATTAGAAATCAAAATAATACATTAGAAGCTATCAAAGATGAAATGGATCATCATGAAAGCCTTTTTAATAGTAAGCATAAAGGCATGGCACAGAAGTTCCAAAAATCGTTTATCCAAATTAAAAATAGATATGAACATCAGCGAAAAATGCTGTTATGGGTAGATATTCTTGTATGTTTGGCTTTTGGTTTAATTTATCTTATAGCATATGTTAATTCTTTTTCTAACCTTGAATTTTTACTACCAATAATGTCTATATTGTTGATTATTGGTATTTTATATTTTTATAGACAGTATGAGTGACTATGTGGGAAATTATACTTAAAGCAATTCCTTTTACTCCTTTATTATATTGGTTTTTTTCTAAAACATTTAGGATGGCAAAAAAAAGGAAATTTTATGAAGCACAGATTAGAGCGTTAGATGACTATATTAAGAATTATTACAATAATGATTCAATAGAGTTCACTTTACGTGACTTAAAGGCACGACAAGTAACCTGTAATGATTGGGTTGGTGCAAAGTTTCTTGATTATGCAATCTCTAAAAAATGTCCGAATATTTTTGGGACCATAGAGGACTTTGATAGAGCTTGGTTTTTAGTTAAACTAGAAGATGAAGCTGGGGTAGTTAAATTAGTTTCAAATTATAGTGAATCTTCAATTAGAGGTTGTTTTAAAATAATAATCAGGGTTTATTTTTTTTCTGGTGCAATTCTAATTATTAACAAATCCTTGCTAATATTTTTATCTCTATTTGGGTTGCCGGGAATACCTACTTACAGCTGTTTATATAATTTTATTTTCTTTATTAGTGTCCTAGCTTTAGGAATTTCATCTATTTTGATCGTTTCTATTGGTAGGGGAATTGCTTCAATTTTAGCACTTTCTAAAAAATTGCCTATAAACTTTAAAACTAATTAGTATTCGCTTCTAAATCTAATTGAGTCGTTAATCCGCCACTTTTTGAGTAATTGTGGGTCGCTTTTTCAACGATCCACTTCAGCTTATCTATCTCAGCCTTAAAGCCCTGTAGTGTGATTGGAGACTCGGTACTGATCTCAGGTAGCCCATAAGCCAAATTGATGCTGAATTTCGCCATTTGACGATTAATTTCAGCCATCTTCGCTGCACTGGCACGTTCCGCTTCCGCTTTGTTGGCAAACGTCCCTTTTAAGTGTTTCACTTTGCCTTTATCGCCAGTCACCACTTTTTCACGTTTGGCTTTGCCTGTGTCCTGATAACTGGCTGATACGCCAGTATGATCGGACTCACGATCCTGTTCACTGTAACGGAATTGGTCTCCACTATTCCTGGTCAAAGTAATGGTTGGTAAATCTTTACCTGAAGCGGTTTTGGCACTGCCTGCAGTGAAGATTAAAAGCCGTTCCTTTTTGACCGCCATTTCCGCACCATTTTGTTTGGCCAGTCGTTGCAGTAGGTTGAGATCCGACTCATTGGTTTGGTCAATATGGCTTAAAGCAATCGCCTTGAGAGCTGCTGCCATGACCAAAGTCAGTTTATGGTTTTGAGCAATTTCAGTTGCAATAGCCCCAAAGGTTTTGCGGTGGTATGACTTGGACTTAGCTTCTTTGATATTGCTCTTAAAATTGGCACTGGAGGCTTTAATAGTGATTTGATCTGGTGTACCAGACCATTCAGTCTCATCGACAATAAAGTCACCTTTATCGTGTAAGCCTTCACCTTTAAAACCCATTAGACAATTAAGACGTACACCACGTTTCGGCAGTTGTAATGCACCGTCATGGTCATCGAGCACGATACTCAATTCATCTGCTGCATTGGCGCGATTATCTGTCACGGTAACACCTAAAATACGCTTAGAAATAAGCTCATTTAACGGTTTATTGTCAGCACTAATCACACATACAGGCGTTTTAATCATGCTGAACCTTCTTGCTGTGGAGCAGATTGCATTTCAATGCGTTCATCATCAACACGGCTCAGCTTGAGGGTGTAATCAACCTTACGGGGGACACCGTTGTCCATCAAAATGGATTTGGTTTCGTCGATACTGTCTATGACAAAAACACCGTATAAATAACCTGAACCATCCATCAACACATAGCCTTGTCCTGTGTCGGCCATGCTTGCCAATTCATCCAGCGCAAAGCGTGTACCAAAGCCATATTCTTCATAAATGAGACCAGGCATTGTCACCGTGTCTGAACCTGCACCAGTGAACTGTTTTTTCGCACGTCCATTGGCCACGGCATTTTCGGCATAGCTCCATGATCGCTGCCGCTGGATCTCCTGAAATGCCAGTGTGCTGGTTTTAAAAATGAATTGCCCTAAACTCATCAACATGATTGCCTCCCTTAATCGTTGTCGCTATAGCTGCGGACGTTGCTTGGTTGCGGCATGCGCTGCGCTTTGGCCACCTCCATTGCTACCAATTGAGCTAATGCATTTCCATCCATACCCGGTGCAGCATAAATATTAAAAATTTGCTGCACTGGAGCTGCTGTTGCAGAGACATTTTTGGTACTGGCTGAAATAGATGGACGTTGGTCAAAACTGAAAGCACTGGTATCAAAAAAGCCCAACATATCCTGACTTGCTGTACCGATTGCGTTGCTGGCCAGATGGCTGTTATTTGAGATCCCATTTGCCAAGCCTTGCATGTTGTATGCCCCCAACTGTGTAAAAACACGGGAAGGGGAGTGGATGCCAAAAGCGCCTTTTACCGTATTGGTCACCTGCGCGGCAGCGGCTTTAGCCTTGCCAATGACACCCGCAATGCCGTTGCTGATGCCGTTGGCAAGTCCTTGCATGAGCATTTGGCCAAAGCCTGTGAATGTACTTGGCAATTGCACGCCAAAGTAACTCATGACGGCAGCAAAGGCGCGGTAAAACAGTCCGATCAGAGACCAATTGGCAATAGTTGCACTGATATTTACAATGCCACTGTTAAAAAATGATTTCATACTTTGCCAGAGCTGTGATGCATTTGCTGCGATACTATTGAACAGAGGTGCAAAATATTCTTTAATGGCACTCCAATTTTGATATACCGTAAATGCTAAGACTGCCAGTGCTGTAATTAAGGCGATAATTGGATGTGCTCTTGCAAGCACAAATAAGATTTTTAGCCCTGAACCCACCCATTTTAAAGCGCCATATACACCACTCAGCATCTTAATGAGTCCTAATCCCTTTACGCCAAGTACGCCAAAAGTCAGACGCAGTAAAGCCATTGGACCGAGTAGGGTAACCAGTGCCAGTGATAGCGCGCTGAATGCAGCAAGAAGGATCACGATAATGGCAATGGTCTTCATAATGGCATTCGATAATTGAGGATTTTCTTTAGACCAGGCTCCGAATTTTTCGGTCATGTCCGTTAAGCCAGTGACGACTTGTTTCAGCTCAGGTGCGATTGCAGCACCGAAGTTTGTCATAGCACTGGTGAATGTTCCTGACGCAGCATCCCATAGATTTTTTAACGTACCGAGTTGCTCATTAACACGTTTCTGCAGGTCGGCTTGGGCATTCATTTTTGCCAATGTTTCGTCATAGCCGGCCTTGCCTTTATCGATCAGCAGGTTAAGTGCTTGAATAGTTTCTGCATCATCCCCGAACATGCCTTTTAGAATTGGCAAACGTGCTTCAGTAGATAGACTTTTGAGCTTTTCAAGCTGCTTGAACATATTGTCAATTCCACCGAATTCACCTTTGCCTGGACTGCCACCACTCTCCTAGACAAATATGGTCTATTCTTTTTGCATAGGAGAACACATTATGAGTGGACAACGTTATACCCCAGAATTTAAAGATGAAGCTGTAAAATTGATTACTGAACGAGGATATTCTGTCACTGATGTTGCAGAGCGTTTAGGTGTATCCCAGCACAGTATTTATAAATGGCTAAAGGCGGTACAGCCTTTAGGCAACAATTCTGATGAACATGAACTGCTCGAAGCAAAGAAAGAAATCCTTCGCCTTAAAAGTCAGCTTAAA
>NZ_LUAW01000011.1 GCF_001605895.1 Acinetobacter pragensis
AGTATGCTCCAAGAGCATGGATAAGATCTGTCTTTGCTCAGCAGTTAATTCAAGAATATTATCATTTAAGCACATGGTAAGAGCAGAATTGTTGTTGATACTCATTTGATTAACATCTGCACCTGCATCAAGTAAAGCTTTAACTGCTTTAACATCACGTACCTGAATTGCATGTAACAATTGAGGCATTTTTACAGTATTTTGGCTATCGACTTTGATAACTTTGTTTGGTCGAGTCAGGTCAATTCTTATATTGTCTTTCAACATTAGAAATTTTTGTTTCGGGATATTTTTTAGGAAATCACATTCTTCCATAAGGAATAATTCTTCGTCGAAGACTTCATATGTACTTGCTCTAAAAGCAATAAGTTCCCATGTCTCGAACACATTTTCCAATTTAAACTTTTGCGGAAGATTATCGAAATCTAAATCAACTTTAGATAAACGTAGATGATAACGAATGGCGATATTGGCGAATTTTCTAAGTATGTCATTTTTAGGAGTTTGAAGTAGAGAACAAGCGGTGAAGGCTTCAGTCAAAACTTGTTCTAGGTTACGTCCATCGTAACGCATACAACATTCCACACATTCTAGATAATTCTGAATTGCATCATCTAGCTTGCCAGTAAATAGGCAATAACGTGCTTTAGCCCAATGACCACTAAAGCGAAGGCTTTCAAACTCTAGGTTTTGGTTGATTGAATCCATAAATAAATCAATATTGGTGAGACTAAAGCGAAGTTGGTCAGACAGTCCCTGAATACGTTTATTTAATAGTGCTAATGTGCCTTCTGCATTACCTTTGTATTCCTCTAAAATAATATTGTCTTTGGGGATCTGTAATAAAGATGAGAAAATAAACTCATTTAAAGATAAATGTATATATGCGGATTCATTTTCAGTATTGAGGTGTTGCTGAATAAAAGGAGCAAACTCTTGATCTGATATTTCCTTCTCAGTCACGCCATTTTTATAAAGGCTGTCTAAAGCTCGAGCTGTTAAAAGAGCAGAGAGAGTATCGATCTGCTTGGTAAAATGGATATGATCTTTAACAATAAGTTGTAGGTTTTGGGGATCAGGCAGCTCATCTAAATTACCCCATACTCGGAATCGATCTTGGAGCTCTTTATCCAATTTCTTAGCATTAAAATTCTGCTTAAGAAGCTCACGCAAAAAATGAGTTTTTTGCTTTTTGCTCACATACCCAAGTGAAACCAAATGATGTTTCAAGATAGGAACAAATTTTACTGAGATCATTAAGTTCAGAAAGTCATCTGTGGTCTTTTGATGAGCATCACCATTCAGGCTGAACAATAATTGGAAACTATAAAATTCCTGCATCGCTTGCTTGAATGCATGAATCATTTTGCTTTGAGTTTTTGCTGAGAAATATTTGGTAGTAAAAAGTGCTTTGATAAAGCTCTCTTCAAAATAATGCGGATAGTGAATATTATCTGTATATTCATCCACTTGCTTTGCTAGACCAGTATAGTTCTTTAAACCAAAATGATTTGCCATTTCTCTGAGAAGAGCTGTACCAGTAGGGAATTGTAATGTTGGAGTTTGCATATTAGTTTCTTCTTAAAAATCGATTTACATCATGTTTAAATTGTTGAAAACTTCTAAAATCACTCGGAGTAGATGGAATGGCTAACTTTCTATTATTGATCATTAAAAAGTTGTGCTTTTTCCCTTTAGCTAACTGAATAGACTTTTGCTTGAGAAGCTTCGTAATGAATTGATGAATGTCTTTGTTATTCGAAAACTTCATATCAATCATCATCGTCATAATAATCATTGTCTTGCTCTGCTTGACATGAAGAGCAAAGTTCTCCATTGACGATATAATTGTAATGCTCACCTTCTGGTAAGGCATCTCCATAAAGTGTTGTATAACATCCTGCACATTGATATAAATAAGCCATAATTAACTCCTCTTCGGCATGGGAGTAATATAGATTTTGTTAAATAAAATAACAGCAAAGCAGTTGGCGGGAAAACATCAAAAAAATGCAATTAGCTGATTACACTGAATAGTATTCCAAATTATTTCAGATACATAACATCCTAATGAGAATCATGAAGCTCTTTGAGTACACATGAGAAATGAATATTAAGCCTGCCATCGTGCAGGCTTTTTTATGCCCAAAATTTAGGAGTCAAGTCATGAGCTTGAATTGTCCCTTTTGTCATTCAACCGATATCATGATTGTTGAAGCGAATGCGCAACAAGCAAATTCAACATTATCAAATCTTGCATCACCCGCAGCTTTAGGGGCCTTAGGCACAACCGTTGCGAAGTCTTTGAATTTACCTCCCATCGTTGGAGGAATTGCAGGAACTGTACTTGGTGGTTTGTTTAATTCTTTTACAGAACAAAGCACACCTCCACAGCAAAGTTTGTGCTTCTGTCATAACTGCTACCAAAAATTTCCAACGCATCTTCTGCACTAAAGATCGTTGGTATTAACACAGAATCAAATTTCAAATTAAAAGGAATACAACCATGGCACATCAACTTGAACAAATGGCTTATGTCGGTGAAACCCCTTGGCATGGACTAGGAAATCAACTAAGTCAAAACCAACCGATTGAGGTCTGGGCACAGCAGGCAGGCATGGACTGGCGTATAGAGTCATCTAATGTCAGTTATATGGCACAGAATGAACGTGGACAAAGCATCATCATGCCGTATGAAGAACAGCGTGTACTGTACCGTTCTGATACCCATGCACCTTTGTCAGTGGTCAGTCAACGTTTTCAGGAAGTACAACCTCGTGAGATCTTAGAGTTCTATCGTGATCTAACTGAACAATCAGGCTTTGAATTGGAAACCGCAGGCGTGCTTAAAGGTGGCAAGAAATTCTGGGCGCTGGCACGTACAGGTCAATCTACTGCACTTAAAGGAAAGGATGTTAGTAATGGCTATATTCTTCTTGCAACTGCATGTGATGGAACACTGGCGACAACAGCACAATTTACTTCCATTCGTGTCGTCTGCAACAACACTTTGGCGATTGCTTTACGTGGTCAGAACAGCAGTGCAGGTGTAGTGAAGGTTCCGCATAGCACCAAGTTTGATGCAGATAAGGTCAAACAGCAATTGGGCATTTCAGTACGTGCATGGGATGAACACATGTACGAAATGAAGCAACTCTGTCAGCGTAGAGTCACCCAAGGAGAAGCAGCAGCTTTCTTTGATGCAGTGTTCAACAACACCAGCATGAGTGTGGCAGATCAGGAGGACAATATTATTCAGTTCTACCGTGATGTTGCGACTCAGGCGGCACATGCAAATACCAAGGAAAAAGCTGAACCTAATGCCAAGGCGATGACAAAAGCAATGGACATGTTTAATGGTCAGGGACGTGGTGCAGAGTTGAGTTCTGCTAAAGGAACAGCCTATGGATTACTGTGTTCAATTACAGAATTTATTGATCATGAACGACGTGCCATGAGTACAGATCATCGACTCGATTCAGCTTGGTTTGGTGCAGGAGCAGCGATCAAGCAACGAGGATTGGAGCAGGCTCTTAACATGCTTGCATAGTGCGAAATATACATTTTTCAATCATGGAAAGTTAGACCTTACTATGCATTTTTAAATGGAATTTAGAATTTTAAAAATTATTAAAACCATAGCTTCGGCTGTGGTTTTTTTATGCCCTTTATTTGCCACCATCCATATAAAATGAGGAAGCAAGCTATGAATACAGCAATATTAAACCCATCCATTCAACAAGCCAGCAAACCCTTTAATGCCCCAAAACTGTTTACAGCAAAACGCTTGGTCAATACTAAAAATATGACTCAATCTGACTGGCTTGAAGTCCGTCGCCAAGGTATTGGCAGTAGTGATTGTGCAGCAGCCTGTGGATTGAATCCCTATATGTCGATGCTCGAACTTTGGATGATCAAGACAGGGCGAGTCAAACAATCGATTGAAGATGAAAGTTCAGGTGTCTCTCCACTCTATTGGGGCAAGCAACTAGAGCCATTGGTGGCTGAGTACTACAGCATGCATACCAATAACAAGGTACGCAGAATCAATGCAGTGCTTCAGCATCCAGATCCTGATAAGCATTTTATGCTTGCCAATCTGGATTACTCCGTTGTGGGTAGTGATGAAGTTCAAATTCTGGAATGCAAAACAGCAGGAGAGTACGGCGCAAAACTTTGGCGAGAGGGTGTGCCTTTATATGTCTTGTGTCAGGTACAACATCAATTAGCAGTGACAGGCAAACGAGCAGCACATGTTTGTGTGCTGATTTGTGGTCATGAAACCAAAATCTTCAAAGTGACGCGCTCCGAATCCGTGATCAAACATATCATCAATGCGGAACATTACTTCTGGGATTGTGTGGAAAAAGATATACCACCTGATGCAGATGCCAGTGAGTCGGCAGCCAAAGCCATACAGCAGCTTTATCCACAACATATTCCGTTGACTGTTGAAGACTTGAGTCATAACGAACATGCCAATCAATTGTTTGCTCAACTGATTAAAGAAAAGCATCACATTGAGCAGCATCAAAATAACTTTGATGAAACTAAGCATCAAATCCAGATGTTGATGAAGGATGCTGAACGAGCAACCTTTGCGAATGGTTCGGTGACGTGGAAGAAATCCAAAGATTCAATCAGTTTAGACAGCAAAGCCTTACTCAAACTTCACCCAGAAATGCTTGAGCAGTTTCCGCAAAACAAAGCAGGAACACGACGCTTTCAGATCTATACCAATGACTGAATTCATCACGTCGATATTTCCAGTCTTCAAAAAAGCGCAAAAAACCACCCCCGACCTACCGACTCCCGAAGGAGCGGTAGGCCAACAATGGCGGTCTTTGCATTTCATCTGATCTTTAAACGGTTTTGTATTTGCTTACATAACAAAGGGTCAACAGTAAAATTTTATTTAGAGGAAAATTATCATGATTAAAGGTTTAGCAATCACACCACCGATCCTTGGACGTATCAGTATTGGTAAAGTTGTTGAAAAGAACGGTAAACGACTGCCTGAAAAGGACGACCAATTTACCATTACCAGTCAAATCCAAAGCAAAGAGGGGTGGATCAAACATCCGCTTGATGAGCAATTACGCAGTAAAGCACCGAATCAAAAACTCCGTACCATTCCAGTAAGGATGATCTTCAATGATCCTGATTTGAATCTTAGAGCTGAGTATACTTTGTTTGACCGACAGACTGGGCGACCTATCTGTGTCGGTAATGGTGAAACTTGCCAACGTTTAACTAATCAAGGCGTAGAGCAACATCCTTGTCCATCCCCTGATTTATGCTCATTGGCACAAGGAGGAAACTGCAAGCCCTATGGACGTTTACATGTCAATTTGGATGAAAGTGATGAACTCGGTACATTCATTTTTAGAACCACAGGTTTTAACAGTATCCGCACTTTGGCAGCACGGCTAAATTATTACCATGCAGCATCGAATGGATTGCTGTCATGTCTACCGTTTCAACTGACCCTAAGAGGTAAGTCCACCACGCAAAGTTATCGAACTCCTGTGTATTACGTAGATTTGACACTCAGGGAGGGAGTTAATCTTCAACAAGCGATTCAGATGGCGAAAGACATTGATCAACAGAGTAAGCAGAGCGGCTTTAATCAATCAGCGTTAGATCATACAGCAAGGCAGGGTTTTGCCAATGCACAGTTTGAAGTCAACAGCGAAGAAGGGTTGGATTTAGTGGAGGAGTTTTATAGTGATGAAAATCAAAAGGGAGACGTTGAACAAGCACAGTCTGTAACCACAGCGAGAACCAAGGCAATGTCTAAGCCGAATCAAGGTGAGGGTTTTGTGCAGGATATGCAGAAGGGCTTGCAGGGGAGTGTGAGGGCGGTGAATTGAGGGTTACTGGATAGCAAGGGGTGCAAGCCCCTTATTTTTAATAAATTGATTAAATTGAGATTGTTATAAATGAATTTGAAATATAATTGGTCACTCTAGTTCATAATCAAAAAATCATTTATTGGGCACCTAATGAAAAATAACTTTGTACATCAGCTTCGGACATTACCAGAGATTTTTGAGGGGAATTTTTTTTGTATCCCAGACTATCAGCGAGGGTATGCATGGGATGAAAAGCAGATTGATGAATTATTGAAAGATATTGATCATCTTCTTTTAGATACTTCAGCCGTTAGGCACTATACAGGTACACTTGTTTTATCACTGAATAAAGATCAGTCTAATCAATATCATATTGTAGATGGTCAACAGCGGTTAACTACCTTGGTTATTTTTTTAAAATGTATTTCTCTATTTGCTGATAGAGAGGACAAAGAGAGTATTGGCACCAAATATTTAAAGCGTGGTGATATTGGTAATGATCAGTTTGTTTTGAAGTTGAATTTAGATACTAATAAATTTTTTGAGAAAGTTATTTTATCTGATCGTAATTTAGAAAATTGCCCTATTACATTAGAGTCACACGAACGACTATTGAATGCTCATGATTTGATCCATAAATGGTTGACTCAAAAAACTTCTTCAGGAGTTCTTATTACGCAGATTTTAAATGTTTTAGAAGAGCGTTTAGGGTTTTTAGTTTATTCGCCAGTTGAAGATGCTGAAACTGGTATCATGTTTGAAGTGATTAACAATCGAGGTAAACAACTCAGTGAATTGGAAAAAGTCAAAAACTATTTAATTTATTGTTCAATTAAGCTATCTGCTTTTTCATTGCGGGATGATATTACTGAACATTGGTCTGATATTTTACAATCACTAAATAAAGCGAAAAAAACATCACCAAATGAAGAGAGTTCATTTTTAAGATATTGTTTGGTTGTATTTTTTAAAATGAATAAAACGGATAGCCAGTATGGGTATGATGTTCTTAAGGAAAGAATAAAAATAGATCAATGTTTGCAGTCCAGTGAAAAGAAAAATCAAACAATAACCAAACTACAAGATTTTATTCAATTTTTAAAATTATCTGCAAAATGGTACGAACATCTTTATGCCCCTAATTATGTTGGGCTTGATAAAGCTATTCAACCACTAATTGAAAACATTCGTGCTCAGAATGTTCATGCTTCAATTATGCCCTTGTTTTTAGCATTGGTACTCAAAAATAAAGGTAAGGGTGAGATGCTTGAACGGCATTTACAATTATTAGAAACGTTAAATTTTAGAGTTTATATCGCTAACGGCATGACATTTAGAAAAGATACAGGTCAGGGTGACTTATACCAGTATGCGAGTAGGTACTACTATGGGAGTTTGTTAAACAGTTTTATTGCAGAGGAGAATAGAGTAGTTGGAAAAACAACACTAACAAATGATGACCAAGCATTGGAATATTTACTGGTTAGTTTTACTCAAAATCTTGCGCATGATGGTTGGTTCGAAGCCTCATTTTATTTGGATGGTAAGAGTTCTTTTGATTTTTATGGGTGGAGAGGACTTCGCTACTTCTTAATGAACTATGAATCTTCTTTACAACCTAATAAGACTATTAATATAGATAAGATTTTAAAGAGTAGATCATCTGGTAAAACCAATGATTATTTGTCGGTAGAGCATTTGTGGGCGACAGAGAATAGAAATTTTGAGGGACAAAATTGTAGAGAAGTTGATCGTTATCAAAAAAGAAGACTTGGAAATTTCGTCTTACTTGAACTCCGTTTAAATATTCAAGGTACTAATGATGATGCATGGGTTAAAGCAGATCGATATCTTGACGGGTTTGAACAAGAAGCTCCAACAGATTTATATCATGTACGACTAGCAGGTAAAAGTGTTCGGAAAACCTTTAACACTGTGAGTGATGTCAAGAAAACTATTAATTATTATTCTGATTTTTATAGTGAAATTATTGATGAACAGGAAGAGCGTTACATTAAGTTTGCGATGAAAAGATGGTCATTAAAGGGGTATATTGGTTATAAAAAATATCACGAAGAGTTAGAAAATTAAATAATTATATTTTGCAGTACGATAAAAAGTGCAAAATATATTTGCTTTAACAAAGGAAGCATCGTATAGTAACTTCACGCAGTAAAAACTCAGTACGAGTTCTACTGCGTGATTTGAAAAGTTAGGATTTGGCGATCAGATAACTTTTCAAAACAAAATCCACTATCACAGGAGACTTTGTTAAACAGATTATATCTGAAAAATAACGAAGTACTCCAAGTTTATTAAAGGAAGGACTATGGAGACTAAATTAAAAAATATTGCTGAGATTTATACAGGGTTTACACAACGCCCCCTTGAGAAACCAGCAGTGACTTTTGATGTAAAAGCAATTCAAATTAAAGATTTATCCAAAGATCAAGTAGTTATTTCAGAAAATCAATGGTCAGAACTTGAATGGGCTTACGACTCAAGACCTCAATATTTGAAATATAACTCGATTATTGTGGTCGCTCGTGGAGAGCCAAAAGCCTATGTATTCAAAGGTAATGAATCAGATCAAGTTGTAGTAAGTAATCAATTTATTGTAGTGAATCTCAAAGTAGATAGCCTAAAGCCAGAATTTTTAGCTTGGTACTTTAATCATTCACAAGCAATGCGATCTTATTTTGAAATGAATAGTCGAGGATCATTGCTCATGATGCTCAGTATTTCGACCTTAAAAGAAGCTGAAATAGTTATTCCCTCTATGTTTCAACAAGAAGAGATTCTTCGACTTGCCGAAGAAGCACACAATGAAGCTTTAATATTCAAACAATTGACAGCTTTAAGAGCTGAATACAATCAAGCGAAGAGCGAACAAATTTTAGTGCAAGCCAAAGTGGCGCAATAAACCGAATTTTTGAATTGGAGAAATGAAAATGACAAATGAAGTAAATCAACACTCACAACATGGCAAAATTGTAGGATTAGTTTGGAGTATTGCCAATATTATTCGTGGACCTTATCGTCCACCGCAGTATCGTCGTGTGATGTTGCCGTTAATTGTATTAGGGCGTTTTGATGCGATTCTTGCACCGTATGCAGATGAGATGAAAGCATGCTATGAAAAAGCTGTGGCGAATTTGCAAGATAAAACCCCAAATGTCTTTTTACAAAAGCAGTTGAGCCAAATTGCGGATAAAGATCGTAAGCAAAATCTTTATAACATCAGTGGTTTTAATCTACAAAAACTGCTAGATGATCCAGATCAATTTACGGCAAATTTAACAAAATACATTGATGGTTTCTCACCTAAAGCGAAGGATATCTTTGCCAAGTTTGAATTTGCTAAAGAAATTGAAAAACTTGATGATGCAAACCGTTTATATAAAGTCTTTCAAGAGTTTCGTAATGGTTTGGTTGAATCAGGTTTAAGCCTTGCGCCTAGTAGTGTAAGTAACTTACAAATGGGCTACCTATTTGAAGAGTTAGTACGTAAGTTTAATGAACAAGCCAATGAAGAAGCTGGGGATCACTTTACGCCTCGTGAAGTGATTGAACTGATGGTTAATTTGATCTTTGAAGAAGATCAGGACGAACTTGTTAAAGCAGGTGTACACCGTAGTATTTACGACCCTACGGCAGGTACGGGCGGGATGTTGTCTGAGTCTGAAAAGTTTCTCAAAAAATACAATGACAAGATTAGCCTTGATATGTATGGACAAGAGTATAACCCTGAGTCATACGCCATCTGTTGTTCTGACTTGTTGATTAAAGATGAACCTGCTGAAAACATTGTGTATGGCGATACGCTTGGTGTGAAAAATGCCAAGGAAAAAGATGGTTATGTTCCTCGTGATGGTCATGCAGATAAAGACTTTCACTATATGTTCTCAAATCCTCCTTTTGGTGTGGAATGGAAAAACCAAAAAGAATTTATTGATGAGGAAGAGAAGCAAGGCTTTTCAGGTCGCTTTGGTGCAGGCTTACCACGTATCAATGATGGATCATTATTGTTCGCTCAACACATGATTTCTAAAATGAAGCCTTCGCCTGAAAATGGTGGGGAAGGCTCACGTATTGCTGTGGTATTTAATGGTTCGCCATTATTCACAGGTGATGCAGGCAGTGGTGAAAGTAATATTCGTCGTTGGATTATCGAAAATGACTGGCTTGAAGCGATTATCGCTTTGCCTGATCAGATGTTCTATAACACGGGTATCTATACTTATGTTTGGATTATTTCGAACAAAAAATCTGAACAGCGTAAAGGCAAAGTGCAGTTGATAGATGGTACGGCGCATTATCAGAAAATGGCGAAAAGCTTAGGTAACAAGCGTCATGAGTTATCTAAAGACCATATTGCTGAACTGACGAAGTTCTATTCGAAATTTAAAGATCAAGACACCAGTGCAATGATTCAAACCAAAGCTGGTGAAGCGAAGGTGTGTTCGAAGATTTTTAATAATCAAGATTTTGGTTATTTGAAGCTGACTGTAGAACGTCCATTGCGTTTGAACTTTATGATTTCTGCTGAACGTATTGCCTTGTTAGATCAGCAATCTGCATTTGAAAACTTGGCAAAGAGTAAGAAAGTAAAAGATACTGCTGAAATTTCGAAGGAAGAGCAAACAGGTCGTTTACAACAGGAAGCGATTAAAAAGGCACTTACAGCAAAAATTTCTGATCAGGTTTGGAAGAATCGTGATGAATTTTTAAAAGTCCTTGATCCAATTTTGAAGGGATTAAGCTTTAAGCTTGGCGCACCTGTGAAGAAAGCGATTTTGGAAGCATTGTCTGAACGTGATCAGACTGCGGATGTCTGCAAAGACAGTAAAGGGAATATTGAGCCAGATACGCAATTGCGTGATACAGAGCTTGTTTCATTCCCTGAACATCTGACTTTACCTTTACCTGTAAATTATGACAAAGAGCCTGACTTATCTGAGTTGTTACCATTGGTTACAGCGCACTGTGAAGCTTATTTAAAAGCGGAAGTTTTACCGCACGTGGCTGATGCGTGGATTGATTATAGTAAAACCAAAGTGGGTTATGAAATTCCAATTAACCGTCATTTCTATGTCTATGAGCCACCACGTCCTTTGGAGGAAATTAAGTCTGAGATTGTTCAGCTTGAGCAGGAGATCATGCAGATGTTAGGAGGTTTGTCTGCATGAGTCAGTTACCACGTTACGAAAGTTATAAGGATAGTGGCGTGCAATGGTTAGGGGAAATCCCTAGCCATTGGGATGTTAAACGCATGAAATTTGTAGTCGCTAATGTCGGGGATAAAATTGATGCCAAAGAATCTGATCTTAGATATTTTGGTTTAGAAAATATTGAATCATTTACAGGTAAATTACTTGATTCAGTAGAGCTTGAAAGTGAGGGGATAGGTCATAGATTCCAAAAGGATGATGTACTATTTGGTAAGTTAAGACCATATTTAGCTAAAGTTTTTTTAGCTCAAGAAGAAGGTTTATCATCTACCGAAGCTTTGGTGTTTAGATCTTCTGAAGTAATTTATCCAAAGTTTTTAAGTTATTACTGTTTATCGCAAGATTTCATTAATGAAGTTAATGGAACAACTTTTGGTTCTAAAATGCCTCGAGCAAGTTGGGATGAAATTTCTTCATTTAGAATAGTTTACCCAAGCTTAGATGAACAAAAAATCATTGCAGATTTTTTAGATAAACGTCTTGCCCAAGTTGATGCTTTAATTTCTAAGCAAGAAATTTTATTGGAGAAATTGGCTGAACAACGTGTGGCTTTGATTTCTCATGCAGTGACTAAGGGTTTAAATCCTGATGTAGAGTTGAAAGACAGCAGAGATGTTTTTTTTGGGAAAATTCCAAAGCATTGGAAATTAATAGCATTACATTTCATTGTCAGATTAATCAGTGGGGATAGTATTACTGCATTAGATTTTGTAGCAGATGGTGATTATCCAGTTTATGGTGGAAATGGTTTTAGAGGATATATTGATAGATATACCCATCAAGGTAATTATGTGCTAATTGGTCGTCAAGGTGCTTTGTGTGGAAACATTAACTTTGCCTCAGGTTATTTTTTTGCAACGGAGCATGCAGTTGTAGTTAATCCATTGATAGACCTAAATTACAAATGGTTAGGATTTCTATTAATGGCAATGAATTTGAATCAATACTCAACAACTGCTGCTCAACCTGGGATATCTGCAGAAGTTATTGGTCGATTAAAAATCTTACTTCCTGAAATCGAAGAGCAAAATCAAATTGCTGATTTTATTGAAACAGAGCTACGAGGTATAGAAGAGTTGAAAAATAAAGCTATTGTCTTAAAAAATAAGTTAAAGGAATATCGCTCAACCTTAATCACCCAAGTGGTGACAGGGAAGATCGATGTTCGAAATCTTAAAGTAAACTAAAAAATCATTGGGTCATATTTTTTTGGGGAAATGTCATGCATAGCGAATATTATTTTGAACAAGCTATAGAACACAGCTTAACAACAGATGGAGGCTATGTAAAAGGCAACCCTAAAGACTATGATCCAAGACTTGCTTTATTCCCCAGAGATATCGTTGCCTTTATTCAGGAAACGCAACCAAAAACTTGGGACAGAATTTATAGTTCATGCCAAGAAGAAACAGCAAATCGTATTGTCAATGATTTAGCACATGCCTTAGATACCGAAGGTGCTCTATCGGTTTTACGCCAAGGCTTTAGATGCTTTGGTAAAAAAATTAAAATGGCTTACTTTGCACCCAATACCAGCATCAATAAAACCACTCAAGAACAATATGATGCAAACGTACTTAAATGTACACGTCAGCTCCATACGGAATTTAATGAAATTCCAGATATGGTGCTTTCGTTAAATGGTATTCCATTGATCACGCTTGAACTTAAAAATGAGTTTTCAGCATCAGGCTGGAATGTGGAAGATGCCAAAATTCAATTTAAAAAAGATCGGAATGCCAAAGGACGTTTATTTGACTTTAAAAAGCGCACCTTGGTTCATTTTGCAGTAGATACCTGCGATGTCTATATGACCACGAAGTTGGATGGGGAAAATACGTTTTTTCTACCTTTCAACAAAGGTTATTTAAACGGTAAAGGTAATCCACCTGTAGAAGGTGATGTGCGCACGCATTATCTGTGGACTGAAACTTTAGCTCGTCATAGCTTTATGGAAATCTTTGCTCGATACATGCATTTGAGTGTAGAAACCAAAAAAATTAGAACTGAAACTGGTTTTCGATATATCGAAAAAGAAACCGTGATTTTCCCACGTTACCATCAATTAGATGCTGTGCGTAAACTCACAAAACACAGTAAAGCCAATGGTTCAGGTCATAACTACTTAATTCAGCACTCAGCAGGTTCAGGCAAATCAAATACCATTGCTTGGCTCGCACATCAATTGGCATCGATGCACAATGCGGACAATCAAAAAATTTTTAATTCCATTATTGTGATTACTGACCGTATTGTACTTGATCGACAGTTACAAGAAACCATTGCACAGTTTGAGCATAAAGATGGTGTGGTACAAAAGATTGATGAGAATACGCTACAGCTTACTAATGCCTTAGCTTCGAATGTACCGATCATTATTACTACAATTCAAAAATTTCCATACATCATGCAATCTATTCGTACCCAAGCGAAAAAAGGAATTAAGGTTGATTTGAGTACAGAAGGTAAGAATTTCGCTGTTATTGTCGATGAAGCCCACAGTTCACAAAGTGGCGAAACGGCAATGGAATTGCGCAAAATTCTCAATAAAGATGGGATTGAATCTGCAATTGCTCAAGAGTTTTTAGATGATGGCGATGAGGATGAAAGTGAACTCACAGATGATGTGAAAAAGCATTTATTTGCAGAAGCGTCAAAGCGTAGTCGCCAGCCTAATTTAAGTTTCTTTGCCTTTACCGCTACACCAAAATGGAAAACACTCGCTTGCTTTGATGAAGCGGGTGATAACGGCGAAGCTCCGTTTCATCATTACAGTATGAAACAGGCAATTCAGGAAGGCTTCATTTTAGATGTATTGGCAAACTACACGACTTATGAACAGTACTTTAAATTAATCAAAATCGCTGACAATGATCCAGAACTTGCAAAAAATAAAACCAAAGCCTTAATGGCTCGTTTTGTTTCCATGCATCCAAGCGTGATCGCTCAGAAAGTAGAAATTATTGTCGAGCATTTTAGAACAGTGACGATGCACCGAATTGGTGGTCGTGCCAAAGCAATGGTTGTAACGAATTCTCGTGAACAAGCAGTACGCTATAAGCTGGCATTCGATGAATATATTAAAGAAAAAAAATATACAGGGATTAAGTCTTTAGTCGCTTTTTCAGGGAAATTAGAGGTCGATGGTACTGAATATACAGAACCTAAAATGAACGGTTTTAAAGAAACTGAATTACCTGATCAATTTGACACAGATGATTATCAAGTACTCTTGGTTGCTGAAAAATATCAAACAGGATTTGATCAGCCTTTACTACACACCATGTTTGTAGATAAGAAGCTATCGGGAATTCAAGCAGTACAAACCTTATCTCGTCTGAACCGTTGTGCTTATGGTAAAGAAGATACTTTTGTATTGGACTTTGTGAATACCCATGAAGACATTTATAAAGCATTTAAACCATTTTACGAGTTGACTAAACTTGGCGATATTCCAAATGAGCAAAAGTTGAATGAGCTTGGTCATACATTGGATCAATGGAAGTTTTACTTTGAAGTTGATTTAAATGAGTTTGCCAATATTTGGTTTAAGGATAGAAGCAAGCTAACAGGGCATGAACATAAACAGTTGAATAGTATTATTGACCGTGCTGTTGATAAATATAAGAAAATTCATCCTGATGATCTTGTACATCAACAAGAGCAACAAAAACTATTTAAAAGCCAATTACAAAGCTATTTAAATTTATATCTCTTTGTCTCGCAAATCATGGACTTTACAGATTCAGAGCATGAGCAACGATATGCGTATTTAAAAGCTTTACTACAAAAGTTGCCTAAAGGCTCTAAAGAAAATGAAGTTGATTTATCTAAAATTGTTGAACTTCAATTTTATCGACTACAGAAGTTAAGTGAAAATAGTATCGATTTAGGGCATGGTGAAGCGAATGCCTTGAAAGGTTCAACGGATGTGGGAACAGGGCAGGCAGAGTCTACAGATAATGTATCGCATCTGATTGATGAATTGAATGAGGCATTTGGTACTGATTTTACGGTAGCTGATCAATTGTTCTTTGATCAGGTTGAGCAAGCAGCTATTGAAAATGAAGAGATAGTACAAGCGGTGAACGCAAATTCTCTAGACAGTTTTACAGAGTACTTATCTGGAAAGTTAATTGATCTGTTTCTTGTTCGACTTGCAGGAAATGAGGAAGTCTGTAATAAGGTCATGAGTACGGATGAATTGCGTAAAAAAGTTGCTAAGCGATTGGCGAAGCATATTTATACACGGACAAAAAAGAAAGCTTCAAAATAGTTCTTTTTAAAATTTCACGTCAAATTGTGCCGTGCTGTTATGAATGTTTATAGACAGTATTGCACAGTTAATTTATGTTAGCATAAGACAAGGTCAAATGGGCATAGAGGAGGGAATGTAATGTCAATGCGTATCGACACTAACACATTGAATTATTATGTTCAAAATGCCCAAATTTCTTTGAGTGTTTTAAGAACCAAAATTAATAATTTAGATGAAATTTTAAGTGGAGAAAAACAGCCAACTTTTAATCAGTTATCTGAAATAGCAAAAAAAATAAATGTTCCAACAGGTCTCTTATTACTAAATAAAACTATTGATATTGACATCAAACGATTGGACTTTAGGACACTTGAGTCTGATTCAATCGATGAAGCAAGTGAAGAGTTAAGAGATACGATTGCAGAAATGGAAGTCAAGCAGGAATTTTTGAAGAATGAAATTACTGACAATTTAGATTTTGTGGGTCAATTTTCTATTGATTCCAACTTTCTAGAGGTGGCTCAAAAAATACGTAATAAGCTAGAAATTCCTTTGTTTTTTCAGAATCAAGCTGATAATCCATTAAATTATCTACGTGATAAGATTAATGATATAGGTGTATTTGTTTTTTTTAATGGAAAAGTGAAAGACAATACACATAGGCCTCTTAGTGTGAAGGAATTCCGAGGTTTTGTATTACTTGATCATAAAGCACCTATAATTTTTATTAATCAAAAGGATACTAAGACTGGTCAACTTTTTACGTTAGTACATGAGTTAGTGCATATTTTTGTAGGTACTGAAGAAATATTTAATATTGTAGATACTGGTAATTATCAATTTGATCGAACTGAAGCGTTTATAAATAAAGTAACAGCAGAAATTTTAGTTCCCCAAAAGGTTTTCTTAGAGTTTAATTCAACTGATAGTAATTTTTTAGCTAGAAAATTTAAAGTCAGTGAATTTGTAATTGTTAGAAGGTTATTAGACTTAAATAAGATCACACGTGAAGAATACCTGAATCGGACTATAGACCTAAAGGAAAACCTTGAGCGTTTTTTACCAAGTGAATCTAATGGTGGAAGTTATACAAATAATATTAGATTTAGAGTCGATAATAGATTTTTCAGATATGTAATGAATGCAGTAAATCATGATCGTATTTCTTATACAGATGCATTTAATATTGTAGGTGTTGGTTTTAAAGGATATAAAATTTTGATGAATAGAGGTGGCAATGACTAAATATTTATTGGACACTAATATTTATATCAATTTTTATGAAAGATATTATCAATTTGATTTCTTCCCAAGTTTTTGGGAGAAAATTAAAGTCATCATCAATTCACAAGTAGTACTTCCAGATATTGTAGTTAATGAACATTATCAAGATGAACGTTTTAAAAAATGGCTTGAAGATAACTTTACAGGCGCCTCTTGTAGATATAAAGATTATGCTGATTTATGGGGTGAAGTTATTCAACATATTGCAACTCATGATTGTTATAGTGAAAAAGCTTTAACAAATGACAAAAGTTGGACACGTGAAAAAATAGCTGATGGCTGGTTGGTTGCTATAGCAAAAAAAGATAATTTAGTAATTGTAACAAGTGAAACTAAGAATTTTAATTTAAATAAAAACCAACCAACACAAAGTCCTAAAGTTCCTGATATTGCTAATGATCTTGGTATTCGCTGTATAGACATGAACACTTTTTTTCAAGAGATTGGTTTGAAAATTTAGAGATAATAGACTTCTTGCTTTAGTCAAAATTTAAACAGCCTAAAGCTACATTTAATAAGGTTTTAGCCAGTTCAAAAATTAGGTAAACGATACTTTCGCAAGAGGTCTAATATTTCTATAATTTATTTATAACCAGTCAATTGAATTTGAATATTTTAAAAATAGGTTTTAATTAATTTGAAAGCTATAAGCTTAGTTGAATAAATAATGAAATACCAACCGCCTTATACCATCACCTCAAAAATCATTCATCTGATTGCACAGATTAGTGAGAATATAGGGCGTTTGACTGTTTTAGAGGAAATTCAGGATAGATTACAACTGCGAAAAGCCAATCGTATACGTACTATTCAAGGTTCACTTGCAATTGAAGGGAACACTTTAAGTACGGAACAGATCACGGCGATTCTAAATGGTAAGACCGTAATTGCACCTCCAAAAGAAGTTCAGGAAGTGCGTAATGCGATTAAAGCCTATGAAGCCTTTCAGCAGTGGCAACCAAGTCAAGAGTCGGACTTACTACAAGCTCATCAAATTTTAATGACAGGCTTGATTGATGAAGTTGGTCAGTATCGTCATGGTGGTGTCGGTGTAATGTCAGGTGATCGAGTGGTGCATATGGCTCCGCCTACAAATCAAATTAATCGACTGATGGTTGACTTACTTGATTGGTTAAATGATAGCGAAGTGCATCCTCTTATACAAAGTTCAGTATTTCACTATGAGTTTGAATTCATTCATCCATTTGCGGATGGCAATGGTCGCATGGGAAGGCTATGGCAAACTTTAATATTAAGCAGATGGAATCCAATCTTTGCTAATATTCCTGTTGAGAGTTTGATCTATCAAAATCAAAAAGCCTACTATGAGGCTTTGCAAGCAAGTACAGACCGAACAGATTCAGCTCCATTTATAGAATTCATCTTACAGATGATTTTAGATGCAATTCTTAGTTCAACTGATACCGCTCAAGATAGCGGTCATGTTACCGCTCAAGTTAACGTACAAGTTAGCGACCAAGTTCAGCGTTTACTTTCGGTAATGAAGCAAGAAGATTATACTTTAGCTGAATTGATGCAATTGGTTGGATTAACGCATCGAGCAACGTTCCAAAAGAATTACTTGAATCCTGCAATAGAAGCAAATTTGATTGAACGTACCATTCCTGATAAACCGAAAAGTCCGAAGCAAAGATATAGATTAAAAAGATAAAAATACTTTCAATTGTGGATAAATCAAGACATATCCGCAATCAGTAAAATCCTATTTAAATCTGCTACAATTACGCCAATTTTGAATTCCCACTTTTTCAGTTTTAGTACATATTTAGAAATGTGTACATAACTGTGTACATATTGTAGATTTTTCTCATGTTTAAAGATCAATTAGCTAGAGAGGTAAAGGCTCGTAGAACCTTTGCTATTATTTCCCACCCCGATGCCGGTAAAACCACCATGACAGAAAAACTGCTGTTATGGGGACAGGCCATTCAGGTTGCGGGCATGGTGAAAAGCCGCAAGTCAGACCGCGCCGCGACTTCGGACTGGATGGAAATGGAAAAAGAGCGCGGTATTTCCATCACCACGTCAGTCATGCAGTTTCCGTTCAAAGACAAAATGATCAACCTGCTGGACACTCCGGGGCATGAAGACTTCTCTGAAGATACTTACCGGACTTTGACAGCCGTTGACTCGGCCTTGATGGTGATTGACGGCGCAAAAGGCGTCGAAGACCGTACTGTGAAATTGATGGAAGTCTGCCGCATGCGCGACACGCCAATCATTTCATTTGTGAACAAAATGGACCGTGAAATCCGTGAGCCTTTAGAGCTTTTGGATGAAATTGAAAATGTTCTGAAAATTAAATGTGTGCCATTGACTTGGCCATTGGGTACAGGCCGTGATTTTGCGGGGGTATTCAATTTAATTGAAGAAAAATTCTACGTATATAAAGCCGGTTTCGGTTCAACCATTACAGAAATTGAAGTGCGTGACGGCTACGATTATCCAGATTTGCGTGAAAAAGTCGGCGAGCTGGCATGGGCGGCCTTTGAAGAATCTTTGGAATTGGTGCAAATGGCGAATGAGCCGCTGAACCGTGAAGATTTCTTGGCAGGCCGTCAAACGCCTGTGCTGTTTGGTACAGCCTTAGGCAACTTTGGGGTAGACCATGTGCTGGATGCATTTTCTAATTATGCGCCGCCGCCTAAAGCGCATCCGACTGAAGTGCGCAATGTCGAAGCGACTGAAGAAGGCTTCACAGGTTTTGTTTTTAAAATTCAAGCCAATATGGACCCGAAACACCGTGACCGGATTGCCTTTATGCGTATCTGTTCGGGCAAATATGAAAAAGGCCTGAAAATGAAGCATGTGCGTTTAGATAAAGATGTACGCATCAGCGATGCATTAACGTTTCTGGCGGGTGACCGTCAGCATTTGGAAGAAGCATGGCCGGGCGACATTATTGGCTTGCACAACCATGGCACAATTCAAATTGGCGATACCTTTACTTCGGGTGAAACGCTGCATTTCACCGGTATTCCGCACTTTGCGCCAGAAATGTTCCGCCGTGTACGCTTAAAGGATCCGCTGAAATCCAAACAGCTGCAAAAAGGTCTGAAAGAGCTTTCAGAAGAAGGCGCAACACAGGTCTTTATGCCGCAGCACAACAATGATCTGATTGTCGGTGCAGTCGGCGTGCTGCAGTTTGAAGTGGTGGCGTACCGCTTGAAAGAAGAATATAAAGTTGACTGTGTTTACGAGCCTGTAAACATTAATACAGTGCGCTGGGTATCGTGCGATGATGAGAAAAAATTCAACGAATTTAAGAAAAAAGCGCATGATCAGCTGTCTGTTGACGGCGGCGGCCATTTGACTTATCTGGCGCCGAGCCGTGTGAACTTGCAGCTGATGCAGGAACGCTATCCAGATATTCAGTTCCGCAACACCCGCGAGCACTAAGTCTCCGATCGAACATAAAAACAAAACAGCTTCACATGAAGCTGTTTTGTTTTGTGATAGATTGACATCAATTTAAACCTCCAATTATAAGCATCATGAATATCATCAAGGACGCGGTCATTATTTCAATGCTTGGCATGAGCCTGCTGCTGAGCGCCTGTGATGATTCTAAAAAACCGCAGCAGCCTGAGGCAGAAAAAAAAGCATCGGTATTTGACGCTGAAAAATCAGATGTCTTGCCCTATTTGAATATTCAGGAACAGCCCGCAAAAGTGGCGCTGCCTTTTTGTGAAAATAAGAACTGTATCGATTTGAATATTCAGACCGTGCAAACTGCGGATCCTTGGCTGAATACATGGATTGAGCGCAATCAGGCGCTGGTGGTGCAAGATCAGATCAAGCAGAAGCAAAGCATGAGCCTGCAGCAGGCCATCAATGCGTATGTAAAAAAATCCGATGCTTGGCAGGATGAATTCAAAACCAATCAGCCTTATGCATTGACCATGTATACCCGTATTCCATATCAGCGCAATCAGTATGTGCTGCTGCAGGTCGGCGTAGATACAGCGCAGGAAAATATCAAAGTCAAAGACCGCCACTACTTTTTTGTTGCAGACCGCCGTACGCAGAAAAGTTTAGCCTTGCTGGATATTGTCGATGCGCAGCAGCAGGCCAAAATGAATGGGATTGTGCAGGCGGCTTACGCCAAATGGCTGAAAGAGCAGGATGCTGCTGTGCGCCAATCTGCACCCAAGAAACTTTACTGGGGGCAGGCCGACTGGTTTTTTGATCAGGAAGGTGTAGGGCTGCATTACCGTACGCATGAAATTGTCAAAGATGGTGCGCAGCTGGATATTTACTTAACAAAACAACAAACACAGCAGGTCTTGAAAGATGCTGTATATCGGCTTATGTTCTAAGAATAAGGCATTGAATTTTCAAGTAGATCAGCCAAAGTAAGGAACAGGTAGATTCATGTTTAAGCATAAAAATATTTGTATGATGAGTGTTTTGGCCTCTGCAGTTGCGCTGAGCGCTTGCCAGCCGCAAAAGGCTGAGCCGCAGCCTGAGCAGGAAAAGCCTAAAGCTGAGGCGCCGGATCAAAGCATGAAATTGATTGGCGATTCGGAAGAACTCAGCCTAAGCATCCCGAATTGCGACGGCAACAGCTGCCCTGAAATTACGATTGAGCGTCTAAATACCAATCAACAGTTTATCGACAGCTTTATTGATGATGAAATTTTGAAACAGCTGGGCCAAATTTTATCTGTAGAACCGGCTCAGGACAGAATGCAAGCGGCGGGCAGTGAAGCGGCCGCGGCCTCAGATGCTAAATCTGAGCTGGCGCAGGTGGAAACCCCTAAGATTAAACTGGAAAAACAGACTGCGCCGTATATGCAGGCGTTTATTAAGCTGGATAAAGAGCTGAAAGACTTAAACTCAGCGCAGAAAATCAGCCTAATGATTAAACCGAAAATCTTAAATGCTGAATTGCCGCTGGCGACAGTGGTATTGAACAGCAGCAGCTATTTGGGCGGCGCGCATGGCTCATCCGCACAGCAATATTATAATTTTGATCTTAAAGCCAAGAAGCTGGTAAAGCTGGATGAAATTATTGAGCCTAAACAAAAAGCCGCGCTGGACGCGAAAGCGCATGAGGCTTTTAAAGTTTGGGTGATGGATTCAAAACTGGCGGACAGCGTTCAAGAATATGAACAGGCTTGGAAGTTCAAGCGGTCAGACAACTATTACCTAGGTAAAGACGGCTTGATTCTGCAATATGCAGAATATGAAATCGGACCCTATGTCGTCGGCTTGCCGCGCTTGACGATTCCTTATGAGCAGCTGAAAGGGATATTAAAGCCGCAGTATTTCCCAGCAGCGGGAACCCAGCCTGCATCTGAAGCTAAAGCCGCATCCTAATGAGCAAGCTGCCGGCGCTGTTTGATACGCATACGCATTTTGATGTCCCTGATTTTGATCCGGATCGGGAAGCGCTGGCGCAAGCGGCTAAACAGGCCGGGGTAGAAGGGCTGGTGCTGATTGGTTTTGTACAGGCGCGCTTTGCAGATTTGATTCAAACCCATCATTTTTTAAATGGCCTGCAGCATGCGCCGCAAAGCTATTTGGCGCCAGGGCTGCATCCATTTTACATTGAACAGCATCAAGACAGCCATTTACAGGATTTAGAGCAGATTTTGCAGCAAGAAAACTGTGCGGCTATTGGTGAAATAGGATTAGATACTTTTTTGCCGCAGCATAAACTGTCCGATGCCTTAGCTAAGCAGCAGCGCTTTTTTAGCGCCCAGCTGCAGCTGGCGCAGCAATATCAGAAACCTGTGCTGCTGCATATCCGCAAGTCGCATGCAGATACGCTGAAAACTTTAAAAGAACAGCGTTTCAGTTTGGGCGGCATTGCGCATGCATTCAGCGGCGGGGTCGAAGAAGCCAAGGCTTTTGCGAAGCTTGGATTTAAAATTGGCGTGACCGGTCAGATTACCAATCCGAATGCAAAAAAACTGCATGCTGTGGTGCAGGCGCTTGGTGCGGATCATTTGGTGCTGGAAACGGATTGCCCCGATATGACGCCGCTGTGCTGCCAGCACAGCGCTGAACAGCGTACCCGCAATACGCCTGTGAATTTGCCTTATGTGCTGCAAGGCTTGGCAAAAAGCCTCAATCTGGATGAACAGCAGCTGGCAGCGAAGCTGTGGCAAAACTCCCTGGATGCTTTAAATCTGAATGCTTAAAACGGCGCATTTTTGAATTGCTGTAAAAAAGGCGCATTATGCAATTTCTAAAATGCTTTAGACTTGGCATTATGCAATTAAATTTTATCGAGTGAGATTCACATGGCACAAGGACTATTGGCGGGTAAACGCTTTTTAATTGCCGGTATTGCAAGCAAGTTATCCATTGCATTCGGTATTGCTCAAGCATTGCACCGCGAAGGCGCTGAATTGGCATTTACTTATCCGAATGAAAAACTAAAAAAACGTGTCGATGATTTTGCTGGACAATTCGGTTCAACTTTAGTTTTTCCTTGTGATGTGGCGGTCGATGCAGAAATTGATACTGCGTTTGCAGAATTGGCTAAACATTGGGATGGTCTTGACGGCGTTGTGCATTCAATCGGTTTTGCACCAGCGCATACGCTAGATGGAGACTTCACTGAAATTACTGACCGTGAAGGCTTTAAAATTGCACATGACATCAGCGCCTACAGCTTTATCGCTATGGCGCGCGCAGCGAAGCCTTTATTAGCGGCGCGTCAAGGCTGCTTGCTGACTTTGACTTATCAAGGTTCAGAACGCGTCATGCCAAATTACAACGTTATGGGTATGGCCAAAGCTTCTTTAGAGGCTGGCGTACGCTATTTAGCATCGAGCTTGGGCGCAGAAGGCATCCGTGTAAATGCGATCTCTGCCGGTCCAATCCGTACATTGGCGGCGTCAGGCATTAAATCTTTCCGTAAAATGCTGGACTTGAATGAAAAAGTTGCGCCGCTGAAACGCAACGTGACCATTGAAGACGTCGGCAATGCGGCGCTGTTCCTGTGCTCACCTTGGGCAAACGGCATTACAGGTGAAATCATGTATGTGGATGCAGGTTTCAATACTGTCGGCATGAGCGCAGACTTGATGCTGGATGCCGAGTAAGAATTAGCTCTTCCCTTTTTAAAGAGAGGCTGGGAGGGATTGTTCTTCAGCTGAATCAAATCCCCCTCATTTCCCCTTTAATAAGGGGGGAGATAAAAGGCAATAAAAAAGACCGCAATCGCGGTCTTTTTTATGGCTGGAAGCTAAGCGGTTAAGCTTGGCCTTCAGCTGCAGCAACTTGAGCGCGTTCTAAATTCGCTTCAAATTCTGCATCAAAGTTGATTGGTGTCAAAAGCAATTGCGGGAAGCTGCCTTTAGTGACCATGTCATTCACAGCTTCACGCAGGAATGGGAACAGGATGTTCGGGCAGTAAGCGCCAAGAATGTACGGAAGGCGTTCTTCTTCTACAGCATCAATCAAGAAAATACCTGACTGAGTGACATCAACGATAAATGCAGTATCGCCTGCATTATTCGCTTGAACCACAACTTTTAAAGCCACTTCAAAGTGAGTCGGGTCAATTTTTTCAGCAGAAGATGACAGGTTAATGTTCAGTTCCGGCTGCCATTCTTTGGTAAATACTTGAGCCCCAGGCACTTCAAAAGAAATATCTTTAGTATAAATGCGCTCTAACGCCAGTTGCGGTTGAACTTGTTGTTCTTCACTCATTCTGTAATCCTTAATATGAAGATGTGATGTTATCTGGCGGTTAAGCCAGTAATCCGTCGAGTTTGCCTTCACGTTCTAATGCGTAAAGCTGATCAAAACCGCCAATAAATTGTTCACCAATAAAAATTTGCGGCACAGTGCGGTGGTTGGTGCGCTGCATCAATTCCACGCGTACTTCAGGCGATTCGTTAGATAAATTAATTTCTTTGTATGCCACGCCTTTGCGCTCAAGGAGCTGCTTTGCACGAATGCAGTATGGACAAACAGTAGTAGAATAAATCGTTACTTCAGCCATTTAAAATTTCCTCAAACAATTATTTAGCTTTCACCAATGGCAGGCCTTGCGCTTTCCAGTTGCTGATGCCGCCATCTAAGCGGTAGGCATCGGCATGGCCAACTTGCTGCAAAGCTGAACCTGCAACTTGACCTAAGTTGCAGACAAATACTAAGGGGCGGTCAGAAGTTTTTAATTCTTCCAAATGCTTTGTAATTTGGCTGTAAGGGATGTTGCGGCTGCCGCTGATGTGGCCTTCGCGGAAATCTTTCGCATCACGCAAATCAATCAGCATGGCATTTTTGGCTTTAACCAGAATCCCCAAAGACTGCGGTGAAATTTTGCGGCCATTGCGCTGGCCTTCTAAAAGGAAGAACAGCACCACTAATACAGCGAGTGTGCCAAATAGGAAGGGGTGATTCCCCATAAATTCGAACCAACGTTCCACAAGTCACCTAATCACAATTCAAAAACTGCCCAGAGTATAGCTGATAAATATGGTGATCAAAATCACCGCTTCAAGGGTTAGTACGGAATTAAAACTAATTTTTTTGCTGCGCTTCCGCAATTTCATCAATTAAACGCAAATAGCTTTCTAGGCGGCGCGGCAAAATTTCACCTTTTGAGGCGGCTTCACGCAGCGCGCACTGCTTTTCATGCTTATGGGTACAATTGCGGAATTGGCAGTAGCCCACTAAATTGGCAATTTCGGTAAAGCCGTTCTGGACGCTCTCTGTGGTTAAGTGCCACAAGCCAAATTCACGGATGCCAGGAGAGTCGATCAGCGCAGAATTTTCACCAAAAGCGATTAAGCGGGTGGAGGTAGTGGTGTGCTGACCTAAGGCTGAGTTCTCTGAAATAATATTGGTTTTTTGAGCGGCCTCGGGAACAATGGTATTGATCAGTGAGCTTTTACCAACCCCGGATTGACCGACAAAAGCTACGGTTTCGCCGGACAGGCGCTGAGACAATGCAGAGACATCTCCAGAGGACTGTGTTTGCATGACTTCATAGCCGAGGTTCTTATATTCCTGCACAATGTCCAGAATCGGATCATTTTCTTTGACCAGATCCATTTTGTTCAATACCAGCAGCGCTGGAATATCGGCATCAGCGCAGGCGACTAAATAGCGGTCAATCAGGCTGGGCGCAACTTCAGGAAAAGACGCAAAAACAATCACAATCAGGCTGACATTGGCCGCCACAGGTTTGACTTTGTGGTAACGGTCAGGACGGGTCAGTAAAGATTGGCGCGGATGAATCGCTGTGATAATGCCAAGGCCCGTATTCGGATCGGCTTGCCATTTCACGCGGTCACCGGTCACCAGCGCTTCTAAATTGGTGCGGGTATGGCAGCGCCAAACGCTGCCCAGTTCAATCGGCTTCCAGAAGGGTTCCGGTTCTCCTGCAGAAACAGCCGGTTTTTCAGGATGCACGTCAGGCGTTGATAAGGCTTGAACTTCCAGCTGCCGGCCATAATGCTGAACAACCAAGCCTTCAAGATCATTCGAGGTATCGATTTCTTCCTGACGCGACTTCTGCTGTTTTTGAATGCGGCGCTGCTGCTGCTCGGTGAGGCGGCGCTTACGAATTAAAGCCATTCATATCCTAAAAAAACCATGAAATCTAGAAGGCAAAAATAGCATGAAGCGGGGGCTATTTACAGCGCAGGGTCAAGAAATTTGCTACTATAGCAGTTTTACAGCCTAATAAGATTGCACATTTATGAGCAGCACACCGGACACCCGCCTGATTTGGATTGACCTTGAAATGACAGGTCTGGACACCGATAACGATCAGATTATTGAAATTGCGACGATTGTAACCGATGACAACCTCAATATTTTGGCGGAAGGCCCAGTGCTGGCGATCCATCAGTCACCTTTGATTCTCAATGCGATGGATGAGTGGAATACCCGTCAGCATGGTCAGTCTGGCTTAATTGAACGTGTACGCCGCAGCAAATTGACGGCACAGGATGCAGAACAGCAGACCATCGAATTCTTAAAAAAATGGGTCAATCCAAAAGTGTCGCCAATGTGCGGCAACTCAATTTGCCAAGACCGCCGCTTTATGCACCGTTTGATGCCTGAATTGGAACAGTTCTTCCATTATCGGAATTTAGATGTGTCGAGCGTTAAAGAATTGGCAAAGCGCTGGCGCCCTGAAATTATGAGCGGCTTGAAGAAAAATGCGTCACATTTAGCGATGGATGATATCCGTGATTCCATTGCGGAACTGAAGTATTACCGTGAATACTTCTTTATTATGAATAAAGATTGATTTTAAACGTGAAGAAAGAGGCCGAGCGCCTCTTTTTTTATGCATAGGCTTTTGAAATGCGCAGCTACATTTGAGTGCCGAATTTGCTAAAATAGCAGATTGTCCAGATTTAAGATTTAGCTGAAACATGACTGATTTGCTCCAAAATGATGAATATGAACGCCGCTTTGCTGGCGCTGCCAAAATTTATGGAGAAGACAGTTTTCAGCATTATGAAAACAGCCATGTCATGGTCATCGGCATTGGCGGTGTCGGTTCTTGGGCGGTTGAAGCGCTGGCGCGTACCGGTGTGGGGGAGTTAACCTTGGTGGATATGGATGTGGTGGCCGCATCCAATATTAACCGGCAATTGCCAGCCATGACTTCGACACTGGGCATGGAAAAAATTGAAGTGATGGCAGAGCGCTGCCGTTCCATCAACCCGCGCATCAAAATTAATTTGATTGATGATTATCTAACGCCGGAAAATATCAAAGAGCTGCTGGCTGGCGCGCCAGACTTGATTTTAGACTGCATTGATGATGTCAAAGCCAAACTCGCGCTGATGCTGCATTGCCGTTTCAATAAAATTCCGCTGATTGTGTCGGGCGGCGCCGGGGGGAAGCTGGATCCGCTCAAAATCAGAGTGGCGGATTTGTCCAGAACTGAACAAGACCCAATGCTGGCAAAACTTCGTACGCAATTGCGCAGCAAAGGCATCTGTAAAAAACCGAAAGAAAAATTCGGCATTACCTGTGTTTATTCTATTGATAATCCGTTCTCCAGCGCAGAGGTTTGCTCAAGCGCAGGCTTGCGCTGCGGCGGGTACGGCTCAGCTGTCGTGGTGACGTCCAGCTTCGCTATGGTGGCGGTGTCTGAAGTGCTGAAAAAATTAGATGCAAAATATGCAAAACTTTGAAGCAGCGCGCATTCTATAACAAACTAAAGCGCCAATTACGGTGCTTTTTTTTTCTGCTGGAATTAGAATGGCTAGCAGTATTTAAAATAAAAATTAACCGTATGGGGCGGCTATGTGGTTTTTCTTAATATTCATCTTGGGGATTGGCGCACTGGCGTTTTGGATGTGGAAACGTCCGGATCCAGTAACGCGTGATCAGGCGAAAGCCGTACATAGCGATTTGTGGCTGGAACAGGCCGATGCGCAGATGAAATATGCTGCGCGTTTATGCGCAGACCCGGTTCAGCCCGATTATGAGCGCGCTTATCAGCTGTACAGCCAGCTTGCGAAGCAGTTTGAATTGCCGCAGGCTTATATGCAAATGGGGTTGATGCATATGCATGGGCAGGGCAGAACACCTGATATGCAAAGCGGTATCGGCCTGCTGGAAAAGGCCTTTCATTTAGGCGGCGATGAAGCCGCATTTCAGCTGGGGCAGGTTTATGAGCAGCAGCATGATGCTGAAAAAGCCTTGTATTGGTACCGCCATGCAATTGCCCGCGGTAATTTAGATGCACAATACCGTATTGCAGAACTTGCGCCTGAAGATCCGCAAACGGCGGTCCTGCAGAAATTTAAACTTTTAAAGCAAAATGCCGAGGCAGGCCATGCTGGGTCGCAATATCAATTGGCGCAATATTATCTGACTGATGCAGAGCATCAGGATTTAAGCTTAGGAATGCATTATTTGTTCCAAGCGGCTCATCAGGACCATTTGAAAGCCAATCAGGACATTGCGCAGTATTACCAGCAGGGCGGAATTTTGGCGAAAGATCCGCACAAAGCGCTGCAATTTACCAAGCGCTGCCTGCTGCTGGGAGATACGCACGGATTGGCGGATTATCAGCTGGCCGTTCTGAGGGGAACCATTGATACGGATCAGCGCCAGCGGATTTATCATGAACTTCTGGATCAGGCCAAAGTGCATAAAAACGCGCAAGCCAAAGCTATTTTAGGAACTGCGCATTTTCATGGCTGGTATGTCGATCATCAGGAAACCTTAGGTTTCCGGTTCTGGTCAGAAGCGGCGAATGAAGGCAATGCCTTTGCCTTGCGCCAGATTGCAGCGCTGTATTTTGAGCATTACTTGGTGGCGGATGACCCTGTAAAAGCGTTTGAACTGTATGAATATGCTGAGCAGCTGGAGCCGCATGCCAATAATGTATTCGGCATGGGACTCTGCTATTTCACAGGCCGCGGCGTACAGAAAGATGCAGCAAAGGCGCAGCAGCTGATTCAGGCGGCAGCCCAGCAGACTTGGCAGATCAAGGTTCAGGCCGAGCCCGATATTCTGTATGTCTTGGGTTTATTTTATAGTCAGCCCGCCTATCCTTTGCCTGCACATGACCAAGCATTATTTTATTTGACTGCAGCCGCTGAACAAGGGCATGCCGCGGCGCAATTTTATTTATACCGAATTTATGCCGGCTGTATTTTTACAGATGTGAAAGACCATGATCGCGCTCAAGCTTATTTGCGGCAGGCGGCCGATTCAGGGCATGCCGAAGCTCAATCCACGCTGGCTCAAGCGCTGTTGGGGCAAAATCCGCAGCAGGCGCTTCAGTATTTACAGGCCTCAGCTGGTCAAGGCGATATGGCTGCGCTATATCAATTGGGCGAATTGCATGAACACGGAAAATTTGTCCCGCAGGATATGCAGCGCGCCTTTGCTTTTTATCAGCAGGCGGCGGATAAGCTGAACCCGGAGGCCTATGTGCAGCTCGCGCATATGTATACCTATGGTTTAGGCGTTGAGCGCAATCTTAATATTGCGCGCAGCTGGCTGGAGAAAGGCAGTCTGATGGGGCACGCAAAAAGTATTGAGCGTTTAGCGGACATCGATGATTATTTAGAACAGCGGACTGCGTTTTAGTCTTAAAAGCAGCATCGAGCCGGAATTCAAGTTCCGGTTTTATTTTGCTGATTTTTTAGCAGTGCATAAACAGTGAATATGCCTTTATGGTTTATATGGGTAATGGGATGATCAGGCCTTATGCTGAAAAAATAAAAAGCCCGAAAGGGCTTTTTATTTTAATTAGGCGCTTAAGGCAGCTGCTTAATTGGGCTGCCGCCTAGAGCCTGCATTAAGGTCACATAGGCATTGTACTGGCTTTGTTTGGTCTGAACCAAGGACAGGCGGGCATCCCGCGTAGTCTTCTGGGCATCAATTAAATTTTTCAATGCCACAGCGCCATTGCGGTAACGCACCTCGGTCAAGCGTTCAGTCTTTTCCGCCAGCTGTACATTGCGTTCTTGAAAGGCCGCTTGCTTGTCTATTTCATTGCGTGCAGACAAGGCATTTTCAACATCGGCAAAAGCCTGATACAGCGTCTGGCGGTACTGAATGATTGATTTCTCATACTCCAGTTCATTGACCTTTAAATCACGCTTCATGTCATTCCACTGTAAAAATGGCAAAGACAAGCCTGCACCTAAAATTGCGGCAGGATTGGACAGCACTTCAGTGAGCGACGTGCTTGAGCCGCCTGTGCTGAAACTGCCCGTTAAGCTGACCGAAGGGTAGTAGCTGGCTTTGTTGGCATCCTTGGTGGCTAAGGCTTTGCGTAAACGCAGCTCAGACGCCTTTAAGTCAGGACGGCGCGACAGCAGATCCGCAGGCAGGCCGGCCGCAATATTGGGCATAGCAGTGCGCGGTAAATGCTGCGGTTCAGCAATATTCAGCTGCTGTACAGGCTGCTGCAGCAATACCGCCAAAGCTGTCCGTGTTTCTACTTTTTGCTGTTGAATTTGGCTTAATGTCGCTTTTTGGCTTTGCACCGCTTGCTCGGCAGAGGTCAAGTCCAAACCGGAAACTGCACCCGCTTTATATTGCACGCGGACCAGCTCATAGGTTTTTTGAGTGCTGGCCAAGTTTTGCTGTGCAACGGCAAGCTGTTCATTTAAATAGCCCAGTTGCCAATACAGATTTGCTGTGGTGGCAATTAAACTTTGCGCCGTGGCTTGCAAATCCTGCTCAGAGGCCAAGGCTTCCCAGCGGGATGCTTCAGTTTGATTGGCCAATTTTCCAAACAAATCGAGTTCATAGCTGAGGCCAGGATAATTTAAAGAAATTCCGTCGGATGAATTGCCATCGCCATCTAAACTGAAACGATGACCGACAGATGCGCCCGCTGTGCCAATTCGAATCCCTTGCTGGCTTTGACTTTGTTTTGCCTGTATGCGGGCTTGCTGCAGATTGATCCCTGCAACAGCTAGGTCAGTATTGGCGGCAAGCACCTGATTGACCAGCTGGTTGAGCTGGGCATCATTAAACAGCGTCCACCACTGATCCGCATAGGCGTCTGCATGGATCTTCTGAGCGGATTCTTTGCTGTTTTGGAAGCTGCCCGGCATATTCACCGCAGGCTGTTCATAAGGCGTTTTAACCATGGCTGCACAGCCGGCTAATGTGCTGCTGAGAACCAAGGCGCTTGCAAGCTTCGTTAAATTCAATTGCATATTTATTTCCTTATTCTCTAGACAGAGCATCGACAGGATTCAGCTGCGCGGCGTTGCGTGCAGGAATAAATCCGAATACGATGCCGATCATGCTTGAGCAGACAAAGGCTGCGACAATCGATGTGGTTGAGTACGCCATCTGGAAGGTATCGCCAGCAAAATGACTGATAATTTGTCCAATGCCTAAGGACAGCAGGACGCCTAATATGCCGCCCAAAATGCAGACCAGAACCGCTTCAATCAGGAATTGCTGCAGAATGTCGCTTTGGCGTGCGCCAACCGCCATCCGTACCCCAATTTCCTGCGTACGCTCTGTGACAGACACCAGCATGATATTCATCACTCCAATCCCGCCGACCACCAGTGAGATGACTGCAATAGCCGACACCAGCAGCGTCATGGTTTGCGTAGTTTGCTGAATGGTTTCACGGATGCTGTCAGAGTTCTGTGTAAACACGTCTTGCGCGCCGTGGCGCTGCACCAGCAGATTCAATATGGCATTTTCAGCGGCTGCGCTTGGATATTCATCTTTCACCCGCACAATAATGCTGCGTACATTTGACTGCCCCAGCATGCGGCTCATGACGGTTGAGTAAGGCAGATAGACATTCAGGCTGTCATTGCCGCCCATCATGCCGGTTTGCGCTTCTACTACGCCGATAATGCGGCTTGGGACGCTGCCCAGCAAAATCACTTGCCCGACAGGATTGGTTCCGTCGCTGAAAAAGGTCTTTTTGGTATTGTCATCAATCACAACGTCTTGAGATTGCTCAGTAACGCTTTCCTGATCAAAGGGCTGACCCGAAGCAAAGGTCAAGCCTTTCACATAGAAATAATCTGCGCTGACGCCATTGACCGTTGCAGAGGCTTCGGTATCTTTAAAACGCGCAGTGACACTGCTGCTGACAGTTGGGCTGACGCCGTCTACATACGGCTGTTCGGACAGGGCGGTGGCATCGGCCGGAATCAAGGTTTTGACTTGCGCAGAGCGTGAGTTGTCACCGAAGCCCCGGCCCTGATAAACCGTAATGGTATTGGTGCCGAGGCTGCTGATATTTTCTAAAATCTGCTTCTGCGAGCCATTGCCCAGCGCCACAACCGAGACCACTGACGCAATGCCGATAATAATGCCCAGCATGGTCAGGAAAGTACGCATGCGGTGCGCATTCATAGCCAAAAGCGCCATGCGGAAGGCTTCATTCAAGCGGTCAACTGCAGAGCGCCATGCCGGCGTTCTTTTTTTTATGGCAGGCTGAAGCTGCTGCTGTTCTAGAGGCGCTTCATCCGTTTCAGGCACATTCGGCAGGTCTGAAATAATGTTGCCGTCACTGATCTCAATAATGCGGGTCGCATTTTTAGCCACATTGTGATCGTGCGTGACCAAAATAATGGTATGGCCTTTGGCGTTCAGCTCGCGCAGAATGCGCATCACTTCAATACCGCTGTTTTTGTCCAATGCGCCTGTCGGTTCATCGGCCAAAATCACATCGCCGCCATTCATCAGCGCACGCGCAATAGAGACCCGCTGCTGCTGACCGCCTGACAGCTGGCTAGGGCGGTTTTGGGTTTTGTCACCCAGCCCTAAGTCGGTCAGCAAGTCTTTGGCGCGCTGCTGGCGTTCAGTCGTATCTACACCTGCATAAATTGCAGGCACTTCTACGTTGCCGGCCGCGTTTAAATCACCAAGAAGATGATAGCGCTGGAAAATAAAGCCAAAATATTCACGGCGTAACTGCGCCAATTCATCGGGTTCAAGCTGGCGGGTTTCACGGCCTTTAACTTTATAGCTGCCGTTGGACGGTTGATCCAGACAGCCTAAAATATTCATTAAGGTCGATTTTCCCGAGCCGGACTGGCCGACAATCGCCACTAATTCACCAGGATAAATTTCTAAATTTATGCCTTTTAAGATTTGAACCGTGCTTTCACCTGCGGGAAATTCACGAGTCAGATCTTTGACCTCAAGCAGAGGCTGCTGATGTTGACTCATGATTACATTCTCATTGGGCCGGCGTTACGGTTATTGCTGCGTTTTGCAGAATCATTGCTGGTGTCTGAACCATCAGCAATCACCACTTTTTCACCTTGCTTCAGGCCTTTCAGCACCTGTGCGGTAACACGGTTGTTCAAGCCAATCAGCACCGGCTGCGGTTTAGCTGAACCATCGGCCTGCACAACACGAACCATTCCAATAGAGGCTTTGCCTTGCTGGATTAAAGACTTTTCAGCATCAGACAGTTCTAAGCGTTTCGGGCGGTTGGCTTTTGCCGGATCATTGCTGGCCGCTTGACTGGCTGCGCCGTCAGTGCTGGCGCTACTTTTATTTTTACGCTCTGGACGGTTGGATGCTTGAATCGCCGCAGCTGGAATGGTCAGCGCATTTTTCGCATCATCTAAAATGATATAGACCTGTGCAGTCATATCAATACGCAGTTTGCCGTCTTCATTCGGAACATCAAACAAAGCGTTGTAGTACACCGCCGTGCTGGAAGATGACGTTGAGCTGGTGGTCGAATCGGTGTTGATTGAAGACGGCGCCGGCTCAACTTGGCGCAAGGTCGCGTAATGCTTAGTCTCGCTGTCGCCTAGGGTCGTAAAGTAAACCCGCTGGCCTTTTTCCACTTTCATAACATCGGCTTCTGAAATTTCAGCTTTGATGGTCATGTCATCTAATTTTGCCAATTTAACAATGGTTGGCGCGCTTTGGTTGGCGTTAACGGTTTGACCTTCTTCAGTCACAATGGCAACAATTGTGCCATCCATCGGCGCAATAATTTGGGTATAGCCTAAATCTTCTTTGGCTGTCGCTAAGGTCAGGCGGGACTGCTCGATTTGCGCATTGATGGCATCAATTTCAGCCTGTGCCGTTTTAAAGCTGGCCAGCGCAGATTCCAATTCAGCGCGTGAGGTTGCATCTTGCGCATACATGGCCTTTTGACGGTTATATTCGGCTTCAACTTTCGCTAAGTTGGCGATTTTAACCTCAAGCTGCGCCTGCTGGTTTTTAATGCTGGCTTCCGCCGTTTTCAAGTCATTTTCTTGACGGACAGAATCAATCTGCGCAATCAATTGCCCTTGTTTGACTTGATCCCCCAGTTTTACATTCATTTTTTTAACCTGACCCGATACCTGTGCGCCGACACTGACCATCTTGGTCGCCTCCAGCACACCTGTCGCCAGTACAGAGTTTTCTAAATCACCGCGGGAAACTTCCGCTGTGATGAGTTGCGGCTGTTCCTGTTTCGGTTTGAAAAAATACCAAGCCGTCAGTGCAACAGCCAGTGTGCAGACTACAGCAAGCATAATCTTTGTCGGTTTTATTTTTGGCATAATCGTATGGGTATCAAGGCATAATGTTTTTAATTATAAATTCTAAATACGGATAAATCGTGAAGTTTTTATACAAAAATAAATGATTACTATTTTTATTTAAAGCAGGCCTTGGGTTCAGGCCTGAAATAGGGTTTTACCGCAAAGGCTGGCAATGGCTTGCTGCACAAGATGTTCCGGATTTTCATCCCCCAAGCCTTTGATGGAGGCATCAATGCGCAGCAGCAGGGCAGGCCAAGTTAAGAAAACGTTGGCATCTAAGCGGCGCAGCGCCTGCTGATACAGGCTGATTTTATTTTTCCAAATGCCCAGCTGCAATGCATTTTGCGGCTGTTCAAACAGCGCCATCAGCAGACGCATATCTTTGCTGAGGCTCCATAAAATCAGCGACATGGGTTCGCCTGAGGCAATTAAATATTGAAAGATTTTAATGGACTGCGCTAAGTCGCCCTGCAGCAAAGCATCATTCATGTCATAGGTGGTATAGCGTGACTGGTCCTGCAGGCAGGAATACAGATGATCAATCTGAATGATGTCGACATCTGAAAATGTATCGCTGACACGCATCAGGCTGTTTTTAGCTGCCAGCAGGTTGTGCTCGTGATGCTGCTCCAGCCATTTCCACGCGTCATTTGCCAGCTTAATGCCCAGTTTTTGTGCTTCGACAGCTAAAATTTGCTGACGGTCTTTGGGATAATTGGCGGTCAACGCAACATTCACGCCATTGGCATCAATGACCTGAAAAAAAGCAGTTTTCAGGCTGCTGGCATCTTGCTTGGGCATGACCACCAGCAGCAGATTTTCTTCATTGTGCTGCAAATAGCTTTTCAGCTCTTTTAAGCCATTGGTATCCGGCTTAATGCTGCCATGCACTTCAATTGCCAGCTGGCTGGAAAAAAGCGACAGGCTGTTGAGCGCATTGAAGACAGTTTTCCAGTCACTGACACTGCTGATGTCATAGCGCTGACGTTCGATGTTCTGCTTTTGCCAGCTGGCGCGGAATGCGTCGATCAGGTTTTGCTCTAAGAGCGGTTCTTGACCATGCAGCACCCATGCGCCGCGGGCTTCATCTACACGTTTTAGGGCTTGCAGGTAATCGAGTTTCATAACTGCAGTTCAGCTTATTCTGCTGCTGGGGCGGCAGCAGGCGCTGCAGTGCGGTGAATCGCCAGCGGCAAGCGGTTAGATGAAATCTGTCGGGCAATCTGCTGCGCCACATCATCAATAATCACTTTTTTCAGATATGTCTGTTCTTGATCGTCAGTGTTGACTGTGGCGACATCATATTGATACGTACGGGTCGCCATCACCGTGCGCGGTTCTGTCACCGGATTGCCTTGCGCATCTTCAATACGGAACGTGACATTTAAACGCAGCAGGGTTTCAACCAGCTTGCCGTTAAGTTCCATACGACGCGGGGTATAGTCCAATACACGCAAAGTATAGGCTTGCGCGTCATTATTGACTTTAACGCCAGCCGCCGCTAAATAAATATTCAATTTTTCTTCAAGTTCTTCGGTATCTTTGGGTAAAGACAATTTCATGTTGGCATAAGTGACTGGCGCAACATTCGGGTTGGTGCCTTTTAAGTGGAAGCCGCAGCCTGTCAAGCCTGCACCTAGACCCAAGGTTAATACAATTGCAGCAGCGCGTTGAACCAAATGCATGCGGTATCCTCTGATAGATTTTTCTCAAGCCGAAGCGGGGGTTTGAGATGAATATTGTTTTGTTTAATGCATGAGATTGTAAAGTCAAAGCCCGCTGACTGGCAACGGGCTTTGTTTGGGAATTGTTTAATTCCTCCCGACCTCCCTTTCTTGCGCTTGCTCTAAAGCCGTGCTTTATCTCTTGCTCAGGGAGGAGAATCTCGTTTTTTAATTCAGATCGGAAGTCCCCCTTTCATAAAGAGGGACTTAGGGGGATTAAATTAAACCACCAAATTCACTAACTTATTCGGCACCACAATTTCTTTTTTGGTCGGGCCAGTTAAGAACTGCTGCACTTCCGGCAATGCTTTCGCTTGCGCCAAAATGTCATCTTTAGAGGCATCGACAGACACTTCCAATTTGCCGCGCAGTTTGCCATTAACTTGAACGACAATGGTCTGTGTATTGCGTGTTAATGCCGATTGATCCACAGTTGGGAATAAAACAGCCGTTAAATCAATACCAAACTCAGCCAATAATGTTTGGCTCAAGTGCGGTGCAAATGGCGCAAGCAAAGTCAGAAGCGTAGTGATTGATTCACGTGCAACAGCAACGTCATTGTCATCTTTCGCTTCAAACTTGTTGTTTGCATTCAGCAATTCCATTAATGCAGCAATGGCGGTGTTGAATGCATGACGGCGTTCAATGTCGTCACCCACTTTTTGAATCGTTTCGTGGGTTTTGCGGCGCAAGTCTTGCGCAGCGGTTGAAAGCGCAGCTTTATCGATGTTTGATGCGCTGTTGCCTTTTTCAAGGAAACCCGCTGTTAAACGCCAAACGCGTTTTAAGAAGCGATTTGAACCTTCAACACCGGCATCCGACCATTCAAGTGATTGGTCAGGCGGCGCTGCGAACATCATGAACACACGGGCAGTATCTGCGCCGTATTGGTCAATAATAGACTGCGGGTCAATGCCGTTGTTTTTCGATTTCGACATTTTCTCTTGACCGCCAACAACAACTTCTTGACCGTCCGCTGTATATTTGGCAGAAAGCACGCGGCCTTTTTCGTCTTTTTCAAGCGCGATATCGGCAGGGTTAAACCAAGTTTTCTTGCCTGATTCTGCTTCGCGGTAGAAGGTATCCGCCAGCACCATGCCTTGAGTGAGCAGGTTGGTGAATGGCTCATTGCCTTGCACTACACCTTCATCACGCATCAATTTGTGGAAGAAACGAGCATAAAGCAAATGCAGGATCGCGTGTTCAACACCGCCGATATATTGGTTAACCGGCAGCCAAGTTTGCCCTGCAGCAGGATCAACCAGTCCGCCGGTAAATTCTGGGGATGCATAACGCGCATAGTACCAAGATGATTCAACAAAGGTATCCAGAGTATCTGTTTCTCGGCGTGCATCGCCGCCGCAAGTTGGACAAGCGGTTTGATAGAACTCAGGCATTTTATTCAGCGGATTGCCTGAACCGTCTGGAACAACGTCGGTCGGCAATACAACTGGAAGCTGATCTTCCGGCACAGGAACTTGACCGCACTTTTCACAGTTGATCATTGGAATTGGACAACCCCAATAGCGCTGGCGCGAAACACCCCAGTCACGTAAACGGAATTGAACTTTCGGATTCGCTAATTCTTGAGGCTGTAATTTTGCAAGCATGGCATCATAAGCTTCAGAAATTGTTAAACCATCAAACTCGCCGGAGTTGATCAGTTTGCCTTCTTTCGCGCCATACCAATCCTGCCAGTTTTTGGCATCGTATTCGCCGTCGCCTTCTTTCGCATTGTCGATGACCTGCGTGATTTGAAGGCCGAATTTATTGGCAAATTCAAAGTCACGGTCATCGTGTGCAGGGACGCCCATCACGGCGCCTGAACCATAAGACATCAATACATAGTTGGCAATCCATACAGGCACAGCTTCACCGGTTATAGGGTGTTTGACTGATAAGCCTGTTGCCATGCCTTTTTTCTCAGCAGTGGCCAAATCAGCTTCAGCAACTGAACCCATGCGGCATTCTTCAATAAATGCTGCCAATTCAGGGTTTGTTTCAGCCGCTTTTAGCGCAATAGGGTGTTCTGCCGCAACTGCCACATAACTCACACCCATTAATGTATCCGGGCGAGTGGTATAAACAGTTAAAGCATCGGCATACACTTCAGGGGCAGCCGAAGGGAAGGTAACGTCCATCCCTTGTGAACGGCCAATCCAGTTGCGCTGCATGGTCAATACTTGCTGCGGCCAGCCGTCTTTCAATGTGTCTAAATCGTCCAGCAGCTCTTGCGCATAGTCGGTAATGCGGAAGTAGTACATTGGAATATCACGTTTTTCGACCAATGCGCCAGAACGCCAGCCACGGCCATTTTCGACCTGTTCGTTGGCAAGAACGGTTTGATCGACAGGGTCCCAGTTCACTGTTGAAAGTTTACGGTAGATCAGGCCTTTTTTATAAAGCTGAACAAATAGCCATTGTTCCCAGCGGTAATATTCTGGGGTGCAGGTTGCAAATTCGCGGTCCCAATCGACAGACAGGCCTAATTTTTTTAATTGGTCGCGCATGTAGGCGATATTTTCGAAGGTCCATTTTGCCGGTGCAACTTGATGCGCAATGGCTGCATTTTCCGCAGGCAGGCCAAAAGCATCCCAGCCCATCGGCTGCAGAACAGTTTCACCTTTTAAGCGGTGAAAGCGGCTGATCACGTCGCCAATAGTATAGTTACGCACATGACCCATATGCAGCTTGCCGCTTGGGTAAGGGAACATCGAGAGGATATATCGACGTGGACCTTCAACTTGGTCGGCAACTTTAAAGGCTTTGCGAGTTTCCCAATCCTGCTGGACTGTAGGTTCAATCGCACTGGCTTGATATTCAGGGTCAATGTGAGTAGTCATAAACGTAATATAAGAACAATGGTTAAAAAGTTTGTTGCACAGCATAGCGCAAAATGCACCAAAAAGTGAATTTTGCGTGTGCGAATATGCGGGAATAATATTGATAAAGAAGGGCGGGATTTTATCTTGCCTCAGATCCGCTCTCTTGGCCTTTAAGCAAAGCGCGCTGCGCGTCCTGATTCACCTGTTCATTTTCATCAACAGCTTTTTGGGCTTCCTGCGCAGCTTCCGCCGCAACAGGCTGAGCTTCACCTTGTGAGACAGGCGCCGCTGGAGATGAATTTTTCCAGCCGTAAGTTTCGATTTTACCTTTTTTCTGGGCTGATTTTGGCGGCGGCGCAGCGGTATAGTGGGTTGAGCCGTTCGCATCGACCCATTTATAAAAATTTTGCGCAAAACTGCTTTGTGCCGAGAAAATCAGCGCCAAAGCGGAGATTGCGCTCCCCAATTTTATAGCAGAAATTTTCATGTTGAATTCTTTCCTTTATTTTGTCAAAAAACAGTTTTAGCGTGTGTGCAGCATAAAATTCTGCACTTATTTCAGCCTCGCTGCTATTTATTTTTATCTGAAAATGATCAGGCCGGGCAGCAGTACCTGAGCGGCCTGCAGGCGCTCAAATGATCTTCATTGTTTTCTGCCTGATTGTCGAAAAGCAGCAAAACAGCGGGCTGAATGCCTCGGCGGATGGGTCGCAACTAATTAAAATTACTTATCTGATATATAAATTAATTTAATGGTTTAGCATGTTTTCTTAATAAGAACAGGCAGAAACGCTTTCAGGGTAAAATAATCAAAGCCTAAAAAATAGACGGTCTGTAAATAAACAGGAAAAAGCGAATTTTTAAACTTGACTTTAATAGTCGAAACAACAAAAATGCTGTTTTAGTTTTAAATGCCTTAGTCGATCACCCTTCGAATAAGTGTCATGTCATGCAATGGACAACTTCTCTAGCCGAGAAGCTGAACAAAGTGAATAAAACATGCTTATCCCAGCATGCTTTTAGATCTCATACTGCTCAAACAGCAGGCAGATCGCAAATTTTTCCTATTGCCATGAAAACTATGAAATATGTGTGCTATAACAGTGCAGACAGTTAATGAATGAAGCGTCGCAAGTGCCTCCCATTTTGCGGCTATAAAAGATTAGGGTGAATCACGTTGGAACTTTTATCTGGTGGTGAAATGCTTGTTCGCGCATTAGCGGACGAAGGCGTTGAGCATGTTTTTGGATACCCAGGCGGCGCAGTACTGCATATTTACGATGCGCTATTTCAACAAGAACGAATTAACCATTACCTTGTGCGTCACGAGCAGGCTGCCGGCCATATGGCGGATGCTTATTCACGCGTTACAGGTAAAACGGGCGTAGTGCTGGTCACATCCGGCCCAGGCGCAACCAATACTGTTACTCCTATTGCAACGGCTTACATGGACTCAATCCCAATGGTGATTTTGTCAGGTCAGGTTGCTTCGCATCTGATTGGTGAGGATGCGTTTCAGGAAACAGACATGGTGGGAATTTCCCGCCCGATTGTGAAGCACAGCTTCCAAGTGCGCCATGCCAGCGAAATTCCTGCAATTATTAAAAAAGCTTTCTATATTGCGTCTTCAGGCCGCCCAGGTCCTGTAGTTGTGGATATTCCAAAGGATGCGACCAATCCTGCAGAAAAATTTGCCTACGAATATCCTGAAAAAGTAAAAATGCGTTCGTATCAGCCCCCTCACCGCGGGCATTCAGGGCAAATCCGCAAAGCGATTGATGAGCTGATTCATGCAAAACGCCCGATTATTTACTCAGGCGGCGGCGTGGTTCAAGGCAATGCTTCTGAACAATTGACAGAGCTTGCGCATTTGCTGGGCTATCCAGTGACCAATACCTTGATGGGCTTGGGCGCATTCCCGGGCAATGATCCGCAATTCATCGGCATGCTGGGCATGCACGGTACTTACGAAGCCAATATGACCATGCACAATGCAGATGTGATTCTGTGTGTAGGCGCGCGCTTCGATGACCGTGTCACCAATAATCCTGCGAAATTCTGCCCAAATGCCAAAGTAATCCATATTGATATTGACCCTGCGGCAATTTCAAAAACCATCATGGCGCATATTCCAATTGTAGGCGCAGTAGAACCTGTGCTTCAGGAAATGCTGGCGCAACTGAAGCAGCTGAATGTTTCTAAGCCGAATCCGGAAGCGATTGCCGACTGGTGGAAACAGATTGATGAGTGGCGCCAAGTGCATGGCGGACGTTACGAGCCGGCAGTTGACGGCGGGATGAAGCCGCAGCAAGTGGTTGAGGCGTTGGACAAAATCACCAATGGTGAAGCGATTATTACGTCAGACGTTGGCCAGCATCAAATGTTTGGCGCAATGTATTATAAATACAAGCGCCCGCGCCAATGGATCAACTCTGGCGGTTTAGGCACGATGGGGGTGGGCTTGCCGTATGCTATGGCGGCCAAGCTGGCTTTCCCGGATCAGCAAGTGGTATGCATTACCGGTGAAGCATCAATTCAGATGTGTATCCAAGAGCTGTCGACGTGCAAGCAATATGGCTTGAATGTCAAAATTCTCTGCTTGAATAACCAAGCTTTAGGCATGGTGAAACAATGGCAGGATATGAACTACGAAGGCCGTCACTCAAGTTCCTATGTAGATTCATTGCCTGACTTCCCTAAGCTGATGGAAGCATATGGCCATGTCGGCATTCAAATTAACCATGCGGATGAGCTTGAATCTAAGCTGGCTGAAGCGATGGCGATCAATGATAAATGCGTATTCATTAACGTAATGGTTGACCGTACAGAGCATGTTTATCCGATGCTTATTGCGGGTCAGTCAATGCAGGACATGTGGTTGGGCAAAGGGGAGCGTACAAAATGAGACATATTATCTCTGTACTCGTTGAAAACGAAGCCGGTGCGCTTTCACGCTTAGTGGGGCTGTTTTCTCAGCGCGGCTACAACATTGAAACATTGAATGTTGCGCCGACTGAAGATCCGACACTGTCACGCCTGACATTGACGACTTATGGCGATGACCACAAGATTGAACAAATTACCAAGCAGCTGAACAAGCTGGTAGAAGTGGTAAAAGTGGTTGATTTGTCTGAAGGCGCGCATATTGAGCGTGAGCTGATGCTGATCAAAGTCAAAGCATTGGGCGCTGCGCGTGCGGAAATTAAGCGCACAGCGGACATCTTCCGTGCGCAGGTTGTCGATGTTACACCGACAACTTATACCATTCAGATTGCCGGTACGACGGAAAAGATTGATGGCTTTATTGATGCATTAGCAGAAAATACCATCCTTGAAGTAGTGCGTTCAGGTGTATCTGGCATCGCGCGCGGTGAAAAAGTTTTAACAATCTAATTTTTAATAAATACATCCTCTTTCCTTGCAGAAAGGGGGACTTAATTTAGTGTTCAATCGAAAATTCACTAATTTAAGGTAAGGAAACAAAGCATTTTAGCGGAGACAGCAATGCAAATTTTTTATGATAAAGACACAGACCTATCAATCATCCAAGGTAAAAAAGTAGCGATCATCGGCTACGGTTCGCAAGGCCACGCGCACGCGCTTAACCTTAAAGATTCAGGCGTTGACGTAACTGTCGGTTTACGCGCTGGTTCTGCTTCTTGGAAGAAAGCTGAAAATTCTGGTCTTAAAGTTTCAGAAGTTCCTGCTGCTGTTGCTCAAGCTGACTTGGTAATGATTTTGACTCCAGATGAGTTCCAGTCTCAGCTTTACCGTGACGTGATTGAGCCGAACATCAAAGAAGGCGCAACTTTAGCATTTGCTCACGGTTTCGCTGTTCTTTACAACCAAGTTGTACCGCGTGCTGACTTAGACGTAATCATGGTTGCTCCAAAAGCGCCAGGTCACACTGTACGTTCAGAATTCCAGCGCGGTTCAGGTGTTCCTGACTTAATCGCAATTCATCAGGACGCTTCAGGCAATGCCCGCAATGTTGCGCTTTCTTATGCTTCTGGTGTAGGCGGCGGCCGTACAGGCATTATCGAAACTTCTTTCCGTGAAGAAACTGAAACTGACTTGTTCGGTGAGCAAGCGGTTCTTTGCGGCGGTGCGGTTGAATTGGTTAAAATGGGCTTCGAAACTTTGGTTGAAGCTGGCTATGCGCCAGAAATGGCTTACTTCGAATGCTTGCACGAACTTAAACTGATTGTTGACTTGATGTTCGAAGGCGGTATCGCGGACATGAACTACTCAGTATCAAACAACGCTGAATATGGCGAATACGTTACTGGTACTGAAGTCATCAATGAGCAGTCTCGTGAAGCGATGCGCAATGCATTGAAACGCATTCAATCTGGTGAATATGCGAAAATGTTCATTAATGAAGGCGCGATGAACTACCCTTCTATGACTGCCCGCCGCCGTCAAAATGCTGCTCATGGCATTGAAGTTACAGGTAATAAGCTTCGTTCAATGATGCCTTGGATTCAAGCAAACAAAATCGTTGATAAAGAGAAAAACTAATCTCTTGAAGCATTGATTTGATACGAAAGCCCGCTCAATTTGAGCGGGCTTTTTTATGCTGTTTGGTTTTTTAGCTGATTTAGAACTTTATAATGGGGCTTGAATGTATTAACCATACATTTTAAATACTGTTGGCCATGCTTTTGTTTCAAAACTCCTATATAGACAAGTCTTCTGTTGTAAAAATGTTGTGATACATTACTCATAATTCATTCTGTTTTTTGAGTGTGGCTGGTCAATGAAAATAAAAAATCTCCTCTGTATTGCGGCATTTATCTGCTCAAGTTCCAGTTTTGCCGAAGTTTCTCCTGCAGCTGCCGCTAATGCGGCTGCTGTTCCTGGCAGTGAATATAAAACATTGCATAATGTGCGGGTGTCTATGCAGCGGATGCTGCGGTCGGCAGATAACCGTTACTTTTTGGATTTATACGCAGGTATTTGGAATCCGCATGGTGTTTTAAAGGACTTGACGGAAAATAGAAGCATTGCCTTTAAAGGGAGTCAAAAGGGCGATCAGCTTAATCTGAAATCGGTCAGTATCGACAGTATGGATGAAGCTGAGGTTCAGCAAAAGTATGAGCTGAGCGGTCAATTGGATGCAAATACAGGGTTGCTGTCGGCGGTTCTGACTTCTGCAGATAAAACTCTGAACAAAGGCATTAATTTTGAGCCAGCATTTAAGGCGGCAGATAAACCTGTGGTGGTGTTTAAGTTCTATGGCGCAGAAGGAGCGGATCAGCCGTATGGCAAAGCATTGAAGCGCATCGATATTATAAATAAAACCAATAATACGGTAATGCAAAGTTTGACAGGCTTTACGGCATTTGCAGGAAGTATCGGTTTTTTAGATATTAACTTTGACGGCTATTATGATGTGGTGCTGGCAGACACGGCTGATAATAAAAAAGTTGAAGATAAGCGCTTTATTTATTGGATGTATAATCCTAAAACCAAGCAGTTTCAGCGCTCACCGCAGCTGGAGAAGATTTCTGGATTTCCTGCATTGCATGGCGATAAGCAGCAAATAGACTTCGGAGAGGGTCAGGTTTATCAAGTGACAAATGGGCTGCTGAACCGTGTGCAGAATGAGTAATGATAAAACGAGTATCGGGTTAGCCCTAAAAATATTCAGTGTTGAATGACCGTAAATTCTGATCATATTCATATATAAAAGTGCAGATTTGAAATTTTTAGATCTGCACTTTTTTTATTTTAAAGGAATTGGAAAACTCAATTTTTTAGGGAATTAGCTTAATTGGTTGATCAATTTAGGCTAAAACCTGTATTTTGTTGAGTGTTGAGTGTTGAGTGTTGAGTGTTGAGTGTTGAGTGTTGAGTGTTGAGTGTTGAGTGTTGAGTGTTGAGTGTTGAGTGTTGAGCTGTTGAGTATGGAAATTTAACTCAAGGTTTTAGGCAATATCCAGTTTGACTGAGATCTTTAATCGATGAATTCTGTGAATTTACATTGTCATTGGAGAGAAGTTGATACAGCATAAAAATGGCTGAAAATAAAATTCTTTTGTGGTGTGTCAGAAAAGGGCGCTAAGTAGCTTTGTAGGTAATTAAAAAAATAAATACGGTATAAATCCAATAAATGAAAATTAAGTTTTAAGAATTTGTTTTGTTTGCTCTTTAGAATGAATTTGAAACAGCACAGTTATTTTTGTAAATATGTGACAGATTGTGTAATTTTTAGTCATAAAAACCCAGTTTTTGAGTTAAAAACAATCCCTATTTTTGGGTATTAGTATTTGTAAAACTTATCGAATTAGAAAATGTAATTGATTTTATTTCAATAAATACTTGAATATTCAAATAAAATATAAGCAAATCATAAAAAAATGGAGAAAAATTGCTCTTTAATGTTAATTAATGTAACTGAGAAAAATAAGCGTTAATGATGAAAATACATTGATTTAGTGATTGAAAAATATACTCGTCGCGGCAATGCTCAGATTTTATAGCATCGGTTGGCCACCGCCTTGTCCTTCAATCATAAATTTAAATATCTAATAAACAGGGATTTTGTTTTTATTTACTGGTAAAAGTGTGATTGATTTCACATATTGTGTGAAAAATGCCATATAAATTATTTTATTTAAATTTTGTTGAACAATGGTTATGCCCTCGGGAGAAATGAAGATTGATTAGATGACTAATGATCACAAAGAGCTAAACAATCCGATTCGAAGAAGTGGTGGCTAGATAATAATTTTATGGAGAATTAATCATGAATAAAATGACCCAAACTGCTTTAGCAGCATTAGTACTAGGTGCCTGTTCAACAGCAATTTATGCAGGCGATGAGGATAGAGGCGGTCAGCCTTCAGGCCCTTCAGGATGCAGTGTTGATTGCGAAGGCAAAATTGACATTGAATTAAAAGTAGATCCGCATTGCGAACTACAAGTATTAACACCAAAAATTGTACTTGAAGATAAAGCTGGCGGCGATACTAAAAATGGCTCATTTAAAGTTGGCGCGAATGCCACATATAAAATTGAGCTCAGTACTGCTAACAACAGCAATCTAAAAATGGGTGCAAATTCAATTCCAATCACTATCAAAACTACACGCGGCGGCACTGTTATCCCTATGGGTGTAACACCTAATCAACCTTACCTTTTGGGCGGTTGGACAGCGTATAACGTTGAAGTGAAAAGCCCAGAAGTTGGTGTAACTAAACCAGTCGGTACTTATACAGAACAATACCGTATTAAAGTTTCATTCTAAGCTTTAACACGATTACAGTTCAAAAGCAGGCTTGTTTTCGGACAGGCCTGTTTCTTCACCAGAATTTGCTTTATATCAATAAAAAAATAAGGGGCAGGCGATGAATAAATTATTAATGGGCGCAGCGTTATCCTCAGTTTTTTGCATATCGGCGGCCGTACATGCAGGCCTAAAGGTAACACCTATTCAGCTTTATGTTTCAGAGAAAAATAATCAGCGCAGTGCAACCGTGACTTTTGATTATACCGGTTCAGATGCACCTAAAATCTTTGAAGCGACCGCAGTGAAATGGTCACAAAATGAAAAAGGCGAAGACGTCTATATTCCAGATCCGGATATATTGATTAATCCTAAAAACTTTGTGCTGCAGCCTGAATCAAAACAGGTTGTGCGCGTCGGCTTTCCTCAGCCAGTTAGAGCAATGAATTTGAAGGAAGAAGGAACTTGGCGGGTTATATTTAATGAAACTCCGCCAGTCGCAGATCAAAGCGCGATGAACTTTTTATTCAATATTTCTATGCCATTGTTTGCAGGGGAACAGAAAAGCGCAAGCCTCGCACCAAGTATTAGCTACCGTGCAAACCGGTTAATCGTTACCCTTCAAAATAAAGCCGCGTCTCATATACAGATTAAAGATTTAGCCATTGAAGATGCGAGCGGAAAAGCAATTGCTACATCGAATAATATGACGTATTTGCTGGCCAATAAGCAAAATGAATTTGACATGGGGCAAGTGAAATTGGAAAGCCAGCAAAAATATACTTTAAAAATAAATACGGATAAAGGTGACAAGCCTTTAGAGATCGTCTTATGAGGTGACAGTCATGATCAGAATCATTGCAGTTCTCCCTTGTATGATGGCAAGCGCTTTGTGTATTACGACAATTCATGCTGCTGAAAATAATATGATTTTGAGTAATGTCTGGATCAATGGCATAGACCGGAAAACAGAAATTTTAGTCATTGAAGACGATCAGAATCGGTATGTTGAATGTGATGTTTTAAGGCAGCTGTCAATTAAAGTGGAGTTAATGGAAAAAAATCCGCAGCGGTCAGATTACTGTTCTACTGTTACGTCGGATGTGCAGTCGGAATACGACCAAAGCGCACAAGCTATTAAAATTATTTTTCCAGCAAACTATTTTTATTCGAACAACTTGGATGCAGAACGCCTAGCGCAGCCTGACCGGGCATCTTTCGGCGCTTACATTAATTATGATGTTTTTCTAGATCACACGGAAGATTTGAAAGAGTACAGCATCTTGCCGGAAATCGGTATTTTTAAAGATTATTGGCAATTCAATCAGGCATTCATTGCAAAACGTTTTGAAGATCAAGACCAAAAAGAAAATAGCGTAACGCGCTTGAACAGTACTTTCTCAATAGATTTTCCTAAAAATTATACGCAGCTTGTGGTGGGCGACAGCACTACAGTCCTGAATCCTTTTGTAAACTCAATGCGCTATGGCGGGATCAGTTTTGGCACCAATTTTACAGACCGTCCGGATTTTGTATATTGGAATGCACCTACATTGCGCGGAAGCGCTGCATTGCCGTCCAAAGTTGATTTGCTGATCAATGGTGTCAGTATTTATCAGCAACAGGTGACGCCCGGTGATTTTGTGCTGCAAACAGGGGCGAATATTCAGCAGGCAGGCGATGCTCAGCTGGTGGTGGAAGATATTCTAGGCAACCGGACTGTTCAAAGTTTTCCGCTGATGATTAACAACCGATTATTGCTGCCCAAATTAAATGAGTACAATGTTACACTGGGTAAGCTGCGCTACAACTATGATACTCAGGATGATGATTACCGTGAATTTTTCACCAACCTATATTTTCGCCGAGGTATGACTGCCTCAACGACTTTAGGTTTTAATGCGGTTTATAGTGATGATATTAAAAATTTAGGCTTAATGTGGACGCAAGGCGTTGCACGGTTTGCATTGGTCGATTTGTATTTGGCAGGCAGTGATGCATTTGGTGAGCAGGGGTATTCGATTGGAACATCGCTGTCACGCACATGGAATAAATTTTCGGCAGGAGCATCGGTCGCTTATGCTTCGGAACATTACAAAATGCTGGGCTATTCAGATAATTTGAGCGTACCTGAATTTGATATTTTGGCATACTTTAATGTTTATGATTGGCTCGGATTCAGCAGTTTAAATTTCAACTATATTGAGCGCAAATATAACAATAATGCGGAAGGTTTTTCGGCGGACAGCCAAATCCTGAATGTCGGCGTGACCAAAACTGTAAATTCAAATCTGTCACTTGGCGCTTCATATTTTAAAAACTTTGCAGATGTCGGCGGCTCCAGTGATGATCAGGGTTTTTATTTTTCCTTGAATTATAACTTTGGCAAGGGGCGCAGTGTTTATGCGGCGCATTCCACAGAAGATTTCAGCCGTCTGCAATATGTGCAAAGTTCTGTAGGTGAAAGTGGTCTGGATTACTTGTTGGGCGCAAGCCAGCGCAAAGGTGATGTGACTTATCAGGCTTACGGTGCATATCAAACCAATTATGGCGAAATGACTGCTCAGGTGCAGCAATCATCTGATTATGATTCCAAGCAGCTGTCTTACCGCGGCGCGCTGGTGGCCATGGGCGGAAAAATGGCGTTGACCCGATATGTCGACAATGCTTTTGCTTTGGTCAAAGTCGCAAATTATCCTGATGTAGAAGTATACCGCTCATTATCGCCTGTGGGTAAAACCCAAAAAGACGGCACCTTCTTTATTCATAATATCGTGCCTTATATCACGTATGACATTTCATTCAATCAAGATCAAATAACGATGGATGATAAAATTGATTATTCAAGTAAAAAAATGATTGGTTTGGATAAACGCGGCTATGTCATCAACTTTCCAATTTATCAAACCAAACTCATTGTTGCCCGTCTGCTGAACGAAAACGGTGAAACATTCGCCCGCGCCAGTGAAGTGTATACAGATCTTGAAAGCGGTGAATATTCTCCAGTTGATGCAGAAGGGAAAGTATATCTATACGGACTCAAACCCGGAACTTATCCAATTACAGTAAAAACTACAGGTGGCAGGGTTTGTCATTCTGTTTTGACGATTCCATCAAAAAATTTGGAGCAGTTTGCTTCAAAAACAGTTGATCTATTATGCAAATAAGGAGATGAATCATGAAAGGTCTTATCTCATTGCTGATTATCGCGGCTGCGGCAAGCAGCGCGATGGCACATGCAAATTTCTGCTCATTAGGCGCAATTTCGGAGCGGGACATGCGCCTCTCAACTTACCGCAAAAGCCAAGCGGCTTCGAGCTTCCGCATCAATTGCGATCAGTCCTACAGCATCCGCTTTACCAGCATGAACCTGCGCTCGCCGCAAGGGGAAAGCGCTGTCAGCAATGGCGCCTATAAGCTGAGCACCCGGATGTGGATACAGGGCGCAAATAAAAGCGAATGGAATGCCATGCTGTCGCCGAACTCCCCGGGCAAGGACAATAAATATGTAGTCGGTGTGCAATTGCTGGAAGCTCCGACCATCAATACGCCTGCAGGCATTTACCGCGACGTGGTGTTTATTAGTCTGTCTTTTTAAGCTGTTCCTCTTTTGATCTAGCCCTAGTGATCATCAGCCGCTGAATTGCATGTGAGGCGGCTGTTTTTTTACCTTTAATATCTGGGGGTGTGCAGTTGAGAGGGAGGACTTTGTATACGCAATGTCTTGGGAGTGTCATTGAAGCATCATCAAAGTGAAAGATATGCTGGCTATACTTCTGTTAAAACTCAAATGATAGGTAAAATATGGAACCGGTCTCTGTATTTGGTCATTTAAAACAACAAGATTTTCCAGAAAGCTTTAAGTTTTATTTTAAGCATAAAAATATACAGAATACTCAAAATGATCACCGTACTCTGAATGAGCTTGTGCGCCCAAAATTAAAAATAGCGGTAGTGACTGAAACATGGCCGCCAGAAATTAATGGCGTGGCTTTGTCGCTTTTGCAATTATGCAAAGGTTTGCAGCAGCAGGGACATAAAATTCTTTTAATCCGCCCGCAGCAAAAAATGGGCTGCAGTCAATTTTCGCCGAATAAAGAATGCTTGGTTATGGCGCAGGCGATCCCGCGCTATCCCTCTCTGAAATTTGGCTGGCCGCAGTTTTTGAAGGTATCCAGCGCGATAGATGATTTTACCCCAGATGTAGTACATGTTGTGACTGAAGGGCCGCTGGGTCTGGCTGCGCTGCAGGCGGCTAAGGCCAAGAATATTCCAGTTTCCAGCGGTTTTCATTCTGCTTTTCAAGATTTTAGCCGCTTTTTTGACTTGGCATTTTTATTGAAGCCTATTCAGCGGTACTTATGCTGGTTTCACAATAATACACAATTAACCTGTGTGCCCAGTAAAGACACGGCACAAACTTTGCAAGATTTAGGGGTGCATTGTCCGATGGCTGTGGTAGGGCGCGGTGTTGATGTCGAATGCTTTAACCCTAAATATGCCTCGGGTCAGTTGCGTCAGAGATGGGGTGCGGATGAGCAAACTGCCGTGCTGCTGTATGTCGGAAGGCTATCTCCTGAAAAAGAGGTTAATGTGATCATTCATGCTTTCATCGCCAGACAAAAGGTCAGCAGGCAGAAAACTGTGCTGGTTATTGTTGGTGATGGTCCTGAGCGTGAAAAATTGCAGCGCTTGAGTCAGTCAGCTCCTGTGATTTTTATGGGCAGTTTAAGCGGTCATCAATTGTCCGAAGCCTACGCCAGCGCAGATGCATTTGTTTTTGCCAGTCAGCTGGAAACTTTTGGCAATGTCGTGCTGGAAGCGATGGCCAGCGGACTGCCGGTAGTCGCCTACGACTATGCAAGCCCGCAGCTGCATGTCTGCCATCAGTACTCAGGCTGGCTGTGCACGCTGGGCGATACGGCATCATTTATCAGTTCCATTTGCCAATTGCCGGATCGGACTATGCTTAAAAATATGGGAAGAAAGGCGAGAGAAGATATTCAGGGTGTTGGCTGGCAATACCCAGTTCAGCAATTTGAACAGGCGCTATACTCGGCAGCGAGGATCATCCCGAGATGATTTAAGCACAGTCAGGCGCCCGAGGAGAGAATAATGAGACTTAAAAATGCGAAAATAAGAATGCTCGATCTCGATTTAAAAGGCTGTATTTACCTCAATACATTTTCCCGCTCAGAACGGGTGGCGCAATTTTTTAAAGTCATCAGCCGCTTGGGTGATGGGATATTCTGGTATGTCATGCTGGGCGCAGTATGGATATTGCAGGGGCTGATGTATGGCCTGCAATTGCTGTATCTGATGCTGGGCGGCTCGGTTGGAACCAGTATTTATAAGGTGCTGAAGAAAAAAACCGTCCGTCCGAGGCCTTATCAAGTGCATCAGGTCATCCGTCTGGGTGAGCGCCCGCTGGATCATTTCAGTTTTCCGTCAGGACATACCTTGCATGCAGTAATGGCGACCACGGTCTTGGGCTATGTACAGCCTGTGCTGCTGATTTTAATGCTGCCGTTTACGGTGCTGGTGGCATTGTCCCGCATGGTGCTGGGGCTGCATTATCCAAGTGATGTGGCGGTCGGCGCTATCATTGGCGGGACGGTGGCATCAGCCATTGTGCTGATTGCGCCATGGCTGAATATTATTTTATAGCGCTGAAATCGCCTCGAGAAAGCCTGAAAAAAAATGCTGAACAGGCTGTGAAAGTTTAGGCAGTTTTTTTGAAATTTGATAAAGTACTTGGAATCATTTATAGGATGTTAGGAAGAGTCGCATGGGCTTACGCTGGACAGATACGATTGATATTGCAATTGAGCTGTATGACGCGCATCCGGATGTAGATCCGCAATGGGTTCGTTTTACTGATTTGCATGCATGGGTTTGCGCTTTGCCGGAATTTTCAGATAATCCTGAAAAATCAACAGAAGGTTTGCTGGAAGCCATTCAAATGGCATGGATTGATGAAGCAAGCTGACACTGCGTCGAAAAAAACCATTTTTTTACATTCCAAAAGCAGAAAATAGCGCATTATTCGGTATAATGCGCCAAATTTTTCTGTCAACATTATGACTTAAGGAGCCTATCATGGCTATCGAACGTACTTTATCTATCGTAAAACCAGACGCAGTTGCTAAAAACCACATCGGTGACATCTTTGCCCGTTTTGAAAAAGCTGGTCTTAAAATTGTTGCAACTAAAATGAAACACTTGACTCAAGCTGAAGCTGAAGGCTTCTACGCTGAGCACAAAGAACGCGGTTTCTTTGCTGACCTAGTTGCATTCATGACTTCTGGTCCAGTGGTTGTTTCTGTTCTTGAAGGCGAAAATGCAGTTCTTGCACACCGTGACATCCTTGGCGCGACTAACCCTAAAGAAGCAGCTCCAGGCACTATCCGCGCTGATTTCGCTGTAAGCATCGATGAAAATGCTGCTCACGGTTCTGACTCTGTAGCCTCTGCTGACCGTGAAGTGAACTACTTCTTCGCTCAAACTGAGATTGCTCCGCGTACTCGTTAATTCGAAGTATTCAAACCAGATAAGTGTTATTATACTTATCTGGTTTTTTTATTCTCTGAATAAAGCTTTGCTCTTTTTTTGAGCTTCTCCTTTCATCTTTAGACATGGTTTAGGTAATACACATGAGTACTGAAGTAGTCGCTGTATCTGCAGTTTCGGCTGAACAGCTGCAATCTCCATCCGCTCCTGCACAGCAAATTGCTGTGGAGAAAGTGAACTTACTTGGCATGTCGCGCCCGCAAATGGAAAAATTCTTCGAAGACATGGGCGAAAAAAAGTTCCGTGCAGGGCAGGTGATGAAGTGGATTCACCAGTTCTTTGTGACTGATTTTGCGCAGATGACTAATATCTCAGGCAAACTGCGTGAAAAATTAGAAAAGATTTGTGAAATTAAAGCGCCGGAAGTGGTGCATAAAAACTATTCAAAAGACGGCACCCGAAAATGGGTATTCCGTGTCGGGGATGGTGAAGGGTCACTGGTTGAAACGGTGCTGATTCCTGCTGAACACCGCAGCGGTTTACGCCGGACTTTATGCATTTCCTCGCAAGTCGGCTGTGCGCTGGACTGTTCGTTCTGTTCGACGGGCAAGCAAGGATTCCAGCGTGATTTGAGCCAAGCGGAAATTATTGGCCAGCTGTGGATGGCCAACTATTCATATATGGAAGACGTGCCTGTGCTTGAGCGCGAACGTTCAGTGACGAATGTCGTCATGATGGGCATGGGTGAACCGTTGCTGAACTATGATGCTGTACTGAACTCTATGCGCACCATGCTGGATGATTTCGCATACGGCATGTCAAAACGCCGTGTGACGCTGTCAACGTCTGGTGTTGTGCCTAAAATTGATCAAATGGTGAAAGATATTGATGTAGCTTTGGCAATTTCACTGCATGCGCCAAATGACGAGCTGCGCAATGAATTGGTGCCGATCAATAAAAAGTATCCGCTGGAACAGCTCATTGCGGCTTGTCAGCGCTATATTGCCAAAGACGGCAATGAAAGCTCGCGTAAGCATGTCACCATTGAATATGTGATGCTGGATGGCGTGAATGACCATCCTGAACATGCACAGCAAATGATTAGGCTGCTGAAAAATTTACCAAGCAAAATCAATTTAATTCCATTTAATCCATTTCCGCATGCGCCATATGGCCGCTCAAGCCGTAACCGGATCATTTCTTTCCAAAAAACTTTGTCTGATGCCGGTTTTGTGTGTACGATTCGTCAGACACGCGGTGATGATATTGATGCTGCGTGCGGACAGCTTGTGGGGCAAGTTGCAGACCGTACCCGCCGCGCAGAGCAGTGGAAGAAAAAAGTGGCGCAGCAAAACGAGATTCTGCGCTCGCAAGGATAATAAAGAGGCAGTCAATTGAGAACCTTAACGTGCAAATTTGCTTTTATTACGTCTTTTTGTTTATCAGCGGCGATGCTGACGGCATGTCAGACACCACAAACATTGAGCAAAAAAGATCCGGAAAAAGCCGCTAAAGTACGCACTCAATTGGCAGTTGAATATATTAAATCAGGTGATCTGGATGCGGCTAAGCGCGCTCTGGATCAGTCGCTGGAACAGAATCCGCGTGATGCGCAGGCCAATATGATGATGGGCGTTTTGCTGCAGCAGGAAGGCAGCAAGCTGAATATGGAAAAAGCGGACGGATATTTCCGCCGTGCAATTTCTATAGAGCCTAAAAATGCACAGGCGCGTAACAACTATGGTACGTATTTGTATCAAGTTGAGCGCTATAATGACGCGCTTGAGCAATTGACCATCGCTGGCGCCACTTTAGGCTATGATCAGCGTGCGCGGTCGCTTGAAAACGCAGGCCGAATTTACTTGAAACTGGGCGATGTTGCGAATGCTGAAAAAACATTCAAACAGGCTTTGCAAGCCAATCGTGATTCCTATGTTTCAATGTTAGAGTTGGCGGAAATTTTTTATTTGAACCAGCAAAACGCTGCCGCTACGCAAATGTATGAACAGTTCGTGCGTGCAGTGGGACAACAGAACCAAGGCGCCCGGGCGCTTTGGATCGGTATACGCACTGCGCGTGCGAATGGGGACAAAATGGGGATGCAGGAGCTGGTGAATCAGCTGCGTGCGCTTTATCCGCAAAGCCCTGAATACCAGCGTTATTTGCAATTACAGTACAGTACTGAGGCCGTATGGAAGTAAATCCTAATTCACCGCAATCGAATACTTCGAGCGTAGCTCCAAATGCGTTAGGAAATGTACAGCGCCCAGGCGAGTACTTGCGTCAGATCCGCATTGCTCAAAAGCTGGAGCTGGATGATGCGGCGAAGGAATTGAATATTCCTGTGAAAACGCTGACCGCACTGGAGCAGGATGATTATAAATCACTGCCAGAAGCAACATTTATCAAGGGTTACTACCGGACATACGCTAAATTCTTAAAGGTTGATGCAACCAATATTATCCAGCGTTTTGATGAAATCTACGCCAATGATACGGGCATGCTGCCGAACCATGCATTGAATAATTCGCCCATTAAAATTATGGGTAAGCTGCCTGGTTCAAACCGTGACCGCAACCGTAAATGGCTGAAACGCGGCTTAATCGCAGCGGCTGTTATTGCTGTTCTGGCGATATTGATGTCTGTTGTTCAAAACATGTCGGACAGCTCGAGTACGGATGCTGCAGATGCTTCTCAATCATCGGAAGTGCAGGTTTTAAATTTAGAGAATGGCGCAGCAGCATCAGGGGATCAATTGGCCCTGCAATTCAGCCATCCAACATCTGTGCATATTGTGGATTCAACCGGAAAAGTTTTAGCGACAGGGCGTCAGGCGTCTACGCTGAACCTGTCGGGTGAGCCGCCTTTCCAAATCCGTTTGGATGATGCCGCTGCTGTGTCATTAAGTTTAAATAATGAAGCGATTTCATTGTCACCATATACCGTAAACGGCAAAGCAGATTTCCGTTTATCACGTTAATGGCTGAGGGCAGAGTGAAACCATGATTGTAAATCCAATAAAGCGCCGTCCAACCCGTAAAATCCGTGTCGGTTCCGTTTACGTCGGCGGCGATGCGCCAATCAGCATTCAGAGTATGACCAATACTGAAACCTGTGATGTTGATGCCACCGTTGCGCAGATTCAGCGCTGTGCTGATGTCGGCGCAGATATCATGCGTGTTTCTGTGCCCAGCATGGACGCCGCGGAAGCCTTTGGTGAAATTCGCAAACGCGTGACTGTGCCATTGGTTGCGGACATTCATTTTGATTATAAAATTGCGCTGCGTGTAGCAGATTTGGGCGCAGACTGCCTGCGTATTAATCCGGGCAATATCGGTTCAGAAGCAAAAATCCGTGAAGTTGTCGCTGCAGCCAGACATAACGATATTTCCATGCGCATCGGTGTTAATGCTGGCTCCTTGGAAAAAGATATTCAAAAAAAATACGGTGAACCTACGGGTCAAGCCTTGCTTGAATCCGCCATGCGCCATATTGATATTTTAGACCGCTTGGATTTTCAGGAGTTTAAAATATCAGTCAAGGCATCGAATGTATTTTTAACCATGGATGCTTACCGGTTGCTGTCAGCGCAGATTGATAATCCGCTGCATTTAGGCGTGACTGAAGCCGGTGTATACCGCACAGGTTCTGTAAAGTCAGCGATTGCTTTGGGCGGTCTGCTGATGGAAGGCATTGGCGATACCATGCGTATTTCATTGGCGGCAGAGCCTGAAGAAGAAGTTAAAATCGGTTTTGATATTTTAAAGTCATTGAGCCTGCGTTCTAACGGCATCAACTTTATTGCCTGCCCAAGCTGTTCACGTCAAGAATTTAACGTGATTAAAGTCATGCAGTCATTGGAAGAACGGTTGGAAGATATTCGTACCCCAATGGATGTCTCGGTCATTGGCTGCAAGGTCAATGGTCCCGGCGAAGCCAAAGAAGCCGATATTGGCGTGGTAGGTGCAAGTCCGCGCTCACTCGTGTATCGTAATGGCGAGAAAAGTCATTTAATTGACACAAATCAGTTGGTTGATGAAATCGAAACAATGGTTCGTCAACGAGTTAAGGCGCTTGAAGAAGCAAAATCTAAAGAAATTATACGCAGTAAATCATGAGTTCAATTGTCGCAATTAAAGGTTTTAACGATATCCTTCCAACGCAAACACCTGCGTGGAGACGTCTTGAGCAGCATTTGGCATCATTAATGGATGCTTATGGCTATCAGCAAATCCGCTTGCCGATTGTTGAGCAGACCAATCTGTTTAAACGCTCTATCGGTGATGCGACCGATATCGTCGAAAAAGAAATGTATACTTTCTTGGATAAAGGCAACCCGCCTGAGTCTTTGACTTTGCGTCCGGAAGGCACGGCTGGCTGTGTTCGCGCGATGCTGGAACACAATCTGCTGCGCGGCGCGGCGCCACGCGTTTGGTATGTGGGGCCAATGTTCCGCTATGAAAAACCGCAAAAAGGCCGTTACCGCCAATTCCATCAGTTTGGCGTAGAAACTTTTGGTGTTGCGACGCCGGATCAAGACGCTGAGTTGATTTTGATGACTGCGCGTTTGTGGAAGCGCATGGGCGTTGCAGATAAAGTTCAGCTTGAGCTGAATACTTTGGGTGAGTCGGATGAGCGCGCAGCTTACCGTGCAGCCTTGGTTGAATTCTTAGAATCACATAAAGCAGATTTAGATGAAGATTCTCAGCGCCGTTTAAGCACGAATCCATTACGTATCTTGGATTCAAAAGATGCGAAGACCCAATCTATTTTGGAAAATGCGCCAAAACTTCACGACTTTATGGGTGAAGACACCATGAGTCATTTTGCGCAATTGCAGCAGTATTTGAATGACGCAGGCGTGAAGTTTGTGATTAATCAGAAATTGGTTCGCGGTCTGGATTATTACAACAAGACTGTTTTTGAATGGACAACCACGCTGCTGGGTTCGCAAGGCACAGTGTGTGCTGGCGGCCGCTATGACGGCTTGGTTGGTCAGCTCAAAGGCAAGGCAGATCAAACGGTGCCTGCTGTTGGTTTTGCAATGGGTATGGAGCGGCTGCTTCTGCTTTTAGAACAAGTCGAAGACAATACTCCAGTACGGGACTGTGAAATCTTTTTGGTATCAGACCCTTCTACACAGGGCAAAGCGCTGGTTTTAGCCGAGCAGATCCGTGATCAGCTGGAAGCTGCAGGCAGTGCCATCCGCCTGAAAGTCGGTTCGCAAGGTTCAATGAAGTCGCAAATGAAAAAAGCTGATCAAGCCGGCGCAGTGTATGCCATTATTTTTGGCGAGCGTGAACAGGCTGTACAGCAGGTTCTGGTGAAAGAGCTGGCGACAGCTGAACAAGCCGAAGTTGCGGTAGATGGCTTTGTGCCATTTATCATTGAAAAACTTTCTTCAAAATAAGCCATAAAACATAAGGAAAAGGGTCGTCAAATGAGCGCGTTAAGTGATGATGAACAACTTGATAGTTTAAAATCTTTCTCTAAAAAGTATGGCTCAGCCATTATTAGCGGGATTTTAATTGCGTTGATTGCCTTTTTCGGATGGGAATATTGGCAAAAGAAAAATTTGGCTGCGTCTCAAACTGAGACCGCCAAAGTGCAGCAGCTGATGGACAGCGCAAAGTCAGCGCAAGGCGATGCTTTTTCACAGCTGTCGACTGCTGCTGACAGTATTATGAAAGAGTCGCCGGATTCGCCTCAGGCGGTTCAGGCGCAATTGGTGATGGCTAAATTGGCGTATGATAAAGCGGATTATGCCAGCGCTGAAAAAGCATTGAAAAAAGTTGAAAATGTTAAAGCGGGCGATGACGGCTTGGCTAAAATTGTGAAACTGCGTTTGGCTTATGCGCAGCTGGCGCAAAAGAAATATGATGAAGCGCTGAAAACCTTAGATGCAGTCAATGATCCTGCTTTTAAAGCAACGGCTGATGAAGCGCGCGGTGATGTTTATGTTGCCAAAAATGATATTGAAAATGCTAAAAAAGTATATCAAAGTGCATGGAATGCGTTGATTGAACGTAAAGAAGAGCGTCAAATTTTACAAATTAAACTCGAAAGTGTAGGCGTTTTAGTCGATGATCCTGAAGTCGAACGTCCGATTTTAGAGACACAAGTGGAAGAAACTGAATGAATAGAAAATACAAAATTACGTGTGCACTGACAGTTTTAACGCTTGCGCTTGCAGGCTGTGCAAATAAAGGCGTCAAAGTGGAAGAGGCAAAACCGAGCCCTTTGCCAAAACTTGAACAGGCGAAAACACTGGTACCTGTATTTTCTCAGAATGTCGCTTCTACTGATGAAGCAGATCCGCTGCGCATGCGTTTGGATGTAGATAATGGCGTGATTTTTGTCATTAATCCGAATGGGGAGGTTGAGGCCTATCAAGGCAAACAGCGCCTTTGGCAAAAGAAAATTTCGAAACTGGGCTTAAGCTCAGGTGTTGAAGCCAAAGATGGGCTGGTTATTGTTGGCAACAGCAAGGGTCAATTGTTTGCTTTGGATCAGGCAACAGGTGAAACAAAGTGGACTGCGCAATTGTCTGGCGCTATTCTTGCTCCATCTTTAATTCATGCCGGCCGTGTGATTACGGTAGCGAATGACGGCACTGTCTTTGCGCATGAGGTGGAAACCGGCAAGCAGGCTTGGACCTATAATTTGCCGAATGTGCAGTTCAGTCTGCGCGGTCAAGCGGCGCCTGTCGCTTTAGATGCCCGCAATGTTTTAATTGCCTCTGCAAATGCTTATATCTACGCCATTGATGCCGTCAGCGGCGCGCCAAAAATGCAGCGCCGTGTTGCTGTCTCTGAAGGACGTTCTGACATTCAGCGTTTGATTGATATTGATGGCGAGCCTGCAGTGGCTGGACAGTTTGTTGTGACAACCAGCTATCAAGGTCAAGTGACTGTGCTGGATCTGGCTTCACAGCAAGTGATTTGGAGTGAAGACGCCAGCAGCATTCAGCGTCCGGAAGTTAAAGGCAATGGCGTGTTTGTAGCGCAAACCGACGGCAAAATTACCGCCTATGAAATTACCACAGGCAATAAGCTGTGGGAAAATGACCAATTGCTGAACCGTCAGCTGAGCAATCCAGTCATGCTGGGCAATGATTTGGTGGTTGGTGATTTAGATGGCGTTCTGCATTTAATTGATCCGAGCACGGGCACGATTATTGGCCGTTCTAAAACCAGCGGTGAAGTGCGCACATTGCGTGTGATTGACAATCAGCTTTATGTGTCTACACGTAAAGGCGCGATGAGTGTTTGGCAGAATCGTTAATTTTTGCAGCTTATGTTAAAATAAGTGCAACCGTATTTTTTGAACGCGGGGGATTGAACATTCAATGCCCCGTGTTTTTTATTTAGGCATTTGTCCTAATCCTTATTCTTCCAATACTTTCTGATGTTCAGACCAGACCAAACTGGCTGATCTTGAATAAAGGTTAATCTATGAAACCCGTAATTGCGCTCATTGGTCGTCCGAACGTCGGAAAATCAACGTTGTTTAACCAGATAACCAAAAGCCGTGATGCTCTCGTTGCTGATTTTGCCGGTCTTACCCGTGACCGGAAATACGGTGATGCCGTATTCCAAAACAAATCATTCATTGTGGTTGATACCGGCGGTATCGGCGAAAATGAAGGCGGCATTGATTCGTATATGGCGGAGCAGTCTAAAACAGCCATTAATGAAGCCGATATTATTGTATTTGTAGTCGATGCCCGCGCAGGTTTGCTGGCTTCAGATGAACAGATTGCGCGTGAACTGCGGACACTGGGCAAAAAAGTTTATCTTGTTGCCAATAAAGTCGATGGCGTGCATGCAGAAGCTGCGCTGGTTGAGTTTTATAAGCTGGGCATGGGCGAACCGATGCAAGTGGCAGCCAGCCATGGCCGCGGTGTGCAGCAAATGCTGGAAGATGTTCTTTCAGAAGTGCCGGAAGATGAAGATGAAGCCGCGCACGATAAAGCGACAGGCTTGCGTTTAGCCATCATTGGCCGTCCAAACGTGGGCAAGTCAACGCTGGTGAACCGTTTGCTGGGTGAGGAGCGTGTGGTTGCGTTTGATGAACCAGGCACAACCCGTGACTCGATTTATATTCCCTATGAGCGTGATGGCCGTCAGTACACCTTAATTGATACTGCCGGTGTGCGCCGTAAAGGCAAAGTGGATGAAATGATTGAGAAATTCTCAATTGTAAAAACACTGCAAGCCATTAAAGACGCACATGTGATTGTGGTTGTTCTGGATGCCCGCGAAGGTGTGGTGGAGCAGGATCTGCATTTGATCGGCTATGCTTTAGAAGCGGGCCGCGCCATGGTCATTGCCATTAACAAATGGGATAACATGACGGAATATGACCGTAAGCAATGCAAGCTTGATGTTGACCGCCGTTTTGACTTTATTCCTTGGGCCAAAGTGCATTTGATTTCTGCATTGCACGGTACTGGTGTGGGAGATCTTTATCCATCGATCCACCGCGCTTATGATTCTTCTCATTTGAAAGTTTCACCTGCCAAAATTACGCAGATTTTGAGTGATGCCACAGAAGCGCATCAGCCGCCGATGGTGGGCGGACGCCGGATTAAAATGCGTTATGCGCACATGGGTGGACAAAATCCGCCGACGATTGTGGTGCATGGTAACAAAGTGGATAAAACCCCTGCAGATTACCGCCGTTATTTAGAAAACGTGTTCCGTAAAGTGTATAAGCTTGAAGGCACACCGGTCCGTATTGAATTTAAAACCTCTGAAAACCCGTTTGAAGGCCGTAAATCAATGATTGATGAGCGAGTGGCTGCGCGTAAACGCCGTTATGTTCAGAAGTTCAAAAAAGCCGAGAAAAAATTCAAGCGCTAATCTTATTCAGTGTTGATAAAAAACCGCCATATGGCGGTTTTTTATTTGGCGAATTGAACTGTTTTTGTAAGGTGGATTATTTTTTAGCAATCCATAAATTGCTGATGCGATTTACAAATTGCGGGCTGATATTGGATAGCCCGAACATCACTTTGGTTTTCAATCCGACAGGGCGGTGGGTCGGAGTCAGTAGATTGGCTTTCAGTTCGGCTAAGCTGATAATCTCTGCAGCCACATCTTCCGGCGATAAGCTGACCCCCATCTTATGAATGCTTTCTGCATTCATGTCTTTCACCATCGCAGTCTGTACAAATAACGGCATCACATCCAGCACCCGTATGCCATGCTTTAGCCATTCTATATCCAAGCTTTCGGTCAAGCCGCGGACTGCAAATTTGCTGGCGGAGTACGAGGCTAAATCGGCTTGACCATAAATAGCAGAAGCTGAAGATAAGTTGATGACCCGTGCAAATGCCGCTTTCTTCAAATAAGGCAATGCGCTGTGACAGCCGTTAATGACGCCCTTCACATTGATGTCAATGGTGCGGTGATGCGATATCAAATCTGTATCTTCAAATGGGCCTGAATACAGAATGCCGGCATTGTTGACTAAAATATTCAAGCCGCCGGCCCATTGCGTAAATTCTTCCAGCGCATTCTGCCAATGCTGAATATTGGACACATCCAGCAAGCCCGCCTTGGCGTTAGGGCCCAATTGCTGTGCAAGCTGCTGGGCCTGAACGGTATTAATATCATAAATGCCGACTTTGTAGCCCTGCTGGTAAAACAGTTTTGCTGCAGCCGCGCCGATTCCTTGCGCTGCCCCGCTGATCAAGATGCTGAGCATGTTATTCTTCTCCTTGTTTTTTTTCATTGATGCGCAGAGCATAGCAAATTCCATTGATGAAAGAATGTACTGCCACATAAATAAATCTTGCAAATCACTGAGGTGCACTATGGAACAGCTGTTGAATATTATGCGTGAATTGCGTGAAAAGTGCCCTTGGGATCAGCAGCAGACGCCAGAGTCCTTAACACGGTATGCAATTGAAGAAGCCTATGAGGTTGAGGCCGCCGTGCGCGGCGGAACAGCGCATGAAGTCCGTGATGAATTGGGTGATTTGCTGCTGCAGGTGGTTTTTCAGTCACAGATGTACAGTGAGCGCGGCGCTTTTGATTTTCAGGATGTCGTGCAGGCAATTTCAGATAAATTGATCCGGCGGCATCCGCATGTATTCCAGAGTGAGCAGTTCTCTAAACTCAGCGCTGAAGATGTGTCTGTTTTATGGCAAGAGATAAAGCGCAATGAAAAGCAGGGAAAAAATATGTCACGCTTGGATCAGGTCAAGCATGGCCCAGCCTTGCAGCAGGCGGAAGAAATTCAGAAAAATGCTGCACAGATTGGCTTTGATTTTGCGGATGTTGAAGATGCCTATGCCAAATTGGAAGAAGAACTAAGCGAGTTCAAACACGCGCTGAAACGTCAACAATCCGACGAAATTATAGAAGAATTTGGAGATTGCATATTTTCACTGGTGAATATCGGCCGTAAACTTGGCGTTTCCAGTGAAATGGCCTTATTGGGAACGGTTCATAAATTCAGAAGCCGTTTTGCATATATTGAAGCGCAGGCCAAATTGCAGAATAAAAATATACAAGACTTGTCGCTGGCTGAGATGGATCAGCTTTGGGAACAGGCAAAACAACAATTTAAACAGCAGGCTTTCGATGAAACACCGCAACTTGAATAAATTTCAGCTCTATCTGCTGATGCTGCTGGCGAGCATCAGCATGTCTTGGACACATGCCGCATCGCCATCCAATGGGTCTTATCAGCAATGGAAGTCTGAACAGCAGGCAAAAGATCAGCAGCTGAACAGCGCTGCTGAAAGCCGTATCGCCGCCAATCGTGCCGCAGCATCGGCATCCCAAAATCATTATTTATCAAAACCGGCGCTGGCGCCTTCCACCAGCAGTGATAAAATTAGACTGAACTCTGCGGATGCTGCGCAATTTCAGCAGCTCAGCGGTATCGGTCAAAAAAAAGCTGAAGCGATTGTTGAATACCGAAGCAAAAATGGAAAATTTAAAAATATTGAAGATATTCAAGCGGTCAAAGGGATTGGCCCCGCCATTTACGCAAAAAATAAAGACCGGCTGGCATTGTAAGCCTTGAATATCTAAACAATGCGGCCTCTGTTGAGTCTTTGAACAGGAGAATCAAATTGCCCTTTGATTGTGTTAGAGATATGATTAGCGTCATCTTAAGATTTTACGTTCAGACGTAGGAGACAGCGTCTTTTGCAAACTTTGCACGCGTCAAAATGCGGTTTATCAACTGCACAATTACCTTCTTCCATTTTAGATGTGATTGATGCCTTAACCAAGGCAGGCTATGAAGCTTATATCGTCGGCGGCGGTGTTCGTGACTTAATGTTAGGTCTAAATCCGAAGGATTATGATGCGGTCACCAATGCAACGCCATCTCAAGTGAAAGAAGTTTTCGGACGTCGCTGCCGTATTATCGGCCGCCGTTTCGAGCTCGCTCATGTCTATTCTGGCCGTGAACTGATTGAAGTCGCGACTTTTCGCGCGCCGCCTAAAAAAGAGGTGACATCTGCTTCGGGCATGATCCTGCGGGACAACAACTGGGGAACCATCGAGCAAGATTTTGTACGCCGGGACTTTTCGATCAATGCGCTGTATTACCAGCCGCGTAAAAATGAAGTGCTGGATTTTTGCAATGCTGTAGATGACATAAAACATAAAACATTGCGTTTGCTGGGCGATCCGATGCAGCGCTTTGAAGAAGATCCTGTGCGGATGCTGCGGACACTGCGGTTTGCCGCCAAGCTTAATTTCAGTATTGATAAGAAAATATTAGATATTTTCACCCCTGAAGTGACTCAGCTGCTGCGGGATGTATCGCCACACCGTTTGTATGATGAGTCGCAGAAGCTGTTTACGATGGGGCATTTAAACCGTGTCATGCCAATGCTGATTGATTTTGGCATTTGGCATCAGTTATTTGCGGATATACCGCCGGTAATTACCCCATTTATTGAACGCGCTGCGAAAAATACAGATCAGCGTATTTCCATCGGAAAAACGATCAATCCGGCATTTTTCTATGCGGTATTGCTGTGGAAGCCATTCCTTGAACGCTGTGAATTTTATTCAAGCAAAGGTGCAGTGCCTGCAGAAGCCCGGGCGCAAGCAGGTTTGGATGTATTGAAGCGTCAGGCGACCCGTACTGTCATTCCGCGTTTTGCAGAAACATTTATTCGTGAAGTTTGGGAAATGCAGACCCGTTTGCTGAATCCAAAACCGCAGCAGATCGAAGCATTATCCAGCCATGCGCGTTTCCGTGCAGGCTTTGACTTCCTGCTGCTGCGTGAAAAATCCGGAGATAAAGAGACACAGGGCATGGGCATTTGGTGGGATAACTATCAAACCCTCTCTGCGGATGAAAAAGAACGGGCTATTTCGGAGTATAACCGTCAGCGCGCCAAGAGCCGCCGCAAAGCATCTCAGGCTTCTGCTGAAGATACTAAAGCAAATGCCTCTATTCAGCAGGCCGAAATTGAACCTTTGGTGAATGAGCCTGAGCCGCGCAGCCGCAGGACCCGTAAGCCGAAGAATTCTTCAGATGGCCGCCGTCCGCCTGCTGCCGTGTCTGCGGACGGTATTGGCGCAGATCATCCTATCTTAAAGCGCAAGCGTGTTCAGCGTGATTTGAGCCAAGTGGTTTTTGGACCTACGCAATGAGTGCAGTGACATATATTGGACTTGGCAGCAACTTAGGGGACTCGCTTCAAATTCTGACTGAAGCTGTACATAAAATTGCAGCCTTGGGGCCAGTAAAAGTTTCTAAACTCTACCAAAGTCCGCCAATGGGGCCGCAGGATCAGCCGAACTATTTAAATGCGGCTGTGCAGCTGGTTACCGATTTGGCGCCTTTGGCCTTGTTGGATGAATTGCAGCGTTTTGAGCAGGAATCTGGCCGAGTACGCCTGCGCCGCTGGGGAGAGCGTACATTGGATTTGGATTTGCTGATGTACGGTCAGGAACAGATTCAAAATGAACGCCTGACTGTGCCGCATATCGGTGTCATGGAGCGTGATTTTGTGTTGATTCCGCTCTTGGATTTGGATGCGGAGCTGCAACTGAAAGGACAATTATTAAAAGATTTGCCTATTTTAAAGCACCCTTCACTTGATGTTTTGGATGCTGGAAACTGGGCGAAGATTTAAAATGTTTAATGGCTAAAAGATAGGCCATAAGAGGAACATCGGGATGATTAGTCTAAGTGACTTAAGAAAATTTAAAGCGGAAGGCCGCAAATTCTCCTGCCTGACTTGCTATGATGCAAGCATGGCGAAAGCTATGGAAGTCGCTGAGATTGATACCATTTTGGTCGGCGATTCTTTAGGTATGACGATTCAAGGCTGTGATTCGACGCTGCCTGTGAATGTCAGCGATATGGCCTATCATACAGCCGCAGTGCGCCGCGGAAATTCGCATGCATTCATTTTAACGGACTTGCCGTTTATGAGCTATGCCACCCTGAATGATGCATTGATCAGCTCTAAAACGATCATGCAGGCGGGCGCGCATATGGTGAAGCTGGAAGGCGGGGCATGGCTGGCTGAAACTGTGCAAGTACTGACCCGAAATGGTATTCCGGTATGTGTGCATTTAGGCCTGACGCCACAGTCTGTGCATGTCTTTGGTGGCTATAAAGTACAGGCGCGTACACGTGCTGCTGCAGATCAGCTGATTGCTGACTGTAAGGCTGTGGTTGAGGCGGGTGCGGCTGTTTTGCTGCTGGAATGCGTTCCTGCGCAAGTCGGCAAGGAAATCAGCGGACTGTTCCCGAATACTCCTGTAATTGGTATAGGCGCGGGTGCGGAAACTGATGGGCAAGTGCTGGTTGTACAGGATATGCTGGGGCTGAACTTTAGCCATGTGGCCAAATTTGTCCGTAATTTTATGAAAGAGCAAGCGGGTGAAACTGCGATTGTCGATGCGTTCAAAGCTTATCATGACGCAGTTTTGGCCGGAACATTCCCAGCCAAAGAACATACTTTCCAAATTGAGCTGTAAAACATGAAAACTGAAACAACCATCCAAGGTTTAGCGGCATCACTGAATCCATCCCGGGCAGCCCGTAAAATTATCGGTTTTGTGCCGACGATGGGGAATTTGCACGAAGGTCACTTGAACCTTGTGCGTGAAGCGCGCCAGCTTTGCGATATTGTCGTGGTCAGCATTTTTGTGAATCCGATTCAGTTTGGACCCAATGAAGATTTTGACAGCTATCCGCGTACATTAGAGCAGGATCAGCGTTTGCTGGCTGATGCAGGCTGCGATATTGTTTTTGCCCCAAGTGTTGAGCAGATGTATGGTAAAAAGCCGCGTTTGACCAATATTTCAGTTGGCGGCATCACCGATGATTTATGCGGTTCACAGCGCCCAGGCCATTTCGACGGTGTGGCTGTGGTGGTGACGAAGCTATTCAATATCGTGCAGCCGAACTATGCTTTCTTTGGTCAAAAAGATTATCAGCAGCTGGCGGTCATCCGTCAGTTTGTACGTGACCTGAATATTCCGCTGGAAGTGATAGGCGTGCCGATTACCCGTGCGGAAGACGGTTTGGCGCTCAGCTCGCGCAATGGCTATTTAAGTGCAGAAAACCGCGAGAAAGCGCCAGTCATTTATAAAACGCTGAAAGCGGCAGAGCAGGCCCTGCTGTTAGGGAAAGCCTTATCTGAAGTGTTAGCAGAGATGAAAACAGCCTTGACAGAGGCAGGCTTTGTTGTGGACTATGTAGAAGCCAGAACGACAGAACTTCAAAAGATTGAACAGTTTAATGAAGATCTGGTGCTGTTTGTGGCTGTAAAATTAGGTGCAACACGCCTCATCGATAACCTGCAGGTGAAATATCCCGCTTCTTAGCGCAACATAGGGCAGTCATGCAATGAAACGCATTTTAATTGTTACAGGTCAATCTGGTTCTGGGAAAAGTTCTGCGCTGCAGGTGCTTGAAGATCTTGGCTATTACTGTATAGATAATTTGCCTTTGGCGTTGCTGCCGGAAATTGTGGAAAAGCTGGACAAGGAAAACAACCTTGAGCAGCTGGCCTTGGGTGTGGATGTGCGCAGCACGCGGGCAGACCTGCAGGAATTCGATCAAGTCTTTCAGCAGCTGCAGCGCCACGGTTCGGTCGATATTATTTACCTGACCACGCGGGATCAGGAGCTGATTTCACGGTTCAGCGCTTCGCGCCGCCCGCATCCATTATCCAGCCGTTTTAAAAGCCTGAATGAATGCATTCAGGAAGAGAAATCGCTGCTGCTGCCTATTCAAATGCGCTCAACCGTGCATATTGATACCACCGATAAAAGCGTGCATGATTTAAAGCATGTGCTGCTGACGAAGCTGGGGCAAGCCGATAATCTGATTTTAATTTTGCAGTCTTTTGGCTTTAAGCATGGCATCCCGCTGGATGCAGACTACGTTTTTGATGTACGGCATCTGCCGAACCCGCATTGGGATTTAGAATTAAGAAAATATTCAGGCTTGGATGAGCCTGTACAGAAATTTTTAGAACAAAGCCCTCAGACTGAAGAAATGTTTCAGGACATTTATCATTTTTTGGACAAATGGCTGCCGGCATTTTCAGAAGGCCACCGTCACTATATGACGGTCTCGATTGGATGCACTGGAGGACAGCATCGTTCTGTTTATATTGTGGATAGACTAAAAAAAGCCCTTGAGGCAAAATGGTCTATTCAGGTCTTACATAGAGAAATGAAGCACTGGTCATGATAGACACAACTGTTGACGTAATTAATAAACTAGGTTTACATGCGCGTGCGTCTGGCAAACTGATTGAAGTCACCACAAAATTCAGCTCATCGATTCAGATCGGCAAAGGTGATAAATTGGTAGATGCAAAAAATATTATGTCCCTGCTGATGCTTGGTGCTGGCAAGGGCACAACTTTACGGATAGTGATTGAAGGCGCAGATGAAGAAAAAGCTTTATCTGAAGTTCAAGCACTTTTCGCAGCGAAATTTTACGAGGCAGATTAATCGTGGCAAGTCGATCGAAGAGCTTAACTGATGAAGATTTTGATTCTTTAGAAGGACGTGCAAGTAAAACCGAACAGAAAAAAGCTGTTCAGCGTATGGCTGCTTTAGGCTCACAGCTGGCTGAGCTAAGTGCGAAACAAATTAAAAATCTGCCTGTTGAAGAGCGTTTAATTGAAGCGCTGCTCGATGTGCAGCAGATTACGTCACATGAAGCGCGCCGCCGTCAATTTTTACGTATTGGTAAACTGTTGCGTAATGAAGATGAAACGGTCATTTTGTCATATCTAACCCCGAAACAAGGGCTGAAAAAAACAGCACAGCTACAGCGTTGGGTAGAGCGTATTGTTAAAGATGGCGACCCTGCGATTAATGAGTTTACCAAAACGTATAATGCGACAGAACGTCATACTTTACGCCAGCATTATCTCCGTGTGCACCGTGATCTTAAAAATCAAGCGCCTGAGGAAGAGGTGAGTGCATCTAAGTTGAAGATGTTTAACTATCTGCAGCAAGTGGCCTTAATTTCAGATAATTAATTTTCGTTATGCAATAAAAAACGGCTCTTTTGAGCCGTTTTTTATTGCATATTATTTATCGCTGCATCTTTAGCAATGCCTTTCTTTATGCGTTAAAAAAGGCATTGCGGCAACACTAGCTTAACTCAGTATTTGCACGCTCTTTTGCCCAGTCGCGCAAAATAAATTTCTGCAGTTTGCCGGTGGAGGTTTTAGGAATTTCAGTAATCACCACATCTTTTGGCACTTTAAAGCGTGCAAGATGTTGCTTGCAGAACTCAATAATCTCTTCGGGGCTCGCTTCTTTGCCGGTTTTCAGCTCAATGAAAGCGCAAGGCACTTCCTGCCAGCGCGGATCAGGCTTGGCAACAACTGCGGCTGTTAATACAGCAGGATGCTGGTACAGCACTTCCTCGACTTCTAAGGAGGAAATATTTTCACCGCCAGAAATAATCACATCTTTCGAGCGGTCAGTAATTTTGGCATAGCCATCCGGCTGGCAAACAGCTAAATCTCCAGTGTGGAACCAGCCGCCTGCAAAGGCTTCCGCTGTCGCGTTAGGGTTTTTCAGATAGCCCTTCATGACAATGTTGCCTCGGAACATAATCTCGCCCATGGTTTTACCGTCATGCGGAACGGGCAGCATGGTTTCAGGATCAATGACTTTCATGCCGTCCTGCAGCGGATATGGTACGCCTTGGCGCGAATGCAGCTGCGCCTGTTCCTGAATAGACAAGTCTGACCATCCAGCTTGTGAAGCGCACAGTGCAGACGGGCCATAGGTTTCAGTTAAACCGTAAACGTGGGTGACATTGATGCCGATATTGCGCATGCCTTCAATGATGGCTGCAGGAGGCGCTGCACCCGCGACCATCACTTCTACACGGTGATCAATTTTGACTTTTTTCTCTTCAGGGGTATTGATCAGCATCGACAAGACAATTGGCGCGCCGCAGAAGTAGTCCACTTTGTGTTCGGCAATGAGTTTATAAATCAGCTCAGGATCGACTTTGCGCAGGCAGATGTTGGTGCCGCCATTGGCTGCGATGGTCCATGCAAAACACCAGCCATTGCAATGAAACAGCGGCAGCGTCCATAAATAGGTTGCACGCGGTGTCATGCCGCAGGCGATGATATTGCTGGCTGCGTTAATATAGGCGCCGCGGTGATGATAGACCACGCCTTTCGGGTTGCCTGTGGTGCCGGAGGTGTAATTCAGGCTGATGGCATCCCATTCATCCTGCGGCAAATGCCATTCAAAATGCGGATTGCCCTCTGACAGCCAGTTTTCATATTCAACTTGACCAATTGGCGCTGGACTGGCTTCTTGATATTCAGCGTCATCCACATCAATTACAAAAATATCCTGATTGACGAAAGCCAGCGCTTCTTGAGCGACTGCCGCAAATTCAGGATCGACCAGAAGCACTTTGGTTTCTGCATGTTCAAGCATGAATGCAATGGTTTTTGCATCTAAGCGGGTATTGATGGTATTCAGCACAGCGCCTGCCATCGGTACCGCAAAATGCGCTTCGATCATCGCAGGCGTGTTCGGCAAAAGCACCGATACGGTGTCATTTTTACCAATGCCCAGCTGCTGCAGCTGATGCGCGAATTGGCAGCAGCGCTGATACGTTTCCCGCCAGCTGATATGACGCGAACCATGGATAATGGCATCTTGGTGCGGATAAATATAAGCCGCGCGCTCTAAATAGCGCAATGGCGATAAGGCAACAAAATTCGCCGGTGTCCGTGGCAATTCATCATATGCACTAACCATTTCAGAAACTCCATGTCTGTATTGCTTTTGGTCATTTTTTTAACAATATGCAGTCTCAAGCGAACTTGCATTAATGCTTTAGTCGAGTATTTACACTAATTTTGTAACATACTGAAAATATTAGATTTTAAAATTCAGAATTTATCAAGAATGAACGCCTTGGTTCTCAAATTTGATTTTTGAATTTAAATAATTTAGATCAAAGACAGCCTTTGCTGCACGTGCAGCGCAGAAAATTTTCTGCAATTGCAATAATCGGTACAGCAGGCTCAGTGAATAAATTCTGGCGAAGCGCATATTTTTTAATAGGAATAGCAGGTTTAAGATTGAAGAATCAAGGTGGCTTATTCTTTGGGCTGATGGCCTTCTCAACTGTAATGTAGGACGTCAATGAAGCATCGGCGAGATGTTTTTAGCGCGCTGATAATAATGGGCCGTGCAGCCATGAAGCAATGTAATTTTACCGCTGCGTTTATAGATCAGATCATGCAGCTGGCTCAGGCTGCTTGCTGTCAAAATTTGCAAAGCTGCATGAAGCTCAGAAAACAGGGCCATCGCATGCCTGCTGTTCAAGCTGGAAACGCTATGAATATAATTATTTTTGGTCAAATGGTCCCAGAAAATGCGTTTTTCGACATAAATCAGCGCCAATTTACGCATCGGGCGCTTTTTTCCAGCAAAAAGGTTTATCCCTCAGGCCAAGCAGTGTAAAATTTCAATCGAATTTTATTTATCCACCGTTTTTATCTTTTGAGGGTCTCCCTCGATCATAATCTCGCGGTGATATGCTCCATGGTACGGGGCATCACTCCTTAAGGATTTTTTATGCCAATTATCACTTTGCCAAATGGCGATCAAAAACAATTTGATCACGCCGTATCTGTGATGGACGTTGCTCAAAGCATCGGCCCTGGTCTTGCAAAAAATACAGTTGCAGGTCGTGTAAACGATCGCTTAGTTGACGCGTCTGATCTCATTACTGAAGACGCAAGCCTGCAAATTATCACGCCGAAAGATGAAGATGGTATTCACATCATCCGCCATTCTTGCGCGCACTTAGTGGGTCATGCCGTTAAGCAATTGTTCCCAGAAGCAAAGATGGTTATTGGCCCTGTCATTGAAGAAGGTTTCTACTATGACATCTGGATGCCGCGTCCATTTACCTTAGATGACATGGCAGCCATCGAAGAGCGTATGAAAAAGCTCATCGACCAAGATTATGACGTCATCAAAAAAATGACACCGCGTGATGAAGTGATTAAAGAATTCACTGCGCGCGGCGAAGAATACAAACTCCGTCTGATCGAAGACATGCCTAACGAAACAGAAATGGGCTTGTACTACCATCAAGACTACTTGGATATGTGCCGCGGTCCGCATGTGCCGAATACAAAATTCTTAAAATCGTTCAAGCTGACTAAAATTTCTGGCGCTTACTGGCGCGGCGATGCGAAAAACGAACAGCTGCAGCGTATTTACGGGACTGCCTGGGCGGACAAAAAACAGCTGGCGGCATATGTAAAACGCATTGAAGAAGCTGAAAAACGCGATCACCGTAAAATCGGTAAAGCGCTTGATTTGTTCCATATGCAAGAAGAAGCGCCGGGTATGGTGTTCTGGCATCCAAACGGCTGGACGGTTTACCAAGTGCTTGAACAGTACATGCGTAAAGTGCAGCAGGACAATGGCTATCTTGAAATCCGTACCCCGCAAGTGGTGGACTTCACGCTTTGGGAAAAATCTGGACATGCTGCAAACTATGCGGACAACATGTTTACGACGCACTCAGAAAACCGCAATTATGCGGTTAAGCCGATGAACTGCCCTTGTCACGTGCAAGTGTTCAATCAAGGCTTGAAATCTTACCGTGACTTGCCAATCCGTTTGGCGGAATTCGGTTCATGCCACCGTAACGAACCGTCGGGTTCATTGCACGGCATTATGCGTGTCCGCGGCTTTACTCAAGATGATGCGCATATCTTCTGTACCAAAGAGCAGATCGGCACAGAAGTTGCGGATTTCATTAAACTGACTTTAGACGTTTATAAAGATTTCGGCTTTGAAGAAGTTCAAATGAAATTATCGACACGTCCAGAAAAACGTGTAGGTGATGATAAGCTTTGGGATATGGCGGAAAAATCTTTGGCGGATGCTTTAGATGCTGCGGGTCTTGAATGGGATCTTCAGCCGGGTGAAGGCGCGTTCTACGGCCCTAAAATTGAATTCTCTTTGAAAGACTGCTTAGGCCGTGTATGGCAATGTGGTACAATTCAATGTGACTTTAATTTGCCGGAACGTTTAGACGCATCTTATGTCACTGAAGATAACGACCGTGATCAGCCAGTAATGCTTCATCGTGCAATACTTGGCAGCTTTGAACGTTTTATTGGTATACTAATTGAACACTATGCTGGTTTCATGCCGCCTTGGCTGTCACCAATTCAAGCATGTGTGATGAATATTACCGATTCACAAGCTGAGGCATGTGAGTCAGTCGTCGCTAAACTTAAAGAAAGCGGTATCCGCGCGATTTCAGACTTGAGAAATGAGAAAATCGGCTTTAAGATTCGTGAACGCACATTAGAGCGTATTCCCTACTTGCTGGTACTTGGTGACCGTGAAGTAGAGGAAGGTACTGTAAACGTCCGTACCCGCTCTGGAAAAAATTTGGGTACTATGTCAATCGACGCTTTCGTTGACTTAGTAAAAGCAGCCGTTGCCGAACGCGGCCGGTACATTGTGGAGTAACAGCGATTAAACAGCCTGACCGTAATCAACAGGGCGGTAACAAATCAAACCGTCCTGCTTTGAATGATGAAATTCGTGCGAAAGAAGTTCGTCTTGTAGACGAAAATGGTGAGCAAAAAGGTATTGTCAGCTTGGCAGAAGCATTGCGCGCTGCTGAAAGTGTTGAGCTTGATCTGGTTGAGATCGTAGCAAACGCTGAACCGCCTGTTTGTAAAATCATGGACTTCAACAAGCATTTGTTTGATCTTAAGCAAAAGCAGAAAGAAGCGAAGAAAAAACAGCATCAAGTACAGGTGAAAGAAATCAAGCTGCGCCCAGGTACTGATGTCGGGGATTACAATGTAAAACTCCGCGCGATCATCAAGTTCCTTGAGGAAGGCAACAAAGTAAAAATTACTTTGCGCTTCCGTGGCCGTGAAATGGCTCACCAGCAGCTGGGTCTAGCTCAATTGCAAAAAATTGAAGCTGACGTGGTTGAATATGGTGTTGTTGAACAAACACCAAAAATGGAAGGCCGTCAAATGGGTATGCTGCTTGGACCTAAAAAGAAAAAGTAAGCGCCTGTTGATATAAAAAAAGCACTGCATTCGCAGTGCTTTTTTTATATCTGATGCAGTTAAGCGCTCTTGTTTAGCGAAGGGCGCTTAACTGCTGCCTTATGCTGAGCATTGCTTTATTTTGCAGAGTGTTCAGCTGTTAAAAGCTTCTGGTTAATTGGGATTTGGCGAGGCATTTTTTCTTCTGGGACAATACGCTGCAATTGAATAGTCAGCAAGCCATTTTCAAAATGAGCGTGCTGGACTTCAATGTGCTCATCTAAGCGCAATGACAGCTTGAATGAACGGCGCGCAATGCCTTTATGCAAGTACTCAGCCGTATCATCTTCGGCCTGATCGGCATGTTTACCGGAAATATTCAGGACCTGGTTTTCTAAGTGAATGCTCAGTTCATCCTGGTTAAAACCAGCGGCAGAAACGACAATCCGGTAATCATTGTCGCCTGTCTTTTCAATATTGTACGCTGGGTAGTGCGGTACTTCACTGAGCATTGCATGATCAAACAAATCATTCAAACGGTCAAAGCCGATACTGCGGCGGAATAATGGAGTTAAGCTTAAATTACTCATTGATAAAACCTCCTGCATTCAGCAAAGTGATATGAATAAGCAACCTATGCGCCCATGTAGGCATTGGTTGTACGGTCAGCAATATCAACTGATCATTGCTGTACTTTTTATATCGGTATAGCGGGAAAAATTTCAAGAAAAAAAATTAAATTTTTTCTATTCTCTTCATTTGATAATTTATCTAATGATATAAAGTCTGTTATGCATATTTTAAGATTCTAATTTCAGTTTAACTTAATGTTTCTGCCCTGAAAGCATGCTATAAACAGTATGAAAACTCGACAATGTTAACTAAAACGAGAAAAGTAGCAGGATTCTTACATGATAGATTTGTATTATTGGGGAACCCCCAATGGACATAAAATTACCATTGCTTTAGAAGAAATGGGACTCGAATATCAAATTTTTCCCATTAATATTTTAGAGAATGATCAGTTTCAGCCTGATTTTCTGAAAATATCACCCAACAATAAAATCCCGGCTATTGTGGATCAGGACGGGCCGCGCGGCGAAGCGATTTCAGTCTTTGAATCGGGCGCGATACTGCAGTATTTAGGCCGTAAAACCGGCTTATTTTATCCGGAAGATGAATTTGAACGTGTCGAGGTTGAACAGTGGCTAATGTGGCAAATGGGCGGGCTGGGGCCAATGCTGGGACAGAATCATCATTTCAGCCGCTTTGCGCCAGAACGCATTCCATATGCGACAGACCGTTATGTGAATGAAACTAAGCGACTGTATAAAGTATTGAACAATCAGCTAATTGGTCAGAAATTTGTGGCTGGAGAGTATTCTATTGCGGATATGGCGATCCTGCCTTGGATTTTGCGCCATGAATGGCAGCAAATTCAGCTGGAGGACTATCCTCATGTCAAAGAATATGTAGAGCGCTTGACGGCTCGTCCTGCGGTACAGAAAGCATTGGCAATAAAAGTCTGATCAATCGTATGGCTGCAGTTATGCTAAGATGCAGGCAATAAAGTAGAAACCACCCGACTTGCGGTGGTTTTTTATTGGATGACAGGCATGAAAAATTTCTTTTTAAATCTCACCCGTATCGTCGAAGCCAATCCGAAGGTGTATTTTGCAATTATTTTCGGCATTGCGTTTTGCCTGATGCTGTTTATTGCAGAAGCGGTTCATATTCAGAAACTGGCTGAAGCGGCCAGCACTAAAGATCAGTCTGCATTGCGGGAAATAATTCAGCCCGTGGCTTCACGCTATACGTGGTCGCGCATATTGGCTATTGCGGTCATGGTGTTCTGGTCAACGATGGAATACCGTAAAACCAAAAAGCAGCTGGGTTTAAAGTAAATTGAGCATGGCGCTGTGGATGCTGTTCCTGTCCGCTTTTGGCGCGGCGACCTTATTGCCTTTGCAGTCCGAGGCTGTGCTGCTGGGACTGCTGGTGAATGGTCAGCAGTCTGCTTGGGCGCTTATTCTTGTGGCTAGTATTGGCAATATATTAGGTTCCTGTGTGAATTGGTGGCTGGGACTGAAAATTGAACATTATAAAAATAAAAAATGGTTTCCAGTGTCCGAAGCCAAGATGATGCAGGCGCAGGCAATTTTATCAAAAATACGGCTATTGGTCTTTGCTGCTGAGCTGGACGCCTATTATCGGCGATCCAATTACGCTCATTGCAGGGCTGCTGAAAGAAAATTTCTGGCGCTTTTTAATTTTAGTCAGTGTAGCGAAGACAGGGCGCTATGCGTTTATTTTTTTCATTTTTATCAATGTATTTTAATGCGGAAAGAATCTTGAATAGATTGATTGCTAATAATTTAGCTATTTTTGTTCAAGCATAAACGGCTGATCGACGATAGTAATACCTTGGCGGTGCTTAAAAATTTGAGCATTCAACTGAGATCGCCGAACGGCTTGCAAGACCTTTTGATCAATTTCGGGTTGGCCAGAAGATTTCAATAGATAAGCTTTTTCAATTTCGCCTTTTGAATTGACATGCATGCGAACTGTCAATTGAAGAAACTGTGACGGTGAGGCCTTTGCGTGATATGAGGGAAGTGGGGGCGCAGCAGTTTTTATATGAGGCTGACATCCCAAGAGCAATAGGCTGAATAATGGATAAATTTTCATTGTTTTAAAGCGGACCTAATTCAGGCTTAAGTCCGCATGTTTTTATTAAGATGATTTACATTCATTCAGCTTAAATTGGATTTCGTCTTTAAAGCTGGATTTTTTATACATCCATAGCGTACTGGCGGTACGTTTCACCTTGATTTGACTGCCAGACACGGCTTGAATCACTTTTTGATCCAGCGCATAAATTCCTGAACCTTGCTTGATTTTGACTTTCTGTACAGCGCCATGCTTGTCTGCTTTAAAGCTGAATTTCACTTTTCGGTCATGATTGTTCAGCTGTTCTGAATCCAGCTGAAGGGCTGGCTGCTGCAGATATTGAAATGCTGTACGCTTATTATTTTGCTGCGCCTGCCAAACTTTTGAATTAAATGCATAATCACAGCTTTTCGAATTTCGGTTCGTTAACTTTAAATTAAAGGCCTGATAGCCAATTTGTGGAGCTGCTTTGCCTTCAGCATCAATATGCGGTTTAACTTGGGCTTTTTCCACAGCGCGGAGCAGTACCTGATCTAAACTTTTAATGCCGGTGCTTTCTTCTACGGTCGCTTCCTGCACTTCACCCTGTTCATCGGCAAAAACGCGGATAATTGCTGCGCGGTTTTTATTTTTTAAGTCTTCATTGCTGTAGCTTGGCTTGGGAAATTTAGACCATTGAATGCGGGTGGTTAAATGAGTCGGCAAAACATCAATGGTTTGGGTCGGCAGCTGAAGGACTTTTTTCGGCGATGCACTGTGGGCTGCGCTCAGCGGAAAGCTCATCAAAACAGACAAGCACAGAATTTTTTTCATAAGTTAAGGGCTTCAATCACTCAAAGAGGATTCATGGTCAATATTGAAGCGCAGTATTTCCTGAATTGGAAATACTGGCAAGTCTAAATCTGAAATATCGGTTATTTTTCTATCCCTTTGGTGATGTCGACTTTAAATAAGTCTTTGGTTTTTGCCCAGCTGACAACAACGACCGCCATGGTCATGCAGCCGCCAAAAAGTGTTGCCATGATGGTGCCCATATATTTGGCCGCAAGGCCAGACTCAAAAGCGCCGAGTTCATTGCTGCTGGACACAAACATGCCGTTCACTGCAGCAACACGGCCACGCATATTTTCCGGCGGATAAATTTGCAGAATGGTCTGACGCACAACAACCGATATGCTGTCACAGGCGCCTGTCATGGCCAAGGCAAATAGAGACAGCCATAAATGATTGGAAAACGCGAATAAAATAGTGAAAACACCAAAACCGGCGACAGCCAGCAGCATATTGCGCCAAGCATGATGTGTCGGCGGAAATTTGGTTAAGGCAATCATGGTCAGGAGCGCGCCGATAGATGGCGCTGCCCGTAAATAGCCTAAACCTTCAGGGCCAACCTTTAAGATATCTTCGGCAAAAATGGGCAGCAGGGCAATGACGCCGCCAAACAGGACAGAGACTAAATCCAAAGAAATCGCCCAGAGGACGATTTTGGTTTTCCAGATAAAGCGGAAGCCGTCTCCTAAGCTTTCCCACAGATTGTTTGTTTCAATTTTGGGAAAGCTGCGCTTGCTCAGCAGGTTGATTAAAACAAAACAGACGGCCAATAATCCTGCGACAGCAAATAAGCTGTTTTCACGGCCTAAGTATGCCAGCATAAAGCCGCCCAGCATGGGGCCGATAATCACGCCGCTTTGCCAGCCGATCGTGGTCCATGTTGCGCCATTAGCATACAGCTCACGCGGGATCAGAAACGGTTTAAGCGATGTTGCGGACGGATTATAGAAGCCGCGGATAGTGCCGAGCCCGAAAATTACGGCATAGATGCCCCATGACAATGATGAAATGCCGATATGCGCCTGTCCGTAAGCATGAAACAGCCACCACAGAATGATGGGCATAGGAATCGCGAAGAATAAACAGATTTTCATAATGGTCTGTTTATTGAAGCGGTCAGCAAAATAGCCGCCCCACAATGACAGCCCAATGAAAGGAATGGCTTCGGCGAGGCCGATAAAGCCCAGTGTTAAAGGATCTTTGGTGATTTGATAGAGGGAATAGGCAACAATGATTTCCTGAATTAAGATGGCTAAAGTCAGGCAGAACTGATTCAAGGTAATAATGGAAAAGTCGCGGTAGCGCAGGGCTGCAAAGGCATCATGTGCAGGCGTCATAGCAAAGTTCTTTGTCTGAGGTGCGCTGATTATAAAGCCTTGCTGCAAGCCGCCTATAATTTCATCGCGAAAAGTCTATAGAAAATAAGACTAAAGCGGCTGCAGGCAGATTTTAATTTTCGATGATGCTTTTGTTTTAACCAGAGATGCTTTAGAATATCCGCTCCCTTACCTGCAGGTCGTTTTGCAATGGTGCAAACGTTCCGAACAGGTGTTCAAAAGAGGTTGTTATGCCTAAGATGAAAACTCGCCGTGGTGCAGCTAAACGCTTTAAAGCGACTGCAAACGGTTTTAAGCGTAAACAAGCGTTCAAACGCCACATTTTGACCAAAAAATCTGCTAAGCGTATTCGTCAATTACGCGGCTGTGTAATGGTTCACGTAAGTGACGTTGCTTCAGTTCGCCGTATGTGCCCATACATCTAAGGAGATTTATAAATGGCTCGTGTAAAACGTGGTGTACAGGCTCATCGCCGTCATAAAAAAATTCTTGCTCGTGCTAAAGGTTACTACGGCGCTCGTTCACGCGTATATCGCGTAGCGTTCCAAGCAGTAATTAAAGCAGGTCAATATGCTTACCGTGACCGCCGTCAAAAGAAACGTCAATTCCGCGCTTTGTGGATTGCACGTATCAATGCGGGCGCACGTCTAAATGGTTTGTCGTACAGCCGTATGATTGCTGGCTTGAAAAAAGCTCAAGTGATCATCGATCGTCGCGTACTTGCAGACATCGCTATGCATGACGCAGTTGCATTTGCTGCTTTAGCTGAAAAAGCTAAAGGCGCATTAGCTGCATAAGTCTTTTAAGACTTGAAAAAGACCGCTTTTTAGCGGTCTTTTTTTATGGGCTGCGTTATCGTTTTGGCACAGGATTTTACAGAAGCAGATAGAAATCCGGTTTTTTCATTCAAGAATGCAGAAAAGGAGAATAAAACAGCATGCGTCGGCAATATCATTTTCGTCAGATCGGGGAAGATACTCATATTTGGGATGTCCATCATTTAATTCAGCTCAGCAGCCAGCTGGCGGTTAAATCCATTCCTTTAAGTGAAATCTGCGAATTAAATGAATCCTATTGGTTTCCTCATCACCCGCCCACAACACAGCAAATTATTGACCATTTAAAATTGATTGAAGAAGCAGATTTGAGCTATCCCATTATTTTATGCGCTGAAGGAAAGGTAATGGATGGCATGCACCGTGTGGCGAAAGCGGCGCTGCTGAAAAGATCGGCCATTGATGCTGTGCAGTTTAAGCAAACGCCACCGCCTGATTTTATAAATGTCGAAGAGGATGCACTGGATTATGAGGATGATTGATATTTAATCATGGTTGAGGGCTGTGCTATTGTGTATTTCTTAATCTGCTGATAATGCCTAAGATGGATTTAGGTGTTGATAACATCATCCGAGAGCAGGATTGCACATGGCCGAAATGAACAAAATAAATGTTGTTGGAACCTCAGCCACAGGGAAATCGACTTTTTCCAGAGCGTTGGCCGCGAAACTTGGCTTGCATTATATTGAGCTGGATAGCCTGTTCTGGCTGGATGACTGGCAAGAATGCCCTGATGAAATCTTTTTTGCCAAAATTGAATCAGAAGTGCAAAAGGCGCAGCAAGGTTATGTGATTGACGGCAACTATACCCGTACTATTCCAGTGAAATGGGCCGAAATTGACACCGTGATTTGGCTGGATTTACCTTTTCCGGTCAATTTGTACCGCTCTGTTAAGCGTGCTGTTCAGCGGGCCTTAGCGCAGCAGGATTTATGGCACAATTCAAATAACCGCGAAAGCCTGACGCGTATGTTTGGCCGGGATTCTATTATCTGGTGGATGATAAAAACACATTCAAAAAACCGCCAAAAATATGTGCAGATGATGAATGCGCCGGAGTATTCAAATATCCGTTGGATCCATTTAAAAAGCCAAAAAGAAATTGATCAATTTTTGCAGCAGTTGCCTTAATACGGAAGCGGCTCTCAAAAAGTGAGTTTTGAGATAGAATTTAAGTTACATAAATATTCTTTAATCTGTGGCGATTGGCCTGCTTAATAATGAAAAACAAAGGGATAAGGACAATAAAATGCTGGCAGAAATTAGAGGTATGGAGCAGGGAAGCATTACGCTTGAATTGCAAATGATTCCGCGCAAAGGCGAGTCCGTGAAAATTATGTATGGCCCAGACGCGCAGCTGGAAGGCGAGGTGGTTGCCGTCAATCACTATATCAATCAGCACGCCAATGAGCATAAGGTGCAAATCGAAATTCGGCCGTTTAATTATTTGATTACGGCATAAGCCAGCCATAAAAAGCGCCTGAATACAGGCGCTTGCAGTTTTTTGGCTTTAAGCTGTTAAAGGCCAAAATAGTAAGCAAAGAGGCAGATCAGGACAGTCACAATAATTAATGCAAAGACACCGGTTTTTCCTGATTTGTGCTCTGCATGCGGGGCGGGCTTTTCCGCTGAGGTTTTCAGCTGAGGCGCAGCGCTGCTGTCAAATGGCGAGCTGACTTGCGTTGAGGTTAAGCGTGCCGTTTTATAGTGATTGGCTGCTTTAACAATAAATTTTGCAGTTAAATCATCCAGTTTTTGCGAAAAATGCCGGAGATTCAGCTGCTCTTCCGGGCTCAGCACTTCACCGCTTTCATGATAGGGATGCTGGATTTTAGCTTGAATAAACTCCGCCAATGCTTCTAAACGGCGCAATGTTTTATGGGCATAATCCGCTTGATAGTCTGTCGGCAGCAAAGCCAATTGAGTTGCATCAGTTTCAGGGCTTTGCAGGGTTTTGCCGTAATACGGTAAATCTAAATGCGTCGGTTCACTGAAGCCAGCCGCGAATTTGCTGTCGAACAGCTCATTATCTGTGTAGGCTTGAATATCATCCCAATTGGGTTGCTGCAAATCAGTATCAATGCGCTTTGCCAATTTTGAGTTCAGTTCAAAGCGCCAAAAATTTTCCAGCCGCAAGTCTGACTGCTGCGCAGCAGGCGCTTCATATTCGTTGTCTGCGCTGTACCACTCGGCCAGTTCTTTGCCGAAAATCCAAGCCTGTTTTTTATTGCCTTCATGGCTCACAATAAAATGCGCAATCGGCAGCAACTCAACATTGCTGTTGGGATTTTGCTCTTCATTGAGAATGCCGGAACTGTGCAGGCTGATACGCCTCACGCCTTGCTTTTTCAGGGCTTCCAGCCAAATTTGAAAATGCTGAGCAAGCAGGTGCTGGCTAATAAGGTCTCTGAATAAAAAACGGTGCTGATCAAAAATGGCATGCTGCACCCAGCGCTGAAAGCTTAAATCTTGGGTTAAAAATTCATTTCCATACGCCACCAGCGTCAGCTGCTGCTTCCAAATTTGATCGAGCGCCATAATGATTGATCTCATTGATATTGCGCTTATCTTATACTTTTTTTATTTCTTGATGCTATTGCAATTTTTACTTGTGAATGCGCTTCATCCTTTAGCTCAAAAACTGTTAGAATGTGGGGTTTTTATATTTTTCTAAATTGTTGCTTTGAGAGTTACTATGTCACTGGAAGCCCTGACCGCTGAAGCGCTCGCTGCGATTGCAGCAGCTCAAGACCTTGCCGCACTTGATCAAGTTCGAGTGCAATTTACGGGTAAAAAAAGCCAGCTCGCGGAACAATCTAAAGCATTGGGTAAAATGGACCCTGAAGAGCGTAAGGTTCAAGGCGCGGCAATTCACGCTGTGCGTGAAGCCATAAATGCGGCATTGACTGAACGCCAAGCTCAATTACAAAAAGCGGCGCTAGAGCAAAAACTGGCGAGTGAAACAATTGATATTACCTTGCCGGGCCGCGGTCAAACTATCGGCAGTATTCATCCTGTAACTCAAGTGCAGGAACGAATCTGCCAGTTCTTTACCAAAGCAGGCTTTACCATTGCGACCGGTCCAGAAGTTGAAGATGACTATCACAATTTTGAAGCATTGAATATTCCTGGCCATCATCCTGCGCGCGCCATGCACGACACATTCTATTTCGATGCTAATCATTTGCTGCGTACGCATACCTCCGGTGTGCAGATCCGCACCATGGAAACCAGCCAGCCGCCAATCCGCATTGTATGTCCAGGCCGTGTTTACCGCTGCGACTCCGATCAAACGCATTCGCCAATGTTCCATCAAATAGAAGGCCTGTATGTGGCTGAAAATACCAGCTTCGCTGAGTTAAAAGGCCTGCTGGTGAACTTGCTGAATGAATTCTTTGAAAAAGATTTGAAAGTGCGTTTCCGTCCGTCTTATTTCCCATTCACAGAGCCAAGCGCAGAAGTGGATATTATGGATGAGCGCGGCAAATGGCTGGAAGTTTTAGGCTGCGGCATGGTGCATCCGAATGTGCTGCGCGCTGCGGGCATTGATCCGGACAAGTATAAAGGCTTTGCTTTTGGCCTAGGTGTAGAGCGTTTTGCCATGCTGCGTTACGGCATTAATGACCTCCGTATGTTCTACCAAAATGATGTGCGTTTCTTACGCCAATTTGCTTAAACGAATTTAAACAGTTATTTGAAAATTATTGAAATCCCCCTAAATCCCCCTTTATAAAAGGGGGACTTTCCTGTCTCAAAGGGCAGATGTGTTTCCCCCTCTTTTTAAAAGAGGGGCTAGGGGAGATTAAGGAAATGAATTTATGAAAATTAGCGAAAATTGGCTGCGTACATGGGTTAACCCAGCAATTGACAGTGAAACACTATCTGACCAGCTCACCATGCTGGGTTTAGAGGTTGATGGCATGGACCCTGCAGCTAAACCGTTTACTGGGGTGGTTGTCGGTGAAGTTTTGACGGTGGTTCAGCATCCGGACGCTGACCGTTTGCGTGTAACGACAGTGAACATCGGTTCAGGCGAGCCATTGCAAATCGTGTGCGGCGCGCCGAATGTACGCGCAGGCATGAAAGCGCCAGTGGCGACCATTGGTGCAGTATTGCCGGGTGATTTTAAAATCAAAAAAGGCAAGCTTCGCGGTGTTGAGTCTCAAGGCATGCTGTGCGGCGCGTCTGAAATTGATTTGGAAGATAAGATCGACGGTCTGCTGGAACTTCCTGCAGATGCGCCTGTCGGCGTGAATATCCGTGAATATTTAGATCTTGATGATCATGTGATTGACATCAGCATTACGCCAAACCGCGGTGACTGCTTCAGCATTCGCGGGGTTGCGCGTGAAATTGGCGTGATCAATCAATTGCCGGTTACAGTGCCTGCAATCACCGAAGTTGCAGCAACGATTGCCGATCAAAAAAATATTGTTGTGGATACGGATGGCTGTCCGCGCTATTTGGGTCGCGTCATTAAAAATGTTAATACAAAAGCGCCCACCCCGGCGTGGATGGAACGCGCTTTGGCCCGCTCAGGCATTCGCCAGCACAGTATTCTGGTCGATATTACCAACTATGTCTTGATTGAACTTGGTCAGCCTTTGCATGCTTTTGATGGCGGCAAAGTGGAAGGATCAGTTCATGTTCGCCAAGCGGCTGCAGCTGAAAAGCTCACACTGCTGAATGAACAGGACGTTGAGCTGTCTGAAAATATCATGGTGATTGCCGATGATAAAAAAGCCTTGGCGATAGCAGGCATCATGGGCGGTTTGTCTTCCGCTGTGTCTGATGAAACCACTGAGATTTTCTTAGAGTCTGCTTTTTTTGATCAATTGCATATTGCTGGCCGTGCCCGCAGCTTTGGCCTGCATACCGATGCATCTCAACGCTATGAGCGCGGTGTGGATTTTGAATTGCCGATGACTGCCATGCACCGTGCTTCCCAGCTGATTCAGGATTTGGCTGGCGGTGAGTTCGGTCCGATTGCTGTCGCGGAAAAAACAGCACTGCTGCCAAAACGTGATGCGATTGAGCTGAATCAGGCGCAAGTCGATCAATTGCTGGGCTATAAAGTTGCAAGCGCATTCATTACTGACGCTTTAACTCGCTTAGGCTGCGATGTAACTGTAAAAGCTGAAGGCGAGTGGATCGTTGTTCCGCCTTCGCACCGTTTTGATATGGCGATTTATCAAGACTTGATTGAAGAAGTAGCGCGTATTCACGGCTATGACAACATTCAAATCAGTTTGCCGGTCATTGATGTCCAATTGGCAAAATACCAAGATCAGTTTGAATTGGCTCAATTGCGTCAAACAGTCGTGACTTTGGGTTATCAAGAAGCCATCAGCTTCAGTTTTGCCGACGCTAAATTGGAAAAGCTATTGAATCCTCTGGGTCAGCCTTTGGCTTTGGCAAACCCGATTTCGAGCGATTTGGCGGTTATGCGCTCAACGCTGCTGTCCAGCCTGATTCCATGCGTACAGTATAACGTCAACCGCCAGCAAAACCGTGTGCGTTTTTATGAGCTGGGTTTGCGCTTTGATTATCAAAATGCCTCAAACATCCATGACTTGAAGCAAATCCCGACTTTCGCCATGATCGCAACAGGCCCGCGCAGTGCAGAATCATGGCATGGCAAAGCAGCACCAATAGATTTCTTTGACTTCAAAGGCGATGTTGAAGAGGTTTTAGCGGCCGGACGCCTAAAAGTTGAGTTTGTCCGTTCTGACCGCGCATGGCTGCATCCGGGGCAATCTGCAGAAATTATGGTTGCCGGCAAATCGATTGGTTATCTGGGCCGTTTGCATCCATCTTTAGAAGATGAGCTGGATTTAAGCACGACTTGGGTGGCTGAACTTGATCAGCAGGCTGTTTTGCAAACTTATGTATCTAATTTTACAGAATTATCACGTTTTCCATCGGTAAGACGTGATATTGCGCTTTTAATTAGTGATAAGATTAATGTTAGCGAAATTCAGCAACTTATCGGAAAAACAGGCGGCGAGCTTTTAGATTCCGTTTGGTTATTCGATGTATATACTGGTCAAGGTGTTGAAGAAGGCAAACGTTCATTGGCATTTGCACTGCTTTGGCAGCATCCAGCGCGTACCTTGGAAGATGCTGAGATCAAATCCGGTATGGATAATATTCTCCAAGTGTTAGAAAACACTTACCAGGCGACATTGAGGGCTTCATGACAGCACTAACAAAAGCAGAAATGGCTGATCATTTAAGTGAGCTCACGAGTTTAAACCGTCGTGAAGCGAAACAAATGGTCGAGTTATTCTTCGATGAGATCAGCCAAGCGCTGATCTCTGGGGAGCAGGTAAAATTATCAGGTTTCGGCAATTTTGAACTGCGTGACAAACGTCAGCGTCCAGGCCGCAATCCTAAAACGGGTGAAGAAATTCCGATTTCTGCCCGCCGTGTAGTGACCTTCCGCGCGGGACAGAAATTCCGCCAGCGTGTTGGAAATGAGCAGATCGATTGATCTGCTTTTTTTATAGATATAGGTATTGATTACGGATCAAGTTTTAAAGGGTATTTAACTTTTTATTCAGTTGAATGCATAGTCATTGCTGCTGGCTTGTGGAAATCAGGCAATAAAAAAGAGAGCCGAAAGGCTCTCTTTTTTTACTGAATAATCGCTTGGATTATTGAGCTTTAGCTTCAGAAGCAGCAACAGTAGCTTCAGAAGCAGCAACAGTAGCTTCAGAAGCAGCAACAGTAGCTTCAGAAGCAGCAACAGTAGCTTCAGATGCAGCAGCATCAACAGCTTCAGAAGCAGCAGCTACTTCAGAAGCAGCAGCAGCAGGAGCTTCTTCAGTTTTTTTAGCACAACCAACGAAAGCTAAAGTAGTAGCAACTGCAGCAGCAATAGCGATTTTTTTGAATAACATGGCATCACTCTCTAAATATGAGATTAAAAAAAACCTGAGTTAGCACTGTATTTTGCTTTTATCACGCCTAATTTTTATTAGGGAAGAACAATGCAGAGCAGCCTAACTGGTATGCGAATATGCTATCACTGCGCATTTTTAATTGCTACTGCCTCGTTGCCCTAAAACAGTAAAAAGTGGTTAAAAAATCGCTTTTTTTAACAGAAAATAACAATCAATAAAAAGAAATATATTGGATAAATGCTAAATAACCCCCTAAAAGTACTAGGGTTTTTTATTAAAAGATTTTTATAATCATTCACTTGAAAATAAGTTAACAGAAAAACTCGCCAATTGTTTCGTTATGTAAGCCATGTCAACCAATAAAAAAAGCCATCGTTATAGATGGCTTTTTTTATTTGGTGAAATTAATTCAAATCAGTTAGACGCTTTGCGCTTCATTTGATCGAAGAAATCATCATTGGTTTTGGTTTCTTTCATACGGTCCAGCAAGAATTCCATAGCTGCCAATTCGTCTTGTGTATGCAGCAGCTTGCGCAGAATCCATACTTTACGCAGGTTGTCTTCTGACATTAAACGCTCTTCACGGCGGGTACCGGATTTCTTGATGTTCATAGCCGGGAATACGCGTTTTTCAGCAATACGGCGATCCAGAGTAATCTCTTGGTTGCCTGTACCTTTGAATTCTTCGTAAATCACCTCATCCATTTTACTGCCTGTTTCAATTAATGCAGTAGAAATGATGGTGAGGGAACCGCCTTCTTCAATATTACGCGCGGCGCCAAAGAAACGCTTAGGACGTTCAAGCGCATGCGCATCCAAGCCGCCAGTCAGCACTTTGCCTGATGATGGAATCACCGTGTTGTATGCACGCGCTAAACGTGTGATCGAATCTAGCAGAATAACCACGTCTTTTTTATGCTCAACAAGACGTTTTGCTTTTTCAATCACCATTTCAGCAACCTGAACGTGACGGGCAGGCGCTTCATCAAAGGTAGAGGCAATCACTTCACCGCGGACGGTGCGTTCCATTTCGGTGACTTCTTCAGGACGTTCATCAATCAGAAGGACAATCAGGAAGCATTCAGGGTTGTTACGGACAATTGACTGTGCAATATTTTGCAAAAGCATGGTTTTACCGGCTTTTGGCGGCGCCACAATAATTGAACGCTGGCCTTTACCGATAGGCGCAACCAAATCCACTACACGTGCAGTTAGATCTTCTGTTGTGCCGTTACCCAGTTCCATTACCAATTGCTCGGTCGGGAAAAGCGGCGTTAAGTTTTCGAACAAGATTTTGTTGCGTGAATTTTCTGGCGTGTCGTAGTTGATTTGGTTGACTTTTAATAGCGCAAAATAGCGTTCGCCTTCTTTAGGCGGGCGAATAGTGCCAGTAATGGTGTCGCCTGTACGCAGGTTAAAGCGGCGAATTTGCGAAGGGCTGACATAGATGTCATCAGGGCCTGCAAGGTATGAGCCTGCTGCTGAGCGTAAGAAGCCAAAGCCGTCTGACAGAATTTCTAAAACGCCATCACCGAAGATTTCTTCGCCATTCATGGCATGGCGCTTTAAAATGGCAAAAATAATGTCTTGCTTGCGGTTACGCGCCATTCCTTCAAGGCCCATAAACTCAGCAATTTTGATGAGTTCGCCAATCGGTTTTTTCTTGAGTTCTGTTAAATTCATAGGAGGTCAGATAAGAATCAAAAATTCTAAGTACGGGATGGAAAGGGAGCAACATTGAGCCGCATGCAGACAATTAAATTACGTGATTGTATTTGCACAATAATAATTCAGAGAGCTGATTCATTGTTCGAAGAAAAATGTGTAAAAACAATTTCTATTGCCGAGCGGCGATCTTATGTGTTGTGTCTTTTAAGAAAATGACAGGATTAGAAATCCTTTATTTCTTGAGTTAGCAATATAAGAGAGAAATAGGGCTTTGTCAATTTGTCAGCAAAAAAAATACGCTATAAAAATAGCGTATTTTGAGTAATTTGAATTAACTTCAAATTAAATGTTTTCATCAATAAAAGCAGTCAATTTTGATTTTGGCGCTGCGCCGACCTGCTGTGCAACCACTTCGCCGTTTTTAAACATCAATAAAGCAGGAATGTTGCGGATATTGTAGTTCACAGCTGTATTTTCGCATGAAGTCACATCTACTTTAACGACTTTCACTTTGCCTTCGTATTCAGACGCCAATACTTCAAGTACAGGAGCAATGGCTTTACAAGGCGCGCACCAGCCAGCCCAGAAATCGACAAGTACAGGAACATCGGATTTCAGTACGTCTGCGTCAAAGTTTTCATCAGTTGTGTTTACAATATTGCCTGACATGGCGTGTGCTCCAAAAATAATTTTTAAGATGACTCTATAATATAATTATTACATAGCCATTTATAACAATGTAGGGGGTTATGTAAATTTTCGGCTTTTAAGATAAAATTGTCTAATTGATGCTCACGATAGCAATGATCGTGTAACACAATTGTCATGTATGCGTGAAAATCGGCTTGTCTTATGAGCGGGCTCATAAATGGCTTTTAAATTGAATGGTTGTGAATTACTCTAAGCACAATTCTGTATAGGTTTGTATTGAATCATGTCTGATTTTTTGATTGATGAAGAATTGCTTGCTGCCATCGATATGGGGTCAAACAGTTTTCACCTGGCGATCGCGCGCGTAGATCATGGTGAAGTGAAAAAAGTTGCTTCGATGTCAGAAAAAGTGCAGCTGGCTGCCGGTTTGGATGAAAATAAAAATTTAACTGAAGCGGCGCAGCAGCGCGGCTTAGCATGCCTGGCGCGTTTTGTTGGGCGCTTGGGCTCAGTGCAGCCGAACCGATTGCGTATTGTGGCGACCAATGCCCTGCGCCAAGCAAAAAATGGACAGGATTTTATTCAGCAAGCTGCAGAAATATTGCCGAAGCCGATTGAAATTATTGCAGGCCGTGAAGAAGCGCGCCTGATTTATCTGGGTGTATCCCATACGATGGCCAACAGCGGCCGCCGTTTGGTGATTGATATTGGCGGCGGCTCTACAGAGCTGATCATCGGTGAGGAATTTGAACCGATTCACACTGAATCTGTGCAAATGGGCTGTGTCGCTTTTACCAAAGCATTTTTTACTGATGGTGAAATCAATCAGAAAAGTTTTGATAAGGCTGTAAATGCTGCGCGTAAAGAATTATCCGGTATAGCAAATACCTATAAAGCCGCTGGCTGGGATACCGTTGTCGGTTCGAGCGGCACCATCAAAGCCTGCCGCCAAATTACAGTGAATATGGGCTGGAGCAATGAGCGGGAAGAGCTGACCCGTGAAGGCTTGGATAAGCTGAAAGATAAATTGCTTAAATATAAGCATGTTTCAGAGATGGATTTTGACGGGCTGAAAGAAGACCGCCGAGCAGTTTTGCCAGCCGGTATTGCCATTTTATGCACTGTTTTTGATGTGCTGGGCATAGACAAGCTGGTGTATTCAGACGGCGCTTTGCGTGAAGGGGTGATGTATGACCTGCTTGGCCGTTTTCAGCATGAAGATGTCCGCGACCGTTCTGTGCATGCATTGCTTGGCCGCTATAATGCGGATTCAAAACAGGCTGAACGTGTAGTCGCAACTGCACAGCAGTTATTTGACCATGTCGCTCAGACGCTGAATTTAAGCAGTGACGACAGTGATTTGCTGCGCCGGGCGGCTTATTTGCATGAAATTGGTTTAGCCATCAGCCATAGCGGCTATCACCGTCATGGCGCCTATTTGCTGCAGCATTCGGACATTCCCGGCTTCTCGCAAATCGATCAAAATCATTTATCTCATTTGGTCGCGCATCACCGCCGCAAGCTGCGCAGCGACGCTCGGGTCGATGTGATGAAAGTCGGCGGTAGCAAACTTGTACACTTATGTCTATTGCTTCGTTTAGCAGTTTTGCTGAATCACAGCCGCAGCGATGAGATGCTTCCTGCCATTGAATTAAGCGCCGACAATGCGCAACAATGGCAACTTAGTGTTTCTGGCGATGCCAAACAATGGCCATTGCTTGTTGCGGACTTGCATGATGAACAAGTGCAGTTCAAGCATTGGGATATTGAATTGAATATTCAGTCGGAACAGTTTATCGATTAACACATTGGTTAATTCAGGGATAATGGTCGACCTATGAAAAATAAAGCAGCGCAGTCAAAAGCTTGGGCTACAGTTAAAATTGCACGTCATCCAGATCGTCCGCAGTATTTGGATTATGTCAGTGAAATCTTCACTGAATTTGATGCTTTGCATGGCGATCGCCTGTTTGGTGATGACGGCGCAATGATCGGCGGTTTAGCGCGTTTTGACGGTCAGCCTGTCATGGTCGTAGGCCAGCACCGCGGCCGCAGCACACGTGAAAAACTGCAGCATAATTTCGGCATGAGCAACCCGGAAGGTTACCGCAAAGCACAGCGTTTAATGGATATGGCTGAACGCTTTAATCTGCCGGTATTTACTTTTATTGATACTATGGGCGCATACCCTGGCGTTGGCGCAGAAGAGCGCGGTCAGGCCGAAGCCATTGCGACCAGCCTTGCGCAAATGTCGAGCTTGAAAGTGCCTGTGATTGCGACAGTTCTTGGCGAAGGCGGTTCTGGCGGCGCACTGGGAATTGGTGTCGCAGACCGTGTTGTGATGCTCTCGCACAGTATATATTCGGTGATTTCTCCAGAAGGCTGCGCTTCAATTCTGTGGAAAACAGCAGAAAAGGCAGAACAGGCAAGCGAAGCGCTGGCTTTGACTGCAGACAAGCTGCAGAAAATCGGCATTGTTGAATATGTTGTAGATGAAGGTGAAGGCGCGCATTTGAACCCTGAACAAGTCATGCAGAATTTAAAAACTGTGCTGAAGCAGGCTTTAGATGAGTTAACGCCGATGGATGCAAAAGAACGATGCGAAGCACGCTATCAGCGTTTAATGAAATTTGGCAGCGACAATTTAGGTCTAACTGCTTAAGTCAATCGGGAAGCTTTTCTGAACAGGCTACCTTCTTAATCGGGTGCAGCGGCGGCGTGGATTCCATGCTGCTGCTGCGCCTGATGTCTTTACTGTATCCGCAAAAAGTACGCGCCATTTATGTTGACCACCAGCTGCAGGAATCCAGTGCAGCGTGGGGGCGTTTTGTCACGGAAACCTGCGCTGCGCTGAACATTCCCTGCATCGTGCAAAAGGTGGCTGTTGCTCAAGGCAATTTGGAAAATCAAGCAAGATCAGCCCGTTACCAAGCCTATCAGCAGCATCTTCTGTCCAATGAAGTTTTAGTGCTGGCCCATCACCAGCAGGATCAGGCGGAAACTTTAATGCTGCGCCTGCTTTCAGGCTCGGGTATTCATGGTTTAGCCGCCATGCGACAGGTTGATCAGCGGGATTTGATGACTATTTGGCGGCCCTTGCTGAATCTTTCCCGTGAGCAGATTTGCCAATGGGCAACAGAATTGAATGTGCAAAATATTCAAGACCCCACCAATTTTGATACTCAATATGACCGTGCGTGGAGCCGTGAAGCATTGTGGCCATTGCTGCAGTCCCGGTTTCCAAAAATGCAGCAGGCCATCAGCCGAACCAGTTATTTGATGCAAGATGCCGAAGATATCTTGGCCGATGTTCTAACTCAGGATTGGGCTTTGTGCGGCACTGCAGAAATGCTGAAGCTGAATCAGCTGCTGGATTTGCCTTTGCCGCGGCAGCGCCAGCTGCTGTCTGCATGGATGAAAGGTCAGGGAGAATACCGCCCCGCCTTTGATATGGTGCAGCGGTTAATGCAGGAAGTCATGCATTCCAAAGCGGATGCGCAAGCGGCGCTGCATTGGAATAGTTTTTATTATGTGCGTTTTTCCGAGCAGCTGCACCGCCTGACGCAGGCTGAATATAAGTCGGCTGATACCGAGCGTGCAGGGCGCCAGATCATCAATTTACAGCAGCAAAAAACACTGCGCGTCTTGGCAGGAGAGTTTCAGCTGCAGCCTGCTGATGAATTTGGCTTATCTGCTGCATTGTATGGGCAGGATTTGATATTAACGCAGCGCCAAGGCGGTGAAAAGATTCATTTGCATGGCCGCATGGGCGCTTGGCCTTTAAAAAAGGCGATTCAGCAGGCGCAAATTTTTCCTTGGCTCCGTCATAGAATTCAAATATTAAGCATAGATAATGTTATGCTAGGCGTCTTTACGCCAAAAGGCTTTTGGCTGGCTGAGTCGCCCTATTGCGTTAAGGCAGGATGGCTGCCAAAATTAATTTCTACAGATAACGGTAAGATCGGACCTTCATCATGAGCGCAGTTCTAAATTGTAATATCACTTTTATTGGCGGCGGCAATATGGCGCAGGCGTTGATTGGCGGCTTAATTGCGCGCGGTTTGCCGGCGACACGCATTACAGTTTCAGATCCGGTCGAGAAAATCCGTGAACTTTTAGCTGAAAAAGATCTGCATGTAACGGATGATAATGCTGCCGCTGTGCGCGATGCTGACATTGTTTTATTTGCCGTGAAGCCGCAGGTCTTTGCCAATATTTTAAAGCCGCTTAAAGGCATGCTTGACGGCAAGCTGGTAATTTCAATTGTTGCCGGCGCTGAAATATCGACGATCGCCAAAATTTTAGATACAGACCGGATTGTCCGTGTCATGCCGAATACGCCGGCATTGGTGCAGACGGGCGCGCATGGCTTATATGCCTCTGAGGCGGTTGATGTGCAGGGGCGTGAGCTGGCAAGCCAAGTTTTGGCTTCAACTGGCCTGACAATTTGGGTAAACTCTGAAGCGCAAATTGATGCGGTGACTGCAGTGTCAGGTTCAGGCCCGGCCTATTTCTTCTATATGATGGAAAGCATGATCCGTGCAGGAAAAAATTTAGGCCTTGATGAAAAAGTGGCGACTGCGCTGACCCTGCAAACTGCTTTAGGCGCTGCGCAAATGGCCATTACCAGCGCCAGCAGCCCTGCAGAGCTGCGTAAAAATGTGACTTCGCCCAATGGGACTACTCAGGCGGCTATTGAAGTGTTCGATCATGCGCACATTTCACAAAATATTCAGGCCGCTTTGGCTGCTGCGCAAAAACGCAGTCAAGAGCTTGCGCAAGATTTGAGCGACAGCATTAAGTAATTCGATTTTATTTAGGAATGTTTTAGTATGGGTGCAAATTCTGCGCTGATTTTTGGCATTATCATTAACGTGGCAATTCTGCTCGTTTTTTTCCGGTTTTTAATGCAATTGGCTGCAGTAAGTCCGTATAACCCTGTGGTGCTTTCCACTGCGAAGGCCACTAAAATTGTGGATATGTTCAGCCGGATTTTTCCCACAGTCGGTAAGGGCCGGGTGAATACAGCTGCCTTAATTTTATTGGTGGTGCTGTATATTCTGAAAATGTTTGGCGTCATGCATTTGTCTGGGGCATCGGTCAACAGCCCCGTGCATTTAATCATCATGACCTTTGTGACCATGATTCAGGATTTAATCCGTTTTTGCCGCTATTTGATTTTCGCTTCAATTATTTTGAGCTGGGTGGTGATGTTTACACAGTCCCGCTCACCTTATATTGAGGTGATTCAAGAGTTGGCTGAACCGCTGCTGGCGCCATTCCGACGCATTTTGCCGAATATGGGCATGATTGACCTTTCGCCGATTGTTGCAATTTTTGCATTGCTGCTGGCGGAAACCATTATGAAAGAAGTGGCGATTGTGCTGCTGACAGGCCTATAAGTACATTGAAATTAAATGACGAAAAAAGGACGCTGATGCGTCCTTTTTTGTGGCTGAGATTTTGGGTGAAGAAGTTGACATTTCTTCTAATAAGTAAATGACCTCCATCACAGCCTTCCTCCTAGAAAGAGGACGGCGTAAATACTTTAGTGCGCTTCATCCCAGTTATTGCCCTTACCGACTTCAACCACGAGCGGCACGGAAATTTTCAATACCGACTGCATGACTTCTGCCAGTTTTACGGCCAAATCATCGGCAATGGCCTCATCTGCTTCAAAGACCAATTCATCGTGCACTTGCAGCAGCATTTTAGCTTGATCTTTCGGCAGCATTTTTTCCACTTCAATCATGGCCATTTTAATGATGTCGGCAGCAGAGCCTTGCAGCGGCGCATTGATTGCAGCCCGTTCAGCGCCTTGCTTGATCATTTTATTGCTGGCCATAATATCCGGTGTATACAGGCGGCGGCCTAAGATGGTTTCGACAAAGCCTTGTTCACGCGCCACTTGGCGGGTGCGTTCCATATATTCCAGTACGCCTGGATAGCGCTGGAAGTATTTGCCGATATAGCTGCGGGATTCTTCGCGGCTAAAGCCCAGCTGGCGGGTCAGGCCAAATTCAGACATGCCATAAAGCAGGCCGAAGTTGACAGCTTTGGCTTGGCGGCGCTGATTGCTGGTCACATCTTCTAATGCAATGCCCAGAACTTCCGCTGCTGTGCGGCGGTGAACATCCTGCCCATGATTAAAGGCATCCACCAAGGCATCATCTTGTGAAAAATGTGCCATTAAACGCAATTCAATTTGCGAATAATCGGCTGCCAGCAGTACGCGGCCTTTCGGCGCGATGAAGGCTTTGCGGATTTGACGGCCAATATCTTCACGCACAGGAATATTCTGCAGATTTGGATCGGTCGATGATAAACGGCCGGTTGCAGTCAGCGCCTGATGGTAGCTGGTATGCACACGGTGCGTATCATTATTGGCTTGTTTCAGCAGGCCGTCCGTATAGGTGCTTTTCAGCTTAGACAGGCCGCGGTATTCCAAAATCAGATCGGTAATTGGGTGCTCGATTTTTTCCAAGACACTTTCACTGGTGCTGTATTGGCCTGTCGAGGTTTTTTTGCCGCCTTTTAAGCCCAGCTTATCAAACAGGATTTCACCCACTTGTTTCGGCGAGCTGACATTGAACGATTGACCTGCTAATTCGGTAATCTGGTTTTCCAAATCCTGCATAGTTTTGGCAAATTCGGTACCCAGCTGATCCAGAAAATCCAAATTCAGCTCAATGCCGTTCTCTTCCATCATGGTCAGTACACGCGCAACCGGCATTTCTATATTGTGCAGAATATTGACTAATTCAGGATGCTTGTGCAATTTGGCATCCAGCACTTCATATAGGCGGTAAGTCACATGCGCATCTTCCGCTGCATAGTGCGAAGCGGTTTCCAGCTCAATCTGGTTAAAGCTTTTCTGTTTCGCGCCTTTGCCTGCCACTTGTTCAAAAGTCGTGGTTAAATGGCTTAAGTACAGGCGGGCAACATCATCCATGCCGTGACGGGTGGCGACCGAGTTGAGCACGTATGAGGCCAGCATGGTATCGAAATACCAGCCTTGCAGTTCAATGCCGTGATTCTCCAGCACATGCGCATCATATTTTAAATGATGCCCGATTTTTTCGACGGATTTATCCTCTAAAATCGGCTTGATTTGCGCAAGAATCACGTCCCGGTTCAGCTGCTCAGGCGCGCCTTCATAGTCGTGCGCCAGCGGTACGTAATAGGCGTCATTGGCATCAAAGGCTACAGAGAATCCGACAATTTGCGCAATGCGGTAATCTAAACTGGTGGTTTCAGTATCGAAAGCAAAGCGCTTTTCAGTGCTGAGGCGTTTAAATAATGTATCCCAATCGGTTTGCGCTAAAACCGTATGGTAATTGGCTTGACCTAAGACATCATCTGTACTGGTAACAGAAGCCTGATCTTCAGTCACAATTTTTTCTTCTGCGTGCGCATCTTTAAGAATGGCTTTTGAGTTCTGCTTATATGCCGCGCCGTTTGGATTGTTGGGATGATCTAAAGACTGCAGCTGGTTACGGAATTCTAATTCGGTATACAGGCTGCGCAGCTGTTCAATATTCGGATCTGCCAATTTTAAATCTTCAAATGTCAGGCCCATGTCCAGATCGCAGACAATACTGGCCAGCTGATGATCCAGCGCAATGCCATCGACATTGTCTTTAATATTTTGACCGACTTTGCCTTTAATTTTATCGACATTTTCTAAAATGCCGCCAATTGAACCGTATTCAGTCAGCAGCTTGGCGGCTGTTTTTGCACCAACACCCGGAACCCCCATAATGCCGTCAGATGCATCGCCCATCAGGGTGAGGTAATCAATAATTTGATTTGGCCAAACACCGAATTTCTCAAAGACGCCGTTCACATCCATCGGCTTATCTTTAAAACTGTCTTCCAGCGTGACTTTATCTGTGACCAGTTGCGCCATGTCTTTATCGCCAGTAGAAATCAGCACTTGATGGCCTTGCGCTTCTGCGCGTTTTGCCAGCGTGCCGATAATATCGTCGGCTTCCGCACCCGGCAGCATATGCAGCGGAATGCCCAGCGCGCGGATCAGCGCATGCAGGTAAGGAATCTGTTCTGCCAGCTCTTCGGGCATGCTTGGACGGTCACCTTTATAAATAGGTGAAAGCTCATGGCGGAAGGTCGGTTCCGGCGTGTCAAAAATCACCGCCATATGGGTCGGCTGTGTGCGGCGCATCAGTTTTTGAATCGCGGAAATCGCACCGCGGATGGCATTGGTATGCAATCCAGTTGACGTGGTTAAAGGGGGGAGTGCGTGAAAGGCGCGAAATAAAAAGTATGACCCATCGACCAAGACAAATGGCGGCATTGAAAAATTCCTAATCCAGATAACGGTTTTATTGTACGTGATTTTTCTGTTCTGCGCTGAGGCATGTCCGCATGGCGGCGTTATTGTATTGGACAGTTACCGAAAATCTGATAAAGCAGCGGAACTTCAGCTGGCCACTGCGGTATCATCAGCTAAAACGGAATAAAAGGGCAGGCATGCTGAACGCGCAGCGGAACGGAAATAACGAAATCAGAATGATTTGGCTGATGGCGCTGATTATTGCAGGGGTGGGCTGCTGGTTTTCGGATCTTAAAATTTTCAGCTATTTATGCGGTTTTGCATTTGCTGTGAGCGTGATGCACTATGTCGATGACCTGCAAAAACCTACAGACCAATTGTCGGCTGAAGCGGGTTTGTCCTTAGTGCCAACCTCGAAAATTCCGCTGTATATTTCATCGATCATGGTTTTGGTGGGCGGATTTAGCCATATTGGAGTGCTCACAGGCGTGGGGATTTCCGCCTGGATTTATTTCTTCCTGCGCTGGCTGAAGCGGTTGGAACGCAATGTACTGTCGCTGCAGCGCCAACTTCACACAAGGCCTGATCTGAACCGGCAGGCAGACTTGCACAGTTCAGGTGAATTAAGCCAGCCCGAACGCCCAATGGCCTCTGATGGTTCAATGAATTTGATCGATCAGCTGCAGCAATGGCTGTTTAAAGGCAATCCGGTATTAAAAGCCGCTATAGCCGTTCTGGTCATTGGGGTGATTCTGCTGCTGCGTTTTGCCACCGAGCATTGGCAGATCAGCCTTGCGGTGAAATTATTGCTGGTGGCTGCGGTCAGTGCTGGCGTAACGCTTTTAGGGTATGTGCTGGAGCAGCGCAACCGGGGTTTTGCTTTGGCTTTAGAGGGCTTAGGGCTGGCAAGCTTGTCGCTGACTTTATTTTTTGCTTATTACAATCAAGTTATTCCGAATTTGCTCATCGCGAGCCTTTGTTTTGCCGCCATCCTGCTGCCCGCCATTTGGCTCAGCCTGAAACAGCAAAGTATTGAGTTGGCGCTCATGGCGATGATGATTGCCTATATTGCGCCTTTTACTTTGCCTGTGCGCAATGCCACCGCGGCTGAATTGATTGCATATTATCTTTGCATCAATTTAGCCGTAGCCGTTTTAAGCACTTTAAGGCCGTGGAAAATTCTCAATCAGATTTCATTTTTAATGACAGTGCTGGTGGGCGGCGCGTATGCCTTTTACCGAGGCGAAGCACAGGAAAGAACTGCGCTCAGCTATTTAATTTATGCGCATGCGGCTATTTTTATTTGGCTTGGGTTCCGTTTCAGCCAGCTGCTGGCTAAAGAAAACCTGATGCGCTTTCAATTGAAGCCGGTATTGGATCTAGCGCTGATTTTTGGTGCGCCGATAGTCAGCTATGGCTTTTTATATCTGATGTATTTTGATGAAAAGCGCTGGCAGGCTGGGTTCAGTTTGATTTTTGCCGGAATCTATGGCGTTTTATATCTGCTGTCAAAGCGCAATCAGGCGATTCGAATCATTTCGCAAAGCTATTTCAGCCTGATGCTGATTTTTATTGCCTTTATTCCGCCAATTTTACTGCATGAACACTGGAGTGTAGCTGGATGGGCAGGCGAAGGCGCCGCTATTTTCATTTATGCGCTCTACCGCCATTCGGTGCTTAGCCGCTATGTCGGCATCGGCTTGATGATGATGGCGGGTTTTTCCAGCCTGTATTATTTCTCGGTACTGAATATTTTCCCAAGCAATGTGTATTGGGTGCTGTGCGCCTGCTATCTGCTGACCGTGCTGATTGCGAACAGTACGGCTGAGTTTCGCCGGCAGCTGACCAGCTCGACAATTGCTTTTCAATGCATACAGATGCTGTCTGCGACTGTTCTGCTGTTTATTCTGCTGCTGGATAAAATTGACAGTCAAAGCCAAGTGCTGCTTTGCCTGCTGATTGTGGCGGCTGTTTACATGATCTTAAATGAATGGCTGCTGCGCCGTGAGGCAACATGGTCATGGCTGCTGCCGAAATGGATTGGGCTAATTCCCGTATATGGCGCAGCGCTGTATGCGGTGGCCGATTTAACCCACAATGGTCAAATGATTTGGCACACTGTGTCAGACCGCTTGCTGTTCGCTTTGAGCGGTATATTGCTGACGCTGCTGTGGCTGCGTCCAATGCTGGGGGTAAAAGAAGAGAAAGAGTGGGTCAGTCTGGGGGTATTTGTCAGTTTGGCATTCACCAGCTTAACGTTAATACCCAGCATGCCGTATTTGAGTGTTGTTATTTTGCCGCTGCTGTTCGCAGCGTGGTGCTATTGGCGCTCTGATTCAGATTGGCAAATTTTTTGGCAGGCGCGAAATACCCTGACGCTGATGCTGCTGTGGATTATTTTTTCCCAAATTTTCAGCCAGCAGGCGTTTCAGCTGTATCTGCTGCCTGTATTGAATCCTTTTGACTTAATCAGCATTGCGATGCTGGCAGGTTTTATCTGGATGCTGAATTTGCAGATGAAAGCCGGTTTGGAAAAAAGCTTAGGCGCAATTTTAATGATGCTCGGACTGCTTTGGCTCAGCAGCTATGTGGTGCTGCGCGCGCTGCATGTGTATTTAGGCACACCTTATAATGCATGGCAAATGTGGGGAAATGCCGCAGTGCAGCTCAGCTTTACCTTGCTGTGGGTCAGTTTGGCATTTATTTGCATGCTTACAGCAGCGAAACGGCATTTGCGTTCGCTATGGATTTTTGGCGGCAGTATTTTGGTTTTGGTCACGTTGAAATTAGTGCTGTTTGACCTTTCGCATATCGGTACGCTTACTCGGGTTATTTCATTCTTAGGCGCAGGTTTCATCATGCTGATTATTGCCTATATTGCGCCGATGCCGGAAGCGCAAAAGCGCTGATTTTTTTCTTTACTGCATACCGCTTCCAAGAAAGAAGGAGAGAGCCGTTCTCATCCTTCTGGATTCTTGAATGCGGCTATTTCAAGACAGAATAGCCGGTGCGCTATTTTAAGTTCGGTTCCCGCTTAACCTCTTGAGCATTGGCATACGGATCAATGTCATCATGATGCAATGGCATGCTTGGGCGGTCTACAAAGCCCATTTTCGGTACTGGAATTTCAATTTGATTATCCAAAAAACCGTTGCGGATGCGTTCCTGCATTTCATCGCGCACTCTTAAAAAGTTCTCCTGCTGGCACCATACGGCAAACAGAAGCTCAATGGAGGACTCGCGGAATGCCGTCACGGTTACGGCCGGTTTCGGGTCTGCCAGCACCAGCGGATATTTGCCGGCAACATCCAGCAGCACTTCTCGGACTTTAATAATGTCTTCGTGGAAATTAATCGCCAGCGTAATCGGGATGCGCCGTATCGGAAATTTAGACAGGTTATGCACTGGCGCTCGAATCAGCTGTTCATTCGGCAAACGCACATAGACATTGTCCTGCGTCAGCAGCTTTACGGACAGCAGGTCAATGGAAATAACCTCGCCTTCAATGGTATGGCCGCGGATCAGGGTAATTTGAATGGTATCGCCAATTTCAAAAGAGCCTTCGCCAATCAGGAAAATCCCGCTGATCAGATTGGATGCAGAGGTTTGCGAGGCAAAACCTAAAGCCACGGTCAGGATACCGGCTGCGCCTAAAAATACACTCAGCTTAAAGCCCGCTTCTTTTAAGCTGGCCATCACAAAAATAATGAAAATAAAATAAAAAATGCCGCGCCGCCAGACTAAGCGCTGATGCGCATTGAAGCGTACACCAATCGTTCGGATAAAGGCATTGGAGACAAAGCGGGCAATCAAAAAACCAATAAAGGCCAAAATCACGGCAACTAAAAGTTCCGTGATCCGGTCTGTATTCAGGTTTTTAACAATCCCCGTGAGGCTGCTGGTGATTTCTGCAGAAATATTGGTATTCGCCATGACTGCCCCTTAGAAAAATGAATCAAACATATTAAACAAAGCCCCGGCCGGTTCACGCGGCGGATGCACATACATCACTTCCCCTGCATGCGGCGGCGTGCGGTTTTCAATACGGATCCGCGGCGGCCGATCTGAGCCTTCATGCAGCACTTTAATCTGAGAGGTCCATAAGCGGCCAGTACTCTCACTGTAAAACAGGGGCAAGGCGGGAACCGGCACATTCATGCGGTCAAAACGCAGCTGTTCGTGACTGGTATTGTGAAATTCTATGGGGGTAATCGCACGGAAGGCGCGGACTTTCAGTTGATGCAGTTCGGTCCGGCCATCCACTGCGGTGGCGTAGCAGATCTCGCCCATACGCTTGTTGGGGCCAAACCATGTGTCTTTGGGCAAAATGACCGGAATATCAAATAAAGGGTCTTTTTGGCCTTCCACAAATCCAGCCACCCAAAGCGGCGTGCTGATATAAAGTGTGCCGCGCTGGCCCGCGGGAATATAAATGGGATCGACAGGCCGGATCACCACAGAGCGGTCGGCCAGCCGGGGCATAATTTGAATATTTTCATGCGTATTTTTAAACATATAGCGTTCAATATGCACAGGCGGCGGAAAAGCAAACTCAGGATCGTCAATGCTGTGCCATTGCTGCTCATAGTCATACTGTACCGTAGGGCGGTGGTACTCCAGACGCCATTCCTGCAGGCCTCGGGTCAGACGGAACAGCAGTGAACCGAATTGCCAAGATTTAGGACGGTGCAGCTCAAAATGATGCTCACCCCACCATTTGAGTTTAGGCGTTTCCGTTTGCAGTACATCACTGGTTAAAGACAATGCAATCTTCCCTATATCATTAAAACCTGAAAAAACAGACTTCACGCTGTCATGTGCTTAGAGTACACTCAAATCACTTTTTTCATCATTATAAACTTTGATGCAAGTACTCAAACAATTACAAATACCATATAGTTTTGCAAAGCGGCATGGCGTATTGCTCCGTTATGAGGGCGATCAAGCCTATATTGTGCGCAGGGAAAGCACACCTTTGCTGGCGCTGCAGGAAGCGCGGCGTTTTTTAGGGCAGGCGGCGCAATATCAGCTTTGCACCGATCAAGAGTTTCATCGGCTGCTGAGTTCCAGCTTTGCCGGTGATACCGGTGAATCTCAGCAAGTGGCTGCGGGTTTGGAATATCATCCGGATTTGCTGAGCCTTGCAGATTCAGTGCCTGAAGCTGAAGATTTAATGGATCAGGAAGATGATGCGCCGATTGTGCGTTTAATCAATGCCTTGCTGTCAGAAGCCATCCGTGTCGGCGCCTCCGATATTCATATTGAATCTTTTGAAAAGAAATTATCTGTGCGCCTGCGGGTCGATGGCCAGCTGCGTGAAATTGTGCAGCCGCGCCGTGAACTTGCTCCGCTGCTGGTTTCCCGGATTAAAGTCATGGCTAAGCTGGATATCGCTGAAAAGCGGGTTCCGCAGGATGGCCGTATTTCGCTGCGTCTCGCTGGACGTGAAGTGGATGTGCGTGTTTCGACCTTACCGTCGTCGTATGGCGAGCGGGTGGTGATGCGTTTGCTGGATAAGCAGGCGGGCCGTTTAAACATGACGCATTTAGGGCTGATGAATAATGATTATGAGCGTCTGAAGCTATTGGTGCATCGCCCACATGGCATTATTTTAGTCACTGGCCCAACCGGCTCAGGGAAAACGACAACGTTATATGCAGCGTTGTCTGACTTGAATGACGGGTCTAAAAATATTTTGACTGCCGAAGATCCGATCGAGTATCAGCTGGAAGGCATTGGTCAGACGCAGGTCAATACGAAAGTGGACATGACTTTTGCCCGCGCGTTAAAAGCCATGCTGCGCCAAGATCCGGACGTGGTGATGGTCGGGGAAATCCGGGATTTGGAAACAGCCGAAATTGCCGTACAGGCTTCATTAACCGGCCATTTGGTTTTATCTACGCTGCATACCAATACTGCAGTGGGCGCCGTAACCCGTTTAAAAGATATGGGCATTGAGCCATTTTTATTATCCAGCTCATTGATTGGCGTCATTGCGCAGCGGCTGGTGCGGACACTGTGCCCGCACTGCGCGACTTGGCATGAGGCGGATGATTTTGAACAGCAGCTGTTTGCGCATATCAAAGCAGATGCGGTATTGAAACTCCCGCAGCCCAAAGGCTGCGAACACTGTTCACATACAGGTTTTTCAGGCCGTACGGCCATTTATGAAATTGTACCTGTAGATGAACCTATGCGCCGTTTAATTCACGGCAATGTTGCGGAATTTGAAGTAGAGGCTTATGCGCGCAAGCATTCAGGCTCAATCCGTGATGATGGTTTGCGTAAAGTTTTGGCAGGTAAAACGACTTTAGAAGAAGTGCTGCGTGTGACCAATGAAGCTTCTGAGTAATATATCCATACACAATAAAACCCGCATCATGCGGGTTTTATTGTGTATGGGGATGGTTTGAATCACCAAAGCTCAGCAATTTTCTTCATCAGCTGAGCGCGAAAGGGCGCAGTTGGATTGCCTGCATTGCGCTGTGTTTCATTTTCATAAAATTTTTGCCATGTTTGAACCATCTCTAAAGTCACATCTTGTGTTTTAAGTTTGGCAACATCTTCTTTTGTAATGTTGTTTAAACGGTTTTCTGCACCGTCAGGGCCAGTACCCCAGCCAATGATGCCTTGACCGAATGCAGGCAGCGGTATGTCATTCGGTGTCGGTGGAATACCTAAACGCTGAATATTCGGATTCACCAGTGACGGTGTTTGCGGACGGATTTTTTCCGATAGGCTGACTTCGGCAAATAAGGATGCGGAGCTGGCCAGCAGGAGAGCGCCAAAAATCACAGGCTTCAACATAATAATTTTTAAAATTGAAAATAAGAATCATTATTATATATAAATATGGCGTGTTTGAATTGAAATTTTTATGGAATTGGCTGTCAGTACCGCTGTCCAATTTTATGTTTGCCTGCAGCCGCGAAAAGGCTGCAGGCAATAAATCAGTTAATAGAATAGATGTTATGTAATTGGATTTAACGTCACATTGATATTGCCGCGAGTCGCATTGGAATATGGGCAGACAATATGCGCAGCATCCACCAGTTTTTTGGCTTCGCCAGCATCCATGCCTTCTAGATGAATATTTAGGGTTGCTTCTATGCCAAAACCAGTCGGAATAGGGCCAATTCCAACTTCACCTTCAATAAAAGCGTCTTTGGGCATATTGATTTTATCGCGGTTTGATACAAACTTCATTGCGCCTAAAAAACAGGCGGAATAGCCAGCAGCAAACAGCTGTTCAGGGTTGGTTCCATTGCCTGTGCCGCCCATTACTTTAGGCACAGCCAACTGTACATCCAAGCTGCCGTCAGAGCTTGTAGCTCGGCCATCACGGCCGCCTGTTGCTTTTGCTTGTGCGGTATATACTGCTTTTTCTAAAGCCATCATTATTCTTCCTGCAGAGATGTAGAGCTTTTATCTTGCTTAATTTTGATGAAATAATAAGCAGTTAATTTGTAAATCTTATGGTGAAAATCCGAGAGATAAAAAATATAAAATGCTTCTAAGGAAATTCAGGCTGATTACAAGCCATGATTGCACAATGCATTTGCTGTCTTGAGCCAACACAGTTTGAATGAGGTTATATCTTTTAAGATTATGCAGATGTTCTGTTCAGCAATTTGCAGAGATCATTTTATGGTTTTTGATCAGGTGCTTTTATCAATTAGGCTGGCGCATGCTGAAGGATTAGAATTGCACTAATGTGCGGTGCTGCATTAAAGGCATCGATTCACGGATCTTCGCTTGTTCAGCTGAATAGAATGGTACGGTAATGAGTCCAGCGCCCTCTGAATCAATTATACCTTGCAGCTGGCCGCGGCTGTTTGCCGCGCCAGTATGGCCCCAAGTCTGACGTTTTTCACCATGCCAGCCTTGCTGGGCAGCGCCGAGTACGGCACATTGACTGTCCATCGCACGGGCCTGCAATAACAGCTGCCAGTGCATTTCGCCTGTTGTGTAGGTAAATGCCGCAGGCGCGGTTAAAATATTGGCGCCTTTTGCCCGAAGGGAAAGTGCAAGTTCTGGAAAACGCAAATCGTAACAAACCATGAGGCCGATATTGCCAAAGGGTGTTTTGGCAACCGTAATGTCTGTACCCGGTTCAAAGAATTTTGATTCTTGATAGCCGCCTACCGCATCTCCGACCTGCACATCAAACAAATGAATTTTGTCATAGCGCGCTTCGGTTTTTTCTGGGCTGATGCACAGGCTGGCCGTACGCACACGGCCATCTTCAATGATCGAGCCGTCTGGTCTGTAAGGGCAGGGCAATGTTCCCGCCACAATCCATATTCCGTATTGATGCGCCAGCTGTTCTAACCGCTGCTGAATGGATTCAAACTGGGCTGCTGTTTCATGCTGTTTGCCTGCGGCGAAGCAGACAAAATTTTCAGGGAAGACAATTAGGCTGGCCCCTTGAGCTTTGCTTTGCGCAATCAATGATTCAATGACAGTGAAGTTTGCTTCAATATCATTTTGCGAATTCATTTGAGCGACGGAAAGAAAAGTCATAGGTGATCTCGGAAGGGAGGCTTAGGCGTTTTGCTGTGCAGTTTGGTCTAAACTGTCTTGCTCTTTTTGCAGCTGCTTGACCAAAGGTTCAAACATATTCTGGTTGCTGTCATTGAGCTTCATCAAAGTTTTATGCGCATCCAATACAGTATTGAGCATATTGCTGTGGGTAATGTGCTCTTCCATCAATTCACGGGTGCAAACACTCGGATCACCGCAGTAATCTAAAATGACAAAAACCTGCCCCAGCCCCATACTGTTGGCCAGAGTTGTGATATCTGAGTTGGTTGACAGCATGACTGCCTGAATATGATGGATTTGTTTGAGCTTCAAGCCCAATTTAGCCAAAATGCCTAAAACTGTACTGTCAATGAATGTTGTTTGGGTTAAATCTACGATTGCGCCAATAACATTCTCTTGCTGTTCAATCTTATTCAGCAGTTTGTCTAAACTAATGCAGGATTGGGCACGCACTTCGCCAATAAGCTTAAAAATATGCGTTCCGTTCAAGCTTGCATATTCAACATGACCTGTTGACATATAAATGCCATTTGCAGAGGAGGATAGTAAATTATCCCATAGGGCCACTGCTTACTCAAGTAGCTGACAGTCGTATAAATTAGGCTAATATGATAAGTATATGATTAATCAACTAATTCATTCTTCGGAAACTTAAGATGGCAATATCGTCAGCGACATGTTCAGGTGCTTGAAATGATTGGTTTTGCAAATGATGCACCAGTTGACCCAGCTGTTCGTTCAAGCCGCCGTCAAAAGGTTCAAGTGCGCCATCTGAACAAATAATGAACCTTGCATGCCGGTTTAAGGTGCACTCAAACTCTTCAACTTCCAAATCTTCAGTTAGGCCCAGCGGGAAGCTGCTGGTGGTTAAAATTTTCGGTTCTTGATTCGGTTCAAATAAAATTGCAGGCGGATAATGACCGGCACTGGACCAGCGCAGCTGATGGGTTTCGAGGTTTAAAATACCCGTCAGCATGGTGATGTGCTTTTCAATGTTTTCCTGCACCAGCATGCCATTGAGCTTTTTAATTAATTCACGCGGGGTTTTTGAACGGCCATGAAAAGCAGCCATCCACGAAGTCAGCAGACTGCTGGTGACGCCGTGGCCGGAAACATCGGCCAAATAGAAAATAACTTCTTTATCGCTGATTTTCCAATAATCATACCAGTCGCCAGATAAGTAGGCAGAGGGCTGGAAAAAGGTTTCGACTTTATAATTGGTGAGTTCAATCGGATTCGGCAGCAGCTTCTTTTGCAATTCCGCTGCTGACGGCAGATCCCGGCTGTCCTGATTGCGCTTATATTGCGCATCAATTTTAATTAAAGCTTGCTGCGGGTTGGCCGGCGGTTTATTCCACATCCATCCGGCAAGCGCTCCCTGTTCCCATGCTTGCGCCAGCGCGGCCCCTTCATTTTCAAATGCGAAAACAATAGTCGGCAAAGACCATTGAAAGTGCAAATAGTCATTCACATCGGCAATCGCAATAATTGTTGGATCATACAAGTCGAGATCTTCAATGTGGATCATCTGAACACTTGGAAGTGCCGCAATTACCTGTTCTAAATAAGGAATATCACGAGTTGGCTGAATGAAATACATAAAGGGAATTTATGATCCTTGGGGATGTGTCATAGAACTACTATATCAAGCAAATCCATGCTAGAGGGAAAAAACACCTCTAGCAAAAGAAGAAATTTGCTTATTCTGTGATGCTGTTATCGGATTCCGATGTGCCTGAAGCATCAGGTAGGGCATTTTCAGGCGTTTCTGTGTTTTGATCATCAGCAGGTTCAGAAGAGGATGTGTCATCTGAGTCTTCATCGCTATCAATAAACATATTTTCTTCTGCAATGCCTTTCTTTTCAGTAACAGCAAAACTGATGCGCTGCAGATAGAAATCACGAATTTGCGCGTATTTATCACCCTGCAGAACGTTTTCGAGTTCCAGCAGCTGTGAGCGCGCATCAATACCGCGAAGTGTCTGCTCCGCCCAATAAGCGCCTTCATGATCATCCAGCAGATATTTCTGTGGTCGCGCTTGGCTGTCTACAGCTAGGCCGGCGCCTTCTCGGATGGTGCTCGGGCCAAATACCGGCAGGACCAAATAAGGGCCGGAAGGAATGCCGTAATACCCCATCGTTATGCCAAAACCTTCGGATTCAGAAGTCAGGTTCAAGCGGCGGGCAGGATCTGCAAAGCCTAAAGTGGTTAGGGTGTTGACAGTAAAGCGCCCTAAAGATTTAGCCGCACGAGCTGGACGGCCTTGAATCAGCTGGTTAAAGGCATTCCATGGTTCATTTAAGTTTTTACGGAATTGGCGGTAAGAGCCGCGAACATCTTCAGGCACTTTCTCAACGTACTGAATTGCTAAAGGGCGGGCAATGTAGGTATCAAGCGTTTCATTAAATGCAAAAATTTTTCTGTTAAAGCCTTCAAAGGGGTCTTTTTGCGCATCCGCTTGCGCAGCATTGGCATTGACTGACAATTTTTTTGCAACTTCCGATGACTTGGCTATTGCGACTTGAGCAAGCTGCTGTGTTTTGGATTTATTGGCAGTTTCAGCGTTTTCTGCTGTTTCAGCAGTTTGTTCATTTGCAAAGGCGGGTACAGCCACTGTGAATGACAGCAAGCCCGCATATAAAAAAGAAGAATGGCGCATATATAGTCCTGACGCTTTTAGCCCAGCAAAAGTGTTGGCCTAATAATAAGTAAAAACGTTGAAATAATCCTGAATAATAACTGTATAAAGCAAATTTGATCAAAATATGAATAAAAAAATGCAAAATGAGCAAAAAACACACACTCAAATAAAATAATTAAGAAATGGGGTTGCGTCTGGTAGGGAATGCTGTAGAATGCACATCCATCGGCGGTGATGTTGATTAAAACTTGTTGAGAAACAAGGAGTTGGCCAGAAGTGGTTGATTCTGAGAATCTTGAGGGAGTTTAAAAATAATCAACAAAACCTGTTGACTATTCATCGAAAGAGAGTAGTATAGCCGACCTAGCTTGCTGGTGACGAATCAGCAAGAAGATCATTAAGAGATTATGAAGAACAACTTGTGTGGATTTTTACTGGTTGATCGATCGAAATTATTTTCATTGATTGATGGTAGAAATTACTCGAAGTTTATTTGAGAAATATTTGTCAGAAAATTGATGAGCCAAGATTGGTGTCCTTTAAGGCACTACTGATTTTAAACTGAAGAGTTTGATCATGGCTCAGATTGAACGCTGGCGGCAGGCTTAACACATGCAAGTCGAGCGGGGAAAGGTAGCTTGCTACTGGACCTAGCGGCGGACGGGTGAGTAATGCTTAGGAATCTGCCTATTAGTGGGGGACAACGTTTCGAAAGGAACGCTAATACCGCATACGCCCTACGGGGGAAAGCAGGGGATCTTCGGACCTTGCGCTAATAGATGAGCCTAAGTCGGATTAGCTAGTTGGTGGGGTAAAGGCCTACCAAGGCGACGATCTGTAGCGGGTCTGAGAGGATGATCCGCCACACTGGGACTGAGACACGGCCCAGACTCCTACGGGAGGCAGCAGTGGGGAATATTGGACAATGGGGGGAACCCTGATCCAGCCATGCCGCGTGTGTGAAGAAGGCCTTTTGGTTGTAAAGCACTTTAAGCGAGGAGGAGGCTCCTATAGATAATACCTATAGTGAGTGGACGTTACTCGCAGAATAAGCACCGGCTAACTCTGTGCCAGCAGCCGCGGTAATACAGAGGGTGCGAGCGTTAATCGGATTTACTGGGCGTAAAGCGTGCGTAGGTGGTCTTTTAAGTCGGATGTGAAATCCCTGAGCTTAACTTAGGAATTGCATTCGATACTGGGAGACTAGAGTATGGGAGAGGATGGTAGAATTCCAGGTGTAGCGGTGAAATGCGTAGAGATCTGGAGGAATACCGATGGCGAAGGCAGCCATCTGGCCTAATACTGACACTGAGGCACGAAAGCATGGGGAGCAAACAGGATTAGATACCCTGGTAGTCCATGCCGTAAACGATGTCTACTAGCCGTTGGGGCCTTTGAGGCTTTAGTGGCGCAGCTAACGCGATAAGTAGACCGCCTGGGGAGTACGGTCGCAAGACTAAAACTCAAATGAATTGACGGGGGCCCGCACAAGCGGTGGAGCATGTGGTTTAATTCGATGCAACGCGAAGAACCTTACCTGGCCTTGACATACAGAGAACTTTCCAGAGATGGATTGGTGCCTTCGGGAACTCTGATACAGGTGCTGCATGGCTGTCGTCAGCTCGTGTCGTGAGATGTTGGGTTAAGTCCCGCAACGAGCGCAACCCTTTTCCTTATTTGCCAGCGGGTAATGCCGGGAACTTTAAGGATACTGCCAGTGACAAACTGGAGGAAGGCGGGGACGACGTCAAGTCATCATGGCCCTTACGGCCAGGGCTACACACGTGCTACAATGGTCGGTACAAAGGGTTGCTACCTAGCGATAGGATGCTAATCTCAAAAAGCCGATCGTAGTCCGGATTGGAGTCTGCAACTCGACTCCATGAAGTCGGAATCGCTAGTAATCGCGGATCAGAATGCCGCGGTGAATACGTTCCCGGGCCTTGTACACACCGCCCGTCACACCATGGGAGTTTGTTGCACCAGAAGTAGGTAGTCTAACCGCAAGGAGGACGCTTACCACGGTGTGGCCGACGACTGGGGTGAAGTCGTAACAAGGTAGCCGTAGGGGAACCTGCGGCTGGATCACCTCCTTAACGAAAGATTGACGACCGGTAAGAATCCACAACAAGTTGTTCTTCATGACGATGTATCTGAGGGTCTGTAGCTCAGTTGGTTAGAGCACACGCTTGATAAGCGTGGGGTCACAAGTTCAAGTCTTGTCAGACCCACCAAATCTGACTAACGCAGCATTGAATGCTGGTTGACTGCAGAAAACAGAAACATTGAATCCTAAATGATAAGCTGGGGACTTAGCTTAGTTGGTAGAGCGCCTGCTTTGCACGCAGGAGGTCAACGGTTCGACTCCGTTAGTCTCCACCAAATTTCAAGATCATAAAAGCACTGCTTTTACTTGAAATTTAAGCAAGAAGCTACGCTTCGCGCAGTATGTAATCATACGGTGCTGAAGTTGTTTAGTCCTTAAGCAGTCAAGTGCTTAGATCCTAGAGATTAGCAAGTATAAGCGTTAAGATACGCGGACTTGATAATCTCTGTGATTTATCACAGTTTCCAGACCTGACGAAGGCTGGAAGAATCATTAACAGAATATATTTGAGTTGAAATAAATTGTTTAAACTCAGAACTAATTAAACACAGCAGTGTGACACGCAAGTGACATGTTGAAGTGGTTAAGAAGAACTGAGCACTAGCGATTAACTGAATCAAGCGTTTTGGTATATGAATCTAATTGAAGCTGTACAGTGATTAAGTTCACAGAACTCTGAACTAAAATGTTGAAGGTGCTACTTGTAGGCATCGTCGGCTGTTTGGGGTTGTATAGTCAAGTAATTAAGTGCATGTGGTGGATGCCTTGGCAGTCAGAGGCGATGAAAGACGTAATAGCCTGCGATAAGCTCCGGGGAGGCGGCAAATATCCTGTGATCCGGAGATTTCTGAATGGGGAAACCCACCCGCTATAAGGCGGGTATCATAAACTGAATACATAGGTTTATGAGGCGAACGAGGGGAAGTGAAACATCTCAGTACCCTTAGGAAAAGAAATCAATTGAGATTCCCTCAGTAGCGGCGAGCGAACGGGGAACAGCCCATTAAGTCATATAAGCTTTAGTGGAACGCTCTGGGAAGTGCGGCCATAGTAGGTGATAGCCCTGTACACGAAAGGGCTTATATGATGATGTCGAGTAGGGCGAGGCACGTGAAACCTTGTCTGAATATGGGGGGACCATCCTCCAAGGCTAAATACTCCTGACTGACCGATAGTGAACCAGTACCGTGAGGGAAAGGCGAAAAGAACCCCTGTGAGGGGAGTGAAATAGATCCTGAAACCGCATGCATACAAGCAGTGGGAGCCGGCTTAGTCCGGTGACTGCGTACCTTTTGTATAATGGGTCAGCGACTTACATTCAGTAGCAAGGTTAACCGAATAGGGGAGCCGTAGAGAAATCGAGTCTTAATAGGGCGTTCAGTTGCTGGGTGTAGACCCGAAACCGGGTGATCTATCCATGAGCAGGTTGAAGGTTGGGTAACACTAACTGGAGGACCGAACCCACTGTCGTTGAAAAGCCAGGGGATGACTTGTGGATAGGGGTGAAAGGCTAATCAAACTCGGTGATAGCTGGTTCTCCCCGAAAGCTATTTAGGTAGCGCCTCGGACGAATACCATTGGGGGTAGAGCACTGTTTCGGCTAGGGGGTCATCCCGACTTACCAAACCGATGCAAACTCCGAATACCAATGAGTACTATCCGGGAGACAGACTGCGGGTGCTAACGTCCGTAGTCAAGAGGAAAACAATCCAGACCGCCAGCTAAGGCCCCAAAATTATAGTTAAGTGGGAAACGATGTGGGAAGGCATAGACAGCTAGGAGGTTGGCTTAGAAGCAGCCACCCTTTAAAGAAAGCGTAATAGCTCACTAGTCGAGTCGGCCTGCGCGGAAGATGTAACGGGGCTAAAACTATATGCCGAAGCTGCGGATTTGCAATTTATTGCAAGTGGTAGGGGAGCGTTCTGTAAGCCGATGAAGGTGGATTGAGAAGTCTGCTGGAGGTATCAGAAGTGCGAATGCTGACGTGAGTAACGACAAAACGGGTGAAAAACCCGTTCGCTGAAAGACCAAGGGTTCCAGTCCAACGTTAATCGGGGCTGGGTGAGTCGACCCCTAAGGCGAGGCCGAGAGGCGTAGTCGATGGGAAATTGGTCAATATTCCAATACTTCTGTGTAATGCGATGAGAGGACGGAGAAGGTTAAGTCAGCCTGGCGTTGGTTGTCCAGGTGAAAGGCAGTAGGCATGCATCTTAGGCAAATCCGGGGTGCTCTATGCTGAGAGCTGACAGCAAGCTGTACTTGTACAGTGAAGTGGCTGATACCATGCTTCCAGGAAAAGTCTCTAAGCTTCAGTTACACAGGAATCGTACCCTAAACCGACACAGGTGGTCAGGTCGAGTAGACCAAAGCGCTTGAGAGAACTCTGCTGAAGGAACTAGGCAAAATGGTACCGTAACTTCGGGAGAAGGTACGCTGCCGGCGGTGATGGAATTTACTTCCTGAGCGGCTGGCAGCCACAGAAACCAGGCCCCTGCAACTGTTTATTAAAAACATAGCACTCTGCAAACACGAAAGTGGACGTATAGGGTGTGATGCCTGCCCGGTGCTGGAAGGTTAATTGATGGGGTTAGCGTAAGCGAAGCTCTTGATCGAAGCCCCAGTAAACGGCGGCCGTAACTATAACGGTCCTAAGGTAGCGAAATTCCTTGTCGGGTAAGTTCCGACCTGCACGAATGGCATAATGATGGGGGCGCTGTCTCCAGCAGAGACTCAGTGAAATCGAATTCGCCGTGAAGATGCGGTGTACCCGCGGCTAGACGGAAAGACCCCGTGAACCTTTACTGCAGCTTGACATTGAACTTTGATCTTACTTGTGTAGGATAGGTGGGAGGCTTTGAAACCGAGACGCTAGTTTCGGTGGAGCCAATCTTGAAATACCACCCTGGTAATATTGAGGTTCTAACTCTGCTCCATAATCTGGAGCGAGGACCATGTCTGGTGGGTAGTTTGACTGGGGCGGTCTCCTCCTAAAGAGTAACGGAGGAGTACGAAGGTGCGCTCAGCGTGGTCGGAAATCACGCGTAGAGTATAAAGGCAAAAGCGCGCTTAACTGCGAGACCCACAAGTCGAGCAGGTACGAAAGTAGGTCTTAGTGATCCGGTGGTTCTGTATGGAAGGGCCATCGCTCAACGGATAAAAGGTACTCTGGGGATAACAGGCTGATACCGCCCAAGAGTTCATATCGACGGCGGTGTTTGGCACCTCGATGTCGGCTCATCTCATCCTGGGGCTGAAGCAGGTCCCAAGGGTATGGCTGTTCGCCATTTAAAGAGGTACGCGAGCTGGGTTTAGAACGTCGTGAGACAGTTCGGTCCCTATCTACCGTGGGCGCTGGAAATTTGAGAGGATCTGCTCCTAGTACGAGAGGACCAGAGTGGACGAACCTCTGGTGTACCGGTTGTGACGCCAGTCGCATCGCCGGGTAGCTATGTTCGGAAGGGATAACCGCTGAAAGCATCTAAGCGGGAAGCCTACCTCAAGATAAGATTTCCCTAGGAATTTATTCCTCTAAAGAGCCGTTGAAGACTACGACGTTGATAGGCTGGATGTGGAAGTGCAGTGATGCATGAAGCTGACCAGTACTAATTGCTCGTGAGGCTTGACTATACAACGCCCAAGCAGCTGTATATCATGCTTCAATTGATTCAATATTAAGCAAAACAGCTTGATTCAGAATAGCGTTAGTAAGACAATGTTCAACTCAAATATACCTGTTAATAACTCATTTGGTACGAAGTAAGGCATGCGCTGTGAAATACAGCCCAAATAAGACCCGAACAAGTCCATAACAGTTGTGCTGGCGACAATAGCAAGAGTGAACCACCTGATCCCTTCCCGAACTCAGAAGTGAAACCTCTTAGCGCTGATGGTAGTGTGGGGTTACCCATGTGAGAGTAAGTCATCGCCAGCTCATTATTCGAAACACCCCCTGATAACCCAGGGGGTGTTTTTTTATGTGCAGGAAAAGGGAAAATAAAAGAAGGAATACTCCCAATCACGAAGGAAATAGAAACAAATAAAGGCTTAATTCAATGCTTAAATAGGATTGAGCTGTCTGCGTGCATGCTTGAGGGCAGTGCGAAGGCCTTCTTCTAAGGTTGGATGATAGAACGGTTTAGTCAGGGCATCATCAACGGTGAGTTGTTCTGAAATCATCCAAGCCAGCAAATGTGCGAGATGTTCTGCCGATTCTATAAAAAGTTCAGATCCTAAAACTTTTCTTGACATTTTATCTACGTAAATTTCAGCCGCGCCTTTATTTTTTCCTAGAACGAGCGCGCGCCCTTGTTTTTCATAGGATACAAAGCCTGTTACAAATTCAATGTTATTATTCTTTAGATCTTTAAAGCTTTGTCCGATTGTCGCCATTTCGGGTGAGCTGAAAACGATGCCTAGAGGAGGCAATGTTTTTAATGATTTAACTTTGGGATAATTTAACGCATTATGAATAGCGAATTTACCTTCATGGGCCGCTTCATGCTGAATCGGTGTAGCAGTTTTCGCGTCACCAACAATAAAAATAGGGTAATGCATCAACTGCTTTGTCTGAGGATCAACAGGAAGTTTTTTTAAATCGGTGAACGCCTTATTAATATTTTCTAATTTTAAATTTTGTAAATTACTGTCTCGGCCAGTTGCTGTCAGTAAATAATCAGTAATTAAGGTCAATTCAGCCCCATTTTCTTCATATGTAATTTCAACGCCAGCCTGTGTGTTTGCAACTGTCTTTGGCAGTACTTCAAATTTAATGTCTAACTCAGTCTGTAATTCTTTTTGAGCCAGCAGTTGAAGATTTGGGCTGGTTAAGGTCCCGACTTTTCGGCTGCGTGCAAATATTGTGGTTTTTACACCGAGTCTATGCATAGCCTGCGCCAGTTCTATGGCAATAACACCGCTGCCGATCACAGCTAATGATTTTGGCAAGTCGGGCAATATTTTATTTTTTATTTCCGATCTGTAAGTGTTTTTACCTGCCACCATTGTGGCAATCTTATTGCGCAACTCGTAATTTTTAGATGTAAATTGTGATTTAATAATTATTTTACGGATCTTTTCCAGTGTTTATGTGATCTTGATCATAATGCACTTTTTAAGAGATTTTGATGCTGTTTAACTTGTTTGGCGTACCGTTTACCTTGTTTCTTCATGCGGTTGTCTGTGTTATAGCCTGTAGGCCCGACGTTATAGTAGGCAAGCGCTTTTGGCCAACTTTCTGTTCTTTGGTTGTAGTTGGCCAAAATATAGGTGCCACAGTTAATATTGTTGAGTTCTTCAAATAAATCGCCTGGACAGCTCTGTTGCCAATAGCGGGGAATTACTTGAGTAAGTCCTATTGCTCCTGCGGGTGAAACGGCATAATTACGGTAGCTGGATTCCTGACGAATAACTGCAGCGAGAAGTAATGGATCTACATTGTAGCGTTCTGCGCTGAGTACAATCATTGGGGCAACACGTTGCGCTGTAGTTGGTTCCACGGAGTAAGCTTTTTGAATACCATTAGCCAATTTAAGTGAGCGTTTTTCAACAGATCCACCACCAAGTGAAGAGCAGCCGGTCATGACCAAGGCAGCCGTTATAAGTGTAAAAGACTTAAAATGAGGAATCTTAAATAATAGTGGATGTTGAAAAAACTGGGTATTCAGCAAAATGTATATCCATTGACAATAATGATTCTGATGATGATATGCAGACCTTTATAGTCCGTCAAGTTCAGGCTGCATAAGGATTTTTATGGATTTGTTAATTCAGTACTTTATTTGAACGGAGTGATGAAGATAAACCATGTAATAGTCTTAAATAGATGATTTTAAAACTGTGCTTTTGCATAATGTTTTGAAAATGAAGCTTAATTATATCCATTATTCGGTTATGCGATGGGTGCTTAGCCCGTACTCGGGATTGGAGTAATTAAAGCTAAATCAGTATAGGCAAAATTACGATTCACATCGTAATCGGCTATAGCTAATTAAGTCGATTTTAAAAAATAGCCTAAGTATGATTATAGTTGTTTCTGCATCCATATTTCACAAGCATGGCTATGTCCAGTATAGCCTTTTGGTGCATCTAAATGCTCAAAACCTAATTTTTCATACAGCTTGACTGCCTGCCATAAGGAAGCGGTTGTTTCTAAATAGCATAATTTGAATTGCTGCTGTTTTGCGAACTCAAAAGCTAGTGATAGTATTTGCTTGGCAAGCCCATGCCCACGTATAGCATCATCAAAATACATTTTCTGTATCTCTAAAATGCTGAAATCACCTTGAAGCGGAGCTATTCCGCCACCACCCAAGATTTCTCCTTGATCACTTTCAATCACCCAATATTGAGCATTTGGCTGTTGGTAAACTTGATATAGGTTATCCAATATTGGGTCTGCAACAGCGAATCCAGATTCTGCAGCCAAGCCAAACTCTTTGGATACTTCACGAATTAGATAAGCTATTTTTACATTGTCTTTTTGTTCAATCGTACGGATTTTATACATGGAAGCATGGCGGCTGAATAATAAAAGATGGACTTTTTATATTACATTTTGTGGAGGAAATCCATCTTTTATATTTTAAAAACTGATGAAGATTAGCAGCTTATTTCAATTCACTCGACGATTTTCCTAATTCCCGTCGAGCGATGATCAGTTGCTGAATTTGCTGTGTACCCTCAAAAATATCTAATATCTTTGAATCACGGGCCCATTTTTCAAGTAGCTCATCTTCGTTATATCCCACACCTGCAGCTAATTCTACACATTTGAGTGTAATTTCATTGCCTATACGCCCAGCTTTCGCTTTAGCAATCGATGCTTCACGCGAGTTCGGTTTTTTATTGTCGGCCATCCAAGCGGCTTTCAGCATAAGTAACCGGGCTGCTTCCCATTCGGCTTCTAAGCGATAAATCTGTGCGGCAAGATTGGACGTCTGTAAATAAGGTGTTGAATAATTATCGTCCAGCTCATCCTTAAAAAGTTCTTTAATACGCTCTAATGAAGCTTTAGCACAGCCTATAGCCATGGCCGCAACCAGCGGCCGCGTATTGTCAAAGGTTTCCATAACACCGGCAAAGCCTTTGGCCGCATCAATTTCCGGATTGCCTAGCAGGTTTGCCGCAGGCACGCGACAGTCAATAAAGCTGATTGCTGCGGTATCTGAAGCTTTAATTCCTAATTTATGCTCTAAGCGTTCTACCTTCATGCCTGGCGTACCTTTCGGCACAACAAAAGATTTAATCGCAGCGCGGCCTAATTTTTTATCTATAGTTGCCCAAACTACAACAGAATCGGCACGCTGGCCCGAGGTTACAAAGATTTTCTCGCCGTTGAGAATGTAGTCATCGCCATCTTGAGTTGCAGTGGTGCGGATGGCCGCTGAGTCTGAACCGCAGCCGGGTTCGGTAATGGCCATAGCTGCCCAAGCGCCATGGAAGCGGATAAGCTGTTCATCATTGGCTACAGCCGCAATAGCTGAGTTGCCGAGCCCTTGACGCGGCATACTGAGCAAGAGGCCGGTATCGCCATAACACATCTCAATAATGCTCAGGGCTGTAGACATATTGACGCCATTTTTGTTACCGGTATCGTTGTCGCCGCGTTTATTTACAGCAGCGCCTGCATTCATGCCGTCACCGCCTTCGTTCATGCCATCGACTAAGGATGAGAGCATATCTAATTCTTTAGGATAGGCATGCTCAGCTTTATCATATTTTCGGGATATAGGGCGCAATACATTCAGTGCAACTTCATGCGCCTGATCAATCAGCATTTTGAATTTTTTAGGGTTCTGTAAGTTCATCTTAATTTATTCCTTTTATACTTATTTAGGCGTGAAGTCCTGAGTGCATAATGGCTGTCGCGCGCAAGTCCCGATACCAGCGTTCTACAGGGTGTTCTTTAGTAAAGCCATGACCGCCAAGAATCTGCACGCCATCCGTGCCAATTTTCATTGATTTTTCAGCACAAAGCAGGCGGGCTAAATATGCTTCACGATGGAATGGCTTGCCGGATTCCGCCAAGCTTGCCGCATTCAAAACCAGCATGCGCATAGCTTCAATTTCGATCGCCATATCTGCAATCATAAAGGCCACACTTTGACGATGAGAGATAGGCTCGCCAAAAGCAGTCCGTTCGTTGGCATATTGAATGCAGTATTTTTTTACAGCCTCACAGGTGCCAACAGCCATAGCGCACCACATTAAGTTTCCGAGGTCGAGAAATGCTGTGTAGTCGAAATCATCATCACCTAACCGTTCTGCTGGCGTATTATTGAAATGCAGCGTAACGGTTTCTGTAGCTTTGAGTCCCATAGCAGGTGTTTTTTTTACAGTTATACTGTCATCGCGGATCACTGTGAAAACGTCGGATATTCCATCTGATTCAGCAGAAACCAGTAAAACATCAGCTGACTCACCTAAAAGAACCAGTGTTTTTTCACCTGAAATACGGTAATGCCCGTTGGATTTGACGGCTTTGGTTTTAAGCTTGAAAGGGTCGAAAGCCGCGGTTGCTTCTTGTACGGCAAAGCTTGCTTTTATTTCTGCATCTTCTGCAAAACTGGACAAATATTTTGATTGGATTGCTTCAGATCCCCATTGCGTGATGGCATTGATTACGCTGAATGTCGAAAGCAGGCCTGCGCTTAAGCTGAAATCACCTTTAGATAACTGTTCTGCGATTAAGATGTTGCTGATAATATTTTTTTCAGCAGCGACACCGCCGAGGGCTTCGGGAAGTGCATAAAAATTTAAGCCTAGATCGATGCTGTATTGATGCAATTCTATGGGGAATTTTTCATTTTGATCTGCAAGATGTGCTAAAGGGAAAAGAACTTCTTGTGCAAATTGTTCCATCGCGTCACAAGTCATTTGCTGTTCTTCTGATAAGCTCAAATCAAATAATGACTTTGACTGATTTGGCAGGCGCTGTTTATGAACATTTTTTTTCGACTTGAATGCTTTTTGAGTTTTACTGAGTGTTTTAAAGCTTGCTTTTGAGCCTTGATATATTGATTTTTCAATAAATTTTCTCAATTTCAGCTGGTCTAATACATCGCTGCCTGCGATTTTAGTCAGCAATGACAGCCCAAATCCTTGCGCTTTATTCACCATGTCATTCATTTTTATTTGTCCAGTAAGGGATTATGTTTCTAAATTTATGCTGACATGGGGGCTGAAAAAAAACTATGTCAAAGCTGACATAGTTCATTGTCATTGATGAACGGCAGACACTGGTGGTAGCTTGTTGCTAAGCTTTTGATATGAAATAATATGTGGTTTTTAAATTATTTTAATTTGATGAGGGAATTGACCTGAATGACAAAAGTGATTCAGGTCAAAAAAGCTTTATTTATATTTTTGAATCATCTTTCTGACATTGGTTTTTGCTTCAATTACCGTCATAAAAGTATAAGCGCCAATAAATTTGCGGCTAATAAACATGAACTCTTTAGGCGGGACACTAAAATAACGGGAAGCCATAGATTTAGAAGTCTGCTGCATTACGCGGCTATGAAGCATGCTTTTTTTCCAGTCATAACGGTTTTGTTCATCCATCACGCCTACAGGTAAATCAGGGTTATTTAAAAGCGTACTGAAGGCTTCAGTGGCCAGTAAAAATACTTTCGCCATATCAGGCTTAATGCTTTGAGGAATTGAATCAAAGAAATCATAGCCTGTCATAGCTTCCACCATTTCTGAGGAACTATGGTTGTAGCCTGCAAAAATAAGGTTGCGGGCAACTTTCAGTAAATGCTGATCAAACTGGCGGATGGCGCCAAAATCCAAAAGCACGATCTTATCATGTACATCGGCTCCATTGCCTAAGCGCACTAAATAATTGCCGAAGTTCGGATCAGTTTGCATTTCATCCCATTCAAACAGTTCGCGGACTGCTATTTCAAGGGACGCTTCACCTAAAGCATTGCGACGGTCTTGCGGCAATGACAGCATCACGGGGCTGTTGATTGGTACACCGCGTTCAAAAGTCATGCATAGAACTTGATCAGTACAATAATCATCAATAATTTGCGGCACGATATAGCGCGGATCATCTTTTAAGCGTGATGCAAAACGGCGGGTAGTTTCAGCTTCAATTTTATAATTGACTTCACGGTGCATCATTTCACGCACTTCATCAAACCATTGGTCAAACTCACGGGTTTGAGGCACGATGCGGGTAAGTTTAAGCATATTTCTAAAGAGATTCATATCTGAATCTATTGCATCTGCAACACCAGGATATTGAATTTTTAAAACAATTTCCAAACCGTCAGATTTACGTGTGGCACGGTGTACTTGCGCTAAAGATGCTGTGCCTAAAGGTTCCCGGTCGATGGTCAGATCATCAAGCTTGGCCCCAAGCTGTACGTGTAATTGGGCTTTAATTGCTGGCCATGCTAGTGCAACGGTTTGATTGTTGAGAGTATTCAGCGCTTGAGTGATTTCTTCCGGCAGAAAATGCTCACCGTACAATGCCATCATTTGACCAATCTTTACAATTGAACCTTTTAGTTTGCCAATTTCGGCAACTAAATAGTCGGCTTGCTCTTTCATCGCTTTTTTGCGCTTGCGTTCTTTTTCTTCCTCACTGGAAAAAATTGACGTCGCGTTTGAAGCAGCCCAGCGGGTTCCTGCAAGTAAAGATGCTTTTGCAATCGATAAGCGTCGATCCATTGATGAAGTTTTCAGTTGTTTGAGCTTATCGTTCTGATCTGACATGTAAACTAAATCCTTTAATCAGCAAATAGCAGAGTAATTCATTGTAGCGAATCTTACCGTGTCTGCGCGTATTAAAAAAGTTTAACGTGCTGAATAAGCAGTAAAGTTATGCAGCGTATGGTGATCAAACCGTCGCTATAAGGGCGGTACAGTGCCTAAAGACGGAATTTAATCTTCATTGCCGTTTTTTGCTGCAGCAGAGCCTTATTTTCTTGGATATGCTGGCTAATTAAATGCTGTACAGCGTGATTTAAGAAGCCGCTGGCATAACCCTTTACAATAATAATACTGGGCAGGCTGAAAAAAAGCTGCTTAGCATCTTCAATTGTTGCGGTTTGAAAAATGCCTTGTTCTATCAGAATCTGCTGAAAATACTCTTTTTCTTGAATGACTTTAGGAGATTGGACATCATTCCAGTAACTTTGGCGCATGGCCATTAAGTTGTTGTGCTTATAGCTCATAAATAGAACTGCTGTTTAAAAGTGCAATTATTTTAATAAATAATGAGGGCAGAAATGAAAGTTTCAATACTGTTCATATCATAATTTTTTAACAGCTATAGCGGCATTTGTAAAATTGAGCTTTGATTTTCAATTGCCATATATAGGATTCTATAATTGATTGCTGTAGTATCTAAAAAATTAAAAAAATAGTTTTTGCAGTATGCTGCCAAATAAGGCAAGGGGAAAGAAATGCGTTTCTGGGGTTTTATGATTATTGCCTTAATGGCGTGTAATGTTGACACAGCTTTTGCTGCGGGGGTAACAAAAAAATATCAGCAATGTATGACTGCGACATACGGAGATACAGATACGATCCAAGAATGCATCAAAGATGAATTAAAACTACAGAATAAAAAATTGGATAAATATTATAAAAAATATTTGAAAAATTCAGGAGAGTTTGAAGAAAACTATCAGACTCAGCACCAGCTTTGGGCATCCCGTGTGAATAAAGTTTGCCGTTCAAATACTTCCTCTGTATATGCGGTCATTCAGCAGCAGAAATGCATTCTAGGTATGACTGTCGATCGTGCAGGGTTTTATGAAAAGAAAACGCTGACTTTTGAATAATTCATTATTCTGCAGTTGAAAGCTTAAAAAAGCCATTAAAACTAAGGTATCATAAGGCGTTTAAAAATATGACCTTGGAGACGCCTTAAGTGGATCGACCGACTATTAGCCCTGAACATATACAGGAAGCTGCTGAAAACTTAACCACTATCCGTGATTTTATCCGTTTTGGAGTGTCAGCTTTACGTCAATACGATGCACATTTAGGCCAAGGCACAGAAGACTATTTTGCTGAAAGTTCCGCATTGATTCTGCAGACTTTGTCTCTCGACTGGAATGCCCACTCTGATATTTTAGATGCAAAAGTTTTGCCGAGTGAAGCTGCAGAATTTCTAGCTTTACTCGAGCGCCGCATCAATGAGAAAGTGCCGACTTCTTATTTGCTGAACTTAGCTTATTTTTACGGCAAGCCTTTTTATGTGGATGAGCGTGTATTGATTCCGCGTTCTCCGATTGCAGAATTAATTGAAAATAATTTTGCTCCGTATTGCTTAGGTGAAAATGGAAAAGTAGGCGCAGCAGTCAATAATTTGCCTGAAAATCCAAATCCTAAAACACCGCAGCGCATTTTGGATATGTGCACAGGCTCTGGCTGTATTGCAATTGCTTTGGCGTATGCATTCCCTGAGTCAGAAGTGGATGCAACTGACCTGTCGAAAGAAGCTTTAGAAGTTGCTCAGATTAACTGTGAACATCATGACAAGCAGTATCAGATTGCATTGCTTGAATCTGACTTGTTTGAAAAAATTCCAGCTGAGAATCAATACGATCTGATCGTTTCGAATCCACCCTATGTGGATGCGGAAGATATGGCGGATTTACCGGAAGAATTCCATCATGAGCCTGAAATGGCTCTAGCCGCAGGTCAGGATGGCTTAGACCTAGTGCGTAAGATGCTTGCGCAAGCAGCTGATTATCTTACGGAAGATGGATTAATTGTCATTGAAGTCGGCAATTCTGAATGGGCAATGCGCCAAAACTTCAATACGGTTGATTTCTACTGGCTGCAGTTCCAAAAAGGCGGTACAGGCATTTTCGCTTTAACTGCAGAACAGTGCCGTAAATATAGAGACTTATTTATCCAATCCGTTCAAGCATAAGGAGTCGTTGAACATGGCAGGCAATAGTATTGGGCAACTTTTCCGTGTCACGACTTGCGGCGAATCTCATGGTGTAGGCTTAATGGCCATTGTAGATGGCGTGCCGCCGGGTTTAGCGCTGACTGCAGAAGATTTGCAAAAAGATTTAGACCGCCGCAAACCGGGGACATCTAAATTTGCGACTCAGCGCAAAGAACCGGATGAAGTTGAAATTATTTCAGGCGTGTTTGAAGGAAAAACCACAGGCACTTCGATCGGATTGCTGATTCGCAATACTGACCAAAAATCGAAAGATTATGGCAATATTGCCCAAACTTTCCGCCCAGGCCATGCCGATTATACTTATACGCAGAAATACGGTTTCCGTGACTATCGCGGTGGCGGCCGTTCAAGTGCGCGTGAAACGGCGATGCGTGTTGCAGCGGGTGCGATTGCAAAAAAATTCTTGTTTGAAAAATTCGGCATTGAAATCCGCGGTCACGTAACGCAAATCGGAACTGAAAAAGCGTCTAAACTGGATTGGAATGAAGTAGTAAACAATCCGTTTTTCTGTGGAGATGCTGACGCTGTTCCCCGTTTTGAAGCGCTCGTTACGTCATTGCGTGAACAAGGCACCAGCTGCGGCGCAAAACTGGAAATTATTGCTTCCAAAGTGCCTGTGGGCTGGGGAGAACCGGTATTTGACCGTTTAGATGCCGATATTGCGCATGCCATGATGTCAATCAATGCGGTAAAAGGTGTAGAAATCGGTGACGGCTTTGGTGTTGCAGAGCAGTTTGGCCATGAAACACGTGATGAATTGACCGTAGATGGATTTCTGGCGAACCATGCTGGCGGTATCTTAGGCGGCATTTCAAGCGGTCAGGATATTCGTGTTGCTATTGCATTGAAACCGACGGCCTCCATTACTACGCCAGGCAAAACCATCACCATCAGCCGTGAAAATACTGATGTGTTAACGAAAGGCCGTCATGATCCTTGCGTTGGTGTTCGTGCAACACCAATTGCAGAGGCGATGCTGGCAATTGTATTGATGGATCACTTTATGCGCCACCGCGCGCAAAATGCAGATGTTGTTGCACCATTTGCGCCAATTGAACCAAAATAATCAAAGTGTAAAATTTATATTTTGATACTAAAAAGCTGGATATATTTATCTGGCTTTTTTATTTTCAGATATTCAAGTTATATTTAATTGATGATAAAAGAATAATAGTCTAACAAGCGAGAGCAAAAATGGCCCTGAACTTCAGGCTAGCGAAACAAAATGATTTGCAGACTTTGGCTTTATTAATGAATCAGGCTTACCGCAGTCAAACTGGCCAAAGCTGGACCAATGAAGCTGAAATTGTGGCGGGGCCGCGCATTACACAAACTCAATTGCAAGAGAGTTTGCTGCTGCAGAATTTTGAACTTTGGGTGTTGGAAGATCATCAGCAGAATGAATCAAGCATATGGGGTTGTATTGGATTAACAATAAATTATGATACAGCTGAAATAGGCAGTTTCTGTGTTGATCCTTTTTTGCAAAATATGGGTCTAGGACGGAAGCTATTGAATTTTGCGGAAAATTATATTACACAAGCCCATGCTGACATTAAATGGCTGGATATGTATGTGCTGAATGTACGCGCCGAGTTAATTTCGTTTTATGAGCGTTGTGGATACGTCAAATCAGAGCGCATAGAAGACTATCCTATTGATGCAAATGTAGGCATACCTTTGGTGGAGTTACATCTCATTCATCTAAGGAAATCTATAGCTGCACTTGTTTGATTCATCACATAAAGCGAAAGAGATTTATGATAATTGCTCAAAGATTAAAGATGTACAGAAATAATTTTATTACATTGAAAAATATGGATAAAAAACTAAATAAAGAGTGAACATATCTAAACATGCACAAAGGAAAACTAATCTTTATTGTCTAGCCGCTGCAGGCTTAAGGTGAACCATTCACCAGTGCTGAATTTTTACTGAGCCGAATATTGAGTGCAGTTAGGTCAAATTCAATTTTTTAATTTTTTCTAAAAGCTTGATTTTAGCTTCATCGATTGCAACGGCATTGGTGGCTGCTGATAAATCGGAAGCCTGTTTTTGCCCTAAAAAATACTTAATACGTTCGGCATTTGCTCCGGAAGGGTGCGGAAAGCCATCAAGAATTTGTTCTTGCTTTAAATAGCCTAAGCTGGATAGCTGATAAAGCACCTCAGCCACACTGGAACCGAATGGAATAAAAACGGCGTTTTTCAACTGTACAATTTCAGGCACAAAATAAGTGTCTATATGCTGTTTTAAAAAGCTGTTTCTCAGCATATCTGGACTTGTTCCAGCATAGTTTTTACCTTTGTTAAGGATGCACTGACGGAGCACGGAAGTCATATGCACCATGCATTGCTGTTCATCAAATAATAGATGAGTACTGGAAACGCCCAGTTTTTGATGCAGGCCAATATGATCCAGAATTTTGACTAAATTTGCGCGGATAGGGCCGCTGAAAGCGCCTGCTGTTTTGGCCAGTTTGAGTATTTCCGTTTCATTCAAGCCTTGCTTTAAGCCTTCTTGTGCAGATTGCAGGGCATTCTTCCATTGAGTCTGACCTGGACAAATACCGACTAAAACTATTTTTGCTTCTGTATTAATTGCATCAAAAGGGCAGTAAAAACTGCTGAGATGATCAGAGTCCGCAATGTGCAATAAAGATGACTGGGTCAATTCTTCAATAGAATGGCGCAAAATGCTTTCTGAAAAATCGCTAAAGCGGTAAGCCTGCATAAATGATCGTGCTTGAATTTTGATATGAGTGATTTTATGCTTTTTAAGCCATGCTGAATAAGCTTGATAACACGAAACTTAAAATAAAACTTGGATTTGGTATAAAAATTGCTCATATTATAAAAAGTGGTATTAAGCAATTATTGCAGGAGAGAAGCGTTTAGACGCTCGCCGAAGGAGCAAAGCCTCAGGAAACTCTCAGGCAAAAGGACTGCAATAATTGAATAAATCTGGAGAGAAGCATACCCAAGAAATGCTCACCGAAGGGGGAAGGTTAATCTGAAATCATTCAGCTTAATTGAAGCTCTCAGGTACCCAAACAGATGAGGCGCAATGATTTGAAATGCTCAATGCATTTTAAGGAGTGCCTATGTGCCGAATTGCCGTGATTGGCGCAGGAATTACCGGTGTAACTACAGCCTATGAATTAAGCCTTTTGGGTTATCAAGTCACTGTAATCGATAAGCATCTATATCCTGCAATGGAAACTTCATTTGCTAATGGCGGACAGCTGTCGGCCTGCAATGCTGAAGTATGGAATCAAAAAGCTACTGTACTGAAAGGCATTAAATGGATGTCGCAGAAATCAGCCCCTTTATTGTTAAACCCCAGTTTCAGTATGCATAAATATGCATGGCTGATGGAGTTTCTCGGCAATATAAAACACTATAAAGCGAATACACAAGAAACGGTCAGGCTGGCATTGCTGGCACGTAAACGCTTGTTTGAAATTGCGGAGAAAGAGGCAATTGAATTCAATTTAGAAAAACGGGGAATTCTGCATTTTTATCATACCAAAGCAGATTATGAGACAGCGATCCGTGTTAACGACATGCTGTGTGAAGGCGGTCTAGAGCGCCATGCAGTCAGTAATGAAGAGATCAAAAGCATAGAGCCCAGCCTGAAAGATGAATATTATGGCGGTTTTTATTGCCCAGATGATGCCACTGGGGATATTCATAAATTTACAACCAGCTTAGCCGCAGTCACGCAGAAAAATGGCGTTGAGTATTTATTTGGCCAAGAAGTCACATCAATACAGCATCATGAAAAGGGGGTGACCATTCAGTTTAAAGCCAGTGATGAGAATATGGATGTAGAGGCCGGCACCATTGGTTCAGTGCAAGCCGATGCTGTCGTGGTTTGCGGGGGGGTTGGCAGTTATCAGTTGGCAGATATGCTGGGTGATAGGGTGAATGTCTATCCTGTAAAAGGCTATTCAATTACGGTGGAACTGCGGGATGAAAACAGCCGGCAGCAAGCGCCGTGGGTGAGCCTGCTGGATGAAAGCGCTAAAATAGTCACTTCACGTTTAGGCGCAGACCGCTTAAGAGTGGCAGGCACTGCAGAATTTAATGGCTATAACCGTGATATCCGGTCAGATCGAATTCAGCCGCTGATTGATTGGGTGAACCGGAATTTTGACTTGTCGACAGAGTTTTCAGTACCTTGGGCTGGTTTGAGGCCTATGATGCCGAATATGATGCCTATTGTGAACCGCGGCAAGCGCGAGCGTGTTTTTTACAATACCGGGCATGGACACCTAGGATGGACGCTTTCGGCAGCGACAGCGGCAATGATTAGTCATGAAGTGGCTGCACAGCATCCTGTTTAAACAATAGACAAGCATGAAGATGTACTTCATGCTTTTTTTGCAGAAATATTTTTAAATTCCATTATAATAATTTGATTTTTATCACTTTAAAACAATGGAATAAGATGAATAGTTTTACAAAAATTTTGTTCAGCTCAATTTTGATTGCTGGGTTATCAGGCTGTGTTTCTACACGGGGATTAGTTTCGCTAGAAGGGCCTGTAGCACCATTGAGTTCTAAAGCATCAGCATCGAAAGTTGCTGTGATTAAAATTATTGAAGATAAGCGTGTTTTTGAAGAAAAGCCCAAGCAAGCAAATATTCCCTCACTCAAAGGTGGAGTGCATAAGGCCAGTGAGCTTGATAAAGCAAAAGCGATCGCCCGTAAACGTAACGGCTATGGCAAAGCCATGGGGGATATTTTATTAAAGGATGAGACAGTTGCTTTTGTGCTGCAAAAGCGTATCGAATCTGCCTTATTACATGCAGGCTATCAGGTTGTGCCAGCTTCCAAAGCTGATTATCCGGATTTGGAATTGACCGTTAAAATAGAAAAATTTTGGTCTTGGATGCAGCCAGGATTCTCTTATATAACACTTAATACTGAAATTGAGACGGAAATTTATAATGCTGCTTCCCCAAATAAACCGATTCATACTTATATAAAAATATCTAAACCGACTGCTTTGGCAACGGGTTCGAAATGGATCTCAACCATGAATGATGCTTTAACTGATTATGAAAAACGCTTGATCGATCAAATTAAATAATCTGAAAATCGCAATAATAAAATAGGAGCGGGATAGCTTCTATTTTATTAAATCATTTTAATCATACAAACGGTAAATGCCTGCAAAGCGTTCACAGCCTTTTTGCGCAGTTTTAACAGCAAGAATCGCTTTGCTGTAATTAAACTGGTATTTGCAGTCATGCTCATTGTCGGTAATTTCAGTTTTTTGCTCTGGTGTTGTATAAGCCAAAAAAGCGAGACTCTGGGTATCAGTGCGGTTGTTGGGATTGCGGTAAGCAATGCCCTCAATTTTTATACGGTCCTTGCTCAGTTGATGAATTTTCATATGCACTTGCTGCTGTGCAAAATGGCCATCTTCAAATTTTAAGTAGTGTTGAGTAAGGCTTTGATTGAGTGACATAAAAATATTCAGATCGTCTGCACGCAAATCTATCTGTTGCTTATAGCAGTCGATGCTCTTGCACTGCTTTAAGCGCTGCACCCACATTAACTGTGTGTCTTTTATAATTCGGGCAGGTGCGTCTGTGACCAAAAGAGCCGTCAAGTAAAGATTATCCAAGTGATCCCGCTGTTTAGAAAAAGCAGAAGAGCACACTTTTTGCAAAGAATGGCTGGGAGCTGAGCAGTCAATGGCTTCTGCATGAACAGAGCCTGAGAAAAAATAGCCAAGGCTCACAATTGTGATGGTTTTGATGATATTTATATCAGTTTTCAACAGCATGATCGCTTATACTTTCATTACGTTGCGCTTGCTCTAACTATAGCGAAATAGAAAGCGTGAATACAAGATTACAATCGTTTATTTCTAAAGGAAGAATACGATGGCTGCACAAATTAGAATCGGTCAGGGACTTGATGTACATGCTTTTGAAGATGGTGAGCATGTAACTCTCGCAGGCGTAAAAATTCCGCATACGCATGGCTTAAAAGCGCATTCAGATGGTGATGTTGTTTTGCATGCATTGAGTGATGCGTTGCTGGGGGCATTGGCGCTGGGGGACATTGGACAGCATTTTCCAGACACAGACCCGAATTTCAAAGGTGCGGACAGTAAAGTTTTATTGAAACATGTTTATCAGCTGATTTTAGACCGCGGCTATGTGTTGTCGAATGCAGATATTACGGTGGCTTGTGAACGGCCTAAATTGGCAAAACATAATTTGGAAATGCGTCAAAGCATTGCAGATGTGCTGAATGTTGATATCACGCAAATCAGCGTAAAAGCAACGACCACTGAACAGTTAGGTTTCACTGGCCGTCAGGAAGGAATTTTGTCGATGGCAACCGTTCTGGTCGCTCACACAAAGTGATTGGGATGAATCAGTGATTGCTGCAGTTCTTGTGTTGATTTACGGCCCTGCAGCTGCAGTGAAACTGCATGAATTAAACCCGTCCAAGTTTCATTCGGTTCCCAAACTTTATGCAGAAGCTCTTGCGCTGCCGGCATATCCATATTCATAAAATACTGCCGGTATAGGTACATCAGGCTGCTGGCGCGGAAGTTTTTCGCGCAGTGCACCCACACCATTTGCTCTTGCACAAGATGGTCAATCATATCCAGCACCAGCAGGCACTGATCATCAGACGGCGTATCCCACAGAATTGGCACTTGGATGTAATTGAGGCCCAATTCTAAACAAATGCGGTCCTCATGCTCCTGCCGAGGCGATGCATCTGTCAGCGCCAAATTAATCACGGTAGTTACGCCGTATTCTTTGATCAGCTTCAGCTGTTCTGCAGACGGCTGTCCAGAACTAAACAAATGTTCATGAATAAACTGGAAGTTTTCGATCTGGCATAAGCCATTTTCAATATCATTCATACAGTTATTTTTGCTATCAAGTCATACAATCACTATAAAGTAAAAACGCCATCTTGACGATGGCGTTTTACAGTTCTTCGCGCTAACGATTAACGCTTTGGCAATACATCTTTGAGCGCTTCATGCATTTCCAGCAAGGCTTTCTCAGTAGTTTCCCAATCAATACAGCCATCAGTAACTGACTTGCCGTATTCTAAGGCGTTTAAATCCGCAGGGATGTCTTGACGGCCGCCTTTCAGATGGCTTTCAACCATCAGGCCAACAATGGATTTGTTGCCATCAAGAATTTGCTCTGTGATATTTTTTAAAACCAGCGGCTGTAAGTACGGGTCTTTATTTGAGTTGGCATGGCTGGCATCAATCATGATTTTACCGCTGACTTTGGCTTTGGCTAAAGCGGCTTCCGCTTCTGCTACAGAGCCTGCATCATAGTTGGGCTTGCCGTTGCCGCCACGCAATACGACATGCGCATAAGGGTTGCCGCTGGTATGAATGACTGAAACCTGGCCTTGGTCATTTAGGCCAAGGAAACTATGGCCATGCTTCACAGACTGCATAGCATTGGTCGCCACGGTTAAACCGCCATCTGTGCCATTTTTAAAGCCTACAGGCGAAGATAGGCCAGATGACATTTCACGGTGCGTTTGGCTTTCTGTTGTACGCGCGCCAATAGCAGACCAAGAAATTAAATCCTGATAATACTGCGGTGAGTTAGGATCGAGCGCTTCGGTTGCGCAAGGCAAGCCTTTTTCATTCAATTCACGCAACAATTGACGTCCAATACGAAGGCCTTTTTCAATATTGAAAGAGTCATTCATATCCGGATCATTGATCAGGCCTTTCCAGCCCACGGTTGTACGCGGTTTTTCAAAATAAACCCGCATAACCACATAAATTGTATCTTTAATTTTTTCGCTTAATACTTTCAGGCGGTCTGCATATTCATGCGCCGCGACAGTATCGTGAATAGAGCAAGGGCCGATGACAATGAATAAGCGCTTGTCATTGCCATCCAAAATATTGCGGACGGTTTCGCGGCCTTTCAAAACGGTCTGATAAGCAGTTTCAGTCAAAGGTACTTCTTTTTTGAGTTCCGCTGGCGTTACAAGAGGCTGAATGCTTTTTACATTCACGTCATCGATATCTGATTGAGTAATTGGGTTTGACTGTTGTGTATTCATTGCCGTCACTGGTTGTTCATACAAAAAAGGTTGTTTCATGAACTGAATATAACATGAATGCTGTACTGCATTGTTATAAAAAAGATCAATAAGTCGGTTAAAAAAAAGTGATGAATCATAAAGACAATTTAAATATTCGTACTTTTCTGCAGGCTTTCGGCATTACTTTGAATGATCATCGCTGTTTCTGGTTTAGCCGCAGGTTTAGATTTGACGGGATGCAGTATGAAATTAACACCCAGCGCAAAGAGCGTAATGCCTAAAATTTTACGGATCATTTTTTCCGGCAAGCGTGAGCTGATGAGCGTGCCGACGACAATGGCGGGAATTGAACCGCACAGCAGCCAGCCGAGCAAATGAAAATCGACATTGCCTGAGGTCATATGGCCCATACCAGCCACGAATGTCAGCATAACAGCGTGCACCACATCTGAACCAATAATGCGGATCATCGGCAGGTTAGGGAACATCAGCACCAGCGCCATAATGCCGAATGCGCCGGCGCCTACAGATGACAAGGTCACAAATATACCTAAAATAATGCCCATGATAACAATATAGAGGCGTTTATTTTTCGCTTTAAAATCGACATGCTCTAAATCTTCCGTCATGTCATCCAGCACATCAGCCTTGCGGAATTTATTGAAGAATCGTTCAATATACCCGCGGAACATAATAGAAAGGCCTGTCAGTGTCAGCATAAAGCCCAGTACTGTGGTGAGAACCGCTTTATAGCTGCTGGATTGGCTTAGGTAGTTTTCCAGAACCCAATGTGTGGCGAATGATGCAGGAATACTGCCTATTGCAAGCCAAATAACAATGGGCCAGACAATGTTTAATTTTTTGGCATGCACCAGCGAACCGCAAAACTTTGAAATAGCTGCATATAGAAGGTCGGTACCAATGGCAATGTGAGGTTCAATCCTAAACAGGCTGATCAAAATGGGTGTCATCAGTGAACCGCCGCCGACGCCGGTAATGCCGACGCAGAAACCAACCAAAACACCAGCCATAATAAATTCAAGAGGACCAAACATGGATATATGCCGAATATCAAAAAACGTGCATATCTTATGACTTTTAAATATAAGCTGTTGTCTTGATTAGTGATTTGCTTATTCTAAAAAATGATAAAGATTGAGAAAAGCATGATGTTCATACCGATGAATTGCTAGCGCTATCTGTAATGAGAAGATGTGTGGCCGCATGAGATTAGAGAGACTGAGCATCCTTAAGAGATGAACAGGCGGCTATAACGGTTTTTCCATTTTGTTTGTAGAATATTTGGCATCGCCAGCAGGTGATTTAAAGATCTGCTAAGGATGCTTTTAAATTATATTTTGACTGATCAAAATATCTTTATAGCGGCATAAACAATCTCTTGCGCTTTTATAGTCTGACTTCTGCGGTACAGCCATAAAATGCGGGACTATGCTAAAATGCGCGTACTTTAAAATATGCCAGATTGATGAGGATAAAAACTTGCAAAATCGGAAACTTAAAATTGGAATCGTGGTGGGAGAAGTCTCAGGAGATACCTTGGGCGCCAAGCTGATTCGCCGTTTTCGTGAGCAAGGCATTGATGCAGAATTTGAAGGTATTGGCGGCCCGCAGATGATTGCGGAAGGCTTTAAAAGCTATTATCCGATGGATATTCTGTCGGTCATGGGCATTGTGGAAGTATTAAAAGATATTAAAAAACTATTCGCTGTGCGTGATGGGTTGGTTGAGACTTGGGCCAAGAAACCTGTTGATGTATTTATTGGCATTGATGCGCCGGATTTTAATCTGCGCTTGTCTAAAAGCCTGAAACGAAAACAGCTTCCGATTAAAACGGTACAATATGTCAGCCCTTCTGTGTGGGCATGGCGCCAAGGCCGGGTGCATGGCATAAAGGCCAGTATTGATTTGGTGCTGTGCTTATTTCCTTTTGAAAAGACCTTTTATAAAAAATGGGATGTGCCTGCAGCCTTTGTCGGGCATCCATTGGCCAGTCAGCTGCCTTTGGCCAACCCAATTGCTGATGCCAAAATGGAATTGGGACTGAATCCAGTGCAAAAACACATTGCTTTATTGCCCGGCAGCCGGCGCGGTGAAATTGAGCGTCTTGGGCCTTTAGTGCTGGATGCTGCTCAAATTCTGATGCAGAAGCATCCGGACTATATCTATTTAATTCCGGCAATTAATGATGCGCGAAAACAGCAGATAGAAGCATTGCTGAAAAACTATCCGGCTGAATTAAAAGCGAAAGTGCAATTGCTGGAAAATACAGATGCCGAATCAAAAATTGGTCGTCAAGTGATGGATGCTTCAAATATTGTGGCGCTGGCGTCAGGTACGGCAACTTTAGAAGCTATGCTGCTGCACCGTCCTATGGTGACGTTTTATCAGTTGAATTGGCTGACTTATCACGTGGTGAAATTCTTAGTTAAGATTCCTTATTATTCTTTGCCGAATATTATTGCGGGTAAAAAAGTCATTCAGGAACTCATTCAAAAAGATGCCGTACCTGAAAAATTGGCCGCAGAAATTGAAAAATTGATGAATATTGAAACTGCGCAGATTCAGGCAATGCAGCACATTACAATGCATAAGCGATTGCTTTCGGGCAATAGTGAAGATCCTGTGCAGGCCATTTTAAACCTTTTAGAAAAACCGTAATGACAGTTTTTAGGTTGAGCTGGTTCTTTAGGCGGTTTGTTGATATTGCAGACGGTATTGACTAGGAGTTAATCCGTAGCTGCGCTTAAAGCTTTGGCTGAAGGCTGTTTCGGAAGAATAGCCGACACGATGGGCAATCTGCTGAATGGACAGCTGGCTTGAACGTAGATGCTGTGAAGCTAAACGCAGGCGGTGCTGCTGTAAATAAGCCAGCGGCGGCTCTCCTATAATTTGGGTAAACAGATTGGCGAACTTTGAACGGGACATGCAGCATTGTTCTGCCAATCCTTCCACAGTCCATGGCTGTTCCGGCTGGCCATGAATTGCAGCCAGCGCATTGGAAAGTTCTGCATGGGTTAGGGCATTCAGCCAGTTCTTGGAGTCTTTGAGCTGCGCAATATAATCGCGGACACATTCAATAAATAAAATACTGACCAGATGGTCTAATATTTTGTCCCGGCCGGGACGGATCTGATTCACTTCTACGGCTAGGAACTGCAGGCCAATCTGCAGCCATTCGGGAGCGGTGCTGCTCATAATGTGCTGAATATGCAAAAAATCCGGTAAAGCATTAAACAGCGGTTTAGCCATAATGCTGTCTACATGCCCGCGAATGGCTAAAATCATGCAAGCCTCGTGCTGCGGATATTGATCAGATTCTAAATCAATGGTTTTTTGATGCTTTTCATCAAACAGCGGCTGAATGTCCAATGCATTTTGAAATACAGGGGAGGCAGATGCCGTACAGCAATGATTTTGTCCTGAAGGCACTAAGATCAAATCACCGGATTCCAGCTGAATCCGTTCTCTATTGATATGCAGCAGTGCTTGGCCTTGCATCACGACGTAGGCAATCATTGCGCCGTGTTCATGATACTGAAAAGCCCAGTTGTTTTTCGCTTTTAAGTAGATATATTCAGAGCGGTTCAGGTGAATATCATCAAAAATTTTACTTAAAGCATCCATATTTTATCGTTCTTAATTTATTTCATTTTGGCAGGGTAAATATCTCTTCACATTAAAAAATGATGCTGAGAGGTCAGTTTCTATCAATTCATGCCAAAGACTTTGGCATAGTTTTTTTGGACGCTTGCAACTGTTCATACGCCTGAATTTCTTCAAATATAAACATAGAATAAAGAAATAGGGAAGTCCTGCAAATGAATGCACCAGTAACGATCCACACTGAACCGCCGAATCAAGAACAGGCTAAGCTGCTGACGGGTACCGCTATTGATAAAAAACGCTATGGCTGGCTGTTAAGCCCTGGCTTGCCGGTAATTGGCATGGGAATTCTGGCGGGTTATCACTTTGGACCTAAAATGACAAAAAAGGTTTTTGCCTTAGGCGGCCCATTGCTGCTGCATGTCATTATTCCTAGCATTGATGCTCTGGTGGGCGCAGATGACAACAACCCGACCGATGAAGAAATCAAAGTGTTGGTGCAAGACCCGTATTATGACCGTATTGTAAAAGTATTTATTCCGCTGCAGATGGCGGCCAATATTTTTGCTGGATATGTGGTTACCCGTAAAGATGTCTCGTTTATAGATCAAATTTTTCTAGGCATCTCTATGGGGGCTATTAATGGCATAGGGGTCAATACGGCCCATGAACTTTGCCATCGTCCGAATAAAAAAGATCATTATTGGTCACATGCGACTTTAATGCCCTTGGCTTATAACCATTTCCGCATAGAGCACCCATATGGGCACCATAAACGCGCAGCAACGCCGGAAGACCCGGCATCTTCTAAAATGGGTGAAACTTTTTATGAGTTTTGGCCACGGACCGTTTTTGGCGGGGTTAAATCTGCCATCCAAATAGAAAAACAGCGGCTTAAACGCAAAGGCCTGTCATTTTGGAGCAAAGAGAACGAGTTGTTTCATGGCTGGGCGATGAGTGCCGGATTCCATGGCGGAATGCTGTCATTGTTTGGCAAGAAAGCGGCGCCGTATTTGGCGGCCCAAGCGCTTTATGGCATCAGCTTATTTGAAATAATTAATTATATTGAACATTATGGCTTAAAGCGTGAACAAAAAGCTGACGGCAGCTATGCGCGAACGATGCCGGAACACAGCTGGAACAATAACAATGTGGTGACCAATTTGTTCCTGTATCAGCTGCAGCGCCACTCCGATCATCATGCATATCCGACACGGCCTTTTCAGGCGCTGCGTCATTTTGATGAAGCGCCGGAGCTGCCGAGCGGCTATGCAACGATGCTGATTCCAGCCCTGATTCCATCACTGTGGTTTAAAATGATGGATAAGCGTGTGTATGATCATTATGAGGGGGATTTGATGAAAGCTAATATTTCTCCAAAACGCCGTGAACGGATTTTAAGAAAGTTTGGCTTAATGGGGGCTTAGTTTGAACGTAAGCCTAATGCATTCATATTTGACGCATTAAGTTTTCTTGCTGGGTGCTGCAGACTAAGTAGCCGTTTTGCCACATTTGGCCATAACTTAAACCGCGGGCATGTGCAGTGATGGCGGTTTTCATTTCATACAGCATCGACTCATCGGCTCGAAAGGGCCTATGGAAATATATGGCATGATCTAAACTGGCATGAATGATTTTATTTGAGGCATAGCTGAGGCCATGCAGATTAAATGCAGCGGTATATAAGTTGTAATCTGAGTAATACGCCGCAATGGCTTGATGTAAGGCGCAAGAATGCAGATTTGAGCCAGACTCTATATTTTCTGATAAAGGTTCAAAAGTTTTGAGATATTCTGTATAGACAGATTCTTCCTGCTTGGGTTGAAATGGATGACTAAAAGTCACGGGACGGGATTCAATATTAAACGTCTGCATGAACGCCTCACGGTGTTCGAATGGAAGGCTGTTCTGAATCTGCTGCTTATGCCATTGTTCGGTCTGCAGCTGTTCTGCTGGCGGATATACCGGTTGAGGGCTTTGGTAATTCAATCCATCCTCAGTTTTCATATAAGACAGCATGGCTGTAAAAATCCGTTTGCCAAATTGCAGGGCGTTGACTTGAACCGTACAAAAACTAAAGCTGTCTCTTAATATTTCTGTTTTATATAGAACCGGTACGGAAGCACAGCCTGCACACAGGAAATAGGCATGCAGGCTGTGCAGCGTTTTAGATGTTGAAGGCGCTGCTGCCATAATGCTTTGCGCCAGTAATTGGCCGCCAAATATGCGCGTTCCCAAAATAGGCTGGCTTTGTCCTAAAAAATATTCATGGCTTTTCTGTTCAGGCGTCAGCATCTGAATTAAGTTTTGTGCAGCTGTTGTCATTTTGCAGTGAACTACTTTTTAATATTTTCTAAGTTAGAGCATTTCAATTTTAAAACAAGCTAAATTTGCCAAGGCTGATGTTAACATTGTTCAAGCCCTGCAAATTTATATGTAAAAGACATATAATCAACACATTGCTGTGTAAATGCTGATGATGAAATGACACCTGCTTGCAAACTTTTAAAATCACAAAAAATTGAATTTTCGATTCATGAATATGACCATGACCCAGATGCAAAAAGCTTTGGTCTAGAAGCCGCAGAAAAACTTGGGCTGCAGGTCGCAGAAGTCTTTAAGACACTGATGGTGACTGATGAAAAAAATTACTTTGTCGCCGTATTGCCCGTTCATCATCAGCTGAGCTTAAAAAAAGTAGCGGCAGCATTTGGCTGTAAAAAATTAAAAATGGCCGATCCTAAGGATGCAGAGCGTTTAACGGGTTATTTAGTTGGCGGGATCAGTCCAGTCGGGCAGAAGAAGCGTTTGAAAACGGTGATTGATGCATCGGCAGAAAGTATGGATAAAATCTATGTGAGCGGCGGCAAGCGCGGATTGGATATTGGCTTAAAGCCGCAAGATTTAGCCAAGGTGCTTGGCGCTGCTTTTGCAGATGTGATTGATGAATGATGGGCTGAACTCTGCAATTATTATGATGAGAAGCAGAAGATAGCATCTTCAGTATTGCCTATAGTGAGGAATGTTAATACCTGATCTATGCGCATGATAAACAATCATTCTATGGTGAGTGTAGTGTATTGATCAAAGGCGGCTCAGGCTGCTTTTTCTGTTTTATTGCCATGTCGTAGAATGTGTGATGAAAATATCGAATCACAATAAAAATTTTACGGTCTCCAGTCTTGCCAATGGAAATGGCTAAATGGCGCAATTATGCCGTGTAGGACAGTGGAAAATGAGCCAATAGAATTAAAAGTGAATGAAATTCATCTTAATATGAATATTGATAAAGAAAGAAGCCGTTATAAATTTTAAGAATCATGTTTAAATAAGCCCAGTAATTTAAATGTGAATTGTCCGTGTTTCTTTTGCCTTCAATGCCTGTGGTTCCAACGTGCGCTCATGACTATCCTGAGTGGCACAAAGGCCGCAATGCATTTTCTTTATGGTATTTAGAAGTCCATTCTCCAGCGCTGCTGACTTATTTGGATCAGCTGCGGGCCGCATTTTCCGATCAGTTATTTCAGCCCAATACCCGCCAATTTCACATTACTTTATTCATCTGCGGTTTTCTTGCGGAAAGTATTGAACATGATGATGATTTTCCGAAGCAAAAATTAGCAGCGCAATGCAGTCAATTGCAGGCTTTGAATCTACCGCCATTTAAACTGAAGACAGGCAAGCTGAATAGCTTTGAAAGCGCACTCTTCATTGAAATAGAAGATCCCGCACAAAATCTAAACTGTATTCGGCAGCAGCTGTATCAATGTTCAGATGAAATTGCGCCGCTGAGTTACTGCCCGCATATTACAATTGGCCTGTATGGCCATGCTTTGAACAGCAATGAAATTTTCTTACGCATGCAGCAAATTCAGCAGCAGAGTTTTGAGTTTGAAGTGCAGCAGGTGACTTTTGGCACCTATGCCGCGCAGCAGCTGCAAGGGCCGCTTACAGCGTATCAGCAATTTGAATTGGGTGGTTTATGATTCAGCTCATTTTAGGTGGGGCCCGTTCAGGGAAGAGCCGCTTAGCCGAACAGACAGCAATTTTATCGGGCTTGCCAGTCATTTATATTGCCACAGCACAGGCTTGGGATGATGAAATGCATCAGCGGATTGAGCATCATCAGGCACAGCGTCCTAAGGAATGGAGCTTGGCAGAAGAACCTTTGTATTTGGCTGAGCGCTTGCAGCAGATAGATCAGGCCGGACAAGTCATATTGATTGACTGCCTGACTTTGTGGATGAGCAACATGCTTATGCAGGATGTGGCGGGGCTGCAAGACAACGAATGCACAAAGTTGCTGCAGATTTTGCCCAAACTAAAATCTGAGATCATTTTGGTCAGTAATGAAACAGGCTTAGGTGTTGTGCCTATGGGGCAAATCAGCCGTAAATTTGTTGATGAAAGCGGGCGTCTGCATCAGCAATTGGGGCAAATTGCCGACAAAGTTATATTTTGTGTCGCGGGTTTTCCCATGATTTTGAAAGGAGATAAAGCATGAACTGGTGGTTGAATGCGTGTAAAGCGCCAAGTGAAGAAGCGAAACAGCAGGCTGAGGCGCGTCAGCTTCAACTCACTAAACCGACAGGCTCATTGTCAGAATTGGAGCGTACTGCTGTACAGCTGGCCGCTTTACAAAATCAAGTCAAGCCTGAAATTAAGCTGCCGTGGATTACTGTTTTTGCGGGCGATCATGGGGTGATGGAAGAAAATATCTCCGCTTATCCGCAGGCGGTGACCCGCCAAATGCTGCAGAATTTTGCATCTGGCGGCGCCTGCATCAGCGTCATTGCCAAAGAATATAATGCCCAGCTGCAAGTGATTGATTGCGGTTCAGTCGGGGAAGCATATGAATACGCTGGAGTAGAGCGTCATTGCATTATGCCGGGCACAGCCAATTTTGCGAAACAGCTTGCCATGACTGAAGCGCAGTGCTTAGAGGCAATGAATTTAGGCCGCCAAAGTGCTGAAAAAGCGTTGGCACAGAACGCTTCGATTTATATTGCCGGTGAAATGGGGATTGGCAACACCTGTTCAGCGTCTGCCGTCGCCTGTTTTTTATTAAATGAACCCGCGGAGCAGCTGACAGGCGTCGGTACCGGAATTCGTGCAGAGCAGCTGGCGCATAAAAAGCAGGTTATTGATCAGGCGCTGGCGCTGCATAAAAATTACGTTGCTCAAGATGCCTTTAAAGCCTTATGCGCAGTCGGCGGTTTGGAAATTGCCGCTATGGCAGGGGCTTATATCCGATGCGCGCAAATTGGCTTGCCAATAGTGGTGGATGGTTTTATTTCCACAGTATCGGCGTTAATTGCTGTTCGGTTGAATCCAGAAGTTCGTGACTGGATGCTGTTCGGACATCAATCAGCTGAATATGGGCACCGGCGCTTGCTGGATGAACTTCAGGCTCAGCCGCTGCTGAAGCTGAATTTGCGTTTGGGCGAAGGCAGCGGTGCAGGCGCATCATTGGGCATCATTAAGCTGGCCTGCAGTCTGCACAATAACATGGCGACTTTTGCCGAGGCCGCGGTCATCGGTGAAAAAGTTTAGGATAGATCAAACATTATTTTGGCAGGATTGAGAAAATCAGATGCTTCAGATTGATCTGCTTCGTCACGGAAAAACCGAGTTGAGCCATACGCTGCGAGGATCAACGGATGATGCTCTGACGGCTGAAGGCTGGCAGCAGATGCAGCAGACATTGGAGCAATCTTTAAATGCTGAAATGGCTTGGGATGTGATTTTCAGTTCTCCGCTGCAGCGCTGCCATCAGTTTGCGGCACAAACTGCCCAACGGCTGGGGCTGGAATTGAAGGTGCTGCCCAGTTTGCAAGAAATGCACTTTGGCGATTGGGAAGCCGCAGCAGTACAGCACATTTATGAAACTGAACCGAAAGCGCTGGAACAGTTTTGGCTTCAGCCAACTCAGTTCAGCCCGCCAAATGCTGAAAATATTCAAGATTTTGAAAAACGGGTCATGTCAGGGCTTGGGCAGATGTTTGAAATTCTGCAAAGCCGCAACTATCAGCGCGCGCTGGTTGTCACGCATGGCGGAGTGATTAAATTGCTGAAATGCAAAGCGCTGCAGCATCCCTTGGATGATCTGCTGAAAATGACAGCAGAATTAGGCCAATTAAGCCATTTTGAATTAGATGATGCAGACACTTTTCGCTTAGTGGAAAATCAATCATGACACCTTTCTGGATAGCCTTGCAGTTTTTGACCACATTTCCAGTTCATCTGAAAAGCATGCCCAGCAAGCAGCAGAATGGGCAGTCCTTGCTGTTTTACCCGCTGGTTGGTTTGATGATTGGGCTGATTCTTTTTGCAGTGGCTTTGATATTGCAGGCTATACCGGCCATTCTTTTGTCCAGCATCGTTTTAGTGGCTTGGATTTGGCTGACAGGCGGTCTTCATCTGGACGGTTTGGCTGATACCGCTGATGCATGGGTCGGCGGTTTTGGCGATGCCGAACGTACACTGACGATTATGAAAGATCCTGCATGCGGTCCAATTGGCGTGCTGAGTTTAATTATTATCTGTGTATTAAAGTGGTCGGCTATTTATCTGCTGCTGCAAAAACAGCTGTATAGCGCGTTAATTCTGTTTCCAATTTTAGGACGATTGGCGCCGATATACCTGTTTCTTACAACAGAGTATGTGCGTGAAAAAGGCTTGGGCAACTCCATTGCTGATTTTATTCCGCGCACAGCGTCGTGGGCATTATTTGCCGCAGTAATCGCAGCCTCAGGGTATTTTGCATGGCTAGGATTGGCCGCCAGTCTGAGCATATTGATAACATTGCTTTACCTGCGCCGTAAATTTATTCAGCGTATCGGCGGCATTACTGGCGATACCATTGGGGCAAGCATTGAAATTACGGAATGCATCGGTTTATTAACCTTTATTTTAGGCAGTTTTTATATTGCTGTTTAAATGAAGGCGTCTTTTTTATAATTCAGTTCTAAAATGAGAAATAGTAATGCAAATCATCTTGGTCGATTATTTCCTGCTATGAGTATTCTCTATGTCAATTGATTAATTATTCACATAACTTTCCTATAGAGATAATACAAATACTGAATTTACCATGCAGTGTGACCAGCCTTACATGATCCGTTTTAATAATATGAAATGAATAGCGGCAGCGGCAATAACGGTATGCTGAAATATCTCAATCATTCCATTTGCACACAGCAAGCAGTTGAAACTCAGTATGGAAAATTAAACTGGAATACTGCCGCTGCACAGCCTGATCATACTAAAAACCGCTATGTGGTGACTGTGCGTGTAGCAGACAGAATATCGCCGCTACTGCCCGCCGGCGAGTATAAAGATCAATTGTCCGTTTACATTGAATATTGATAAAGCAATTCTAACGCGGCCATATATCATTTAAAAATAATATTTATATGGCCTGATACAGATGATTTTTTGAATCCTTTAACCCAAAAGCCATACAGTTGCATGAATCAGGCTGGGTCCCAATAGCACCATAAATACGCCTGCCAGCACCATGCTTAAACAGGCGGCTACACCTTCTTCTTTATGGCGCATAAATGCTTTACTGGTGCCAAAACCATGCGCTGAATTTCCTAATGCAGACCCTTGCGCAAATTTAGAATGCAGCTTTAATCCTGCCAGTACAAGGTCGGCAAAGGCAACACCTGCAATACCGGTAATCATGGTGAATAAGATTACTAGCTCGACAGAACCGCCTAAATGAGAGGTTAGTTCCATTGCAAAGGGGGTAGAGATAGACCGCGCCATTAAGCTGTATGTTGTTTCCTGATTAAAACTGAATAACCTAGCAAGATAAAATGCGCTGACAATGCCGGACAGCATGCCAATGACGATCCCTAAGCTGATGGAAAGCAAATGATTTTTTATAACTTGGCGATACTCATAAATAGGAATGGCAAAAGCAACAGTTGCGGGGCCAAGCAGCCACACAATCCATTGATTTTCTTGCATGTATGTATCATAAGAGACATGAAAAACCAGCAAGAATATGATCAATAGAAATGGCGCAAATAAGGCAGGGGACAGCAGCATGTACGAATATTTACGGTGCAGTTTTTTGACCAGAACATAGCCTGCCAGCGTTAAAGCCAAGCAGATGAAAGGCATAGTATTCATATGAAAGAAGTTCATTTTATTTGCCTTGCATAAGATTGTGTTCAGACGATGCTTTCAGTTTGGTGTTATGCTTAAGTTTCGCCTCAAGCTTAAACCCTAAAAATACGCAATATGCAGTGCACACCATTACACAGATTGTTCCCAGAACCACAGCAACAATTAATTGCCAGCCTTGCGTTAAAAATAGCGTTTTGTATTTAATGAGCCCAACCACAATAGGAACAAAAAAGAGCACCAGCTCCGCTAAAATGAGATCTGAGCCCTGCTTAATCCATTCCAGTTTAAAAATACCGCTCAGCAAAGCCGCAGTCAGCAGCAGCAAGCCAATAACCCCGGCAGAAATCGGCAGATTAAAGCCTTTTTGAATCAAAGCGCCCGCCCACCAAATTAAAATCAGCAGGCCCAGTTGTGCCAAAGTTTTTACAAGATGCGTGATTTTCGGGTATTGCTTTAAATTAAACATAACTGACTAAATCAATAGGATTAACGCTATTGTAAAATTGACTGATCTAGATAATTATGAATAATAAAAATAAGATTATGCTTATTTGGAATAATGCAGGTGGATATTAAATCATTAAATGTTTTTGTCACCATTGTACAGAAGCAAAGCTTTAGCGCAGCAGCAGAAGAACTCTGTGTTACACAGCCCACTGTAAGTAAAATGATCCGTCAGCTGGAAGATGAAATTGGTGTTCCGCTGTTTCATAAAGGCGGCGCCGGACGCAAGCGTGAGGCGGTCATGACCAATATTGGTGAAAAAATTTATCAGCATGCTTTGGTTATTTTAAATGAACAGCTGCGCATTGCAGACACAGTGAATCAAGTGCGGGCGTTAAAGCAGGGTAAATTGACACTGGGCCTGCCGCCGCTCAGTTCTGTTTTACTGAGCACTTTAATTGCTCAATTCCACCGTAAATATCCAAACATTGAATTGAGTTTTTTTGAGGTTGGCGCTGCAGGCATTGAAGATGCCATCTTAGAAAAAAGAATTGATGTTGGAATTATTCTGGGCCATTTAAAGCCCTTTTTGAGTGGAATTCAGATTATGAATTCGCCGCTGTGCATGCTGTCGCACAAGCAGTCTCAGTGGCATGGCCGTGAACAGGTTTCTTTAATCGAGCTGAAAGAAGAATCCTTTATGCTATATGCAGATACGTTCACTTTAAATAACATGATTATTCAGGCCAGCAATTATGTTGGTTTTGAACCGAAAGTGGTGTGCAAGAGCAGCCAATGGGATTTCATCGTCAAAATGGTGGAGTCTAATATGGGTATTGCTTTATTGCCCAAGATTTACTGCGATCAACTGGATAAGCAGAAATACAATGTCAGCTTGCTGGAAAATCCAAACTTGAATTGGACTTTAAGCATGGCATGGAACACGACAGTGGCGATGAGTCCAGCAACGCGGGCTTGGCTGGAAATCATCGAGCAGCATTTAGATGAAATCCGGTTTTAAAATAGTGGAGGCTGAAAAGTTTCAAAAAGTTATGCTTTTCAAAATGCCAATATTGCATTAATTTGAACCCTATGAATTTTGCTGCCGGTTAATCAAGATGAAATGGGAAGAAATAGGTCATCAGCCATGTTCAATTGCGCGCACGTTATCAATTTTAGGTGACCGCTGGACGATGCTGATTCTAAGAAATTCTTTTATGGGCATGCGCCGTTTTGACGATTTTCAGCAGAATTTAGGTGTAACGCGCCATGTGCTGTCAGAACGGTTAAAGCGCTTGGTTGAGCATGGTATTTTGGCCAAAACGCCTTATTTTGACCGTCAGGAACGTTTTGAATATCGGTTAACCGTAAAAGGGCTGGAGCTGTATCCTATTTTATTATCGATGTCGAAATGGGCCGATAAATGGATGGATGAAGGGCAGGGAGCGCCTATTCAGTATGTGCATAAGTCTTGTGACAAACCCTTTCAGCCTGTTTTAGTCTGTTCTGAATGCGGTGAGGAAGTACATGCTAGACAGGTTAAGCCCATCTTTACTCAGACTTATTACAATATTTTAAATCAGCAAAAACGCGCTTAACCTGAAAGCGCAAGACTATTCAGCCCTTGAGCTTATAGGCAATTAGCGGGTTTTGGCACACCGGCTAAACGGCTGAGATGGCGCGCGACCAAACCCGTATTGAACCGTTCCTGTAAAATGGCATTGTTGATTTCAGGACTGACCGTTTTCATCAGGAACTTAATTAGCGGGCGGGTTGCAGGAGAGTGCCCGAATTGCTGATAAAATTGGCGAACAGCCTGCAGAATTTCTAAATGCCAAGCCGTGAGCTCCAGCTCTAGTGTTTTGGCCAGCTCTTGTGCGACATTTTCATTCCAAATGGTGTAATCGACTAAATGACCATCTTGGTCAAGCTCTAAATTCATTTCTAAAAAACCAATTATTTATTTGAGGGAAATACTGCGGGTAAATTGCAGGCACAGCTCTGCAAATGCTGCATAATCAATCAGCTGAATGTTTTTCTGTAGCGGATTCAACAGCGGCTGTTCATTTTCCAGCACAAAGCATTTTTCTAAGGCTTGAATGCTGTCATGCGCAGTATGCATGACTGATTCACCCATGAGAACGACTTGGTCACCGTCTGTATAAAGCTGCTGCAATTTAGACAGCGCAAGCGGGGCGGAAGCATAGCTGGCCTGAATCAGATATAAGGTGTGCTCTGAAATTGATTCTTGTGACATTTTTCTCCCTCCTTACCAGTACAGTACGTGATCAAATTGCTGTATGAGTTCTGCATTCAAATGAATAAATTCGATTTCTTGTGCTGAATTTTTTACAAAAGCGCTGTCCTTGTGCTGTTCTTCTATCAGTACCGGTGTCAGGTCGTAAAATTCAAAGCTGTCAACCATGTTGGATGCAATTTTGAATGCATGCTTAAGCTGGTTAAACTCTAGCTCAGACGCCAGCAGACTCAAGGCACCATCTTGCAGCAGCACCTTTACTTCGCAGCCAAATGTCGCAAGCACCATTGTTGCCGCCAGACTTTCATGCACTTGCAGGCTGGCCATGTTTGGCTGAGTTAATATGACGAGTACAGTTTTCACACAATAAACCTTTTAAATGCTGCAAATTTTAGAAAATTTAACTCTTAGAATTGAATCAAACGCTGTGAGGATTGGACGGCATCAGCCAGCTCACCTAGCCCGATTAACTCAAAGCCTTCAGCAAGATTATACTGCTGAATATTATGGCGCTGAGCATTTTCCTGATCCGTTATTCCGCGCGCCAATGCTGCGCTTACGCAAACCGGTAAACGAAGCGCAAGTTTTTGCCACTCTGCAGTCAGTTTACGCTGGTCATCCGGCACCCATTGCAAAGCATTGGCTACAGCAACACCGTCTTGGTAGAAGAACACCCGGAAATCTTCTTCCTTGCTCTGCAATGCTTGGGCTAGACCCAAAGCATGCCATGCATGGATAGAGGCCGGCGAGGAGGTAATCAATAATAAAGTGCTCATTAGAAATTCACTGCGGGATTTTGCAACAGCAGTTGACTTGCCCTGACTTCATAAGAAAAAGGTAGTATACAATGATTTTAGTGACTGGTGGATTAGGCTTTATAGGCTCGCACATTGCTTTAAGTCTTTTAGCGCAAGGACAAGAAGTCATTATTGTCGACAATTTATCTAATGCAAACTTACAGATTTTAGAGCGCTTAGAATATATTTCCGGCATGTATGTGCCATTCGTCAAAATTGATATCCGCAATACTCCGGCTTTAAATAAAGTTTTTGAACAATACTCAATCAGCGCGGTAGTGCACACTGCCGGGTTTAAATCATTAGAAGAATCTGTATTAAAACCGCTTGAATACTACAATGATAATGTCAGCTGCATCATGAGCCTTATGCGGGCGATGCAGCGTACAGGTGTGCGCACATTGGTGCATTTATCCAGTTTGGCTGTTTATGGAAAGTCATCCACAGCGCTAATGGAAGATATGCCGTTTAATTATGCTTATCCGAATCCCTACGTAAAGTCACAGCAAATGGTGGAAGAAATTATCCGCGATACAGCGCTGACCGACAATGAGTGGAAAATTGCGATTCTACGCTTATCCAATATTGCAGGGGCTTTTGAGCATGGTGTTTTAGGCGAGTTTATTGCGCCTTTGCCCAAAAATATAGTTCCTTTGGCCATGCAAGTTGGCGCGATGCAGCGTGAATTTATTGAATTGCGGCAACAGGCCAATACAACCGATAAAACTGCAGAGCGAAGTTTTCTGCATGTACTGGACTGCTGTAAGGCGGTGTCTTTGGCGCTGAATTGGTTAAGTACGCAAGAGCATAGCTGTGAGGCATTTAATATTGCAGGCGAACTGGTGTCTATAAAGCAGTTATTGGACAAAATTTCAGAAGTCACCCAAACCCCGATTAAGACTATTGAAAGCCATTATTATCCGAATGTTGAGTTTGATCAGTTGGGTAGCTCTTCTGATAAAGCGAAAGAGCTTTTAAAATGGATGCCTGAACACAGTTTAAGAAAAACCTTAGAAGATGAATGGCGGTTTTATCAGCTGACCTTAAGAGGTCAGTAATTTAGTTAAGGTCGCCATTAAATAGCTAAAGACAATCAAAGTGGAATAAGGTCGTCGTTAAGCACATTATTCATTTGACGTGCAATAAAGCTTAAGGATTTTTTCGCTATATTAGATTTTTTTGATGGCATGACTGCTTGAGATGGGTATTAAGCAGTCTTCCAGAATTAAATTTTAATTATCCATAAGGTATTTTAGATAATTAAAATTAATTATAGCCTTATTAGAATGCTCTGTAATGCCAGTGTAAGGGAAAAGAAAGCGATTTATCATAAATTCGAATTTTGAATGATCAGCATCGAAATAAAATTTTTATTTACAAATGATTATCATTTACTAAGTATTCAATCTTAAATACACTAAACAGAACAGCCATAGCCTGCATGCTTCTTGGCAGCTACAGCCAGCAACACCAACAAGGAAATGAGGTTTTAATATGCAAACACGTATCGAACATGACACCATGGGTGATGTGGAAGTGCCAAGCGAGGCAATGTGGGGCGCACAGACACAGCGCAGTCTGCAAAACTTTAAAATAGGCGGCGAGCGTTTACCTAGGCCTATGATTCGAGCGATGGGGCTGGTCAAAAAGGCCGCGGCTATTACGAATGCAGAGCTGAATCAAATTCCGCAAGAACTTTCAGGCTATATCGTCGGTGCGGCGGAAGAAGTAATTGCCGGCCAATGGGATGCTCAATTTCCGCTGGTGGTTTGGCAAACAGGTTCGGGTACGCAAAGCAACATGAATTGCAATGAAGTGATTGCTAATATTGCCAATCAGAAATTGGGCAATCCGCTCGGATCACAAAAGCCTGTGCATCCGAATGATCATGTGAACCGCGCTCAATCGACCAATGACTCTTTTCCAACGGCTATTCATGTGGCTGCCAGCCTGCAAATTAATGAATTGCTGATTCCTGCTGTGACTCAACTGCGCAATACACTGGAAGCAAAGTCCAATGAGTTCGCAGACATTGTGAAAATTGGCCGTACGCATTTGCAGGATGCGACGCCATTAACTTTAGGACAGGAATTCAGCGGCTATGTATCGCAGTTGGATCATGGCTTAAAGCGCCTGCAGCAAGCTTTATCTGGCCTCTATGAGTTGCCATTAGGCGGTACTGCGGTTGGTACTGGGCTAAATGCGCATCCTGAGTATGCAGTAAATGCTGCTGAAAAGCTGAGTGAGCTGACAGGCCTGCCTTTTGTCACCGCGCCGAATAAATTTGAAGCGCTGGCTGGGCGTGATGCTGCTGTGTTTGCGTCAGGGGCATTGAAAACTTTAGCGGCCAGTTTAAATAAGATTGCCAACGATATTCGCTGGCTGGCCAGCGGTCCGCGTTGCGGCTTTGGTGAACTGCGTATTCCTGAAAATGAACCTGGTTCAAGCATTATGCCGGGCAAAGTCAATCCGACTCAAAGTGAAGCAATGACCATGGTTGTCGCGCAGGTGATGGGGAATGACACCACCATTAACATTGCTGGCGCATCTGGCAATTTCGAGCTGAATGTTTTTATGCCGGTAATAGCATTTAATTTATTGCAGTCCATTCAGTTGCTGGGTGACGCATGCAACAGTTTTAATGACCATTGTGCTGTCGGCATAGAGCCGAACCGTGAAAAGATTGATCACTTTCTGCATGATTCTTTAATGCTGGTAACGGCGCTTAATCCAGTGATTGGCTATGAAAATGCGGCTAAAGTGGCCAAAACAGCCTACAAAGAAGGCAAAACTTTAAAGCAGGTTGCGGTAGAGCTTGGGCTGGTGACCGAACAGCAGTTTGATGAAGTGGTCCGTCCTGAGCAAATGGTTTCGCCCAACAGCAAATAATCCAAGCACATCAATTTTGAGTTGAAGCGGTACTCAGCTCCAACTCAATGATCATCAGCAGTTTGTATCTGCTCCAGAGTTGCGTACAATACGCATCTAGATACTAATTTGCTGATGATTTTTATATGTTTGATATTTATTTAACAGGGCTTTGATTTGGTTTTAAGTTGCTGTTAAATATAGTTTTTATATAGTAGTTGTTGTTAATAAATACGGTAAAAACAGCAACTTTGGTGATTATGTAAAACAAATACTTACGATATAGTTTTGCTGCTGAATTTCCTGTCAACAATACCAATATAAAAGCCCAACACTGTGAGCTTTTATAAATCTGCTGTACCTTATTTGAAAGGTAAATCAATTCCAATATCCGCATCATTCCAAATAATCTCATGTCCTGATGCATACATTTCTGTCATTTTTTCTGTAGCATGCCCGGCTAAGGTTTGAGCTGATTTTCCCGCTTTTTTATGCAGATGGATTGAAAGGGCTCGGATTTCATGAAAACTTGGAAACTGGCGTCCAGTTAAGCCTGGGTATGCATTTGCTTTCTTGCCGGCAACTAAAAATTCCCGAGACACATAATGAGGCTCTAATTGTGTCCAGTGTTTCTTAACCTGTCCCTTATTTTTGGTTTTGCCTTTTGGAACCCTATGAATAATGTACGGACTGAGCACATTATCCATACATCGATCTAATACCTGCTGCAGTTCATCGTTGATTTTAATGCGCACATAGCCAGCGCCCTCGAGAAGCTCAAATTCATCTTCAGGATCATCGGTTGTTTTCTCCTGCGCCACATGCAGATAGCCATCGCGGATATCCGACCATTTCATATTTATGATATCAATGCGTCGCTGAGTTGTGAGCATGGCTAAGTCAATGGCGTTTTTTAGCCACTGTGGCGAAACATCGCGAATGGCTTTTAGGCCCTCTATAGTGTGGCGCTTCCGTTGCTTAATTCTATATCGCTTGATTGTTTGTGCAGCAGGGTTGTCAATAACCAGCCCTTTGCTGATTGCTAAGTCAAAAATCTGGATCAGCAGGCTTCGTGTTTCAATGCTGGTTGATGCTGGCAGGCTTTCCAGCAGCTGATTTGTCATGAATAGCGTAATAGAAGATAACGCTTTATCACTCCATTCAGCACAGCGATTCAAACTATGGGTGTATGTTTTGATTGAATTCGGTGCAAGCGGCCGGCCGTCTTTTCGGCGTTTTTCAGACAAGAATTTTTGAGAAAATTCACCGAAAGTCACTTCGCCAATCACAGTCATCACAAGATCTGTAGATGGTGTTAAAATTTCATTTAACTTACGCGCAGCGCTCACTGCTTTAGATTTATCCAGCCCCATCGTGTGCCACTTACCCGTCAATGGATGGCGATATCTCCATCCATTGCCCGTGTTTCTGTATAGATTTGCAGGCAAATCTTTGTTTCTCTTTGTGCGTGGTCGAGCCATGCTATTAACTTCCTAAAACTTTATCGACTAGATCATCACCAGTTTGTTTTTGGTAGATGTTCCACTTGATGTACCACAATTTGCCTTTTTGCTCAGCGGGTATTAATCCAAGGCGGCATTGTCGCACAATGGTTTGGCGAGTAGGGGGAGTAGCCTCATGCTCGCCGTATACTCGCTTGATAAACTCAGAAACTTTAATTAAACATGCGCTCATAACATCACCTTCAACATAATTGCTTGAGCCTGAAGGCGCAGAACAAATTCCTTCCCATTCTTCAGCCACAATTTCAGGAATAGCTCAAAACGCTTTTGAGCCGCTTCATTCATTTTTCCAAGCCGATCTATTTTTAGACCGGGCTTGTTCGCTTTAGTAAAAATTGCTTCACCAATGATTTTATTGATTACGCATTGATAGCCATCACTTGCCACAAACATTGTGAACGCTGGTATTAGATTTTCAGGGCAAATCATAGCGCTGCCTCACTGCCAGAATTCTCTAACTCAAAACGGCGGCGTTTTACATACCCCATGAGTTTGGGCTGAATATCTGCATGTCTGGTTGATGCTTCGATTTCTAAGCAATCCAATTCAGTTAAATCTTTAGCATTCTGAATTTGCACCATTAATGACGGCGGTTCTTTAACTTGAGCACTTTCAGGTGGATTCAGTTCATTCAAGCGCTTATGAATTGCATCAAGAAGAGGCTTACGCTGTTCTTCAGTCCAAGATTTGGTATAACCAGTCAGGGCAGTGGCCTCTGCTGGTAATGCCGCATTGGCTGCGCGCTGCAGCAGATCGTCAAGAAGTTTCGGATATTCAAGTTCAGCTTCATAAGCTAACTTATTATCAGTAACTAACTTTTCCGCTTCAATCTGCAGGCGCTGAAGTTCTTCAATACTTAATTCTTCTGGCTCAGGATTAGATGCATATTGCTCAGGATCAAGTTCAAGCAATTTAGCTTCAGTCAGTCTGCATAAGTGCTGCTGATCTTCACGTTCAAGATGACCGTTTGCAAAAAATACTGGGCGCAACCCCAGAACAGCTTCAGTAGAAGTACATGCATTAATCTTCGCCGTGAATTCTTCGATAATTTGAGCAGGATCAGTTTTGATCTCATCTACATCTTCAATAGAGAAAGCGGTCCGTGCTGCAGGTTTGGTTTCAGTTGGCGCTGCGGCATCATTCAAAGTTGCACCTTGAATGTTCACTGAATCTACGGCTTTAGTTTTGCGCGGACGTTTCTTTGGCTTATCGTTAAACCCGTCCTTTACTTCGATTTCAGTGATCATATTGCCAAAGGTTTTGCCAAACGCTTGAAGCTGGAGTTTTGCATTATCAATATCAAGTTGAGCAAAGCCATTAGCCACGCTTAAGCAAATATCACCATGCTCATGATCATATGTAGTGCGCAAAATGCATGTTGGCATGACGATAAAAATTTCTTGCCCAGTTTCCAAATCATGTGGCTCTGCTGGCTTTGTAAATTGAATGCCAGCCAAGGTCAGCATTTCTCGCTTAATACAAAATTCATAATCAGGCAGCGCAAAAATTGTTGCAGGGAATTGATCAAGATCATCAAAATCCACCGTTTGGTCAGCTAGACGGCATATTACATGCTTGCCCGCCATCATGGCATTAAAAGCTTCTGTACCTGAAAGAATAGGGTTCATTGATATATTCTCCAATTAATGATGCATGCTGTTTTGCTGCGGGTTTTGATTTTGCTGCGGCGGTGCGTCCGACCAGCCCATTTGATCCGCTCGAGCGCGGCAGGCTTGTTGAATTTGATTATTAAATTTTGTATTGCCAAAGGTATTAATGGCCTTGTCCAACGTTTCAGGCTTTTTCGCATTGCGTATAGACACCAAAGCATCTTGATAGCGCTGTTCTAAAGGTTTCTGCTGGTTATTTGTTTGCTGCTGTGCCGGCGGATTTTTGGGTGCAGATTGGCGCTGCTGCCCTTGATTTGACTGACCGCGGTTAGCCTGCTGATTCACTTGGTTGTGATATTCGTCTGAATCATAGTCTTTGGTGTCGTCAATCAAGAACATGCCATTCAGGGCATACTTTCGTGCGTATGAGCTGGATGTACCAAATGTCTGCGCGACGTCCATGCCTTTCTTATCAATTTCCACGCCAGCATGCGCCGTAACAGTAGTTTCTTTGCCATCGGCATCGGTAAATACAACTTTTGCTGTAACCACAACTACTGGGCCAACTTGCTGCACTTCGTCCGTAATAACCAAAGTTGAATTGGTTGCCTGCAGCAAAGGCTTAACAGCTTCAAGGATGTCTTCGCAGCTGCGGAAATAGTATTTACCAAACTTGTTGTATTTGCTCTTTGGCGCTTTTAATTCAAGCTGGATTTGTTGTAATGCGTTCATTTTATTTCTCCCAGCTCAATTATTTAAACGACGTGCCAGATGCATCAGTGTTGTGTTTTGCAATCTTGTACTGCTCACACTCATGGCGTGACTTCCAGCGCGTAAAGCTGTGGTGACGGGTCACACGATCCAATTTGCGCTGCGGGTTCACGACACTCTTAACTGCAGTTTGGAATGGTAATGAATTGACTAGATCTGCTGGAGCGGCTTTATACATGCCGTTATCAACTATCACTACACCATTTAACCAGGAGAAAATCGGGGCATTCTTATCAAATACATTGCGGTCGAAGCCTTTAGAAAAATCTGCAGAAACCTTGATGATGTATTCGAACCCATTTACATCCACTTTATAGCCGTGGCTTACGCGGCAGATGAAGCGGGCAGTGATCTTCTGAGCGCCCAGAACTTCATTTACATTGCGGCGAATCCAAGACTTTGCAGCAAGCGTGGCTTCTTCTACGCGGTTAAGTTCACCTGCAGTATTTAGGATGTAGATTTCATTATTCTTCACGCAGTAAACCGTGTTACCCATGCGGATGCGATGGAAGCCTGCATCATCTAGGCCTAAGTCTTCACGGAATGGTTTATCAAAAGTCTTGTTCATTAGGCAGCTTCCAGCAGTTTGTATTGGAGCATGTGAGCCACCAGCATTTGGTTAATGCTGAGATGGTCGTTGAAGTCGGTAAAGTCGCGGATTGGATAGCCAGATGTATCCATGACTTTGTCTACAGATAGATTTGTGATTTCGGCATTGGTGAATTCACTGCCGGGTACGCCGTATGAGTCATCGATGCGTTCGAAGTCAAAGCTGACGTCTAGAGTAAAGCCGTCTAAGCGGACAACTGCAGTGCCTGAGTTGGCCGTGTTGAATTGCATAGCGGCCACAGCGTTATACGCTGGGGCGATTTGATCATTGGATGATGGCATGCCGCCAAAGTCTGGCTGGTATGCGTATGCTAATGCGCCAATTGCGATGCTGGCTGTAAATACGCTTACAGCAAAGCTATTGAAAGGAGTAAAGGTTTTGTTCATACTTATCTCGCAGTTATCTGTAAAAGCGCCTCGGGTCTCAAACTTCGGCGCTTTTTTGTTGTCTGGTGAAATAAATACTACTTTAAGTAGAAATATTGTCAATACTTTGTAGAATGTTTTTCTACTTTAGGTTGTTTTGTTTTATAGTGGGCAAAAGAAAACCCATCACTGGGATGGGTTGGATGGAGCTTGTTATGAAATTAGAATCAATAATATTTATGGAAAATAGACTTCATGAGAAATCAACTCAGCTATATCTAGAAAATTTTCCATGTACAGAAGATGAGTTTTATGTACCAGTGGGCGACTACACCAAACCAATTGGTTATCTAAAATTTAAACAAATATCTAAGAAATACTGCTTTGAATTATCCGAGCTAGTGTCCCTAGATTATCCCAACCCAAATCCACAATTTTCGTTGTCAGGTGTTTTATACTCTCGGCAGAAAGCGATCGAAGCCCATCAAGCAATTTGTGCTTATCAGCAGGGGGTAAGTCAGCTGCCATGATCTTAGATTCCAATAGTAGTTTAAGTTGATCGGCTTCAAATTTAACAGTCACCACACCCAATATAGCTGACAAGCCACCATCATTAGCCATGAAGTCTGCGCCTTTTTGGGTTAGTCGAGTGAATCCAAGGCTAAACAAGTGACTTCCTGATCCACCCAATTCAAAACGAATATGAATACTTTTTGGTTCAAGCAACTCATGAGACTGCAAATAGAATAGATTTGCATAAATTTTTCTGAGTTGCTCCTCGTTTGAGTTATTAATCAGATCCGAAAAGTCATAGGGAGATGGATAAACATCTGCCATCTTGCTCATTAACTCTAGTTGCAGTTGCCTATCAAGCAGCATTTTCTCTCCTTAAGTTTATTAGAAAGAACTCAACCACGTTCCAATTACAGTCATTGCACCCGGTAGATTATCAACACACTCATCCAGTAGTTTTGTGGTCAGGTGTTTTATGGACTCGGCGGGAAGCTCTTCGAGTGCAAGAGTCATTGACTGCTTTTGCTCTTGGCTTAGATCCGATTCATTAATTTTAGTACTAATAATGGCTTTCAGAGTTTCAGTTTCAAACCTGATCGTTACCACGTTTAAGATGGCCGATAGACCACCATCATCTTTTAGAAAATCCAAGCCTTTTTCGGTAATTTCTGGCTTCATGACAAGAATGGAGCCGCCCCCATTTCCAGATGTACTATGCACCACTTTAGTGGAGTTTTCGGTAAGGAGGCCGTGACCCTTGAGATAGTTCAAATTGACAGCAATTTTATAATACTCAGGAGTATCTGGCTTTCGCTCGTAATCAGTCCATACAAATGGGTAACATTCTGCGATCTTACTCAACAACTCAAGCTGTAACACTCGATCTAAAATCATATTTTTCTCAATTTTAAAGACCCGCGTCGGGTTCGTAATTTTAATGAATTCTTTGTTTGAAACAGATCATTCACACGTAATGCTTAATTTTTCTTTGTAGTAATTCAAAGCTATATCTAGGTCTTTTAATAGCTGTGCTTCAGTGTAATCATTTGGCTGAAGTTTCAATAGTGATGGCATATAGTTGGTTTTGTATTCTGTAGGGTAATCCTTGCAGATTATGTTGATTTGCTCAGCTTTAGATGTGTTTGGGCTATCAAGCTTATCCAGATAGCTGCCGATAATGATATCTGATTTTTTAAATTGAGTCTCAGCTGCGGCATGTGTCTTCGGGTCTTCGGCCTGTTGCTTTTGGCAGCCGGTGATTGAAATTGCTAGAAGCAGGGCAATAATTAGTTTAGTTTTCATAGTTTTGTCTTGTTGTTATTGGTGGGTGAATTATATGCGGAAATATGAAAAAGAAAACCCAAAAAAACTAGTAGGGTGGTGAAGATATTTATTCCAAAATTTTTAATTAAATTGGTAAATTATCAAAAATAAAATTTATTACATCATCCTCATCTAGCCCAATAAATGAAAAATTAGATTCCTTTGTAACGATAAATTTAATATTGAAATATTGCTTAAAATATAAGTCAATTTTATAAATAGAATAATGGTTGGTTTTTAATAGTGATGTGTATGCTTCTAATGAATTAATATCTTTATTTTGAGTGTAGAAAATATTTTTTGAAAATATATTGTTAGGGTATAAACCATCTCTAAACTCTACTTTTGAGATGTAGTCAATCTTGTCGCGCCAGTAATCAAGCAAATTAAGCAGATTTAAGTCTTCCTTGGATAGGAAAAAGTCAAAATGAAATAATTTTGACAAAAAGTTTTTTAAATTTGAGATGCTTCTAGGTTGATTTATAATAACAAAGTTAAATGTAGTTCTATTATATATTCTAAAAATAACCTCTTTTGTTGAAAGTCTCTCTAAAGATTTTTTTATATTATTGGTGTCATAATACTCTTCAATAATAACTTGATTGAGAGAATACTTTAGCTCGATATATTGCAATCGCTTTCTAGAAATGGAAATAGACTCATTAATCCTGGCAGATTTATTTTCAAAATAATCTGCCAATTGATTAAAATTAGAGGGGAATGATGCTGTATAAAAGCTTAATTTACTCATCGCCAACAACCAGACTATTATTATACTCTTCAATAGTTCTATCAAAATTTTTATATAAAAATCCATCAAAAAATTTAAAAAAAATAGATTTTTCATTGTCTTTAAATTTGTGACGATCTAGAGTATACCGCTCACCTTTTGAATTTTGTTTATAGTAGCATTTTAGGTCATAGAAAAATCTGGAACAGTCTTTGACATTAAGAAAGCCTGCATTGATCTCTAGTAGTTTTTTGTCTTTCGTATCTTCTACATGCCAAGTAATTTCTGTAATGTAATGTCCAAGTTTTTTTAAGCCTTTATACAAATCATTGGTATGTAAGGATGATCCAGATAATTGAGCTGATTTAAGAAACCCTTCTTCTTTTTCCAGATCTTCTTTAACCAACTCCACAGCTTTATTGTTTTTACTATGGTGTAATTTAATTTTTTTAACATCGCGGAGTTGATATCTATTATCATCTAAAATAATTAAATTAATAAAGAAATTAGTTCTATAATCAGATATCTTAACGTCTTTTAAACTTACCTCTTTTGATTTTAGAGTCCCATTGGATTTCCCCGAAACTTTTTGAATAATATTATTAATAATTGGTTCTAAGACTTCCTCAGAATCAAATCTAAGGATGACATCACTTCCATTCTTTTCAACAGTAATTTTCTGGTCTTTTAATGGTTTTTGAATTAAACGTGTATTACTTAGCTCTACTGAAGAAGTTGTAAGATTAACTTCATATTTATTCACACCTTTTCCAGCATGACTCATTTGATTATCAACATATTGAGGCGCTATTTCTTGTATTGCTTCTTTAAAATATTTAAATTCCGCACCAGAAAACTGCATAGTAGTTGTTTTTGCATTTTTTTCATCATGATTTATGCTATCAAGCAAAGCTTTTAATTTATTCCAATCAGAAACTTGAGTTGAAATAAAATGGCAAATTGATTCTCTATTTTCATTATTAGATAAAAAAACTCCGTAGTTTCTACAAATTTCTAATAGCTTATCATCTGGTAACTTTTGTTTTTGACTGTAAATTGCATCAAAAATTTCTCTATCAGAAACCAGCAGGTTATCAAATCCAAATTTTTTCATTATCTTAAAGCCATTCCAATTTCAATTTCGCTAAACTCTGTCGTAAAGTGCTTGATCTTTTGAATATCAATTTTATTTAAGAGATCTTTTAGATCAGGATCTTTAATGTTTAATAAGCTTTCACATTTTCTAATTGCATTTTTAAAATTTGCAGGTGCAAATGCACATTGTTCAAGTTGATAAATAGTAATCTTACTTTCAATATCAAGTAGTTGATGATGTCGTAAATAGTCAATTAAATAAACAAATTCATCAATCTCTTCACCCTCAGCTCTATAGAAAATAATAACAGTTTTAAGGGTTTTGTCTTCTAGAATGATGAAAGGTGATTTCAAAAGTTCAATAGTGGCTGCTTTACTATTACCAATAGTAGCCTGATCTTTTCTTTGAGGGTAAAAAAAAGTGTAATCGCTTGATATTTGCTTCTTATGTTGTAGTCGACCAAGATGTAGAGCAATATTATTTAACCAATAAATATCACTAGGATCTAATATATATAGCCTGCTATTTTTGGGAGTATTAATACTAATATTTGTAACTTTATTAAATTTTGAAGTTAGTGATTTTATATATTTATTATCATGATTATAGATAAACAACATACCATGCACTTTAAAATCTGAAGCACCTTCTAAATACAAAGTTTGCCATTCTTCGCTTATTTCAGAACATTCCACTTGCATTGAAAGGCTTTGCAAGACTTCATTTAGATTTAAACTGCTTAGAGTGCTCTCAGAAAAACTTTTGAGATCAGTATGAATATAAGTAACTGTGTTTGTGTATGGATCATTGTAATAAAAGACGACATCTGCTGGATGAGTATTTTTCTCATGCTCAGCATTTTCACATTTCCAATTAAGGTCTTCAAAAGTACATTTTTCCCACCCAAAATAATTAAACAGTTCTTCAGAAATTAGAGCAGCCATTTTGCCAATATTGCTAGTTTCAGCCATTTTTTATACCTAAATTAATTAAACATCCCGATACAACCCAACAACTTTCCCAACCAACTTACAGCCATCCTCCAAAGCAATTGCTTTCTCAGACCATTCAGGGTTTAAAGGCTGCAGATACATATTGTCTGTTTCTACGATCAGCTTTTTAAAAGTTGCCGCTTTTCCGCTTTCACTAGAAACAATAACTAGATCTCCGGTTTTTAAATCACTCACTTGAAAGTCAGGATTTACATAAATTTTGTCGCCAGGGCGGAAGTCAGGGAGCATGGATTCACCTGAAACTTCTAAGCCATAGCCATGCTTCCCGCATTTAGGATTTGGCGGTAACCATTCTTCAAATTCTGTTCCGGCAGGAACGGCTTCTACGGTTGTCCACGAGCCAGCTTGTACCCATGAAATTACTGGAACTAGTCTGCCAGCAACAGGGAATGGAGCTGAAACATTTGGTTCAATGCCAGTACCATGATCTAAATAGCTAATATCAACATTAAATTTTTCAGCCAAAGTCTGCATTTTTTCTTCACGTGGTTTTGCAATGCCAAGCGTATATCTACGAGCCATTTCATACGTAACTTCAATAGCATCTTTAAGCTGGTTCACTGTCTTAATTGGCGAACCATCTTGTTCCATAAGGCTTTTGAGTCTTGATGCAAATTCAAGATATTTAGCTGATTGCACTTTGGATTTCTTTCCATTTTCTACCACTGGTAGAAGTTTACCTCGTATTTTTAGTTGCACCAATTCTATTTTAGGTAGTATATTATCTTCTACTTTAAGTAGTTTTATTGAGTGCATTATGTCATCTCCAAAAGATGCTTTAGAAAAAGCTATAAAAATTGCTGGCAATAAATCAGCTTTAGCCCGTGGCTTAGGCATTACACCTTGGGCTTTAAGTAAGTGGAATTTCAATAAAATTCCAGAAGATCGATGTTTGCCAATTGAGGAATTAACTAAATCAAAAGTTAAAGCAGAACAGTTGCGGCCAGATATTAATTGGGCGTTTATACGTTCTACCCAAAATAGTAATAAACCCGCCATCCAATAAACACGTTCAAAAGGAACTGCCATGAACATATTGGATGCCGCCCATCACACTGTCCGCCAATTTAAAGGCGGGGCAGCCGCACTCGCTGTCCGAATGGGCATGCGCAGCGTTGCAGTGCTCAACAGCAAAGTGAACCAAAACACAGAGACACATCACCTCACGCTGATGGAAGCCTCAACCATTATGGCCATTACAGGGGATTACCGAATTTTGCAGGCCTTATGCGCCGAGCACGGCAAAGTGGCCATCAATTTGCCCAATATCCCTGAATGCAGAGATACCGCGCTGACAGATTTGGTTTTGAGTATTGGAATGAATGGCGGGGATATATGTGCGCAGTTCAAAGAAATGATGGCAGACGGTCGGATCACACGCGGCGAAGCCATAGACATGTCCAAAGTTATCCATGCCATGCATGAAGTCTTGGCAGAACTGGAAATGCAGATCAACAAATGTGTAGAGCAATAAAAAAAGCCTGACGGTTCAGGGCAGGCTTTAAACATCCATAAAAAGTGGAGCAATTTATGAATAAATCCAAAGTAGCACAGAGCATTCTAGGTCACAACCAGCAGGGCGTTATGAACAACAAATCGCAACATGACTTAACACGTGAAATTGAAAAGCGCGAATTTGAATTAGGTTTAGCGCCTGACGATGCCTATGTAAAAACTGCAGAAGATTTCATAGCTGGTGATGTGGTCGTGTTTATGGATGAATCCAAAACAGACCGCTTAATGACTGTTTTTAAAGTACAGCGTAATGGTGTGCTGCTGGACGGAAACAGAAACTTTGCCTTAACGCATCTCATTCGTTCTGCCACAACTGCAGAGCTTAAAGCTAAACAACGACTGCCGGCGCCCGCTGCGCTATTTGTTTCTGCCAGCCATGAAACTGGCAGTCGGGATGAATCCATACACCTAATTCGTGCCTTAGGCGCACAAGGCTGGGTCACATGAGCCATGCATTTCAAAAGATATTGGATCAAAAACAGCTTCATAGCATTCAGTCCTGGTATGAGCCGGCATTGCATCTGCTGGAAGAGCTAATGGAAGCAGCCAAACAAAATTTGCAAAAGCGCAATTACAACGAAGCGAATGCAGCCATACAGCGCGATATATTCCGCGATCAGCTGCAGCGCAGATACCGCATACCCATGTACACCGTTCTTGAAATAGAAAAGAGCATGGGCCGCGCGGGCGTTATTGAATTTATAGGCGGAAACTTTGTGAAGCCAGCAAGCAAAGAAAGCCAGAGTGGAGAGGTAAAGCCATGAGCTACGATCAAAGAATTTATTGTGTTTTATGTCATCACAGAGAAGTCTTTAATCCGATTTTCAGAATGAATTCGCAATTTCAGCTTTGCGTAGAATGCGCGAGAGAAATTGCAAATTTGTATGTATTCGATTTTGAAGTTCGTTGGATTGATTCCGATTTTGAAGACAAATATGGTCCAGCACCAAAAAGTAAAGTTCGAAAATCATTGCCCCGTCAAATTAGAGAAACCGTCTTTATCCGTGATGGCCGTATATGCAAGCACTGTGGTTGTTTTGATAATTTAACAATCGACCATATTCATCCAGTAACCCGTGGCGGCACAGATGATCTAGAGAATCTGCAGGTTCTTTGCCGAAGTTGTAACTCTAAGAAAGGCACGAATATTCAGGGCGGGAGCAAGCTATGAGCAGGTTTGTCCCAAACTCATTTCAGATCACCAATGCCTTTGTTGATGAAGCAATGAATAAGCTTAGTGATGCCTCTATCAAGATTTACTTGCTGATCGTACGGAAGACTCGCGGTTGGGGAAAGGAGAGTGATTCATTATCATTGACTCAATTGGAGGAGTTATCGAGGAAAAGCCGTCCAACGGTGGTGAAATGCCTTAATGAGCTAGTAAAAGTTGGTCTTGTTCAGAAGCGTAGTCAATCAAAATTTGGCAATGTTTACTCCTTAATTGATAACTACAACATTGGAGAGATTATTAAATTCCCTAGTAAAAAAAATTTACTAGTTAAGGACTTCACTCCATTCGAAAATGAAGTAGTTAAAAATTTTAACCAGCAAGTTTTTGGCTATAAAAAAGTCAAAAATTCAGCTCAAAAAATTAGCGAAATTCGCCTAAATTTTCCTAGTAAAAATTCTTTACTAGTTAAAAGTTTTAACCAGACTAGTAAAAACTTTTTACCGCAACTAGTAAAAATTTTTAACACACATAAAACAACTATCAAAAAACACTATCAAAATAAAAAAAAGAGCTGGTTGGTTTTGAAAAATTTGAAAGAAGAAATTGTTCTGGCAAATAATTCAATACCAGTTGAAAAAATCACTGAGGCGACTTGGTTTAATCGAGAGCTTGCAGCATTTGAAAATTTTAATGCTGACAAAAACCACAATCAGGAGTTTTTAACATACCTGTTTGCAGATTGGCTGATACGCGCATATTTCAAATACGAGAAACAGGCTCATGCCAAAACATTGTCGGATAGATCCCAAGCATCTGGTTCAGTAAAACCATCTCCAGATCCAAAACACCTCACTGAAAAACAGATTGCTGTGTTTGCACAGAAACTGGCGCATCACAGTGAATTCGCCAGCAAGTTCAGCGAACCCGGCGACAGCTACGAAAAGCTGGCTGCCAAGATTGCCGTCAAACTCGAAGATCCAGCACAAGCCAAAAAATGGGAAAAATACCTCAAGCAGGTGGGCTTCACTGGAACGATCGCAAGGGAAGTCGCATGAACCAGGCGAAGCGTACCTACCTGAACCTGATGATCTTCAAAATCATTGCTGAGTGCAAAGGCCGTATCTCTGTACAGCAGATCCACCAGCAGATTGAACCAAACATGGGAATGTCAGTACGCAGCCTACAGCGCTACATGAAGGGCTTAGCGGAATGGGGGCTGATTCAGGCAGATGGCAAAACACCTCAGGGTTTTAAACTTTCTGAACATGCGAAAAGCATCTTCAAGGAACTAGCTGGGAGCGCGGCACATTGAACAGCGTATACATTGGTGAAATGGAAAAATATAACGCGGCGGCGGGATTGGGTTATCAGGTTTACCAGTTCAGCACAGAGCAAGTGAAAAGCAGTATGGCAATACAGCAAGTTGAAAAAATGATAGGTGGTGTGGAATGAATACAGCGGCGAAAATTGAAGTAATGGATTGGGCTAAATTTACAGCTGAGGAGTGGTTTAAGCAGTACGGGGCCTACATTCAAACCTGCCGCATGAAATCAGGTAACGCGCCAGACTCGCTGGGTATTAATCAAATCTTCTGGCTCATTTGTGAAAACAATAAAGGCGTGACAGAACGTAGAAATCAATTGGTATGCCAGATAAGCGATTTTGAAGCTGATGAAGTACGCAAATTAATTATAGATTTAAAATTTTCAAACCGAATCTGTAATTCTGCGAAAGTGGCAGTAAACTTTTTTATTGAAAGGAATATCCGAGGGATGTCACTCCGCCAAATGGAAAATGAATTTAAGCTTGGAAAGACTTCGATCGATAATATGATTTTTGCAGGAAAGTATTTCTTAAATGGCCATGATAAAAGACTGAGAATTAATTGATTGTCCGGACAGCATATGGCATATTTCTGTTATAGTGACCGAAGTGTATGTAAAGCACTAAAGTTAGTTAAAAGCTCGCCAAGTGGTGGGCTTTTTTAACGTCTGCCTTCACGAAGCTTTTGGGCTTTTAAAAGAATAAAAATGGTATAGTGAGTTTGTCGTTTAAGTACCTTATTTTATGTCTGAAATCTATAAATATCTCTGCACTCAAATTAGTACATTTGGGTCATTACCAACGCATAAAGTTTTTATAACTAGCGTAGGCAGGAAGACAAAATTAGTTTTCGCAGATAACACGTTTGTTTATGGCACTGTTTCAGATTGGGCTTTAAACCATTCAGGCCTTGATTCAAGAAAATCAGCATGGTCGGAAGAACCTAAATCATTTTTAGAAGATGAAAAAAATAGATTGGGCCTATACAAGGCTTCACATCCACTATTCATAACAGAAGCAGGCATAGGTTAGTTTTTAAGATTTATTGGATTTAACCATGTCATAAGTGGTTATATTTTAATAAAGTTTGCTTTGTTAATACTTAGGGCGTATAACTGCACTACGTTGATGCGGGATGGAGCAGTCTGGTAGCTCGTCGGGCTCATAACCCGAAGGTCGTTGGTTCAAATCCAGCTCCCGCTACCAACGTAAAAATTAAAAGTTTATATACCTACCTTCCACTAGAGGTAGGTATTTTTTTGCCAGTTGTTTTATTCCTAGCTGTTTAAAAATGAATTCAGCTGGTACCTAAATCTAAGAGATTCAAATGCTCCGATTCTTAAAATGCTTATTTAGCTTTCATGGCGCAATTGAAATTGACTACACGATTGATGATGAAGCAATCAAAGTGTGCCGTGACTGCTTAAAAGAAGTTAAGTAATTTGCCTAACGTTTTACTGCACATAAAATCCCGTTCAATATGCATTATTGGCGGAGTTTCATTTTTTCTCTTATTGCTTTGAATGCGTTCAATCTAGGTAGTCATTAATAGACTATTGTAAAAATAATTTACAAATGAAACATAAAAGCATCTAAAGATATGTGAAATGAAACATAGTCTCTATATTTTCTATACCTTTCAAGTAATTTCGAGTGTTAGATTCTTATTCATACTTATTAATATAAATTAAAAGTATAAAAGATTGAACATTTATAACCTTACTTAAGGCAGACAATTAAGTAGGGTTTTTTTATTTATAAAATTTTACACTTATATAATCCGAGTGTTAGATCAATTATTTATATCATTGATAGTTAAATTTATTTTTTTATTCTTGGTGTTTTTGAAATTTTAACATTTGGTATATTTTGCAATTTAGAATTAATATGAAATTAGATATGTTACAAGCCTACATTAAAACAATGAGAATAAAGAACCATGATTAAGACCTGTGAATTGCATATATTGCATCAAATATACGATTTCCTTGCGGAGAGAGATGAGTTTCATAAAAAAACTCCGAATACTCAAGTCATAGAATTTTTTAAAGAACTGAACATTGGTAATCAATCAGACTTTGTTCTTACAAGCCCCAGTACTGTGTATGGTAATTTTGGGCGTGTGTCTAAAGTAAGTTTGTCGAATGCACCTCTTTTTAGAGAAAAAGATAAATTTATTAAATGGGCTTACGCTCAAGTACAGTAAAGCCTTGTCGGGGTTTTGTTTTGCAATTTATGGGTTAAAATAGTGGTCATGAAAAGATCACGAAAATTAGCAGTTCCACCCAAAATTAGCTGGACCACTGAACAAGATATTTACCTAATTGAAAATAGTACTCTTGATATCAGCCAATTGTGCATTCAGTTGGCTTTTACAGAAGAGCAAATTATAGAAAGAAAAGAAGTTCTTGGTTTGATCCGGCGTGAAAGGCAAATGAGAAGATTTAGAGGTAAGTAAAAAAGCCCCGTTATTTTGCGGGGTTTTTCTTTTGAGGTCCAACAAGTTGCGGATGCGGGATGATTTGATATTTGCGCTTGAAATTTAAATGAATCTATATCTTGTTGCTTAAATATGAATTATTGTTATTTCCTTATAAAAATTATGTATTTAAATGTAATAAGTAGTCAGTGATTGTGTTTGGAATACCCTGTAGATTACTGGGCTGATAAGGGGTAACAAGGAATATAATCATGCCTATCGATAGTTCAAAATTAATAATTGAACAAATATATAATTTTATAATTGAAAAACCCCAGATTAGATATCAGAGTAAATTTATGCAATTAGCAATTTTCTTCGGTGAATTACATGAAGTGCATAAAAAAGACTTCCAGGCGACTAAACCATTTATTTATAAGGGCGTTTTTAATGGTGAAACAAGAAAAATATCAGCCCTTGGAGCGCCAGAGTTTTTTGATAAAGAAAAATTTTTAAACTGGGCTGCAGGTAAAATAACAGACTAAATACAAAACCACCACTGGGTGGTTTTCTAATGGACGAAATATTTTAAGATGTATTTAATATATATCTTAAATAAAATTATCTATAATTTCGATTGCTTAAATGCATCCCGAATCAGCGCAAATGATAAAGGTGAAGCTTCATAGGAAACTATGGGGCTTTTTTAATGGATGTAATTTATGGTTGCTGATAGCTAATTGTGGGAAACCCATAAGCACCCATCCAAAACTAAGCAACGCATTAAGCCCTATAGTGGATGGTATTTATAAAAAAGTTAGATTGATGATATTTAAATTTTTTTTCATTTCATGTGATTGCAGGGCATCTATTTTTTTAAATTATATTTTTTTTATTAAAAGATTTGAAATTAATTTAAAGCCTTATCTAACCAAAGTATGTCGCGCTGTGAAACACCCTAACGACTTTTAACAGTTCGAACCTCTGAAGGGTTTAATTAAGTGCCGTATGCCTACCATCATTATGATTGAAAGAAAGCATGTTGAATATAAATCCTATCTGTACGTTAGGTGGTGAAATTTTGACACTGTCTCAAAATGTAGATGCCATAACGCTAGAAGTTTAAGCAATCCAGTATTGCAGATGAAGCAGCAAATTTTTGCACTTTTATAATTAGGAGTGAAAGTGAAAAATAGTCGAAGTGCATGGGATATTTGGGCTAAAAGCAATTCTGGCTCATTCTCAGATCCTTTTGAAGTAAAGAAAACATACCGAGCAGCGCGTGAACGCCGTGCGCTTGGAAGTGACATCATTTATCCATGTTCATTAAAAACAGAAGTGGTTAATGAAGACTCTGTACACCGTGGTAGCACAGGCGGGATTGTGATTACCGGGGAAACTTTCATTACAGTGAAATTGCCTTATGGTGTGAGCGCTAATGATATTTGGCGTGCAACGATTGATGAAAATGGAAAGCAGAGAAACAGCCTTTCGGTCAGTGCAAAAAAATTTAAGAAAAAGGTATATGAGACTTACGCGCCAATATTCAAAGCCCTGAAATGGAAGGCATTGAATAAAGAGTGTGAAGTGCGCCTAATGGTGCAGCCACCGCTGAAAACCCGCAATTACAGCTCTAAAACTTATCCGCGCTTTGATATCGATAATTATCCAAAATTACTGATCGACTCACTCAAAGGCAGAGAAATGCTTTTTAAAGATGACAATATTTTTGTCAGTGAAAAGATCGAATTTGCAGAACCAACACAAGACGGCTGTGTCTGGCTTTCATGCATATTTATTGAAGAAACGAATTGGCTTGAGAAAAAAGTAGATTTTGATTGGCTTGCAGGGAGGTCTATCTAATGGCGAAACATACTAATTTGGAAACACGTGCAATGATCGGCCGTAAGCTGGCATTAGCGCGTGAGCGCAGCGGCATGCTGCAGCACGAAGTTGCTATTGAATTGTTTGGTGTAGAGCAGAAGAACCGCATTTCAGAAATGGAAAATGGTAAAACACTGCCGGATGCGGAACTGCTTCAGGTCATGTGCAGCCTCTACCATGTATCAGTTGATTGGGTGCTGGGCTTTACGATCAATCCTGAGCTGAATGAAACTGAATCCGTGGCCGGTGTTCTTTTTAATAGTGTGGGCGATCTGCTATCAGAAAATCTAAATGCCCTTACTTTTCAGCTTTCATTGCTATGCTCAAATCATATATCGAGTTTTCCAAAGTCATTAAGCCTGCAGCTTTTAGAGCACTCTAAAATAGTGGTTAATGAATATTTAAGCCTGAATCATTTGGATCAGGCAAATGACGCACAATTTAAGCAGTCTATTATGGACTTGATTCAAACGGTCAAAGCATGTGAAAAGGACAGAGCGATTCAGTTCAATTCAATTGCCAAAGGCATGGAAGATATATTTGAGCGTGATGAAAATGACGTTCAGGAGAAGATTCTTTTAGATTTGAAAAAATCAAAAAAAAGCCGCTTTACCCAAACTACGCTTAAGAAAGGCAGCGGTGAAGACAAGCAATTGGATTTTTTAGCAGGGGAAGGATTGAGATAAGTCATGGCAGTACAATCTTATCCGCAGGAAGTTTGGGAGCGATTAAAGGCAGTGTATGAATCATCGCCTAAAATGACATGGCAGCAATTGGTTGATTCTGTCGCTGAAGAACTTGGCTGTGAGATGCCTTCCGCATCGGTTGTTCGCCGTAAAGCATTAGCTGAAAAATGGAAGAAGAGTGCTAAATCACTAGTCAAAAAGAGCGCCAGAGAACTCAATAAGGAGATCAAAAAAATGACTAGTCAAAAGACTGGTCAGAAAAACTCACAAGATGATGATAGTACAGAAGAAAATAACGCTGAAAAGAACGTCAAAAATCCGTCATTTTTACCTAATTTAACTGGTCAAAATCAGCAGAAATACAATACTTCTGACAGAGTCCATACAAACAAGCTTTCCTCAGCAACAATTATTCGAAAAAATCGCAATCGATTGGCTGATTTAGGCCAGCTTGCAGGCGATACAATTGACAGTGTGATCCATATACGTGATGAAGTGCTGCAGATCGATATAAGCGGGCCCATCACTGATGAAACAGAACGCATAATTAATAATGTAAAGTTCAAAATGGGTTTAATCAGCCAGATTGTTGAACTGAATGTGAAGCAAAGTATTACTTTGACGAACATAGCCCGGTCAGAGGCATTGTTTTGGGGTTTTGAGCTGGAAGACCTGAAAGATCAGTCCGAGGTACAGGCACGGCGTTCCGCAGTTGTAGCGGGAGCTGAGCAGAAGCTGCTTGAGGCAAAACAGGCGATGAAGGCAGGTAAACTTGCAGCATTTCAGCGTAAGCTTGAGATCATTGAGGCAGGTGAGGCTGTAGAGGAAGATAATGATGAGTTTACGATCATAAAAGAATAAAAGCCCTTACTCAAAAAAGTAAGGGCCTGTATTCATTCGTAGTGATATCGACAAGCAATTATCGTTATCTCTGCGTCTGTTGCCGCATAAACTAGCCTATGCTGTTCATCTATCCTTCTGCTCCAAAATCCCGATAAATCACCGAGTAGAGCTTCAGGTTTTCCAATACCTTCAAAAGGTGTGCGTTGGCATTCCTTTATGAGGTTATTGATTCGCTTAAGCGTCTTTTTGTCTTGGCTTTGCCAAAATACATAATCATCCCAAGCTGAAGGGGTAAAGCTAGTCTTCCGTTTCATCTAAAAGTTCTCTTTCGATTGCTTTAGATGCACGAAACTCTGCAATTGATTTTGCAAGGTGTGCTGCATTCTTTGGCGAAGATATCAAATGTAATGTTTCCATTACGCTGTTGTAGTGGTCTTGACCCATCACAACCGCATGTTGACCTTCTTTGCGAGTAATAACGGCTACATCCGCATCATCAATAACTTTGTCTAAAACGGATTTTAGATTGTTACGTGCATCTGTATATGTAAATACTTGCATGAAAAACTCCATATATCTGCTAGGCGAGAGTTTTAGTAGGTGTACAATATTCTGTACATGTTTAATTGTACAGTTTTCTGTACAGGCTGTAAAGCATCATGTCAGGGGTGTTATCTGGGGGAATTAACGCAAGATTGGGATTTGGGAGCCTGAAGAGGATGATCTACTGGAACTGAAGGCTGAGACTCATAGATATTGCCCGACAATCATCCTATGTAAAAATAGGGTGATTTTTTATGTCAAATTCTTCAAGTGGTTTGCAATATGACGAGCTTGGTTTTCTGATTGGCTTAAAACAGACTGGCCGCGATGTGGCCAAGATTGATAAAAACGTAGAGCAGATAATCAGCCTGTTGGAGCAGGCATTGAATGCCAAGGCAATTCAATATCAGCATGCATCGCAGCCTAAGCTGAGCGCATTGGCGCAGGCCTTACAGGATGCACAACGGCAGCCCATTAGTGTCGAAAGCTTGATGAAGGAGCAACGGCAGGCCACTACTGCGATGAATCAAGTGCTTGAGAAGGTTGAAGACATTGTGGCTCAAGCGGCTAAGCCTGCAGACCGTAAAACCAAGCTTAAATTACCCGCTTTTCAAAAAGAACCTATCGTCATTGATTCGCAAGAGAGTATTGCGCGCGAGTTGGGAACAGACCGCCAGCGTGATTCAAATGGCCGCTTTATTGGATCTGGCCAGCAAAGTGGAACAGCCTTAGGTAAAATTACGCAAACGATAGGTACAGCAATAGCCAATGGCTTAAACAGCTCTCCTCAGGGCGTAGACCCTACTATTGACGCCATTAATGAGGTTGCCTCTGTATTATCGCCAGTGAAGCGCGCAGCAGGCTTTATGCTGCGCCCGCTAACCGGGCTGATGAAGAGCCGCAAACGCAGTGAGCCATTGCCTAAGGAAGAGAGTGAACATAATAAGAAGCAGATTAAGATGCTGCAGCGGATTGCAGACAATCTATCATCTAAAGGTGGCCTGCTGGGCGGCATTGGTAAACTTTTGGGTACAGGTGGCAGCCTTTTAGGTGGATTGCTGGGTAAAGGCGGTAAAGGTTTAGGAAAAATTCTTAAATTCGGTAAAGGCATACCGGTTTTAGGCGCTTTACTCACAGCACTGTCATTCAGCGACTGGAAGAGCCAAAGTACTAAAGAAAAGGGCGGCACAGTAGGCAGCCTTGCAGGCGGAACAATTGGAGCTGTAGCAGGAAGTTTTCTGGGGCCCGCTGGAACCCTTATAGGCGGAATGGCTGGCGCTTGGATCGGCGAAAAGCTTGGCAGTACTGTTGCGCCGTATTTTAAGGAATGGACTGACAGTTTAAAGTCAGCTGATTTACCTAGCTTGCTTAAAAGCGGCTGGGACAGTTTTATTGATTTGGCGAAAAAGGCTTTTGACTTAACACCGGTCGGGCAGAGCGCCAATTTAATCAAAGGCGGGTACGATTGGATAAAACAGAAACTCTTTGGCAACAGTGGCGGTACATCGCTGTTATTTCGTAAACAATACGGCGGTCAGGGATTGGATGCGCCTGCGCAGTATGGCGGGGCGTCTTTAAATTCGTTTTCAGCGAGTGAATATGCACCAATATTAGATGAGATTGCACGAGGAGAATCAACCAAAGGGGCATTCGGTACATCTGGATATGATGCCGTATACAGCGGTGCGCCGATTAGGCCGCCGAAACCCATTTCACAAATGACTTTTGGTGAGGTTAAGGCTTATCAAAAGCAATTGATTAAAGCTGGCTCAAAATCGACAGGAGCAGGGCGATATCAGAATATTTGGAATAATGGTGCGTTTGCAAAAATGGCCTCACAAGCTGGATTTAAAGACAGTGATATCTACAACGCGGAAAATCAAGATAAGTTGGCAATTCATTATGCTGGCGGGAAGAAACAATTAGATGAGTGGATTAGAACTGGAAATGCGGCAGCTTTAGCAAACAAAACGTCCCAACAATGGGCAGGAGTCAAAAATGCACGTGGAGTTGGGAACTATGATGGTGATGGTTTAAATAAAGCCCGCCATGGTGGCATTGATGCAATGCGGAAGGCCAGTGAAGAGATTTTAAATAATAGGAAACAAACTGCGGGTTCAAAATCTCCAGTGAACAATCAGGCTGCATCAATCGTAAATAGTGCGAAAAATAATACGAATTCAATGCTTGCTTTAAAAACCTCTGAAACGCCTACGATTGCGCGGACAACATCCTTAGCTACATCATTTAGTGCACCTAAAATCAATACACATGTTGAGCCAGCCAAAGAATACCTATCTTCTCCAAGCCCTCAGCAAGTCGTTGTTGTAAATCAAAATAGTGGGAACATTAACCAAAATGTGAGCGATCGCTTATTAGCCCACGCTATTACTGGCGGACTTGGGATGGGGGATGTGTGGAATGGTTAATATTTTTTAATGCTTACGAGTGATTGTTCACCCGCCAATGGGTAATGGATGAGATTGGAACAGTCTGAAAGATTACTAAAATAATCATTCAAAATTGCCCTATTCATCAATAGAGCTTTTTTTATGGGCAATCTCAACCTTACAGCCATTACAGATCAAACGCCGTATATTCAAAAGATTAAAGGCGCTTTAGAAAAGGCGACAGGGCAATCGATTCCGTTGACCGAAATTAAGAAGGTACAGCGCAAAGGTGGCGTCAGTGTTGCTCCAATTATATTTTTATTTGCCGGCGGCCAAGAACTCACTCTATTTGCCCGCGCAAGTGCTGATGTGTTTAAAGCTTCGCTCAATGGCAAAGAAATTGTTCTGTCCGGTGACTTCAGTGATGACTATAAACAGACATTTGATAACGCCGTATCCGGTATTGCTCAGTTGATCCGCACCGCACAGCCGAAGATTGAGCAGCAGAATAAAAAAGAAAAAGTGAATATTCCACGGCGCAAGTCCAATAGCGTTCCTAAACAGCTGTCCGAAAAACTGGAGCAGGAAAAGCAACTGGATCAAGATGTCGCAGATATGACAGCACATCGTGATCAGCTACTGCAGCAGTTAAAGCAGGCTACCCCATAGAAAATAAGTGTCGAACTTTCGGGGTTGCTGTTCAATGAAGGGTTTTTCGAGGCGGTTTTTCTTGCCGAATGGCTAAGAGGCTTGTTTAGGGGGGGCTAATCAAAGTTGTGAAACATTGATCAAAGAACAGGCGTGGAACATGAAGAATCCATAAAAAAACCCATTCTGGAGGGAATGGGTCGAAAATAGAAATCTACAGCTTTGATTTCAAAGGGATATTATATATCATTTCGTATAACGCGTATTATGTTAATTTTAGGAAAATTTTATAATCTTTGTGAAAGTAACATAATAAAAGAAGCCTTAAATCATCACTATAAAACTTAGGCTCATACCGAATTTTTAATACTTTGTTTAGAAAACAAGATAAAGCTGATACATTAAAAATGACATTATAAAAAAGAAAGATGGTGCCAGTGATGAAAATTAAACATCCCATTCTAAAATTAGTCGTAAGCTGCCTTTGCTTAAATTCAACATATGCAATAGCCTCTCCTATCTTTCTCAATAATGGTAAAGTCCAAACGTCTAATATCTCTAGCAAAACGCCAGGAACAATCTTATCCATAAAAGAAGAGAATATCGATCTATTTACGAATGCTTCACAGCGGTTCTTAATCACTTACCGTAGTCGCGGAGTACGGTCTGAACCAATTGTGACTTCAGGATATCTCTTACTGCCTAAAGGTAAAGTTCCCCAAGGGGGTTGGCCTGTTCTTGCTTGGGCTCATGGTACAACTGGTGTAGCAGATACTTGTGCACCTTCTGGAGATTATGCCGGTGGACCAGTCCATGTCTATCAACAAATTGCCGCTAAAGCACTAAATGCCTGGCTTGCTCGTGGATATGCAGTCGTCGCTCCTGATTATCAGGGTTTAGGTACCCCAGGTGGACATCCATATATGAATGCACAAAGCCAGTTGCACACTGTCGTTGATGCTGTCCGGGCAACCCACCTTTTAAAGCCTTATAAATTTAGTAAAAACTGGTATGTAATGGGGCATAGTCAAGGAGGCGCAGCATCTTTGAAGGTTGCAGCGGATGGCCAGAAAGATGCACCTGAACTCAATTTAAGAGGTGCCATTGCACTCGCACCAGGTGGCTATCAATACCAAGGAATCGCTGAATACGTAGCAACCCATTCTCAAATTGAAACAAGTGTTGCCGCATTTTTTCCAATCGTGCTTCTGGGAGCAGAAGCAGCAGATCCTAGCATAGCTCCAGCAAATTTAGTTAGCTCAGACATGGGGGAAATTCTAAATTATGCACGTAATCGCTGTTTGTCAGAATTACAATCTGATCTAAAGACAGCACCTAAAACAGTTTTTAAACCGAATGTAAATTTGACACCTTTGACAAATTATTTAAAAAAACAGTCTATTGATAATATGACACCTACTGTGCCGACTCTAATTGTACAAGGTGATAAAGATCAGCTTGTAGATTACAGTGGTACTTATGCTTACTATCAGCAAATATGTAAGACGCAAAAACCTATTTCCTTTCACCCAGTCAAAAATGGAGATCATCGTGACTCTTTAAGACAAAGTGAATTCCTGATTGGAAGCTTTATCAATTCAGTTGAACAAGGGAAAACTGTAAATACCTGCAATTCAAAATGATACGGTAGATTTAGGATTTTGAACTCAAAATAAAGCTATGCAGTAGAAGAGTTAAATATTTCTAGTTTTATATACAAATGGAAATAAATCAAAATGATGCCACAAAGTTTATTATCACTGACGAATAAAATAGCACTTGTAACAGGCGGTGCAGCAGGTATTGGGAAAGCCAGCGCTCTTATTCTTGCACAAGCAGGCTCGGACGTTATGATTGCCGATTTAAATTTAGAAGTAGCTAAACATACAGCTGAAGAAATAAAGAAACTAACTGGACGCAACATAGAATATGTTGCATGCAATATTCTGCAAGATGATCAATTGGTCAATGCAGTGAATAAAACAATCGAAATTTTTGGTCACATTCACATCTTAGTTAACAATGCTGGAGGAGGTGGCGGTGGCCGTGAATCTCCTGATCAAATTACCATAGATACTATAGAACGTGATTTTCAGCTTAATGTGTTTGCTGCTTGGCGATTGTGTCAACTCGTCGCACCGCATATGAATAAAGCGGGTTACGGCTCAATAATAAATATCAGCTCTATGAGTTCAATTAACAAAAGCCCTGCTATGAGCGGATATGCATCATCAAAAGCAGCGTTAAATCATATGGTCGCTAATTTGGCACATGATTTTGGTCCGAATATACGTATTAATGCTGTAGGACCTGGAGCGATTCGTACCGCAGCACTAGAAAAAGTCCTGAAGCCTGAGATTGAAAAAAAGATGCTCTCCCATACACCATTGCAACGATTAGGTGAACCCGAAGATATCGCGAGAGCTGTATTATTCTTTGCCTCACCTATTTCATCATGGATTTCTGGACAAACCTTATTTGTAAATGGTGGTGGTGTACAAACACTTGATTAAAGAGTGCTGTCTAAAACCTAAAACTCTTATAACTTTAATATGAGGTGCAATCTGTATTTGGATGCATAGCAACAGGCCTAAAGTTGCTACACAGGTCTCAACTACCCACTATTTAACAAAATGGCGATTATACGCAGCCTAGGTGTGGTAATCCTCCAATAGAAAAGTAAGCTTTTGATACTCACTTAGAGACGTTCTTAGCTATTTGATATTACTGCTAGCCAGTATTTTATAAATTTTATTTAGTTCTAAAAGACTGCATAGGCGGTCTTTTTTATTGGAACAAGTACGCTGGCTGCAGTCATAAAAATCTTACCCTAAGCATAAATAGCTTTAGGAACGGGTAATGCTGAATTTTGGTTTGAATGTACTGCTGGTCTTGCTCTTTTCAATGCATGTCTATTTCGCATTTAAGGGCTTTCGTGGCAGTAAAATACACCTCATGAATCTTCTGCGTCAGGGCGTCGTTGATAACGTTTTCAGACATTCACGGAAGATTCTGTATCTGCTTTTGATCCCTGCGGTTTTGATCACCGGCATTGCCACATGGTCTTTCTATAATGTGCTGACTTTCTGCGGCGCGTCAGATCTTATTCTTTATATTATTCTGGGCACATTCACCTGTTATTCCATGACAGTGATAGCAGCATTCCTGTTCTGCAAAGTCCTGCAATTAGCAGCGCATAAGGCGGGGCTATGATTGATCGTAATAAGATACTGGCCATGCTTGATCATTGGTTCAATTCTGAAATCAATGGTTACTTTGGCTCACCTTATGGGCCAGACCTGAACAGCCTGCTGATGGGGCCCCTAGATTCGCCCGTGGCGAATGAATTTATCAACAAGATGAAGCAGGACATTCCTATTCTTCAGCAGCTCAGTGCGGATGAGCTTGCGCTCTACAGCCAAAATAAAGGATTTGAAACCAAAGTCATTTATCTTAAAGTCGGTGATGTAGCGATTAACTTAAATCAGATCCGCGACAGCCAGCTGACAATGCAGGGGGAAACATACGATGCTGACGCAAGCTGATTTTGAGGCGCGTATTGTTGCCGCGCTGGATGATTATGAAATTCAGGAACAATATAACGCGCAAGATCCATTGGTGATCCAGCAGATCCGCTCTATTGCTGCATTTCTGGCGTTGTTCAGTCAGGAAATTGATATTGCAGAGCTTGAGCCGTTTATTAAAACCCGCGACCGGTCAATTATTGCGGATGCGGCCAATAAAGGGATTCTGCCAATAGGAATGCCTGCGCAGCATATTCTGGAAGTGATCAACCGTGCAGGTAACAGCATCAGCTTAAGCCAAGGGCGCTTGATTGAAGATAACAGCGGCAGGCCATGGCGCCTGCTGCAATCTGTGACTGTATCGACAGGTGAAACTGGGGAAGTACTGGCCGAGCAGAGTGAGTACAGAGAAGTCCAATACTCTGTACAAAACAGTGAAAGTTTCCATCGTACGCAAATAAAATTGCAAGATGATTTGTCATTGGCCGGTCTTACAGTACGTGATGATCAAAACGATAATTATCTGCTTAAGAAACGCTGGATGAATGTTGCGCCTTTGGAATATGCATTCAATATAACCACGGACAGTCTGCGCCGTATCTTTATAGAATTTGGTGATGATGATCGCGCGGGATGTACGGCAAAAGCCAATCAAGTATTTACATTTGGCATTCTGGAAACATACGGCGATGTTGATATTTCACGCCTGAAAGATGCCTCACTGGCCGATGTATTCAATGCAGATGAACAGCGCGTGTCTGTACGTTTTAAGCAGGGCGGTGCAGTGCGCCAGGGTGCCGATCCGCTGAATGTTTCCGAGCTGCGGGTACTGTCCAGCTATCCTTCGCTTTATGATGAAAACGCCGTGTTTCTGGGAAACTTTGATTATTCAGTGCGGGCTAAATTTATGCCGCGCGCTTATTACTTGGCAGTATGGAATGAAAATGAGCATGACCGCTACTATGGCGCGACTTATCAAGATATCAATCATTTGCATATTGCCGTCACTGCTAAAAACAGCGCTGAACAGGCAACTCTAGAACAGGAAATTATTCAGTACATCGGCCAGCTGGATAGCCTGTATAAAGACCGGGTCCGTGTGCATGCCGTTTTAGAAAAGCCATACGCCTTGTCGTTAAATGGCCGTCTGGCAGCCGTGCATGATTTGGATGGGGTGAAGGTTCAGATTAAAGGCCTGCTGGTAGACCGCTATGGCCAAACGAAATTAAGCGCAAGCCGATGGCTGGTGAATGGCTTCAATACGCAGGAAATATCCACCCAGCTGCGGAAGAACATTACCGCCTTTCAGGACAATATCAGCGACTTTTCACTGAGCGTGCCTGCAGTCTTAAATAAACCGCATGAATGGGTGTACATCTCCAATGAAAGCATCACGCTAAAATTAGAACGAACTGCAGAGATGGGGGCAGCATGGGTACTGTAAGCTTTACTCGCCCGATTGATCAGCAAGTCAATAATCATCAGGGCTTAGAAACGGCCTTGGCCAAGGCATTTAAGCAAGTCTTTGCAGATGTCTTTGAACAGCAGGTGAAGGACATGCTGGACTATGGCTGTCCGCACTTAGGCAGCCGAACAGTCATTGAACGCTTTTCTAAGCAGGATGGCCTTGTCGTGCTGCGCCGCCCATATACATCCGATACGTTGATGCGGGTCATATATGCAAACTGGTCAAGTCTGGCCAGTGAGCGCGGTTTAGGCTTCTTGGAATTTGTATTGCGCATGATCTGGACAGATCAGTGGCAGATTAAGCGAATGTGGCATCCGATAAAAACCTATTTGAATTACCCAGCACATATTACGGTTGATGAAAAGCCAGAGCATTTCCTTACAAGCCGGCTGCGTATTTCAATTGAGGATACAGTTGATACTTCTGAAATTATTGAGCTGTCACCCATATTGCGCCGGCTTGTTCCCGCCAATGTTGTGGTAAAGGTACATTCAAAGGCTTTGGATGTTGAGTTGGGGGATAGCTCAATAGGTGTCGGGGTATATGGTCGGGTTTATCAGGTGATTGATTTCAGCGATTTGGAACTGACGTAAATATCCCAATCAGTTAAGTGTTTTTATGGAGTCACTTTAAATTGATCGTGCATATTTTTTCAGGAGTGCCCATGGCTGAAAATACAGATAAAAACTTACTGGCTATTACCGCAGATGCTGGAAGTGACCAAAATCTGATTGTTGAAGAATTTTTAGGTCACGCTAAAGCTGATTTAGATCCAGCTGTCATTGAGCAGGTACAGAACGGTGAACAGGTTGACGGCGTAACGGCGTATGCCCGCGGCAATTATTATAAAATTTCAGCAAATCCTGATTCCCCAGACTACATTGAGCCCTTTGATATTCATCTCCATTTCCAAGACGGTCCAACGGCTTTAGAAGGGGTAAACGGCGCAACAAATGAGGCGCTTTTAAAAGTGCTGATTCATCGAACTCAGATTTTAGACAGCCAATTCCCTTCAGAACATAACAAGCAGGCGATTGCAGCTATGGAAACAGCTCTGGCTGCATTTGATGCACGGACAACTGAACGGCTGACACGTGGTGTTGAAGGTCAGAAGGCGGAGTAATCATTATGAAATCTAAATTAATGAGTGTTGCCTTATTGGGTGCATTAGCATGCGGTTTAAGTGTTCCTGCGGCAGCCATTCACAGCGGATCAAACACAGATAAATCACCGTATGCCTTCACCACGAAACGCAAAGCAAATGCAAAAGCCAATAAGGTCAGCCAGAAGAAAAAGCGCCTAAATGCGCGGCGTTTAGGCCGTTAAGGAGAATTGTCAATGCTGACTAAAATCCGTTGCTGTAAAAAAGCCAATGATCAGTATGTTGATTTAGATGACATTTCATATATTGAAGTTTCCGACACTGACTATTGCGGTGGAATGCGAGGGTATGAAAGTAAATATGCCAGCGTCATTTTAGGCATGAAAAATGGTCTTACTGTGTTGCTGACAATGGAAAGAACTAAACTTGATGAGCTTACAGCACGTAAATCTCAAGTCTAATTGGAACATTGCAAAACCTATACTGCGCTGAATTGCCAAAATAGCCCTAATAATCTACTTATTGGGGCTTTTTTCATGGCTGATACAGCTCGAAAAACCAAGAAAATCACATACAATTTATTTGAGCGCGGCCGCCAGCATTCAGGTAAAAACCGCGCCAATGTTGATATGAAAGAAATGATCAGTCAGATCAATCATCCTAAAGTTCAGGAAATGATTAAGTCAGGGACTTTGTACGGCTATAACGGACATGAGATCCGCCGCCGCTACGGCATGTTTCCGCCTGAATCCGTAGTCATTGATGGGAAAGTGGTGTACTTAGAAGCTGCATTCAGAACCATTGAATCCTATGCTGATAAAAATGGTGATGTAACCCATGTAGCAGAGTTTCTCGATAATGCAGCAGGGGAACATGCCCGCAAGCAGTATCTAGCCCGTGTTGGCGGTTTCAGCTCAGCTCAGGATTACCGCCGTTCTGGACTAGGTTTAGTGCCGGTTAATTTTTATGGATATGACTATGTCACACAGCCAAACTATGTCACTAACGTAGGCGATGGCCAGCTGTTTGATGGACTGGCTGTACCTGAGCAGCAGGAAGGCCTCATTTCCTGTTTTGACAGTGCGACAGATGTTTCCCTGCTATCGCCTTCAGAAGCGATGATTGCGAATATGCTGGAACAGCAGATTGTACGTGATTTCGATAATATTCATGCACAGTTCCAGCTGTATCAGTTTAATGAGCAGGCCTTGGATCAGGTAGATATGCTTGCCGCGCAGCTGGCTAAACGTGAACAGCGAGCAGTCTTGCAGGCCCAGCGTGAACAGGATTTCTATACGGGCATGGTTGGAGAGATCCGTTCATTTGACTCTGTATGCGATGAAGCTGAGCAATTGCTGAATCAAAGTGAAATTGCGCGCATGCATATCGATGGAGAAAAGCCGAAGCGCAATGCTGCCAAGAAAGGCACTAAAATCTTTGGGTGGGGTTAATGATGAATATGCCCAAAGATCCTCAAAAATGCATTCAAGATGCCTGGTATAAAATGCTGGTCGATTTTCGGGCATGGTTCATGCCTGAAACTGTTCAGACGACAGAGTGGAAAAATCGGAATATCAGCACTGCAATAAAGTCCTGTCCAAGCCGGCTTATGGATGATTCAGAATCGATGCTGGCTGAGTACCGCAAAAGCCAAAATGCTGATGTCTCAGGCGGCGCTACGGCGTTTATGCCTATTATGCTGACAGCTACGGCATTGATTGATCAACCGCCCGATGTTAGCCAATTATTGCCGGTACCGTACTTTGTGCCGGCAGTGATCGACGAAAAGTATGTGAAGATCCGCTTAGTCGCAAAAACAGTACGAGCGCAATTGGCTTTCTATGCAACTAACTCACATGATGCGCGGTCGGTCTGCGATCAGTTCTGCACATACATGCAGGATGATGTTAAGCGCCGTATAGATGTTCCTTTTGAAATTTCCAGTACACATTCTGAATTCAGCAGCTTCACAGTTTTAGAAAACCAGTTGTTCCCATCACCGGTTCCCAGTGATGCCATCAACCTGTCTATTTTTACGATCGATGTCCAGCTGATCGGCTATGTTCCGCAGATTCTGGGACTGGGCGGGCCGAATGATAACAATACGGACAATGGTTATACCCCAGACGGATCTGCAATAGAAAAGCCATTGGACAATTCCGTAGTGATTCAAGCGGATAAGCTGGCTGAAGACGGGCATGTCCGAATTCATGCTGATAGAGATACGGGCGCCATTACAGAGGAAAACATTCATGAGTGATATGATCCGCATTGACAGCCGCGTGACCGGTTTTTCAGATGATCCTGTACGCTTGATGGCAATGTGCTATCAGGACACAGGCGAAATCCTGCTGCAAAAGACGGAGATCTACACAACGTTAGCAGTGCCGCCGGATTTACGAAAAAATACGGTGGTTGTAACTGATTCACCCAATTTAATTAAGAATTGGCAGTTGAAATTTGACGCGCAGCAGCATCTTGAAGAAGTGATCCGCATTTACCAGGCAAGCTATCGCGGTGGGCTGGTCGAGTTTGAACCGTCAATTGCGCGGTACAATCCGATGAACATTCTTCAGGTGCGCAAAATTGATAAGCGGGGCATGCAGCAAGAGTTCGACAGCAGTTCGCTTGATAATGGGCACATTGCAGCGCTGCTGGCAATTTGGGCAAGCCATAAGATAGCGACAGGGTACGGAGTGATGTCGAATCAAGTGCAGAAAGTGGATGATATCGATCCGACGATGTTGCCGTTTAGTATTTAAAGCACTTAAGTGCTCTGCACATTGCATGGCGCGGCATTTTGGAACAGCTGTAAAACATTAAATTTTAAAAACTTAGAATAAAAATTATAATTCTTCTTCCTATTTTCAATGGCACTCCAACCTCTTAAAGAAATCCCTGAATGGTGGGAACTCTGCACCCGCTACCGCTATGACATTTATGCCTTTGCGGTCGAAGCGCTGGGCATTACACCAACATGGCAGCAGGAACTTTTATTTGAGTCAATTGCCTTTGACGGCAGCCGCACATCTGTAGCATCCGGTCATGGCTGTTTTGGTAAAGGCACAAAGATCCGCTTAGCAAATGGCAAGTGGAAGCGTGTTGAAAAAATAACAATTAAAGACGCCGTACTGGGAAGTGACGGCATTACACCGAGGGAAGTGATCAGCACCGTTACAGGCTGGCAGGATCTCTACCGCTTTGAATATGAAAATGGCAAAAGCCATGTCTACAACAAGTCACACATCCTTTGTTTAATTTCACTTGAAACCAAAAACGGCTGGAAAGCCGGCGATACCATGGAAGTTTTGGTTTCTAAATGGCTGGAATGGCCTGAGGAAACTAAACGCCAATTTGCTGCCTACGAGCTGAAGCATAAGAAATACATCCCAGTACGCATTGAGCGCGCCGTATCACTGGGAGAAGGCGAGTATTTCGGCTTTATGCTGGATGGTGATTCAACTTTCCTCACTGCTGACGGCATGGTGCATCACAATACAGGCAAAACCGCTTCGGCAGGGGTCGTTGCACTCTGGCATCTGCTGTTCTTTGATGAATCGATCATGATGTTTACTGCCCCGCAAATTGGGCAGCTGAAAAAACAGGTATGGAAAGAAATCAGCATTAACCTGGCGCGGCTTAAAAATGGCCCGCTGGCTTGGCTGGCTGATTATGTCGGTTTCCAGTCTGAACTGGTTTACATCAAAGGATCAAAAGAAAAGTGGTATGTCTTTGCCAAGACGGCTCCAAAACATCAGCCGACTAACCTTGCAGGGAACCATGGCGACAATTACATGGTTTGGGTGGATGAGGCCAGCGGTGTAGCGGATGAAGTTCTGGATGTTGCATTTGGTGCCTTAACGCACGAAGACAACCGTGCGGTAATGACTTCACAGCCTACCCGTAATGCGGGCATGTTCTATGAAACACATCATACGTTGAGCCACCGCTCTGGCGGTGTGTGGACTGCGCTTACATTCAACGGTGAAGAATCTCCGCTGGTCAGTAAGCAGTCTTTAGCGGAACAGCGCCAAAAGTACGGCAGCCGTGATGATCCTCAATATCAAATTCGTGTTTTAGGTCAATTCCCAGACCGTGCCGATGAATTCCTTATAACCAAGCGCCAAGCAGAAGATATGTACTGCGGCGCTTCAATATTTACTGAGCACATTTTTGGCTATGTGATCACGGTCGATGTCGGCGGCGGTGTAGGCCGAGACGATTCTGTTATTGCTGTATCTAAAGTTTGGGGTGAAGCGCAATGGGGGGATCGGGCGCGGCGGGTTGAAGTGGTTGATATACCGCTTTGCAAGAATAGAGATGATATTACTGAGCTGTTCGCAAAAATTCATGAATGCATTTTGAAATATCCGAATGCCACGCTGGTTGTCGATGACAATGGCGCCGGCAAGGGCTTAGGCCAGCTGCTGAAGAAAAACGGCATCTGGTATATGCCTGTGCATTGGGGCGGCGCATGCTTCAATAATGACAACCGCAAAGAGTATGTGAATAAACGCGCTTTGGCCTATGTGGGTCTTTACCGGGCGGTAGAGCAGGGCCGGTTTAAAATTAAAACCATTAAGTTCAAAATTAAGGTACAGGCTCAGATTATTAAGATCCCTTATACATTCGATGAGCACAGTCGCTATAAGATTTTCAGTAAGGATGAAATGAAACGCATGGGGATTAAATCCCCCGATTTAGGTGATGTTTTCGCCTTCTTATTTTTGGAAAATGTGTTCTATACCGAAGCGTATGAAAATGTTGCTGTCTTGGATGAAAGTCCAGAGGCGCAGGAGCAGGCAGCAAGAAAATCACGTTTCAGTCAGCTGAAAGAAGCCGCGGAAAAAGAATTTGGAAAAGATGGGAATAAGTAAAAGCCCCGCTATTTGGAACAGCTCCCTAATTTTGAGCGGTGGAGTGCTTAGTATTCAGCTTTATCGTTAGAATTCGAGTACTGAATAATGAAACAGGTATTTAAGACTGTAAACCTGCTGGCGGCAGGTGTCCAATTGCTCGGAGATTTAAAAGGGCCACTCCTGAATTTTAAGAATAATGTGCGCCGTAATAGAAATGACCCCAGCCCTAAATATAAGCAGCTATTTACACCTGAAATGATTAATAAAGCCTACTTAAACCCAGCGCTGCAGCTGAAAAATTTCGGACATTTCATTATTGTGAATGCACGATATACAGCAGTTGCTGCGGTGCAAGGCAATACGTCTAAAACACGAAAGACGGTAGTTTTAGAGTTTAAAGAAAATAGGGCTATGAGTATTGACGATATTCTACAGCTTTTATCCACATACCCTGCAGCAACACTCAGTGTTAATGATAATGGTGAGGGTAAATTCCTAGGCCAGTTATTAAAGAAAAACGGCATTTGGTATATGCCAGTGCACTGGGGTGGAAACTGCTTTAGTAATGACAATCGTAAAGAGTATGTCAATAAGCGTGCACAGTCTTATGCCTGCTTATCTTACGCAGTCAATACGTATAGCTTTAAAATTTGCCAGCCGCACAATAACGAAAAAGTATTGAAAGAACTCAAAAGCATTCGTTACAGCTTTGATGAGCGTTCACGCTTTAGAATCATGCCAGTATCTGAGATGCGTGAGATCGGGCTTGATGTTCCAGATATTGCAGATTTATTTGCCCAGATTTTTTTAGAAGGTACCGCGTATTCATTGGAACTAAACAGTCCTGACTTATCCACGCCAGCTAACAATACCCAAAGTGATTAATTGGGTGGATTATGGCAATTCAGTTTTATTTAACGGATGACGGTAGAGCTGCAGTACTTGATGCGGAAAGTATGGGCCTAAGCATTGCACTGTCGCATATCGGTGTGGGCACAGCAAAATATAACCCTCAGACTGCAGCATCTAATACAGCGCTGGTTGCTGAGTTAGAGCAATATCCGCTCAATGGTGGCAGTGTTGAGCCAGTATCAAGAACGCTGCGCTTTATTTCAAATATTGAACCGACTGTGACGGCAGACTGTTTTGAAATTGGCTTATTTACTTCTTCGGGTATTTTATTTGCCATTGCTTCTACGACGGGGAATTCGCCTTTAATTCGCTTGGTTGCAGATATTGTATGCATAGCCACGTTTGGCATGAAGGTTGAGGACATCAATGTAGAGAATCTAGTAGTACAGCTAGATCCGCATGCACCTGTTTCAGTGGCATTGATGAACCAGCATTTAGCACATTCCAATCCTCATCCGCAGTATCCATTATCAACTGATCTGGCGAATGTCATTTGGCATGTCGGTTCATGGCATGGAACAGACAGCACTCAATATGATCCATCGGTAGCTTTAAAACCGTTGTTTGGTTATGACACTAGCTGGATGCTGCTGCCCCATATTCCTTATGGGGTCGAAGATATCAGCCAGCCTGTTGGCGCTGTCACGGGTATTTCTACGGGGTCAGCAATTAAAGCCTTCACAACTCGCATATGGAAGCGCCTGCGTGATGGCACATCCGAGCCAGCTTACAGCTTAACTGCTGATAAAGCCGTGGTTGATGAAGGCGGTAAAGTTACTTTCAAACTGGTTACCTCTGGGCTGGATGAAGGAACGCCCGTGGATTGGCTGATTACCGGCATTCAGGAAGATGATATTTCACCAAGTGCTTTAAGCGGTCAATTTATCGTTGATGCCACAGGTAAAGCGTCCTATACCCTAGACGTTGTGGAAGATAATAAAACCGAAGGCAATGAATTTCTGAAATTCGCTTTAACATACATTCCCAACAAACAAGCTACTGTTCTGATCGTGGATACAAGCAAATATCCAGAAGGTGTAATTACCTATTATGAAGGAATTCATGAGATTGAGATCCTGCCAAATCAAACTGTGCAATTTCATTTGCACGGCGCAATGGGCGGCGGCGGCGGGTCAATTTGGTCTGGTTCAAGCGCTTCAGCAAATGCTACAGACGGCGGGGAAGTATCCTGCACAATTGATACATCAATATTAACTGCTGGTGGCGGTAAAGCTGGTTCAGGCGGTGTGTGGGGTAACGGGTCCGCTTATCATAATGGTCAGCCGGGTAAAGGCGGTTTACCTGCAGTCCTTGATTCAGGCAATCTTTTTGAGCAAATTGAAGAGACAGCCGGTATTGATGCAACTACATATAGTCGCTGGGGGACACAAAAAGGTGCAGATGCGCTGTCATCAATTCTAGGTCAAATGACGGGCGGCGGTGACGGTGCCACAGGTATCGGAGATGAGCGCTGGTCATTTGGTGGTGCGGCTGGTTCTGGCGCAAGGGTAAGGGCTGTGTTTACCAATATCAGCAGTCAGCGTGTCACCGCTCGAATTACTGTCGGTAAATTCGGTGAAGGCTGGAAAAGCTGGGGTAATGCAGGTACAGACGGCGGGATCGGATTTGCGATCGTAGAAACCTACAATGACAACATCGAAGAAATTGCACCCCCAGTACCAGCTTTAACGATGAAGAACATTGCCCCAATCACTGATCCAGCGCCAGAAGATGTCGTTACAGTGAGCGGGACAATCTTAACCAATGGCATTGCAATGCCTTATGAAGTCAAAGTGAAAGTCGGTGCAGCTGAAGTCAGTGCGGTGATCAGTACAGAGCAAAATTCTGATAATAGTTATGATTGGTCAGCAGTTATTAACGTTGGAGGCTTATCGCAAAATACGCTGGTCAAAGCGCAAGGGAATGCAAAGCACTTAATCTATCCCGAATTAATCAGTGAATTCAGCAACGCCGTTCAGAAAACTCTAACAGTTATGATTACGCCTGAGCCTGAGCCTGAGCCTGAGCCTGAGCCAGAACCTGGAACAGAGTAATCTCAATTTAAGCCCCACGGATATGTGGGGCTTTTTAGTTTGGAATTGGCAGGTTTGTATTATTTATCTGGCAACTACCATATTTAAAAACGGCTTGAAGCAGCAGCAATGATTAATGAATACCGCAATGCCATCCGCGACCATATCAACCGCTTAATTAAGCAGGGCAAGTTGAATCAGCTGATTGTCTGGGATATTCAGCAGGACGAAGCTCAAGATCCAACACTATTGAGTTTAAGAATGTACGGTTCAAGGGCATATACAGACGCTATTCAGGTTGCATGCGGCACCAGCGGCATCTGGGAAAAACTGCCGGTTAAAAGAATAGCGGTCCCCCTGATCGCAGATGTTCTTGAATTTCGCCGTGAATATCTCTAAGGAATATGACTCATGGCTAATCCAACTCCTGATCAATTGCAGCAAGCTCATAAGCAAATGCAGGAAGCGCTGCGAAAAGGCGGGCTGCGCCATGATCTTCAAGGCCGCAGAAGTGCTGACAGCAAGCAGCGCGGCGAAGCTGATAAAGAATTCAACTATGATGAATTCGGCAGAAAAATTCCCAAGCCTACTTTTTTAAGACCTGCAGATATTGAAAAAGGTGAGAAGTACGATGTTGAACGCGTGCTGTATACAACACTTGGGCAGCAGAAAGGAGAAGCCCCGAGAAAGATCACCCGCGAAGATATTATGGCCTTCAAGGACAATATTGACCTTTTGCGGGAGCATTATTCTACAGGCATCAGTATTCAAAATATTATCAACTTAAGTCATGCCGATGATATTGACCGCGCCAATGAGCAAATACATCTTGTTGTGCCGCTCAGCCGTAAAGACAGTCTTGTGCATCTGATGACCAATGCAGGACCGAAAAGCAAGGTGACGAATCATCACGTTGAAATTGAGTTCAGCAGCTTCAGTTCATTGGTTTCAAGCACCAGTCAAAATGCCGTCAACTTGGTTAAGCGCTGGTTATCCGGCGGCAAAATTAAATTCGAGTGTGACTGTGAGCGGCATACATTCTGGTACCGCTATATGGCTACGATTGGCGGCTATGCCTTAGGGCGTAAGGAAAATGGCTACCCGAAGCTTAGAAACCCTTTATTGTCTGGTGTGGCATGCAAGCACGTCCTGAAAGCAGTGCATTGGATTCAATCTCCATCAGGCATTGAGTACCTTAAAAAGGAAGTCCAAAAAGACCGGACCAAGCAGCTCAGTGTACGGAAAAAACAGACAGATCGGCAAATCTTGGCAGAATTGGACCAGCAAATAAGTGACTTGAATAAAGCCACTAAAGGCAAGATTCAGCCAAATGTGCAAAAAGCTGAAAAAGAAATGATCCGCCGCGCAGCAAAAGTTGCGAAGGAGTATTTTGCTGAGCAGGGAAAACAGGCCAAACACTTTCAGGATGCGCAGGACCGGACAAAATACACAGAATGGCGCAATAGTGGAATTGTGACTGATGATGTTTATCAGGAATTGATGCGGAGATTTAAATAATGCTGAATAGAGCAGTCAACCGTGTAGCCAATGGCCGCCATATGGCCGCGCGCCGTATTGTGATGAATACCCTGACAAGTATTCCAGCTCAGGTTTGGCGCAAGCGCATTGTGTACAGCAATCCGGTTGAAGCTGGTAAGCCAGCCGATCCGCTTTCATTTGAAGCCAATGCGCTGTCTATTCAGGATGAGCCGAACTATGAATATGATCCGGTCGGGCATGCTTTTGTACTGGCTGACAAGTTCAATGGCGGCTATATCCATAAGAACAATTCTCTGAATAACCCTTCAGATCTGGCGATTTTGGCACAGGTTGAAGTCTATGATGCTCATTTGTCCACTTTGGCGGAACAGTTGCTGCAGGTGCCGGATACTGTGCTGAATGAAGGTGACTTGCTGGGGCTGATGGTCTACGAGGGTTTTATTTTGTGGTTTGAAATTGTTGGAATCAGTGGGCAAACATTGATGTCTGATTTCGGCAAAAAGTATGTGTTGAACCGCCGTGATGAAATTGGACTTGATCCAGTGAAAAGCGAAGTTGAATCTCGAACAAACTAATTTTTTTAGCAGGGTTGAAGCAATGTCTTATTTAATTTTTCAAGAACACGCAAAGAAAGCGGGTGATCAAGGGGTGGCAATCCAATGCACTTCAGCAATTTTCAATTACCAGGTCATTGGTGCAGGTGCAGCAGTTGAATTCTCTGGCAGCAATAAGCCCGATGCTGACCCGCTTGTCGATGAACATTGGGAGCCAATTGTGGCCTTGCAAGCCGGCATTCCTGATTCAGAGCTGTTTCGGCAGCATGCGTGGGATAAGATCCGCTATACAGTGACTGCAGGCGAAAGCGTTGAAATTTATGTCTCCAGCGGTGTCAGCGGATAAGGATGCTTTGACGGCTTTAAAAAACCTGCAGTCAAGCAGGTTTTTTTATTTAAGTAATATCATTGGAACTGTATAGAACAGCCTTTTCCAAGTCATGCGAATCTATTTCCATCAAAGATTTTAGACCCATGACAGGTAAAAAATATGTCTCTATCTGATTTAATGCAGCAGCAATTCAAAGCGCAAATGCTTGCAACACAGCAATGCCAGAACTATTTCTATAAAGACGGTGAAGAAACTGGCTTTGACAGCGCTATGGGTATGCCGGAAATTCGCCCACAGGCGCTGAATGAATTACTTGATATTATGGGCTTTGACAGCGCTTCTGATGTCGATGAAGCGATTAAGACAGGGATCAGCCAGTATCAATATTGCCACGGCGGCGAATTGCCTCACCCATCCATCATTGCAACGGCATTAAGCAACGGTGTCGCCATTGCTAAAAAAGTTTGCAGCTACAGTGATCAAGCGACTCAAGGCTATGCAGATTTAGAAAAAGGCTTTGATGACATCAGCAATACCCATCAAGAATCAGTCAGTATCGTGCCAGCACTGTCAGTGACCACAATTGCAACAACGATTGCGTATGCCTCTCCAATTGTGGCTTATATTCCAAACAGCAACGGTTCAAATGAAGTACCGATTGTTGCTGCGCGTTTTGTCACTGACCGCACATTTGGCGCCATGGAAAAAAATGATTATCTCGATGGTGTACAGGCGGCAAAGCCATATGCTGAAGGGCGCTTCCGTTTTGCGCTCAGCAATGGCGGGGCTGGCGCCGTATATACAGTAGTCGCACACACGCATTATGCGGACTATGCCGCTAAAACACCGGATATCAATGCGCCACTGCTGCCATTTATCAGCGGTAATGTTTCTATTCGTATTGCGGGCAAAGAAGTTGCGCACACCCGCAGCCGCAGCAAATCTAAACTTGCAGGCTCTATTTCTGCGATTGCTGAAAAAAATGCAAATATTGGCGGCGAAGTATACTCAGTGACTTCCAGCAATATTAATTTGGATACCAGTTCGATTTCAGTCACCTTGGATAAAGAGCTTCCTGACGGCATCAAGCTGGAAGTGTGTTTAATTGCTGATTTTGAAGCACGTGATGCTGCCAATAAATTCAAAATGGAACCGGTTGGCGTCAGCATGGAGCCTGAATACGAAACATTGGTCAGCGCGCCGATCATGACGCAAATCCGGGCATCGAAACTGCTGGTCAATCAGATATCAAGCGAACTGAAAGTCGGTTTTGTAGGAACTGCATTAGGACTGATGCAAGGTAAAATCTATCTTGAGCAGACGATCCGGCTGTTGGGTGAAGGTAAAGACCGTGCTTTATACAATGGCCGAGAGTTTACCTTTGATGCTTCCCGCGGTGTAACGGGCAATTTAGCTGCGGCATATAACACTTCTGGCGATTTGTTCGGCGAATTCATGAAGTATCTTGAAGCGGCGAAGTTAGGGATTGTTCAGGATTCTGGCGGCGCTACAGTCGGTTTTGATTTGTATGTCGGCGATACGGCTAAAATTTTCTTTGCACAGCTGTCATCAGACAAAATGCCAGTGAAAACAGGTGCTACTGCCGGCCATGGTCAAATTGTACGGATTGGTACATTGGCTGACGGCACTAATGTTTATCACGTGCCAAGCTCTGCCGCTGTGCTGAATGAAGCAGGCCAAGCTTTTGAAATGCTGCTGATTGGCCGAGGTAATGAACCAGTACGCAATCCATTTATCGGCTTTACGGAAATGCCGCTGACAGTGAGTGAAGCGACTCCAGATCCGCGTGAACAGCTGATTGCCTTAATTGGATCACAGGCTGCAGAACTTAACCCGCTGGACCGCTATGCTGATCAGTTTGCATTGATCAACGCGATCAACATGCCAAAACTCAAAAACTAAAATTCAGTAAATTAAGGCGCATTGAATATGCGCCTTATTTCATTTTCTAATTTGATTAAGGGTGATTAAGATGACTCAAGCCAACCCAAATGTTCCAGCAGAAAAAGCCGCTGCAGCCAAAAGACGCACCGCTAGACCGAAAGCCGCTGCAGCGACTGAAGTTCTTGTTTCAGCTGATGCTGAAGTGCAACAAGAGCTGCCGCAAGCAGATGCAGAACTGCTAGCTGCAGATCATTCGCCTGCCACAACAGAACAGCTTGAAAAAGTTGATCCTGTAGAAAAAGAAGAAAAGGACCCTGATCAAGAAACAGGTCATTCACTGTCATCAGCAGAAACTGAGTTACTGGCGGAAAAACAGAAATCAGAATCAGCGGATTTGTCCGATAAAGCAAATGATGAAGTTGTTTCGGCTCCGGCATCAGTCATTTCAGAACCTTCAGCTGCTTTGCAAAAACCAAGTGATAACTCAGAAAGCAAGGCGGTTGCAACTTCTAAAAAAACACAAGCCTCATCACAGCACCGCATATACGTAACTGTTAAAAATATGGGTATGCAAGCTGTATTCGAGCCGCTATCCAAGACATCAATTAAGCCAGGTGAATCAGTTGTAATTGGCTGTAAATCAAATCAATTCAAATCGGAAGTTGTAAATAACTTGCAGCAGTTTATTGGCCTAGGCAAACGATTGGAGATCAAAAATGCATGAATATAACGGCTCAAATTCGCTGCTTGATGCACTGGGTGACGTGCCTAGTGTTAAAGTCATCAGTATGACAAATACCTCTGCTTATGCGGTGACAGAGCCATTAACGCAAGTGCTTTTGAAACCAAATGAAGTCACTGTTATTCAAGTTACGGGTGCGGCGGCTTTAGAGCAAATAATTTCTAATTTAGGGCAAATTAATGCCTTAAAAGCAAATATTATTCAGCATGAATTACATGAGCCAGAGAATTCTGAAAATTCCATGGTAATGCGCGTTTCAGAAGAAGCGGATTTCGTGACACTGGCCATAGGCGGCGGACCATTCCAGATTGACTGGGGCGATGGTACAGCTGAGTTCATCACAGAAGGGTATGTAACCCATGAATATGCCGCCCGCGCAGAATGGCGTATTGTCATTGATAAGGAACAGGGAAACATAAGCCCGTCACCAATGATGTTGGGTGTTGCTGTTGGTATCAAAGAAGTGATTGCGTGGTGGGGTGAAGGGTACGAAGTTTTACGATTTATTGATTCTGAAGAAGATAGGCTTCAGGATAAGCTGATTAAAGTTCCAAACATTGCACCTCAAGTATTTTCGCTTGAAAGAGGCGAATATTCACCGATTTTCTGTGCATGCACTAAAATTAATGATCCAAACATTAGCGAATGGGATGTGTCTTTATGGCCGAATTTGGGCGGCATGTTCCAGCTTGCATCGGCATTCAATCAATCGCTAAATAAGTGGAATGTATCGAATGCTAGAAGCATAAATGCTATGTTCCAGTATGCATTGGCATTCAATCAGCCGCTAAATGAATGGGATGTGTCTAGTAATGACGGCAACATGGTCAGCGCTTTCGAAGGTGCAGAATCATTTGATCAAGACCTATCCGGCTGGTGTGTGGGGAATATTCTGTCAGAGCCGCAAGCATTTGCAGTCGGTTCCGCATTGCAACCTCAACATATGCCGGTTTGGGGGACTTGTCCTGTCGAATAAGTTCTTTGTATAAAAACTATAACTCTGCTTCGGCAGGGTTTTTTTTATTGGAACTAATAAAAATTTTGCCCAGCGCGTACTGCAAGAATAAAGCTAAGAATTTTGCCGCAGGCAGTCATCATAATGATTTTAAATTTAGACCAGCAAGGTAACTTGAATCTGTCAACATCATCAGATGAAGAGGCGGTTTTTAACCTTGAATTGGTGACATACAGTTACTTGGCAGATGCACAGCTTGAAGCTGCATTTATCAGTAAAGTTTCAAATCCAGAACTCTCAGATATTGTCTTGCGTCTTCGTATTGTGGATTCAGTCAATGGTGATGAAATTATTAAAATTCAGGGAGCGCTGGATGAAGACCCTGACAATTTGGCATCTATTGTCGCTGTGGCTGACGCAACAAAAGAGTTTGAAGTTTTTGAGCTCGCCTTGCCGCAGGAACCAAGTGATATTTTGGAGGCTATCAAGAGCTCAGAGGCCTTTAACTCATCCAACAGCCTAGGTCGCAGCAAAACAGTCATTGAATTGCCAGATGATACGTTGCCGGCATTTGATGGTGATGAGATTTATACCATTCTGACCAATCAGGTCGAGCCGCCGGCCTATATTGTCCTGCCGCAAACAGATGACCTGCCGATATATGTGGCGGCACTGCGCGCAGCGGAAAAATTGAATATTCCGCTTGATGCTGAAATCGACCCAACCATTACAGCGGAACAAGCAGCGGAATTTGCATTATCCATGGATGCCCAGTCGCACCGCGTTCAATTCATCTGGTCACCAAATCTTTGCCGAGCGCGAGATTCAGTTTCATTAAGCGGGCGAAAAATACCTGCGCCGTATATTGGGCAATATATCGGTGACAAGCTGTTGCGCAATGCACGTACTGATGCAGAAGGCTATGCGCCGCTGCATGTCGCTGTAGCATGGAAGGATTTTCCGTTCCGTAAAAAAGCATTAGAGCTTCGTCCCGATATTGTATTGGATGAGCCGACGGTAGAAATGCTGGCTAAAGCCAAAGTTAATGTCGTGCGTCCAATCAAGTTTAAACAGGGCATGCGTTATGTGCTAAGTGATCTGCTGACTCAGCGCCAAAGCAAGAACAGTGCGCTTCGCTTAGTACCGGCAGCTGAAATTGCCATGCGTACATCCAATGAAGTGGTTTCAATCTTAAAAGAACATATGCTGAAGCCGACTTCCAGTTATTTGAAAGATGCCAGCGATGACATTGACGATTATCTATCTGGCGCCGTGACTGCCGGATGGCTGAAGCCTGCTGATGATTTAGGCGGTAAGCCATATGCCTTCCGTTTGACGCCGGATAAAAATTTCCCATTTGAACGTGTGCGCCTTTACTTAGCGCGGCGTCCTGAAGGCGCAACACGGGCAGTTATTTTTGATGAAGACGTTTTAGTTAAATAATTTTAGGCAGGTGAAAATATGTTTGGTTCAAAAAACCCTTTAAATGCAAAAACTCAGAATTTACTTCTGCGAGAATTTGATTCAGCTGCTGCGGAAATTAAAACTTCTGTTTCAGCATTAACCAGTTCAATTCGTGAAGAACTTTCATTTATTGAGCACGTCCGTGAACAAGCTTTAAACATTGTTGCGGAGCTTGCAGATGCAGTGACTGAAGGAACGCTTGAAGAAGGTGAGCTGCCATCGGACCGATTGGACTTTTTGATTTTGGAGGTGATCGACGGCGCTGATGATGATGAAAATACATTAGAAAATGCTGTATTAGAATCAATTGCAGATGCATTGGCCACATTTGGGGTTGATGATTCTATTATTGAAGAAATGATGGGTGAAAATGTCGAAGCGGCCGATGCTGCGATTGAGGCGGCGGCAAGCACTGTAATTGCCAATATGCCAGACGATGGTGATCCGCTGGATGATTTGGTGCGTGAATTCATCTATGGCGAGCCAGATGAAATGGAAAGCGGCTTTGATGCTGCAACTGGGAAAAAACTGTCCCGCGGAAAAATGACCACAAAATCTTTCAACGGCAAGAAAATCCGTTATAAAGCTATTGCTGCAATTCGCAAGGGGGTAAAGACAGTTGTTAATAAACGCTTACCAGGGCAAAAAGTTCGCTTATCCAGCGACCAAAAAGCGGGTTTGAAAAAAGCGCGCTTAAAATCGACTTCTGCAAACTCGATCCGTAAGCGCATGAAGTCGTTGCTTAAAGGTAAAAAACTTGGATTGTATAAATAACCAAAATTGCGCAATTATAATTTATTTCATTTCTTAGAGTAGAACTAAAGTTATCAGTTAATTTTATAATTTACCGATACTAAAAATAAGAGCGCTTATGGGCGCTCTTATTTTTATATCCGATAATTGGGTTAAATTAATGAAACACAGTTTCAAGTGCTTTTAACCCTACTTTTGGGTCTAGCAAACCATTGTAGATGTCTGGAATTTCTCGATTTACACCAAAAAATTCATAAATAGCGAGCATAGCGCCACGCACTGAATATTCAACAGTAAAAACCACATCATCTTCGATTTCTACGAACTGCCCCAAAAAGGCGAAGTTTTTTGAACCATGTGGAATAACTAAAGGACGGTCACCAGGTTTGCGGCATGCGAACAATGCGGATGCATACGGCATCATGGCTGTCGTCACATCAGTTGTATCTAAAACATGTTCTAAGATGTCATCAAAACCAAGTTGCTTAACGAGTTCAGTTAAAATCTCTTTACCTGTTGCTTCACACATTGGTTTCTTAATGTAGTTACCTTGATGGTCTATTTGGAAACCATAGCCCCACAAAGTGTATATACCTTCCGGCAAATCGGCAAAATGGGGCTGTGCAGGAACAACAATTGATAAGTGCCAGCCAGATTCAAACCAAGTCATCAGCGCGCCTGTACCGGGCTCATTACCCGTATAGTCAATGATACGCTTTAATAGCACATCATCTTTCATTGTAAGGGTGAACGATTCCCATTTATGCTCATCGACGTTGCCGCAAAAAGTCATCGGGCGTCCAAAATCAGGGGCTTTTTTGGCTAAAGTTTCCCACAATGTCCAGCCATGATCCAAACGATCACGGATTAAAGGTGGCACATCATCATTGCCTCCATAACGTGAATCTGCAGTAATTGATCCTAATGTGAATATAGCTAAGTCTTGTGGTTTAACTTCAATCTGCTCTGTGCCCTCAGGCAGCTTGACATATAATCGCGTCGCTTGGCGCTCTTGAGTTTGTGCGTCTGTGACAAAGTCTGCATCAGTCACATAATTTCCAAAGCGAACATCAACACCTTGTGCCGTCAACCAGCGTTGTAGAGGCAAAATCATAGAATCATACTGATTGTATTTAGTACGTTTTACGCCAGCGAGGGTATGAATACGTGGTAATTCCTGAATGAATCGTAAAAAATAGCGACGCAATTCGGCGGCGCTATGCCATTTTTGAAAGGCAAAGGTGGTACGCCACATGCGCCAGAAATTGGTGTCAAAAAAAGCCTCATCAAAAAATTCGTCAATACGCCGGCTACCAATTTTTTCCTCTTTAGAGGCAAGTAGGCGCAACATTTGTGCGCGGTGCATTGTGTTAAGTCCTAACTTTGCAGCGTCAGCAATATTATGTTTTGAATCAATCAATCGCGCTTGAGCATGAGTTTTAATCTGCTCATTGAATTGGCGGCACTCTTCACGTACAGAAATTTCCGGGTTTTCTAAAGAAGGAATACTGGAAAATAAGTCCCAAAGGCATAAATAGGTTTCATCTGTTAACATACGCCCGCCACGCGTCACCCACGCCTGAGCAGCATGTGGGGTATGGCCGCCGTCCATTGATCCGCCGGAGATATCAAGCTCTTCCAGAATATGAATGTTTTTTGCAGGAACTTTGGCATCACGGATGGCAAAAGCCGCCGCTGCCATACCTGCAATACCTCCGCCAATAATCCAAAGATGTGAATGCTGCGGATCCAAAGCACTGCGTTTATTATTTTGCATTGTTTGCCCTCGATTGATAAAAATTATGTGTGGTAGGTTTTTAAAACCATAATTTTAGTATGTCTTTTTATATATGAAAAGTGTATGAAATTTAAAGTATTTAAATAACTATTTTTGTAATGAAGAATCCATTCTTAATAGTTTTTTTGGATATTTTATTAAATACATTAAAAATTTTGGTGATAAATAGGGAGTGTTAAAGTTCGCTTTTAAATCCTTCTAAGAACTGAAACACTTTAATAGAAGATATTCAATTTTTTTACTTTCAGCTAACGGGCTATAAACTTTAATTATCAATAAACTAAGTCATGGATTGGAACATGCTAAAAAAATAGACCAATCATTTGTCAAAATAAATTATCAAAAGACATTTGAGAAAAGCGATGCGTCAAGTCAATCCTATTTTACTCAATCAGTTAAGAGCTGACTATTTAGCAATTAAGCAGCTTGGTTCTCCTCTATTAGCCTGCCAAGGAATGTTGGTGCCGCGCGGCATGGAAGACTACCGCTTGCTGATCAAGAGCTGCCCGCGTCCAATAGTCAGCAATGAAGATCCAGCGGAAGTGCAATACCCTGGCGGGTTTACAGGCATTGTTGCAGGTGTACCTAAAACGCACTACACAGGCAACTTGCAGATGTTGGTGACTGAAGCTGGCCATGATCAGATTTTTGCAGATTATATTGTTGCCAATGGCGGAATGATTGACTGCGATTATTATGATGGCCGTGTAGACAGCTTTACTCGGGCATATTTTCTGGAGAATTGTGCAATCCGTTTTGAAATGGCTGAATACGATTCGGATAGCCGCTCCCAAAATATGACTGTTTCATGCCCGATAGACTTTAACTTTTTCGGCAACTTCGCAAATATTGGCAGCAATGGCACCATCTTACCGGGCTTGCGTCAAATCGAAGGTACTCAAGAGCTGATCAGCCGTGTGCAGACTGTGATTGATACAGCGCTGTCAGCTACGACGAGCTTGCAAAGCAGTGTTACACGTCAACTAGGATCTCTTTTCGGATAAAGCCATGCAGTTATTGCCGAATTATGGAACAAATACTTACCGTGCCGTGGCTGGGCCTATATCAATACTTGCAGAGGTTTACCACAAGAAGCTCACTTTGAAAGGCTATTCATTGCTGCAGGATGAAGTCCAATCCGCTTTTATTGAGGAAGTTAAGCGCTATGCCGGCTGGCAAAGCCTTACTTGCCAGAAAAACGCGACAGCTCCGATCGAAGTAGACGAAAATTTAATTCTTGAAGCTTTTGAATGGGTCATCATTGAGCCGTGCGTAAAGGCGAACTGTGATCTTATCCAAGCATCATTGGTTGAAGCTTCACGCAGTATGGGTACTGAAGGGTTTGGCATGACGGTCAGTGAAGCTGAACAGGCCTATGAAGCTGAGAAGGAAAAAATGCCTAAGAACGCATTTATCCATCCGCCGTTCAGTTTTAAAACATTGGGAGGGCAGTAAATGCAAATCGTCATTACTGCTGCAAATAAGCTGATATCAGCATCAGAGTTAATGCTGGCCACGCTTCGCACTGATCTAGCTCCAGTGCCATTAAGCCTTGAATTTTCTGTTAAGGCAACACCAGAACTTGAAGCTCAGCTTAAAGTGGGTGCCGAAATTTTAGTGGGTAATATCAGTCAACCGCTTGAAATTGTGCTGGTGCGGCCAGTCAAGTCGCAAACAGTGAAAGATGACCGCAGGATTGGCGCCATTTCATGTATTGCGGTTTTGGCTGGCTGTCAAAAGCTCATTGTGAATACTGATCGGGCCATCATTCAAATTGAAACATCATTTAATGCTGCGATTAGAGCGTGCGGTGTAAAAAATATCCGCTTTGGAGATGATCTTCCTCTGCCAGAATTCATTTGCCTTAAGGGCCGATTGCCTACAGTAAGGCTGGCACTGTATCTGCAGCAGGAAGCTGCAGTAATTTGTTTTCGCGATAATAAGCTGAATGTTTTGAAACTGGATTCACTATTTAAACAAGATCCAGTACTGAAATTGGATTTTAGTGAAGTAAGTTGGCTGAACAGCAATCAGAAAGAAAAGCTTCAAAAATCCTCCTATGTGTCAGTTGATCAAGACGGTTCAACGGTTATTGGTGATGACACAACAACATCGGGGCAAGCCGTTATTCAGAGAGCTGGACTGGATGCGCGTCAGCTGAAGAATTTAGAAAAGGTGCTCATTCCACGCGGGACGATTGAACGGCCGCTGAATATGGGTCTTATGGCGGGTTTAATTGTTGAAATCAGTCAAACAAAATACGTGATATTGACTGCTGCCCATCAGGTTGAAACCGGGGCAGTCGGGGGCAATGTCGGATCAATAACCAAATTATGGTTGGCAAGTTTATGAATACTACAAAGATATTAGGTGAAGCCGTTGGCATTCAGCGTCAGGATATTATTGACCAGACTGAAGAGCAGCTGGCAGACAGTCTAAATGGCGCTGCAATTTTAGGCCGTTTCAAACGTGGCCGTTTAGACAAAACTATGACTATTCATCAAGGCAATATCCGCGGGCAGCTGGGTTATGATCCAAATAACCCGGACTACATCGCCGTGCAGGATTGTCTAGATGCAGGTGTGCCGAGCGTGCAAGTGCTGCGTATTTCAGCTGGTGACGACAGTGGTGAAGGCGGTAATGGTGTCGCTGATGTAACCATACAAAATATTGACATGACTGGCAGATTTGCAATTGCAAGAGACAAAACCCCGAATGCTTATACTGTTCATGCTATAAATGATCAAGTTATTGATTTTTCGAGTAACTTAAAAGTAGTAAGTGACTCTGAAAACATGATTGCGATTAGGAAAGCGATTTTTGCACCGAGCGGGAATATATTTGCTCATTATGAATCAGATGCTTCATTTATTAATCTTCAAACAGCATTTTATTGGTTCAATGGGACGGACTTCTCAAGTCAAATAAGTTTTGATCCTCCTTTGGGCACACAAAACGTAATCCCAATTATCGCTGTATCGCCGGATGATCAATACATACTTTTCAGCGGATTGAATAAAGCAATAAATGTATATAAAAAATTAGATGCTATGTCTTATACGCGAATACATCAAATGGAAGATGCTGAAATATTTACAGGATTAGAATTTTCACCTGATTCGACTAAATTTAGCTTTCTATCATTAGGTGACACTGCACTAAAAGTATACTCATTGGCTGGCGAAGACGATGCTTTAAGCTATCTGGGTAAGTTAAAGATTCCAGATTATGTAAGCTGGCCGGCCGGAAGCCTTGTATATTCCCCAATATGGATGAATAACAGCATGATTTATCGTATTGTTCGTGAAAACATAGAAAATACAGATACTGATTACATGGCTTTTCAGGCAGTGATTGAAGTTTCAAGTGATAGCTTGTCTTACGCTTACGAGAACACAGAAAGCGTCGGATTTCATGGTGCTGCGCACTCAAATTATACGGGCGGGGCTTTAGTTAATGTTGATTCTTATCGACATGGAAATTATGGATACAGTCTTACTACGCTGAACACAAATGGCAACGTGATCAAAACAGTTAAAGACTTCTCAGAGCTGCGTGATCAAAAAATGCTTTATTTTACAGTCTAATGAAAGTGAAGTTCGCATAATGGTTGCTGATGCGTACATCAACGGTGATGTTGATTATCTGTGCAAAACAATAGTCTACAATAAAGCATCCCAATCTTATTCTGTACTCTAAAATGAAATAATGCCAAGTAAGCCCGTAGACCGCGGGCTTTCTTTTCCGTCCTCTGGCAGCGGGTTAATATTTGCCACCGCGATCCTAATTTAATTGGAATCATTGCAAATCTGTTCAAATTGTTTCATGCACACTGTTGATTATTTGATTTAGGAAAAGTAATGAATACTACAAAGATATTAGGTGAAGCGGTTGGCATTCAGCGTCAGGACATCGTGGACCAGACAGAAGAGCAGCTGGCAGACAGTCTAAATGGCGCTGCAATTTTAGGCCGTTTCAAACGTGGCCGCTTAGATAAACCCATTACGATTCATCAAGGTAATATCCGCGGGCAATTGGGCTATGAACCAAATAACCCGGACTATATCGCTGTGCAGGATTGTCTGGACGCAGGCGTGCCTAACGTGCAAGTTTTACGTATTTCAGGGGGCGCATTGATTTGCCAAAAGCTTGTTAATGTTGATAATTATCGTCAATTTATTGTTAGGCCTGATCTTACTGACGCGGGCCAGCAAGAGATAGATAAGGTACTTGATGCACTAATTGAATCCGGTAGGTACACAATCAATGAGCATCCATATCAATTGAAGAACACCTATTATGTACGGACGGATGAATATATTGATATATCTATCAGCCGTTCTGAATCAATAGGCGAATTTAACGAAGTTGAATTTTGTGCATCCGTGCCTTTCATTTTTGAAGCATGGTACACCTAATGCTGATCGGGTTTAAGCGAGCCAAAATTCTAAGCTACAGCGCAAAGAACAGAACTGCCAAAATTCATATTCACGGTATGACTGATGGGGCCAGCGAAGGTTTAACGGCCACTTTTGCTTATCCGGTCGGGGACAGTGATAAGGATACTGAACGGGAAATTCTAACGGGAGAAGACGTTTATGTATTCTTTGAAAATGGTGAGGAATCTAGGCCTGTTATTGCGTTTTTCAGCAGCCATGGTGAAGAGCCCGTTGTTGATATACGCCGTATCCGGCAAGAGAACATTGAATTGCTGGCTAAAAGCCAAGTGTATATAGAAGCGCCAGAAGTCCGCATTAAAGCAAAACTGATCTTGGAAGGTGATTTTGAGCACCAAGGAAATCAAAAAACAGAAGGCATGATCACGGCCACAGTCGATGTTGTTGCTGCAAATGTATCCGTTAAATCTCATCCTCATAGCAATGTCCGTGCAGGAACAGACGATAGTGGGCCTCCTAAACCAGCTGGAACTGCCTAAGCGTATTGAACATAACGTATTTCATAATGATTTTAATTTTAGAATCATGGCTTCGGTATGGCTGCTTCAGACATCCTTTCGTTATTGCTTGGTCCTAGCGCCAATAGTGTTCCTCTGCAGCTGGCGAATGACAATCAGGAAACTATGGTGCAAATGTTTGACTCATTTGCACCATTTTCGCTTGGTACAAATTCAACTGTAGAAAACCGTAAGCGAACCCGCAAAGAAATATATACAAAATGGGAGCAGATGCTCCGTTTCGCGCCTGTTGCAGAGGGAATTGGCATTCATGTCACTGCAGCTTTAGGCGGTGATACCCATAATGGTCAGCAAATTTTTATAACACCGGCTGAGCGCTTGCGGGGTGAAACCGGTGCTGCTGCTAAAGAGCAGCTGGAACGGTTGCAAAAGCGTATCAAGCCCATGGAAACCTTGATTAATAAATACATCACTAAGATTTGCTCTGACGGCATTTCATTTGGCGATGCTTATGCACGGATCTATGGGAAGAAAAGTAAAGGCGTTACAGATATGCTCTGTAATGAGTTCACTCATCCGCCCTTATTGCAGTCCTTTGAGCAAGGCAGCAAAACCGTCGCTTTTTTTGCCTTAAATCCAAAAAACTGGGTCAAAACCATTACTAAAATGAGTTCTACACAAATGGTCCGGCTAAAGATGCCCCGTATTGTGAATGTGCCTCAATTTGATTTAGTTGAAACTGGGTTGATCGTACAGATGCTCGAAAGAGATGAACCCGATGAATTACCGATCCTGCCTGCTATGGTTGGCGGTTCATTCCTGTTTGCAATTGAGAAAGCATATGATGACGTCATGCTGTCTTTAACAACAATGAATAGCCAGCAGGTTGCAGATGCAGTCAACCAGATGTTTTTATCCCTTAATATGGCAGGCATGCCAGAAGCGCAGCGCGAAGCATACAAGCGCGGTTTAGAAGGTATGCTGCAAGATCATGAGAAATTCGTAAAAAATGCGATGTCTGGTGGAGAAGGTATTTGGAATACCAAATATCATGTATTGCCGACCTGGGACGAAAAACAGATCTTAAACCCAGTCGGTGACATTAAAGGCCAGCGCAATTCACCGATTAATATTGAAACATTCATGATCAATGTACGCCTGCTGATGGGCGGCTTTGGACTTGATCCATCGATGGTTGGTTGGGCGGATATGCTGGCGGGCGGTTTAGGAGATGGAGCCGCGACATTAACATATTCCAGCCAGGTGATGCGGCGCTCTATGTGGATTCGGCAGTCAGCAACACAATTCGTGAATGACATTATGCATCTTGATTGGGGCTATGCATACAATGAACAGTTTGATCAGCTGGATTTCCCATGGCAGGTTGAATTCTCAAGTAGCCAATCTGCTGCCGTGACTGAAGAAAATACAAATAAGCAAACGCAAATGAATACTTCACTGCTGAAGATTCAAGTCATTAACTCATTGAAAGAATCCAATCTCAGTGAAGAGACCATGCAGTACATATTAGAAAAAGATGCTGGCTTCAATTATGACGATGCCAATCGTGTGGCTAAAGATATTGCAGCTTCAAGACAAAATGAATCGGAGTAGGCAATGAGTATTTATGATGGGGGAACTTTGCCGCCGATTAGTGTAGAAGCAGCCTCTAATGCCTTACAAGGCATGTGGTCTGGCATGCCGATCAGTAAGGCAAAGGCTATTTATGACGGGATCTATAAATTAGGAACAATCTCAAACATTCATTTTGGGGTAGAGCTTAAGCCCTTTGATCCAAACAGTGCGATTGCACAACAGGATATTCCCATTTTTGATGAACAGGTGCGGCTGCCTTGGTTATGCCAGAGTATCGATTTGTCAGTGCTGGATGCGCAGACAGACAGCGCGCAGGTGGGGGCTTTTCAGCTGAATTTTTTAACGGGCAACAATTCAGGTGAAATTTCAATTCCATTTATTGAGACAAAAAATGCTGACATTTTAAATAGTGCAGGCTTTATCAAAGATATTATGTTTCCAGATGGGGCGGCTGGCGGTACTCAGGCACTGCCGATCGATTATCTGATGAAAATGACCATTTATATTTACGATAGGCACAGTTATTCAACACGGGTTTTTGAAGTTCAGCACATGGTCGCGCTGCAGACTGGCAGCATTCCGCTGGATGCTTCTAACCGTGGCGGGGTGGGTATAGTGACGCTGAATTTTATTAAGATGTTTCCCATGTTGAAGTGATTGGAACAGATAAACAGTGCGAAGTTTTTGAAGTGACAAAATTGCCTCAAGTATAAAAAGTTGAGGCATATTTAAATGCGTAATATTGATATTTTCAAACAGCACTGGGCGCCGCATCAGTCCCGCATCGTTGCCGGCTTTGACTCAGCTGTAAACAGCGGAACATGCTTAATTGGCGTTATTCAAGGCAAGTATCGGACGCTGAATGCGATTGTGACTGAGACTGCGACAGAAGATGATCAGTGGCGTATCGTGAATTTGAAGGGCCATAAAGATAGTATTCCAGCTTTTGATTCAATTGCCGTATTGGGCGCCGTAGACGATACGCAGGCTTCGGCACTTGCAGGACTGCAGTTCGGCCGCATGTTTGATTCTGCCGTAGACTCAGTAATTGAAACCAATCCGCAGGGGCTGATGCGCCATTTGGCGGCGCCGTATTACCACAAAACCCCAAATATCATCCCGGAATGGCAGCTGGCCCAGCTTCAGGATGTCACATGCGCCACTGTGCCCGGCTGGGACGGAATCAGTCTGACGTCCCATGACGGACAGACCGCCAATTTAATGCTGGATCTGCAGCGGCATGATGACCATGGCGGTCTGCTGCAGGAATTTGACGGACTGGCGCCGCTGCTTGAGTCTATCGGCGCTGTGTATGCGGACTTTGATTCAATCATTGTTGAATATCAGTATTTGGAAAAGCTGATGGCCATGCTTCACAAAGTGATGCAAAGCACTTCAAAAGGTGGGGTAAAAATTCTGAATGTTGAACAAAGTGAAAAGCCGTTTAAGCATAAAAAAGTATTGAATATTGCTGTTACTTATAATTTTGAAGATGGTCAAAGCATTACAATCCTGTTTCATCATCCAGACCGTGAAGCTAAAAAAATTACGCCGCAGGATATGCTGATTTCATGGAAGATCCTCATGAATAGCCGTGATATTACAGGCGCTATTCAGCCGAATCAGGGTGAAGGAATTGAGATGCCGGTACTGGCAGGCCGGATCATGAAACTGGTCAATCAGAACAGCGCCCGCTTTAAGCGCACTCAGGCTAAAAAGGCAGAAAATGTTCAGGCCTTAGCCGATGCAGAACAACGTTTGTTTGATAAACAGGGGATAAAAGCTGCGCTTGAGGCCGAAATTCAGGGTTTGCTGAATCAGCTGGATCAACAACAGGCACAGCAATTAGCCCAACAAACATCACAAAATGAGGATATTCCTGCTGAACCTGCTAAGGCATATCCGCCAATAGAAGATTTAGGCGACGGTTATTACCAGGCATTTAAAAATGATAAGAAAGTAGATTCTTGGACGGCACATTTGAATACAAACGGTAAATGGGAAGTATCAGCAAACAACGCTCAAACACGTGCATGGAACCGTGGATTTGGAGCGCCACGATTCTTTAATACTATTGATGAGATGATTGCAAAGTATCCTGCATTTGGTGAACTGGCAGAGTTGTTGGAGACATCGAATGCATCCAGCGGCAACAAAGGTGATTCTGATGATGCTGATTATTTGAATCAAGTCATTAAGGGTGAAGTGGATTTTTCGAAGTCAAATGAAGTTGAAACGAAGCTTGAAGACATTGGCAGCCGGCTTACTGCAGAAATTAATGACTTATTTGAGCAGGCCGTTACTTCCTATTCAGTTTATCAAGTCGGCCAAGCCTCACAAATTCATTGATAGGAAATTTATGTAATGAATGCATTAGAAAGATTGAAACTCACCAAAGAGCTGCGTCAGCTGGTAGATACAATTCCTGATATGAAGGGCATGGATAAGTTGCAAAGTACAAAACGTTTGCGCGAATTGATTGAGATTTTAGGCGGTCAGGCAACGTCTGAAGTAAATAAACTGTATCAGTCAATTATTGATGGAAGAGAGGAAGCATCAGTTGAATTGCTGCTGCAGGTACGTGCAGAGGCAGAAAAAAACCTGCAAGATCCTTTGCTGATTGACGCTGTAAATGTATTGATTGCGCAAATCAATGAATTGGCTGGAACAGCTGAATAATCCGGCCTCATGCATCTTTCAAAATAGTCCTTAACAGGGCTATTTTTTTGAGTACGTAATGAGTGATTTTGCAAAAATTGACAACATTCAGGATGAATCTGAAGTTTTAACAACAATCGATAAATTAATCTCAAAAGTTGAGAATAATGAGATTGTTGAATGGGACAGTGAGCAGGCAGAAAAACTGTACCGCGAATATCTGGCAAATCTTGATAAGTATGATGGCAAGTCTATTGCTGCATCAAAGGCCTATTTTAATGATCACCTAAATGGCAAGCTGGTGCACACCAAAATTGGTTTAGTCCGTATTAATTCAAAATCAAGAGGTAAGGTTCATGACCGGATGCGGGATGTTAAATATTTGGCTATCCCATATATTCCTGAAGTTTTAATGACGGGTGAAATTAGTGATTTAGTGCCATTAAATAAAGACCGTACTGATAGCGTAGAAGGGTATTATATTTTTGAAAAGTCAAAGCAGCTGAATGACTTCACGCTAAATATAACTTTGAAAGTGGCATTAGATTCTGAAGGGCATTTATTATATTACTTAGGCGCATCAAAAGAAAAAAGCCAACTTACACCTATCTCACAGGTCGTTAACCCCATAGGCTTGGAAGCTGGCTTTGACTCTATTGAATCACGGTATGAAGACGAAATCAATATTGATGTACAAGTTTTAGACAAAGATGGCAATGTGCTATCTCAAGCGGACGCCTTGAAAGCATTATTAAAAAAATACGGTATTAATAATATTGTAAAAGGCCGCAACAATAAGGTTAAGACAGCCAAAGGAACACAGGTTTCAACCGTATTTGCATTACTTGAGACTAAAGACGTCATCGCTTCGCATACAGCCGCCGGCGCTGAAAATACTGAATACCCTCAGGAACTGCAGCCGCGTGACCGCAGCCGCGAATCCTCACAGGCTTGGGTTCAAAAAACGTCAAATGGATTAGATACTGAAAGTCTTGGGCGATCTGGCCGAGCCGATACTGGCGCCCCAATTGTAGGGGATGATTTGGTCGTTGAATCGGGCAATGGCCGCACCATGGCTATTAAGCTGGCTTATGAACGCGGGCAGGCTGAAGAATACCGGCAATGGCTGATTGAAGAAGCCGAATATTTTGGATTTTCATCAGATCAGGTTGAGAATTTTACTGCTCCTATTTTGGTACGCATTCGCACTTCAGTTGTGGACCGAGTTCAGTTCACGATAGAGGCCAATCAGGACGATAAGCTGTCATTCAGCGCCACTGAGCGCGCGAAATCAGATGCCAAGCGGCTGGACGAAAACCTGCTGGCCTTATTTACTCCAGGCGATGACGGCGACCTGCTGACGGCCGGCAATCAGAAGTTCATTCATGGCTTCCTGAAATCCATAGGCGATACGGAAGCGGCTCAGTACATCACCACCGAAGGCAAGCCGACTCAGGCGCTTGTTGCCCGGATCAAGGCTGCTATTTTCAGTAAAGCCTATAACGATGACCGGTTGCTGGAAATGATGGCTGATCAAACAAAACCAGATCTACAGAATATGTTGAATGCCTTAGGCGCCGCAGCGCCCAAGTTTATAGAGGCGCAAGCGGTAAGCCGTGGTGATATTCAGGATGTATCCAGCTCAATTGTAGATGGGATCGAGCAGGCGCTGGACAAGCGCGTTACCAATGCCATTATTGATGCTGCCAATACTATCGTTGCTGCAAAGCGGAATGACCAAGACATTGCAGAGTTTGTTCAGCAGCAGGGCTTATTTGGTGACTTGGGGGAGGGTGTGCCAGAGCTGGCAGTATTCCTGTCAAAGAACAGCCGCAGCGCCAAAAAGATGAGCATGCTGTTTAAGGCAATGGCGGAATTTGCGGAAAAGCAGGCAATTGATCAGCTGAATATGGGGCTGTTTGGAGAGCCGGAACCAGTCAGCATTAAAGACGCGATCAGCTATGCCGCAGCAGTCATCAATGATAATTACGGGGACAATGCGACTATCAGCATGTTTGACTCAGCGAATGAGGAATTCACGCTGTTTGATCAGCATGCCCATCAGGCAGCAACTTCTCCCTACAGCCGCGCCACGCTGCCGGAACAGGCGAACTTGATTGCCGGCAAGTACCTTAAAGGCGCCGTAAAGATTGGTGAGCTGAATATCGCAATTAAAAATCCGGCAGACTCCGTCCGCGCTGGCACAGATCCCAGCGGAAAAAAATGGGAAGTCAAAATGCAGCATCACTATGGCTACATTGAAAATACAACGGGCGCGGATGGCGATGAAATCGATGTGTTTGTTAAAAACCACTTGGATTCAGTACCGGAGCAAGCCTATATCATCCGGCAGCTGAATGCCGCCGGCGCCTTTGATGAGCATAAAATCATTATCGGCGCTGAATCTGAGAATGAGGCTAAACAGATCTATCATTCAAATTTTGAACCGGGCTGGCAAGGCTTCGGGAGCATTCAGCGGATTGCAATGGCTGATCTGCCGCAGAAGCTTCAGCACACCTGGTCTGAGTTTGATTCATGGGCAGCAGACGGCAGCTATGAGCATATTCCATTAAAGCAAATTGTCACAGACAAGGCGCTTAAAGTGGACGAAAGCAAAATCAACAAAGAAGATCCGGTGCTGGTGATTGAAAAAGGGCATAAGTATTATCTTGTTGTCGGGCTGGAGCGGCTAAAGCTGGCCGCCCAGCGACATGAAAGCCTGGTACCGGCGATCATTTTTGATGACAGGGATGTGAAGAGCAAAATCATTCAGAATGCCTTGAGAAAGGCCGGCAGCACAGTGGATACGGTTGCCCTTGCAGCCTTGATTGTTGATGAGATGGAGAAAATTTTAATTTCCAGTTTTGATTCGGCAGCCAATTCATTGTTTGAAATCCTTTACCAGTCCAGCTGATTGGAACTGCAGAGGCTAGCTTTAGCCCAGCCTTGAGAAAATAGCCCTGTTCAAATCAGGGCTATTTTATGGGTAATGATCTTTCAAAAGTGCCAGCCGCTAATGCTCACTCGGTGAAACAGCCTGAGCGTATGAATGCAGATCCTTTTTGGGGAAAAGTCTCAAAACATAAATTTGCTGAATTCAATCTTTGCAGTGTTTCACGTGATGAGAATAATAATGAAGTCATTACTGTAGATACCAGCCAGCCTACAGTGCGTGCTTTTCTGGTCGATGGTGACAAGACCATGGAAAGCCAATGGCAAACGCCCTTTGAAAATAGTAATCCTGAGCTGAAAATGCCGATGTTGATGGCGGGTTTGCAGACTGGGCAGACAATAACGTCCATGGGCGCTGCAGCAGACAGTATTCTGGGAGATACAGTTTCAGCTGCAGCAAAAACCGCGATGAAGCCTATGGCTGACTTTATAAAGTCAGTTCAAGGGCATACCAATCTGAATAAAGTCAACACAACTCAGGTTTTCCTTTCGACCGCTTCAGTCCGTCTTAACCTCAGTCTTTTTTTTATTGCTTTTAGAAATGCAAAAATTGAAGTTGAGGAGAAAATAATGAAGCTGGAATCATGGTCCGTGCCAGTGCATTTGTCGCAGGGGACTGTACTTACAGATGTTGTTGAACAAGGGGCAGCGGGCCTATTTTCGGGTGTCATTCCGCCGTATATCTCTCTTACGACACACGGTAAAACCTATTGGCCGTTTATTTTAGAAAGCGTTTCTGCCCCGATTGTGACGCCGATTGATGAAGACGGAAACCGTTTAAACCTCGCAATAAACATCAGCATTGTGAGCCGTACAGCATGGGATGCAGACGATGTTCGTAAACTTTATGGGAATTAACAGAAATGCTGACTTTTGATCCAGTTCAAATAGGAAATAATGTCTATCAACTTCATGAAATTGAATTCAATAACGCATTGAAGGTCGCGGCCATTGATCAGAGGCTGAATGAAAAACGTATCAGTGAATTTTTGAGGCATATACTGGATAAAGATCAGCCCTTAGAGCTGACAGCCCAAGAGCGTTATTGCTTGATGCTGAAATATATGGAAAAGCAGTCTATCACGCTCTTTTCAACGGATACGGATTTTTCAAAATGTTATTTGGCCAGTGAAAAACCATGGCTAAATGAAATTACACATAATGGAATTACAGTACGCCAGCTGATCGGTAGAGAAGTGGAGTATATGGAAGCTCACTGTGCGAATGCAGCTGAATGGATCGCATGCATGCTGGCATTCCAAATCAGTTACAGCGGGCATGAAGCTTTATCAGAGTTGCCGAACCGCAGTTTAAATGACACTGATTTTATTAATCAGTTTTCTGAACGTTTAGCATATTTAAAACGCCGCGCTCAAAGTGATTTTGATTTGATTTACCAAGATTTTAATGTGTTAAATAATCAGCTGTTCAGCAAAATTCATCTCAATGTCAGTAATCAAGGTCTTGTTATTTCAAGAGGTGCAGATGACGCTCCACTTCGATTTCGCCCCGCTGCCGCCTTTCTTGGAATCATCAAAGAACTGGATCAGTCACTTGTTTAGTACTGCGCATGATTTGGCCCAGCATTCAAAAATGTCATTGCATGAAGTACTCAATATGCCAGTCAGTTTTGAAGCATTTTATTATTCTTCAGAAGCTTGGGAGAAACGAAAATTGGAAATTGAAGCCGAGGTTAAGCAGAGCAATGCCCTTATTAAAATGGGCAATGAAATAATTAAAGCAATCAGCAGTTTAGGTGGAAAAAGGAAATGAGTGCTGTAGAAAAACCCTAGATCTAAGTCTAGGGTTTTTTATTTGGAACATGCTTTTTTACTGCTTAATCAGTCGAGCCAAAATACTTGTATAGAAAATTACAGGTATACAGCCATGCAGGAAAATACTTTCCCTTGGATCATTAAGATTATTCCAGCTGTTGTTGGGGCTTTACTCGCTTTGGTGTTGAGCGGCGACATTGATAAGACAGGGAAAATTCAAGTTTCAATGTCTGTCATTGGCAAGTTTGCGGCAAGTGTCACGGTGAGCTTATACGGTGGATCTGCCTTCATTGAATACTTTGGAATGCTTAAAGCATCAACGATGTATCAAGGTTTTGTGATGCTGATGTTTGCTGTTTTTGGCCTTCTTGCGATCGGGATTTTATATCAGTCAATTGCTTTGCTGAAGGGAAAACCTTTACCAGAAGTTATTGCTGAAATTAAGTCTGCCTTTCTTGCTATTTGGAGCAGCGGAAAAGGGGGCAATGACTAATGAGTATTGATCAATCGCAACAAATTGCGCAAACATATTCATGGCTGCGGGCCATGTCCGGCGGTAAGTTGTCAGTGGATCAAGTTATAGCTGGTGATCAGATTATTGCTACAAGTGGTTTAAGCACTTTTGCACAATCAATCGGATTTGTATTGCCTTCATCTGTGGCCACAGGTCAATGGGATATCTCAGATAAAGGGTATGCATTAATTCGTGAACTTGAAGGTTTTAAAGCTGACGCATATTTGGACACCGGTGGCGTTTGGACAATTGGTTTTGGTACCATCAAATATCCCGATGGAACGCGGGTACGAAAAGGAGATGTTTGCACACGCGGGCAAGCTGAAGTATGGCTTAAAAATGACAGTGCATGGGTAGATACTTGCTTAGATCGAACTGTTAAAACAAAAATAACTCAAACCCAATTTGATGCTTTGGCCAGCTTTGTTTACAACATTGGTGAAACAGCATTTGTAAAAAGCACTATGCTGACTCTAATCAATCAAAATAATTTAACTGGTGCTGCAAACCAGTTTGATCGATGGGTATTTGATAATGGAAAGCGGGTGCAGGGCCTTGTTAATCGTCGCCTTAAAGAAAAGTCGCTATTCTTATCGTGATCAAAGCTATGGTGCTGTGTAGCCTGATTACAGGCTACACAGTCCACTTTTTGAAAAAATAATTTAGAAATTATGTTTTCATTATATTACTGGGAATAAAATTGCTCTCAATCCAATACTTAAGATATTTATGTAAAATTTCTTGATTTAAAGTTGGGGATTCTAAATTATTACCTAAAGCTTTTTTGACATTATCCGTGCGATAAGTAGGCATATTTTCATAAACCTCCCAACGGGTCATTGAGCCATAGACAGGTTCTTTAAGCATAGGCAATAATGGCAGAAGTGGGTTGCTGTTCAAGTCACCAGATTTTTCTAAAATATTTATCCATTCTTGATACTGAACTAGCTCTAAGTTATAGCCATATTTAAGAAGATATCCGTGTAATTCAATTAAATTAATCGAATCATCAGGATTTAAAGGCACAAAATTATAACACTGCTGATAACACATTTTTTTTGCGATATTCAATAAGCAACTACTTACATAATCTACTGCAATAAACTCTTTTTTCTGCTTCTCTAATTTAGGAAATACTCCTATTTCGATACAGCCTTTTAAAAATCTTGCTACGAAGTCTTTTTCATTACCAATACCATTTTTACTATCTCCCATGATAAAACCAGGGCGATAGATATTAATCGGAAGGCCTTCATCTTGCGCTCTGATCATTATTTTTTCTGCAACCCATTGGCTTTGAGAATAACCTGTATCGTATCTTAAGCAATCGAGATGCTTATCCAAAGGTTCATTTTCACTTAAATCACTCACTTTATTGAAAAAGCCAGTAGGTCCAAATGCAGCAATGCTTGAAGTATAATGTAAAGGTTTAACTCTATGATTAATTGAAAATTCAATTATGTTTAAGGTACCTGTCACGTTGGCAGGCTTATGCACTGAGTAGGGTTGTGTATAATTTACATGAGCTCCCAAATGAAAAATACATGATATATCCTCACTGAGTTTTTCGTATTCAGTATGCGTTAAGCCAAATAAGTTTTGATCTAAAAAACCACAGATAACTTTAATTTTTTTTAAATATGTTTCATCCCATAGATTGTATTTTTTTTGGTTGAGAATAATTTTTTCCAGACCGTCTGATATGTTTTTAGCTCTTACTAAGCAATAAACTGCTTTAATTGAATCTTCTTTACATAGGTCATTTAAAAAGAAAGCACCTAAAAATCCAGTGCTGCCCGTAAGAAATACGTTGCCTTCATTTTCGGATAGCCAATTAATTTGGTGATAATTTTTTTCAAATAATGGTAATTCTAAATTTCCATCGTTTCTTAATATTTCTACAGTATTGTCTATTGAAACACTTTCTATTTTATTGATTTTAGATTCAATTAATAGCGCTAATTTAATGAGTGTAGGATTTTCATACAGTTCAATAATAGGGATTTGAACATAAAAATGTTTTTCAATATCTATTACTAATGTTGCGACATGCAATGAACTCCCACCTAATTCAAAGAAGTCATCATACTGATCTATTGATGAGTAATTAAGCAATTCAATCCAAAGTTTTCTCAATTTTTTTATAATATGGTTTTCATCACTTGTATCAATTTTTTTATTTATATCTGACATTTCAAAAAGCTTTCTTTTATCAGCCTTGCCATTTGAATTTAATGCAATATATGGAACTAAAGAAATCCTAGGGAGCATATAATTTGGAAGAATTTTCCCTAATTTATCTTTTAGATCAAATAATGAAAATTCTTTTTTTAGAATAACATAGGCCATAATATAGGGTTCATGATGTATCTCAATAGGTTTGATGATATCTACAACTACCGATTCAACAAGCTTACTATGCAAAATTTCTTGCTCTATCTCCTCAAGATTTATACGATGTCCTCTAATTTTAATTTGATTATCTTTGCGTCCAAAGCATTCGAGAAAGTCATTGTTATTAATCCTTCCTAAATCCCCGGTACGGTAGATTTTTTGCTCAATGCCATTGATGGTTATTGTGATAAATTTTTCCAAATTTTCTGTATCATTATTAGCATAACTTCTAGATACACCATCACCTGCTATCCCAATTTCTCCCATATCCCCCTTATGCACGATTTCCATTTGATTGTTTAGGATGAATATATCTGTATTCGCAATTGGCCTTCCAATATCTATATTTTTATTATGATTTAAATATTCCAAAGTGATATGCCTTGTACTTGCATAAGTTGTACATTCAGTTGGACCATATCCATTTCTTAAATTTTCTACGTTAGAATGAATTAATACTTGCTTCATAGCATAGGCATTAGCGGGTTCACCACCAACAATTATAGAATTTACACCTTTGAATGCATCTGGCTTTGATAATGCGATTACATTAAATAAGGCAGTTGTAACAGCCATAATTGTAATATTACGATTTTTGATTTCTTCTTGAAAAGCATTAAGGCTTAATATTGTTTTCTTGGGGATTATATGAAGCGTGCACCCATTTAATAACGTACCGTAAATTTCAAATAAAGAAGCATCAAATGTTGGATTGCTAATATGGGAGACTTCATCTGTGGGTGTAAATACACAAAACTCCTCATTAAAAGCAAGACGCATAATTCCTTTGGATAAAATTTGTACTGCTTTGGGGGTGCCCGTGGTCCCTGATGTATGAAGAATGTGGGTTCTATGATCTAGTGTTAAATTTATTGTTTTTGATGGCTCTGCAAATTGCCTTTTAGTTATATTGCTTATTGTTAAGATTTTACTAATTTTCAGTCTATTTTTTTCACAATCTTCTGTTATCAATATCTTACAGCGTAAATTATCTAAAATATTCTGAATTCTTAGAGTAGGCTGGTTCCTATCTAAAGGGATACAAGTGCCGCCTCCAAATAAAATTCCTATTTGAGCAATAATACTTTCAATTGATGGCTCAAGAAGAATCCCTATAGGCTCTTCAATGGAAATATCTAGTTCTCGCAGTTGATAGGCTAAACTCTTTGCCTTTTTTATTAGTTCGCTATAGGTAATAGATTCTTGTTCAATTTTTATTGCTATTTTTTCAGGAAAAGTAATAGCTAATGAATCTAAAATTTTAGTTAAATCGCATTGTAAATAAGAATTTTTATTCCCAATTAAGTAACTCAATTGATGGTTCATTTAAAATTTCTCTCATTGTAAAAAGACTTTAATTTAAACTTCAAGAGATTGAATATTAACTTCTTTTATTTTGCGTTTCTTTGGCTAATACTTACTATTTGGTCAAATTTAGAACCGTTTTCTATAATTATTTGGGCCCACCGCTGCTACAGAATGACCAACCGTAGATTGCTGATTAAACGATAATTAAAGCGGACAGATCTTTGTAATCATGCTTGTGGCGGATTCACCCTGCATTGTATACAGCATGGTAGGCAGGAAAATACATCCCTTGGATCCTTAAGATTATTCCAGCTTTCATTGGAGCTTTACTCACTTTGATGTTGAGCGGCGACATTGATAAGACAGGGAAAATTTAAATTTCACAATAATTCGTGATAATGAGGGCTTTCGGAACAAAACTTATAAAGAAACTGGCGGTGTTTATGGTGCTGTGCAGTATGCGTTAGAACGTACAGCACAAGCACTAAACTCAGAAAATCACTTAAATATACTTTTCTGTTAACACGTATTTTCTAATCATATTAAGAAAAGTTTAAGACCAGCCTTGTTGACGATTACGTATGTAAGGCAGAAGAGAAGCCAATGCTAATACAGCCAATACAGCACCAATCCATAAGCCTGAACGTAAGCCATAACCATTTGTAATCGCTAAACCGCCAATATATGAGCCGCCGCCTAAACCAATGTTAATTACCGATGTATGTACCGCATTGACCATAGGCCCAGGATGGGCAACACTGACAATTCTCGCCATCATTGCTGGATTCATTGGAACACCTGATAAACCAATTAAGATTATTGCGATGATTGCCACCGTTTTATATTCGGCAAAGATTGCAAAAGCGAACAAGGCTATAGTTAATACGGTTAGTCCAATGAGCATAATGTTAAGGCTGTGATCATGTGCTAAACGACCAGTGATCGTGTTACCTACAATATTTGCAAAACCAAATGCCATCAAAATAAATGGCACAACTTGCATGCTGAAACCAGTAATATCGACCAAAACAGGGACAAAATAACTAAATGCTGCAAAGCTTGCACCTAGAATCAAGCAGCTGGTTGCACAGGCTTTCCAGTACGCTTTATTTTTAAAGGCTTTGATCTCATCTTCCATTTTGAGCTGTCCACTGCCAGTTACTTCAGGTAAAAGACGTACTAGAGCGATGAGGCATACAAATACCAATACAGCGACTAAACCAAAAGTGATACGCCAGCCCCATTGTTGATCAATTATGGTCGCAAGAGGGACACCAAATACATTGGAAATCATAAAACCACCAATCACAATCGCTGCTGCGCGAGGGCGGTTATGATTTGGAACCATGGCCATACTTATGGCAAGTGAAAGGCTTAAGCAGCCAGCACATAAGACACCAGTGACAAGACGGATGACGATCAAAACAGCATGACTGGAAGTAAATGCGCTAAGACCTTGAATCACCACATAGAGTGCTAAAAGAATCAGTAAGACTTTGCGATATTGAACTTTATATTTGAGGAAAAAGTAGGTGAGAACAGGCCCACCTAACATGACACCAAAGGCATAGTATGAAATTAAATGTCCAACGTCACCTACACTAATTCCAAAGGCATGGGATAAAGTGGCGGTCATACCAGCGACCATCAATTCTGCTGTACCAATTGAAAAAATCGCCAGACCTAATATATATACTGCTAACGGCATTTTTTTAACACATTCCTATTTATTTAACGATCATTACAAAATTAAAGGGTTTAATTTCTTTTGCACTGGTGATGTAATTACAAGTTGGCTAAGAGGCCATTAACTACATCTTCCAGAAAGCTTTTATCTGAAATATTTTTGTTCAGTACACGCAAGCCGTAGTAACCAGCTAAAAAGCTTCGAGCCATTTCAAGGGCTGAAGCTTTGCTGCTGAATTCCCCATTTGCTTGTCCTTCGACAAATACTGCGATGAGAGATTTCTCTAGGCGTTGTCGATACTCTTGATTCAGATTTGCGACGACCGGATCTTTATCTCCCATTTCTAAAGCGGAGAATAAGACCATTGCTTCGTGCTTTTCTGATTGTGAAAGATCCTCGGCAATCCCCCAAAGCAAGAGGGATCGTAATCGATCTTTGAGCAGTCCTGACTGTGTCAGGATAGATAATTGAGCAGCCATAGTTTGTTCATGGCTACGTAATAAAGCTTGTTCATATAAGGCTTGTTTGCTGCCGAAAGCGTTATATAAACTTCCTCTTCCTAAGCCTGTGCTATCACATAAATTTTGCGCAGAAGTGCCTGCATACCCATTGGTACTAAAGACAGCTACGGCTGCATCAATGATCTCTTTATCTTCAAACTGTCTAGGACGGCCTGGATAATTAGATTTTTCATCACTCATGGATAAGCCCGAGAGGGGTAAGCTGAGGTGGTATACTAGGTATTATGGAACGATTTGTCAAATATTAAGTCAGTGCTTAGAATTCTTATTTATGAAGAAAAATAAGATATTTATAATGGGTATTATGCAAAATGCTTGAAATTTACTCACAAGCATCAATATTTTATATGAAACCATGACGGGGTTCAGCGCACTGTCATGGTTTCATTTCGATTATGTCAGCAAGCCAGAAAATGAAGATGATTTGTGAATACACTTGTTGAAGCCTTGGATGAGCTTTTAGATACCGTTGGTGATGATGAGTCACATCCTTTAATGGGGCTTATTCATCAGCTGGGCGATTTAGTTTCTGCGTATGAAAACGAACATTTACCTATGCCCAAAGGCGATGGCCGAGCGGCTTTAGCTTTTTTGATGGCGCAGCACGGTTTGGGTCAGTCTGATTTACCAGAAGTCGCAACCCAATCTGTTATCTCAGAAATTTTAAGCGGTAAACGCCAATTGAACATTCGTCATATTAAAGCGCTATCTGAGCGGTTCAATGTCTCCGCAGATACTTTTTTCTAAAAGGTAGAGTGCCGTGTGGCATTATATTTGAGTTTATTAAGATGATTCAACGAGTAGCATAGCTTTTACTTCACTAATAGTAAAAGCGGGCTTTCTTCGATGGATTATGTAATGACAATTGGGGCAAACAGGGGCTAAGTCATCCTTTGGATTTACAACGTATTCTTTTTTAATTGAACTGATTTCGATTAAGTGATGTACATGAATGCATTCTTTACCAATTTCTCCGTATGTTTTTTCAAAATCAAATGAACAAACAGCACAAGTATAACCATGTATTTCTAAACATTTTTTACGTGCTTTTTTATTTCTCTCGTACGCATTAATTGTGACTGTTTTAGTAGAACCTTCGGTTAATCCATCTGAAAACTTTTCTTCATACTCTTCAGGTGGGAGAGTTTCCGTTATTTGTAGACGCCAATTTCCTCTACCAGCAGTTATGGGTTTTTCAATTAGGCCTTCTTGAACTAGATCTTGATGGGCCCAGCGGATTTTATTTTGATAAATGGGACGCCCTTTTTTTTCTTCACTCAGCTCTGAAGGGCTTAGAGCCCATAGACTTGAAAAAAAACTATAAGCAATTTCAGGGGTAATTGAACCTCTCTCAGAAATTAGAGTGATTAATTGCTCTTTAATAATTTTGCGATTTGGAACGGGCATTTTTTGAACCTAGATCTAACTGTTTAAAATAAAAAAGATAAGAGTTTATTTCTTCTTCTTCGGGCACTTCTTGCCATTTCCACCCGGCAAGCAATCACATGCTTGACCATCACCGTCGCGGTCTAAACTTTTCCAGCCTGTCTGTCCTGATTTCTTCCTTTGCTCATACCATTTCTGTGCTTGCTGCTGAGTACTAAAGTCAGCACACTTTTTTGCATAAACTTGGATGGAAGTGAACCCCAAAACTAAAATAAGTAAAAATTTCATAAATTATTTTAAAGTCAAAACATTAGCCGAAGTCTAACAACTCTCAGCTTGTTTGCTCAATGAATCTAGTTAGAAAGTATTATAAAATTTAGTTTGGTTGACAAAACTTTAAAATAGTCCTAAATCAAACTTTTATTTTATAAAAAACATGATAATGGAAAATTTATTAAAAATTGGTGGGTTGTTGGCAGTTCTCGTTGTACCGATATTTTTGGCGCATTTGAACAATAGATTGGCACATCTAAAACATTCAAAAGATAGCAAAGCTGAGGCTTTGAAATTAGCAGATGAGTTTGAATCTTCTGAGCTAGAAAAGCGTTCAAATTTGTATAAGGATAGGCTAGCCAAATCACTTTTTAACAATGAAGCACTTACATATAGTGAGGCTAAATTCTTTACCAAGTATGAAAATGCAGATATGTGGGTAGGCGAATACGTAAAAGTAAGGAATAGGTTGAAACGTGAAAGGGATGAAGACGGTACTTTAATAGAGTTTAAAGCTAGGGCTAAGTGGTACACGATTCTGCTATCACTGTTTGGGTATATCGCTTTTGCTTTTGTAGGATTAATCCCTTTTTATAAAGCTCAGAAGTATATGGATTGGATACTAAGCTACTACGATAAAGGAATGCTATTAAGTGTTTTTATCATAGTTGCATTGCATGCAATATGTTTAGCTGCTGCATTTTTATGCCTAAAATATGTTGAGAGGTGTGCTGATGCGGGTATATTTATGAATGACTTTTATAAATATGCTTTTAAGGTAGAGAATATTGAAGAACAGGATATTGGTGAAATAGATAAGGTTGCATAGATTATAATCCCAAGCAAGCCAAGAATTCCTAAACTTGTAGAATAAAGCACCCGAAGGTGCTAATTTTTACTTGCGCGTATTTATTGGGCCAAACATTCCTGAATTGATTAATAATTCCCATGTTTTCTTAATGGCTTGACCTGTTTCTTGATTTACAAATAAAGAAGATCTACGTCCATGCGGTTTACCCAATAAGTGAGGCAACATGTTGTCCCAAGTTTCGGCAAAAGTGCTTATCTTAGAAGCATCAACGGCTTTTTCTAAGATTAAAGGCATAGCTGTAGACAAGGGGATAGTTCCATCATCGTAAAGTGGTTTACTCCATTCACACTTTACTAATACTGCAGTTGCTTGTGAGCTATAAAACTTCACTGCTAAACGTTCTGCTGTAATTAAAGCAGCATCATTCGGTATTTGTTTACGAACGGAGTCTATGACTTTTTGTCCATCATCATATGGACAGGTAATGAAACCGTGAGTAAAAAAAACAGTATGATCTAAACCTTTATATCCACAATCTGCGTGTGGAGCGACTACTTGTCTAGTTTTCTTTTGGATATTTAGTAAAGGATGCCAATCAGGATACCAATCTATAACAGGACCTAGATCAATAAATAAATCCTGCAGAACGCTTCTACTTTCGCTTTGTTCTTTAGTACTTAAATCATTAAGCCGAGACAGAAGATAGTTTTCAGCCCATGCTTTACCATCTTTTATCTCTTCATCTGCTCTAAAAGCCATGTTAGCAATCTCTTAAGAATCTAAAAACACTATATTTAAACATTATGCATAAAACAATGATTTTATGCATTAATTTTAAAATTTTTATTATCTACTTGTTCTTATTAACTTTAATTATTGACGCATTCGGTAAAGATATTTCAATATGAGCCATCTTTTTGTTTGGATAAGCACAGTATTAGACGGTATTTAGGTAATGAATGTGTGGCAATTCAAAAACAAAGAAGAGAACTAAAAAAAGCACCTTATGGTGCTTCTTTATTTTTTACTTCATTCTTAAATGCTTGTGCCATTGTCGTCATTGTTTCCAATGCATCTTTAGCAAAACTAACATCAGCATTCTTTAATAGGTAAGTTTCTGGCCATTTAATTTCTGAACTAAGTTGCTCCAACAAGATAGTAAAATCTTTATCACCCTTTTCAGCAGAGACAAGATATATCAGCATATATTTATCAAAAATTGATTTAATTTTGGTTAGGTAGGTTGATGTATCAGAGAAACTTTTATACTGGCGAAGATACCATGCACTTATAAACTCAATAAATATAAATACTAATGAGGTTGAGATGATGCCATATATGTGATTAGTTTTAAATTCACCTATGTAGCTTATATATATTTGCCAAAATATGATGGCGATAATGAAATAAGTAATTCCTGTAATAAAATATAGTTTTCCATTATCAAGAAGTATCGATGCTTTCTTATCTGAATCGATACTTTTTTCTTCCAGAGTATTTACTATTTTTAAAAAATACAGCTTAAAGCTATCGAGTGAATTTAAATCAGTGAGCCTTTCTTCTTTGCCTTGTTCTACTTTACTATTGGGATTTTGATTGATCTCTCTAGAGGTATCGATATCACTTAAATTCTTTGTACTTCTGAAAGCAGAATATAGTTCGCTTGAGAGTAAATATAGTATGGGAATACCAAAATATATAAAAATATTGTCTTGAAAAAATAAATCGAAAGTTTTTTCTGTGTCAATTGGTGGGCTAAATAATTGATATCCAAAGTAAGAGTATAATAATAAGAATATTGAAAACATTAAAACAAATTTTTTATTTCTACTGAAAATCTTGAAAATAAAATCGGTTGCTAAATTTATTTCGCTGAACATTTTTACCCTAAACAACTGTATTAAATATTTATAAAAAATAGGTTAACTTGGTTTTACCCCAAAAACTAACCAAAGTTAGTTTTCATCACTTTTTTTTGAGAGTCTTTCCCCGCGCTCAATTTCTTCACTCGTAAGTCGTATAGAGTTTTCCCCGAGCTTTTTCATAACGACAGCTAATAATTTCTCTAAAGGCACACTTTCTAGATACCCAATTTCATTTCTAAAGCTTTGCTCTAAACGAAATACAGCCTCGGCATTGATAGACCTGCCACTTTCTTTAGCAGCATTTTCAACCTGCTGTTTAAGTTCAATTGGTACACGAAGATTAAATTGTGGATCTGTTCTAGCCATCAGAATGAAGCCTAAATAAATTTTAGTAAGAATATGCTAGTACGGTGCTTGACTTCAATATTAGCACGGTATTAGTATTAGCACTGTGATATCAATAAAGAGTTTCTTAAATGTCGAGACAAGATAGACAATTGAATATTCGAATACCCCATAAATTGATAGCAGAGCTAAAGAAAAATGCGGAAGTAAACAAAAGATCTATGACAGCTCAACTAAATTTTATTATTGAAGAATGGTTGAAAAATCAGCCTAATAGCTAACACAAATAATGAAGCCCCTTAATCTTGGCGGACCAGGGGCTTCTGTCTAAACCTTGGAGTAAAGACATGAATAGTCTAGCATTAACATTTAATGAAGTGAACTTGAAACCATTATTAGTGAATAATAGTCAAGTTTGGATAGGGGTAACCCAAATTGGGTTAGCCTTAGGATATGCCAATCCCGAAACAGCTATAACGAAAATTTTTAATCGTAAGTCTGATGAATTTACTTCTGATATGACACGTCTAGTTGAAGTGCAGACGAATGGTGGGGTTCAGCAAATTAGAGCTTTCTCTTTACGTGGTTGCCATCTCATTACATTCTTTGCCCGCACACCAGTCGCCAAAGAGTTCCGCAAATGGGTACTCGACGTACTGGAAAAAGAAGTCTTGCAACAACAAATCGACACTCGAGTAAAAATCAACGCAGAACAACAAGCCTTACTCAAAGAAATTGTCGACCGACGTTGTGAGGGCAGCACAAAGAAACGCACTGAACTCTGGGCTAGACATAACAAGCACTTTCGCATCCCACGTTATAGCGAACTCTTGGCCATGCATTTCCAAGATGCTGTGGACTACCTAGAAACCATGCAAATCAAAGCAAAAGGGGATATTCATATAGATGAAAGCCAATCTATAGAAATGCTTTGTGGCCATGCTCGGCTATTTCAGGCTTGGTGGAACACCCATAGCCCGGCATTCGCCAAACTTAACCCACAGCTCGTTTATATGCTGCACGACAATATGTTCTCTATGAGCTATGCCATATCGGACGTATGCAAAAAATATGGCATCAAAGTACCAAGTTATGACTATGACCACATGTTCGAACTAAAAACACTGCCGCATGAACGATATAGATTGCTGAAATAAAAAAAGCCGCCCATTTGGGCGGTTTTTTTTACTGCTTGTTAAATTAGGCAGGTATAGAAGCAACTTTATCTTCCCGATCCCAATAGCGGTGATCCTGAATCGCTTTCTTAAATTGATCACTGACATCATTAAAACTTTGTGAAGTGATAAGCGCAGGATCTTGAGTAAGATTTAGGTCTTTAATTAAAGATTCCTTATCGCCTAGCAGTACAATCGGTTTCAGATGCTTATACGCTTCCAGAACATAATGCTTAGCAACACCATCTTTTAGAAAAACGTCTAAATTATCTCCATCAACAACCGCTACGGCATCGTAAGTAACAGATGGCTCACCATTTTGACGGCCTTTCACAGCAATCTCTTTACCATCATTCGACTTCACCGGTGCGGCACTCGGAGCCAAAACTTCAACGACCGCACTTTCTGATTCACCCCAAGCCTTGATTGCATCAATAGACATTGCATTTGCACCATCATGAACCAGCAGAGCAATTTTACGTTGTTTGATGTCAGGTGCAGGATATGCCAATGTACTTAAATATTCAGAAGATGAAACTGCTGCTTTTTTTAAGCCATCATTTTGACGCGTAGGAGCAGCCAGTCCTAATTCATTAGCAACATAATTGGCTAGATCTAAATCAATATTAGCGAGTACTTCATTTACCACTCTTTTACGAATTTCAACGGCTTTGACTTTTGAAAGCTCAAAAGAATATGCATCCTTCATATGCTGCTGTTCGTGTTTAGCCAGACTTTGATAATGCATCGTTGCCTGAGAAAAGTGGTCCGCAAAACTCTCGGGACGAATTCTAAGTTTAATGCCTTGCACTTCTTCAGGATGTGTTTTGAATGCATGAGGATCATCGCTGGCTTCTTTTGGCCAGTTGTCATCTACAGAATTAGGCTCATAATTGGCTTTGCCTTTATAGACCTCATGGTTCGCGTATCCGCCGCGTCGATTGGTATGAAAAGGGCAGACAGGTTTGTTAATAGGGATTTGATTAAAGTTTGCTGTACCTAGCCGATGCAGATGAGTGTCCGTATAACTGAACAATCGGCCCTGAAGTAATGGGTCATTACTAAAATCAATACCAGAAACAATATTGGCCGGACTGAAAGCAACTTGCTCAGTTTCAGCAAAGAAATCATCTGTATTTCGATTTAGGGTGAATTTGCCTAAGGGAGTAATAGGCACAAGCTCTTCAGGCACCAGTTTTGTGGCATCAAGCACATCAAAATCCCATTGTGCGGCATCTTCTTCGGTAAAAATCTGCGCACCCAATTCCCACTCTGGATAATTGCCGCGTTCAATTGCATCCCATAAGTCGCGGCGATGGAAGTCGGGATCTTTACCATTGAGTTTCAATGCTTCATCCCAGACGACTTGGGCTACACCTTGTTTAGGGGTCCAATGGAATTTAACCAAGAAAGCTTCATTATTTTTATTGATTAATCTGAATGTATGTACACCAAAACCTTGTATAGAGCGTAGATTTCTTGGAATTGCTCTATCAGACATGATCCATGTAGTCATATGTGACGCTTCTGTATTCAGTGAAATAAAATCCCAGAACGTATCATGCGCCGATTGGCCAGTTGGAACTTCATTCGGATCTTCTGGCTTTACAGCATGTACAAAGTCAGGAAATTTAATCGCATCCTGAATGAAAAAGACTGGAATATTATTCCCAACTAAATCGTAGTTACCATCTTCTGTATAGAATTTAATTGAAAATCCACGTACATCACGAACCACATCAGCCGAGCCTCGTCCACCTTGAACAGTGGATATCCTGACAAAAATTGGAGTCGGGTTTTGGGTATCGGTTAAGAACTTTGCTTTAGTCCACTTTTCATTGCCTTCATAGGCTTCGAAATATCCATGGGCACCTAGGCCGCGCGCATGAACTACACGTTCAGGAATACGCTCTCGATCAAAATGAATCAGCTTATCCCTTAAAAGAAAGTCCTCTAATAACGTTGGGCCTTTTTCATTAATTTTCAGGCTATTTTGATTATCTGCAACTGGTACGCCTAGAGAGGAAGTGAGCGTTTTTCCTTTTGGGTCTACATATGCCTCTTTATCAAATTGATCAATTTTGGAGGTTTTTGATATTTTCATGAGCTACGTCCCTTAGTGTGTTGTTCTAGAACAATGATCAAAGAAAGGTTTTGCAATAGTTGAAAACTCCTTAAAACATTAAAGCCGGTATAAAAAATTAGAGTAAAAAAGTGTTTGTATTTTGTTCGGTGTGATGGCTGTAAAATTTTCAGAGTTAATTATTTTCACATTTCAAAGACGATTTGGCCCAGTGTGTACAATCACATCGAGGGCAATTATGAGACAAATTATTGAGAAGCTGCGTGTGGCCGCACAACATGCATGAATAGTGGTGATCAATAATGTGCTCTTCAGCTTGCTTATAATTGTCGGGAAAAATTGGCAATCCCCACTTAATATTTTCTTTACTAAAGGGGATGACACTTAAATTTCCATCAGTTTCCAAGAGGGCTACTTTGACCTGCCCGAGATGCTCAATTTTTTTCTGTCTCATTTCAGCAAAGAATTCATCGTATGAATATTTTTCTTGTTTAATATCCTCAACGATCAGCAATCCATTTTTTACAATATACATTGGCTTGCCTTCCAATATATTTTCAATAGCATCAGATTTCATCATTAGATACGTTGTTAATCGATATAAAGACAGGATGACAGCAAAAACGATAACCGCATGAATAAGCGGGACGTCATCATAAAACATGGGATCTCCGGCAGCGGAACCCAAGCTTAAGATAATTGCGATTTCAAAAATAGAAAGCTGCCTGACACCACGTTTGCCTGAAAACCTTAAAACTAAAATTATCAAGACATACATGACAATGCATCGAATAACTATCTCGATTGCAAAGCTCCATGTTGTGTCGTGCAGCAATATTTTTATGAAGTCCATTCAGTGCTCTATGTCATTTTTTAAATTTTTATTAATTATAGTGATGATGAGTCAGCGAGGACTCATCATCAATTCACAGCTTACATTTTATCCCATGCATCTTTAATTGCATGCTTGGCCTGTTCCCACTTTAAGCGGGACTCCGCTTTCAATTCTTCCCATTTGACCTTCAAATCACTTTCCGAATCTTCAAACCTGGCATCATTGCCGCGTTCATTGCGGGCATGTTGCCCAAGCTCATACGCAGAGCGAAGATCTCGGTCGTAATCTACATCTGGAATGTCCTTTTGGATATCACCATAATAAGGGCGGTTAGAATAGTCTGTACGCCAATCATGCTTGATTGGGTTTTCATTTTGATGGTCATTGACAGTCATAATGATCTCCATTTGCATCAAACTAAAGAATTCAAATGATAGAAATCCGAATTCTTGGCTTGATGAAATTTAAAAGGGAATGTAAGCGTTAAAATCTAGCAGCTTAAAGATCTATTTGTGCTGCTGACGTTGCTGATCATTCTGCTGTTGATTGTTTTGCTGTTTGTCATTTTGCGGCTGTTGCTGCTGCTGACGCTGTTGGTCGTTTTGTTGATTGGGTTGCCGTTGTTGCTGGCCTTGTTGACGCTGTTGGTCATTTTGCGGTTGTTGCTGTTGCTGACCCTGTTGGTCATTTTGCTGGTTAGGCTGCTGTTGCTGCTGGCCTTGTTGATTTTGTTGATTGTTTTGACGATTTTCTTGGTTCTTTTCAGAAATGTTAGCCATTTTATGTACCTCATTCAATCGAGAAGAAATCCATGCCGAAAGTGACTGGATAAAATATTATTAGCATAGGAAAATAAAATGTTTATTATTTAAATGTTACAGTTTTTGGTTTTAAGTTCATGTATATCTTGATTTGAAATGGGGGTGTTGATATTTAATGATAATAAATAATTTTATTATTACAAATTGCAAACATTTATTAAAATAATAGAATTTTTTGAAAAATTATTCTTAAATTTTATTCTGTAGTTTTTAAAACATTTAATGATAATTAAATATGTATAAGTTCTATGGGTTACAATATTTTTATTAAGTTAAGTGACTTTTAGAATGTCAATTCTGATTAGAATTTTGCCTTATTTGGATTTTTCTTGATCTTTTTATTTGAATTATTGTTTATAGTTATTTGAAAATTAAGTATTTTTAGATTTTTGATG